>DASPTU010000041.1:0-93561 GCA_035623255.1 Terriglobales bacterium | reverse complement strand
AGTGCTGACGCCTGCTGACGAAGCTCATCACGTCGACAAGCACGCCTTCACCGTGCCGTTTGTCTGCGGCGCACGGAACCTGGGCGAAGCTTTGCGCCGCATTGCTGAGGGCGCAGCCATGATCCGGACGAAAGGCGAAGCGGGCACTGGGGACGTCGTTCACGCGGTCAAGCACATTCGCCAGATCGTGCAAGACATGAAGATTCTGACGGTGCTCAGTGAACAGGAGCTGTATGCAAAGGCCAAAGAATTGCAGGCGCCGTATGAATTAGTCAAGATGGTCGCGGAAGAAGGGAAGCTGCCGGTGCCGAATTTTTCAGCCGGCGGAATCGCAACGCCTGCCGACGCGTCTCTGGTTATGCAACTCGGCGCCGAAGCTGTATTCGTCGGCTCGGGAATTTTCATGGGCAAACGAACCACGTGCGTGAGTTGCGAAGAAGGGAAGCACTCTTTCGACGACTCCTGCTGCTTCGCTCCGCCCGAGCAAGCCGCGAAGCGTGCACGCGCGATCGTGCAGGCCGCGACGCACTATCAGGATCCTAAAGTATTACTTGAAGTTAGCGAGGACCTTACCGGCGCCATGAAAGGCCTGGCAGTTGGTGCATTGGACGAGGCCCACATGCTGCAAACCAGGGGGTGGTGAGGCACACCGATGTCGCCGCAGTCCGTTCTCAGCTGACGACGCTGAGCAGCGCTCTCGGCAGCGATCTTGAAAAATCTCTGTCGTTACCTCTCCTTGGCGCCCCATCCTACACGCTTTGCGAGTTAGGGTGGGAGGGTTGGGAACCTCCGCGAACCACTCCCGGCTAAATGCTGACTGCTGAGTGCTTATGACCATCGGTGTTCTTGCCCTGCAGGGCGATTTCGACGCGCATCGCAAACGGCTCGAAGAGCTGGGTGCTAAAGTTGTGCTCGTGAAAAAACCCGAGCAGCTCGACCAAATCGATGGCCTGGTTATCCCCGGAGGCGAGTCCAGTACATTTCTGAAATTGCTTGGCGAAGCGGGATTCGAGAAACTCAAACAGTTCGTCCGCGTGAAGCCGACCTTCGGCACTTGCGCCGGCGCTATTCTCCTGGCCAGGGATGTCGAAAACCCCAAACAAAAAGGACTAGGCGTGCTCGACATCCGCATTCGCCGCAATGCCTACGGCCGCCAGCTCGATAGCTCGATCCGCGAAGGAAAGTTCCGGGGCGAGCCCGCCGAGATGGTTTTCATACGCGCCCCGAAAATCGAAGACGTTGGCCCGGCGGTGGAGGTTCTAGCTACGGAAGGGAACGATCCCGTCGCCGTCCGGCAGGGAAAGGTCATGGCTGCCACATTTCATCCGGAACTATCGGACGATACGCGTGTGCATCAGGCATTCCTTCAGCTCGTCCGTAACGGATCGAAGGAAACGTCGGTTTCCAAACACTAGTGCCTACCGAGCTGCTTTCCGTCTTGGCTTTTGCTTGCCGGAAATCGACCGAATGATCACAGTGCCTCCGCCCCTGGGGGCAAAGGGTGTTTTGGCTTGAGCGATGGCGGCCGCGATCAGCTCCTGCACTTCCGGACGGCTCAACGTTTTCTCCGATTCAAGCCGGATAAAACGGTTTTGAGTTCCGGAGCCGAGCAGGATTTTGTGCGGATCAGGAAGGCTCGCGCCATGATAAAAGGCCAGGCCCACGCCGTTCGCCGCTGCAGCGATCTGCAGCACGCTGTCCGAGGGTCTTTCCGTTGCCGAGTAGCCGATTACGAAGAAGTTGTAGTTGTCCCAAACCAGTTCGTTGGCTGTAGGCAGCCGCTTTTGTAAGATTTTACGGGCGCCACGAATCGCGGCCTGATGTTCCGGCTCGAACTTATCGATGAAGCTCTGCAGCTGTTTCTCAGCGCTGGTCGATCGCGCAAGGGCAGTCTTCGGGCTCGTCTTCATGTGGGTTTGCCTGGCGAGACGATCATTGTATGCCAAGACTGAATCACGCAATGATGGCGGGTTCAGCGGCCACAAATGGGCCTTTCATTTTTTTCTTGACAACGGATATGCGTAACCGTAGAGTTACGTATTATGCGTCACCGTTCGGTTACATATTCACCGGGTGCTACCTTTAGCGCATTGGCCGATCCCACCCGTCGCGCTGTACTGGATCTGCTGCGTCAGGGTAGCCAGCCGGCCGGACGCATCGCCCAGGCGTTTCCGGTTTCACGACCTGCAATCTCGAAGCATTTGCGGTTGTTGCGGCAGGCTCATCTGGTCGAACAAAGGCGTGAGGGACGATTGCGTGTCTATCAGCTGAATCCGGAACCGTTGAAGGCGGTAGACTCGTGGCTGGAGCAGTATCGAAGTTTCTGGCGTACCAGCCTGACGAACTTAAAGGCATTTGTGGAAGCCGAGTACGCTACAGAAGTATCCGGGGCCAAGAAGAAGTCACATTAATTCTGAGGAGAATTTGACCATGAAACTACGTAACGTCGCGCTATCCATCTTGGTTGCACTGCTCACAACTACTGTCTTTGCCGAATCCGATGCCAGCGCCGCATTCGAGAGGCTCAAGGCCCTGCAAGGCTCATGGGCAGGGAAGACCTCGGATGGCAGGCCGGTTCAGATCTCAAATCGCGTAGTCTCCGACGGCTCCGCGATCATGAGCGAAATCACCGGCCATGAGGACATGATCACGATGTTTCACATGGACGGTAATCGCTTGATGATGACTCACTACTGTGCAAGCGGAAATCAGCCGCGAATGGTGGGCACCGTCTCGCCGGATGGCAAGACGATCACGTTTAATTTCCTCGACGCCACCAACCTGCTCAGCACCCAGCACGGCCACATGGAACATGTTGTGTTTACTTTGACGGACGCCGATCACCACACCGAGGAGTGGGAATTTGCTGCGCCGGACGGGCAGAAGATGCATGAAGTATTCAGTCTGCAACGGCAGAAGTGATTGCTGCTTGGCAAATCGTGGTTTTTGTCTGCAGTCGGTCAGCCGGATTAGACGCTAAGGAGACTTGGAATGGCAGCCGCAATTATCACTCCTGATCAGGACGCGGTGGTTAGCGAAATCGAGATCGCCGCGCCCGCGGAACGAGTTTTTCGAGCCCTCATCGATCCTAAGCAGGTCATGCAATGGTGGACGTCCGATGAGTGCCAGATCGAGTCGTTCGATTTCGAACCCCGTCGTGGCGGTAGTTGGCGATACGACACGAAACAAACCAAGATGGATATCAACGGCGTGAGCAAATTCCACTGTGAGGGCGAAGTGCTCGAGTTCGAGCCTCCCCGGGTGCTGGCTTACACCTGGATCGCCAACTGGCATGATCAACAGCAGCAACGTACGGTCGTTCGCTGGGAACTTGTCCCTTCTGGCGGAAGGACGAAAGTCAAAGTGACCCACAGCGGTCTCAGCAATCTCCCGGCGGCGCGCAAGGATTATGCAAGCGGTTGGCGTGGTGTGATCGAGACCCTGAAGAAGTTTGTGGAGAAATAAGTGTTGAAAAGACCGTAATCCGGCCCCTCGGCAAACCCAACCGACGGCATAGTGTCGTTATTCACTTTTGAGGAGAGGAATCATGGCAACTGCCACCATCACCCCGGATCAAGACGTGATCCATGCGGAAGTCTTCATTGCCGCCCCGCCGGAACGTGTTTTCCAGGCGATCACCGATCCAGATCAGCGTCGGGAATGGTGGGGGCAGAAGGGGCTATATGTTACGACCGAATCTCACAGTGATCTTCGTCCGGGCGGCAAATGGTGGGGTGCTGGAGTAAGCGCCGACGGCAAACCGTATCGGGTTGAAGGCGAGTACCTCGAGATTGATCCGCCTCGACTGCTGGTTTACACCTGGCTTCCAAGCTGGGGGCATCCTTTGCGGACTGTGGTGCGCTGGGAATTGGAGCCTCGTTCCGTGCATGGCTTACATGCTCGGGGGCCGCAGAAGATGGGTACAGGCACCATGGTCAGGCTCCGGCACAGCGGCTTCGCTGGAAATCTGGAACTTGCTCAAGGGCATACTCAGGGCTGGATCAGAGTACTCGGGTGGGTACAGGCATTCCTCGAAACGGGAGAAACAGTGGCTACGCGTGCCCCAGTTGCTTCGTAAAAGGTGATTTCAGCTGGGTGGGATTAGGGATTCAGCGGCCCTGATTCGGAGAGACACATTGGCGTCCGGGGCCAGAAAGTCTCAAAATGCAGCTGCGCTTCTGGAATTTGTCTCTTGCTCGGACTTAGTCAAGCGTTCGTGGCCGACGGTGGTGCTTTGAGATTCATTAGAGTCAAAGAATGCATGCGTCATGGCATTCAGACTCGCGTGGGATTGCTCTAGCACGCGAAGTAGATACTTTTGCGCTACGGCACGGTCGGCGGGGTGAACCATCTTCCACCACCGCGCCAGCGACTCACGAATCTGCTGCTCCGTCTTCTCCCCTTCTACGGCAGCATCAATCAGCTTATAGACTTTGCTCTTGACGGCCTGATAGGAAACGGAGATCTCCTGCGGCATGAAGGGCTCCCTGGGTCCACAGTACCCGTGCAATAGGCTGACCAAACCGAATTATTGAATTCTTTGGATTTACGGATGGGAAATTCAAGTAATTGGAGGAAAACTCCGCGGAGATATGATTTTTCGTAGCTCCGACGTGGGCTTCGAAAGTGCTACAGAGCGGTAGCGAAGTCTGCGCTACAATTTGTGTCCTTTACACTAGGCCGGCAAATCTACAAAAGATTGGAGAGTGCATGAAGCAATCACTGCTTTGGCTTTGCCTATCCCTGGTTTTATGTGCAGTGGTACAGGCGCAGGACGAATCCATCACCGGCTCCAGCGACCGATTCTTCTTACCGCACGACACATTGTGGGGCTATGCGCAATTTGACCTCGCTCCCCCTCACAATGAGATCGATCCCAACTTGTGTGCATCCAACGCAGGGAGCTACGGCGGCGTGAATGCCCCCTGCAGCGCGTTTGCACGCTACATGATTTCGGGCTACCTGGAAGTCCGTCCATTCGGTCAGGGACAGCTCCGGCGCTTCATGCTTTTCGGTCAACCATCTTTCCTCTTCGGCAGGAATCTTCCAAAAACTCTCTATACGTGGTCGTTCGATGCCATCGGCATTGAACACTCATGGGGACTCGGCGTTTATCTGGCCAAGGGATTTGAGTTTCGCGTCACCCAGCACTTCCTCTTCGATCGTCTCGGAGCGCGAGATAAGTATTTGGGCACGGCAGATTTGGGGAACAACGGTCCTTGGGGAAGGTACAACGCGATCGGTGTGCGCAAGTATTTTGGCCACCGCCGGTGGGGAGACGGGCGCTAGACGCTCTCGAGTTCGACGAGCGCGTCGGCAGTCCGTGCTAAGCTGAGCCGTTCCAAGCCAGACTTCGCTTCTGGCAGACGTTCTTCTGGAAGCCGCACTGCAGGATGCCCAGGAAAAGTTGAACCAGGGGTTGGAAGCAGAACTGGATCGTAGCTGCTGCGATATACGGGAAATCTACGAACGCGTCATTGGCGTCCCAGCAGGATAGGCCATCCCGGGCACCGGTTGCCGTTTTCGCTGCACGAGCCAGATGATTAGGGCGACAATTGCTCCTATCAACAGAAAAGGAGCGAGTAGAAGCGGCAGCATCCAACCTGGCCCTCCTACCGAAGTAACATCCCCCCGAATTACAGCCTCAGGGTCACGGTGGACCCATCCGGCAACAGCAACTGCATCTCCGGCAACTCTCGCGTCGCCTTCGAGGCGAATACTGCCTCCGACCGCGACACTGTCGCCTCCGACCTGGGCGCCGCTTTCGAGTGCGATGCTCCCCGCAACTGCTACCACGTCTCCCGCAGCTTGCCCGCGCACACGAATAGAGCAGGCGACGCACACCACATCACCCGCCTTCTCGCCAGCCTGCACCACGATGGGTCGACCTATCTGTACCCTGTCGGTCGCTCGCTCAGCCGCAGCCAGGGCTGATAATAGTGTTAACGAAATGGTTAAGATGATGGGACGTAGCGCGCGATTGCGGCCCATGCGAGCTCTCCTATTCCCCGTGCGGGTCCTGTCCTCGATCCTGAGACAGTATAACCGTTGCCTCAAGACAGCTTCTCACAGAAGCGCGAAACGCTCACTGATGCTTCGATTTTAGGCAGTAATTCCGAATGTCGCCAAAGGCCGTTACGCTGATGTGGCCGATGGACATCCATCGTTCCGACGTATGATGTCCGGTGCGATGGAAGATGTAGGAGATTCCCACCGAGGTCATCGTGCCGGCCGCCTCGAGGCTGGCGAAAGCGGCTGAATTGTTTACCACGTCCTGAGGAAGCAGGATTTCTTTGCGGCCCCGCGCCTGAAAGTTGCGGGTGGATGCATAGTCCATACCGCGGGTGAAGGCCACGCTGGAAAAAAGCAAAATATTCTCCCGGTCCCAGAATTTATGCACCGGAGCTGCGGGCCGAATCTGCACGTCGACACCACTGCCATTCGCGTTGTCTGGTTGCGTGAGAGCTTTTTCCGATTCCTGCGCCCGGCAGTGCTGAAATGAATACAAAAGGACGAAGGAAGCCAGTACTGCACGGCAAAGGAAACAACGCATTTATGCATTGTAGAGTACTGCTTGCAGCGTCTTGTCTGACCTTAGTAACTTTTCCGTCGCTTGCTGGCGCACGATAATACTTTCCGTGCTGGAAAAGCGGAACACACGTCGCAGCAAGATGGTTCTGGGTGTCAGAGTTTCCGTCGACGAGGCCACTCAACTGGTTCACACTGTCGATATCACAGACAACGGAGCGCAACTTGGAGGCTTACGCGCGCAGTTGGAACCTGGTGTAGTTATCGCATTGCAGCGCGGCCGTCAAAAGGCAAGCTTCCGGATCGTATGGATTCGACAGCTTGCCCCCAACGAATTGCGCGCCGGCGTCGAATGTCTGCAGCCGCAGAAGAAATTCTGGGGAGTCGATCTTTCTGACGGTGAACGCGGGTGCAACCGGTTCACCAACGCAATCATGACTCTTATAACCAGCCGCTCCCGTTGAGGGATGTCACTGTCTTGTAGCCTCGCTCGCCACCTAAACCTTTATAATTGTGGGTTTGATTCCTCGCACGAGGCAACCAGTAATGGCAGCGTCTTATAACGGACTAGCGGTGCCCAGCACCGGCGCTCGGATCAGCTACAACCATGGGCGCTATTCGGTGCCTGACAATCCCATCATTCCTTTCATCGAGGGTGATGGCACCGGTCGCGACATATGGAAAGCGTCCGTGCGCGTGTTTGATGCGGCGGTGCACAAGGCCTACAAAGGCAAACGGCATGTTGCCTGGTATGAGGTGTTCGCAGGCGAGAAGGCATTTTCCAAGTTTAAGAACTGGCTTCCGGAAGATACGGTAAGCGCCGTCCGCGATTTGCGGGTCGCGATCAAGGGTCCGCTGACCACGCCAGTGGGCGGCGGCATACGTTCTTTGAATGTGGCCCTGCGGCAGATTCTGGATCTCTACGCTTGTGTGCGTCCCGTGAAGTATTACAAAGGCACTCCCTCACCCGTAAAGAATCCTGAGCGCATGGACGTGGTGATTTACCGCGAGAACACGGAAGACGTTTACGCGGGCATCGAGTGGGAGGAAGGAACTCCCGAAGCCGCTAAGATGATTGACTTCATTAACCGCGAAATGTTGAAGGGAGGCAAGAAGTCGGTTCGCACGGATTCGGGCATAGGAATCAAGCCGATTTCTATTACAGGTACGAAGCGGTTGGTTCGGATGGCCATTCAATTCGCGCTCGAAAGCGGCCGCAACAAGGTGACGCTGGTACACAAGGGAAACATTCAGAAATTCACTGAAGGCGCATTTCGCAAGTGGGGTTACGAACTGGCTACCGAAGAGTTTCGCAACCAGCTCGTCACTGAGCGGGAGAGCTGGATTCTGGACAATAAAGACCGTAACCCAAACATCACCATTGAAGAAAATGCGCATCTGGTGGAACCCGGACTGGAGTTTGCCTCGGATGATTTTCAAAATTCCGTTTACCAGGAAGTCCGTGACGTGCTGGCTGCAATTTACGCCACGCATGGCACAGGGGCCTGGAAAAAGAAGCTGATGATCAACGATCGCATCGCAGACTCGATTTTCCAGCAGGTGGTGACCCGGGCGGATGAGTACTCGGTGCTGGCCACGCCGAATTTGAATGGGGACTACATTTCCGATGCATGCGCGGCCCAGGTGGGCGGCCTCGGCATTGCGCCGGGCGCCAACATTGGTGATGGGTACGCGATCTTCGAGGCCACACACGGTACTGCGCCCAAGTACGCCGACAAGGACGTGATTAATCCCGGTTCAGTGATTCTTTCCGGAGTGATGATGTTCCGTTTTCTCGGCTGGACCGAGGCGGCGGACCTGATTGAGCATGGAGTGGAAAGCACCATCGAGCAGAAGAAAGTCACTTATGATTTCGAGCGGTTGATGGAAGGCGCGACCAAAGTCAGAACGAGTGAGTTCGCCAATTACATCATCGAGAACATGGATGCCGCGGTGCTGAGCGCGGCGCGTTGAAGAAAATTGAACCACTGATGGCAATGAGAACACACAGATGTTGTTGGGAAGGAGATCATGCGTAAGAAAGTGACGGTTGTGGGTTCGGGAAATGTGGGTGCCACCGCCGCCCACTGGATCGCCTCCAAAGAACTGGCCGATGTCGTACTGATCGACATCGTTGAAGGCATTCCGCAGGGCAAAGGCCTCGATCTGCTGGAGGCCATGCCGATTGAGAAACGCGATTGCCACATCATCGGAACTCAGGACTACGCGGACACTGCCAAGTCCGATATCGTCGTCATAACCGCGGGTATTCCGCGCAAGCCGGGCATGAGCCGCGACGACCTGCTGAATACGAACCTCAACATCATGAAAGATGTGGTCAGCAAGGCCGTGCAGTTCTCCCCGGACTGCATTCTCATCATTGTTTCAAATCCGCTGGATGCGATGGCGCAAGCTGCATACAAAATGAGTGGCTTTGCCCGCGAGCGGGTCATCGGAATGGCCGGTGTGCTGGACTCGGCCCGCTTCCGCGCATTCATTGCCGACCACTTGAAGGTTAGCGTGGAGAACGTTACCGCATTCGTCCTCGGCGGCCACGGCGACTCGATGGTTCCGCTGCCTAGATACTCGACGGTTGCCGGCATCCCCATCACCGAGTTGATCGACCCGCAGACCATCGAACGCCTGGTTCAGCGCACACGCGATGGCGGCGCAGAGATTGTGAAATACCTGAAAACCGGCAGCGCCTATTACGCACCATCCGCCGCCGTTACCGAAATGGTCGAGGCGATTCTGAAAGACAAGAAGAAGATTCTGCCCTGTGCTGCTTATCTGGAAGGGGAGTACGGCATCAATGGGCTATTCGTCGGCGTGCCGGTAAAGTTAGGGGCAAAGGGTATCGAGCAGATTATCGAGATCAAGCTTACCGCGTACGAGCAGGAGCAGCTCAACCGCAGCGCTGGCGCAGTAAAAGAACTGGTGGGCGTAATCGGCGTCTAGCCACAGGCCCGGGCGCCAGGTAGTATTTCGCAAACCCAGATTCAGATCCGACAGTACAGGAGGGAGCCTCCCCCGGGCGATCTTATGTAAGGCGTGCCGCTTATAATGTTTGACCATGGTCATTGACTATGGTATAAAAGGGAAATGAAGGAAATCGCCATCTCCGAATTTAAGGCCAAGTGTCTCGGTATTCTCGAGGAAGTGCGCAAGACGCGCAAGCCGATCCGGGTAACCCGCTTCGGTCGCCCAGTGGCCGAGGTCATTCCTCCGGCGCCTGAAGAAAGGCCCAAGAGTTGGCTCGGCTGCATGGCCGGAACCATGAAGGTTGTAGGGGATATCGTGGGGCCCATTGGCAGCCTCGACGACTGGGAAGCATGGCAAAAATGAAATTGCTCCTGGATACTCATATCTGGCTGTGGAGCATCAGCGAACCGCACCGGTTGTCCCGCCGCGTCGCCAGGGAACTAGATAACCCGGAAAATCAACTTTGGCTATCGCCAGTCAGTATCTGGGAAACGCTCTTGCTCTATCGCAAAGGACGAATCAAGATATTTGACGATTTCATCACTTGGGTTGACTACGCACTCAGTAAGGTCCCGGTCAACGAAGCACCATTCACTCTTGACGTCGCCCGAATGCTCCCCAAAATCAGCTTGCCACATGCCGATCCCGCCGATCTGTTCCTTGTCGCATCTGCTGCTGTTTTCGATCTGGTTCTGGTAACCGCCGATCGTACCCTTATCCACGCACCCGAAATTTCGGTAATGGCGAACTGATTGACGGAAACTATACCTTTTCAATCGCCACCGATTTCACCACCACGTCGCTATTCGGCTTGTCCTGACGGTTGCGTGGGACGTTCGCGATCTTGTCTACCACGTCCTGTCCTTCGACTACCTCGCCAAAAATCGTATGCTTGCCTGTGAGCCATGTGGTCGGCGCGACGGTAATGAAAAATTGCGATCCGTTCGTGTTGGGGCCCGAGTTGGCCATCGCCAGCTTTCCCGCCTTGTCGAACTTGTGAGGAGATCCCCTGGTTTCGTCTTCGAACTGATAGCCCGGCCCGCCAAAGCCGGTGCCCGCCGGATCGCCGCCCTGAATCATGAAGTTGGGAATCACGCGATGGAAAATGGTGCCATCGTAGAGACGGTCTTTGCTCCTTTTGCGGCTGACCGGATGCGACCACTCGCGCTTGCCTTCTGCCAATTCAACGAAATTGGCAACCGTCTTGGGAGCCTCTTTTTCGAATAAGCGGCAAGCAATCGTTCCTTCAGTAGTGTCGAAAACCGCGTAAGTACCAGGCTGGCGGGGCATAGGAGTCCTTTCGGAAATCAGGTTCTCAAACTGCCGATCCCTCGACCACGACGTTCATTCGCCTTGCAGATGATCGTCTTCGCTCGGGATGATAATTTCCCTGGAATCAGATTACTTCGATGTGGCATTCGCGGCCGACGTTTTGGTCGCTGAGCCCCCGTGTTCGATCGTGATGTGGTTGATCTTTACCGGACGAAACGGGCGATCGTTGGAGTCCCGTCCCATCCGCGCAATCTGCTTCACGATGGCCACACTTGCGTCATCGCATTGTCCGAAGATCGTGTAGCCGCCATTCAAGCTGGGATAGGGCACTTCCGTGATGAAAAATTGAGAACCATTGGTGTCAGGACCCGCATTGGCATAAGCCAGGCGCCCCGGCCGATCGAATTTCAGATCAGAAGAGGTTTCGTTCTTGAACTGATATCCCGGATCGCCGGTCCCCGTACCAAGAGGGTCGCCGCCCTGGATCATGAAATTGGGGATCACCCGATGAAAAATCGTCCCGTCGTACAACGGCACGCCATGCTTTTTCTGATGGGTGACCGGGCTGGTCCAGTCTTTGGTTCCCTCTGACAGACCGATGAAATTGGCGACGCCGATGGGAGCCTTGTCGGAAAATAGCGTGCACGTCATCTTGCCGGCGGTGGTATCAATCACTGCTACCGGCTGTGACCCAGCCGCGAAGGATGCAATTGGCAGCAGAGCGGCCGTAAGAAAGAAAACAATAATGAGTTTGCGCATGAGTACCTCCTTTAATTTGTCATTCCGAGCGGAGTCCAATCGTTCGCCTCCGAAGGATTGGGCGAAATCGAGGAATCTGCTTTTGAATGGTTAAGCATTGAATTGTACGCCAGAGGCAATTTACTTGCCCGTGGCGGGGTGAGCCTGTTCTGCCTTCATTTCGCGGCTCACACGTTCCACTTCAGCGAATACCCGCAGAACGTTCCCGCCGAGAATCTTGTGAATGTCCTCCGCACTGTATCCGCGGTCCAGCAATCCTTGCGTGATCTTTGGCAGATCAGCGGCGGAGTTCATACCTTCGGGCGTGGCTCCGCTGACCCCGTCGAAATCTGATCCCAGGCCCACATGATCAACGCCCGCCACTTTGGCGATGTGATCTATTTGGTCGATGAGAACCTTGAAGGGCGGGCGGGGAATCTTCGCTATGTACTCTCGCTGGATCCGATCCGCATCAAGGTAAGTCGGCGTTTTGCCCTCCGCCTTCATCTTTTCCAGCTGCGCCTGGATTGCCGCCTTTTGCTCTTCCCGCTGCGCCTGTACCGTGTCCCAATATTTCTGGTCGTCAAAACCGGAGAAAAAATTCACGTCCACGACTCCGCCGTTCTTTGCCACGGCTCGCAGCATGTCATCGGTCATATTTCGCGGTGCGCTGCTCAGCGCGCGAGACGAGGAATGCGAGGCGATGACCGGGGCTTTCGTCACCGAAATCGCGTCCCAAAAGGTTTTATCGGATACATGAGAAATGTCGACCATCATGCCCAGGCGATTCATCTCAAGGACAACCTGTTTGCCGAAATCGGTAAGTCCGTTGTGATGCTCGACTTTGGGATCGCTGATGTCACCTGAGGAGTCGGCCCATTCGTTGGTGTTCGACCACGAAAGCGTCATGTAACGAACGCCAAGACGATAAAAGTCTCGTAAGAGCCGGACATCATTCTCGATTGAATGGCCGCCTTCGATGCCCATTAAGGCTGCCAACTTTCTCTCCTTACGAGCGCGTTCAATATCGGCGACGGAATATGCCATCATCATGTGATCAGGATGACGGGCTGCCTGTTCGTATACCGAGTCAATCAAGTCGAGCGTTCGCTTCGCGAAGTGGCCTTGATTGGTATCCGGATCAACCCAAATCGAAAAGAACTCGGCCCCCAGATTTCCGGCACGAGCTTTGTCAAGGCTTAGGTGCCCGTGATCGTTTGGATCGGTGTTGCCGATATCGAAATTCTCATCCACGAAGCGCTGCGGTGTGTCGGCGTGAGTGTCGATGACGATCGCGGAATCGTGAATGGCGCGAGCGCGGGGATTTACCTGGATATCATTCTGAGCAGTCGAAACGTTACACAGGAAGAGGCAAAAAAGACTGACAGCAAGGCATTTGAGTAGGCGCATAGCGTAAGCAGAGGATTGTATACGCAGGCAGCCGGAGCGTCCAAGATCGAAACAGAATCAGTTTGGTTTCTGCGCAGTTTCGCCGAGCATCCAACGCCGCCAGCTCTTGGGCAGGAAACCTAACTTTGCTGCAAAGGGACCAAACGGCCCTGCAATGGCCAGGCGAAAAGCAATTGCAAGAACGGCGACGAGAGCCAATAGCAGAAAGCGAACCATGCTATGCACGCTTCAATGATACTCCCGAAGACGTGTTGCGGCGCGTTTCAGCGAGTGGGGTATAGGAGGACATTCCGACTAATTAACGATTGCGGTTGAAAGCGTCGGAAACGCGTTGCGGCTGGAAGTCTACGAGTCCAAGATCGGGTACTGGGTCCTGCTGTTCGGTGGCCACCGTCTTGGGTGGGTGCAGATCAGCATAGCGGCCTGACACTGCAATATGAAACACCCACTGGTGACGTTCTTCTTCAGGCTCTACCATACCCTGTTCCTTGAGCGGCATCAAATATTGTTCCACCCACTTGACCTGCTGGCGGGTCATTCCGCGGCGCTGCACATCAACCGTGATTCCGGCCAGGTGGGACGAGGCTGTGTCCCCATCTACCGGGGCCGCATTGCGATTGTGGCGGCGCAACTTTTTCTGGACCAGCACCGTGCGCACCGCTGAATTCAACTGAATCTGGCTATGGAACTGTTTGTAATAGGCCTGACTGAAATCCTGCAAAAAGTCCCGCGTCCACGGACGGCAGTAACGCCGCGAAGGATCGAGCCGGTGCTCGATTCGCAAGCTTTCGTTTTCCTCGATCGGAACCAGATCGCCGCTGGCAACCAATTGCTGCAGTTCGGCCTCATCGTGAATTCGCGGTAGGTCCATCCGGTCTATCTCTGCATTCTGCAGCAAGAGGGATTCGTGAGAAGGACGAAAAACGGGATTCCAGCGCAAACGGCGAAGATGGGCGCGCCGCCTGACCGTGCGGTGTTGCACGGCCTGATGTTGCTGCGGCTGCCGGTTGCGCGTGGGCACGTATTGATGCAGTCCGAAGACCTGCCCACACACGCTGAGGATCGTCAGCAACGTCAGAAAAGTTTGTTTTCTTCTCACTGCCACGAAGTGGATAAACTCCTATTTGGTGTTGAGTCCGGCTATTCTACTGCATGATGCAAGCTTTCACCCTGAAATTCGCCAGAGGTTACTAAAGAGTAGACAGCAACCCTGTTACTCATAGTTACTCCAGCTTTGCCGCACAAAACACCATCTAAGGAATCAGCACCTCGGATGCCGTTCAGAAAAGCTCAGCTATTCTGCCTAAACCGCTGGTTCGTAAGGCGCCACGATTCGCGAACACTGGGCAAGAGTGATCAACAAGGCCCAAAATTGCCAATCTATTTCCGAAATAGGTCAGTTATGGCTTGCTTCATCACTGCGCCTCCGACCTCGGAAATGGAGCGGGTGAGCGGAATATCTTTGGGGCAAACCTCGACGCAGTTTTGTGCGTATCCGCATTCATGGATGCCGCCATCACCCATCAAGGCTGCGAGCCGTTCGCGTTTCAGAGCGGCGCCGGTGGGATGTGTGTTGAATAGCCGCACTTGCGAAATGGCGGCCGCACCTACGAATCCTGTGCTTTCGTCAAATTGCGGGCAAACTTCCATGCAACAGCAGCAGGAGATGCAGCGAGACAACGGATATGCGGCCTCCTGCTCTTGCATGGTCATTCGAGGTCCCGGGCCGAGGTCGTAAGTGCCATCGATAGGGACCCAGGCCTTTACGGCCTTGAGATTTTCGAAGATCACCTGGCGATCGACCGCCAAGTCACGCACAATCGGGAATTTCGAAAGCGGTTCCAGCCGGATGGGCTTTTCCAACTTATCAATCAGGGCAGAGCAGGCCATTCGTGCCCGGCCGTTGATCAACATGGCGCAGGAGCCGCAAACTTCTTCCAGGCAGTTCGAATCGTAAAAAATGGGGGTTGTGGGTTTGCCCTCACGGGTGACAGGGTTGGCCGCGATTTCCATGAGACAGGAGATCACGTTCATGTTTGGCTTGTGGGCCAGCTCAAATTCTTCCCAGCGCGCTTTGTCCTTGGGTGTCTCTTGTCGGCGGATTTTGATGATGACGGATTTGTTATTAGACATTGGCTTCTAGCTTAAGCCCTGATGTGTCGCCACATTTCCCAAAAAACGAAACCCTTGCTACCAAAATCATCGGGAAGGGCACGAGTTCCACTCGTGCCGATCTAAACTTAGCAAGAGCACGCGGCTTAAAGCCGCTGAGGTTTCATGCTCCGTCTTCGAGAACCCGACCTCAGGGGCTAAAGCCCTCTTTGGTAAACAACCACCAAACCGGCACGACTGAAGTCGTGCCCTTCCCGATCCACTCCAATACCCGTCAGTATTTTCTCGGCCTGGGCGGAATCAACGAAATGTCCACCGGCTCAAACTCGAATTTCGGTTCGTCGGCATCGGGCGCGAAATACGCCTTGGTCGTCTTCAGCCAACTCTTGTCGTCGCGGTCGGGGAAGTCCGGCTTATAGTGGGCGCCGCGCGACTCGTCACGCATCTGCGCGCCCTGCGCGATCACCCGGGCAAGTTGCAGCATGTTGTAAAGCTGCCGCGTAAACACAATACTGGTATTCGCCCACTGCAAACGGTCGCTCATGTTAATCCGCTGGAATCGCTCGAGCATTTCGCATAGCTTGGCATCGGTTTCTTGCAGGGCCTTGTTGTAACGGATGACCGTACAATTCTTCGTCATTAACTCGCCAAGTTCCCGCCATAGCTTGAACGGATTCTCCGTTCCCTCAGCCTTCGTCAGCATGCCGTTCTTTTCTTCCTGACGTTTCCGCTCGGCCTCGAAATGTCCATTGTTTGGCGCCGCCGCAGCGTTACACGCATAGGCCACAGCTGCCCGGCCAGCGACGAACCCACCGAAAATGCACGACACCAGCGAATTCGCCCCCAACCGGTTCGCCCCGTGATACTGATATTCGCTTTCCCCTGCGGAATAGATTCCAGGAATGTTGGTCGCCTGCTTGAAATCCACCCACAGGCCGCCCATGGTGTAGTGCATGCCGGGGAAGATCTTCATCGGCGTCTCGCGGGGATCATCTCCGACGAACTTTTCATAGATTTCGAGAATCCCTTCCAGCTTGCGGTCCAGAATCTTGCGGTCAACGTGGGTCAGGTCGAGATAAACCATCGGCTTGCCGTCAATGCCGAGGTTGTATTCGTAAACAACTTTGAAGATGGCCCGGGTCGCGACGTCGCGCGGCACCAGATTTCCATACTTCGGGTACCATTCTTCGAGGAAATACCAGCGCTCGTTCTCCGGAATCGACTTGGGATCGCGTGTGTCGCCCGGTTTTTTGGGCACCCATACCCGTCCGCCTTCGCCGCGCGCGGATTCCGACATTAAACGCAGCTTGTCTTCGCCGGGAATCGAAGTGGGATGTACCTGAATGAATTCGCCGTTCGCGTAATAGCATCCTTGCTGGTAGAGCGCGGACTGCGCCGATCCGGTACAAACGACAGAGTTGGTCGACTTGCCAAAAATCGCTCCGATTCCCCCGGTGGCGATGATGATGGCATCGGCAGGAAATGTCCGGACTTCCATCGAGCGCAAATCCATGGCGCAAATTCCGCGGCAGATTTGTTTGGAATCGAGCACTGCGGAAAGAAACTCCCAGTGCTCGTACTTCTTCACTTTGCCTTCGGACTCATAGCGGCGGACCTGCTCATCGAGCGCATAGAGAAGCTGTTGTCCGGTGGTGGCGCCGGCGAACGCCGTGCGGTTGTACAGGGTTCCGCCAAAACGGCGGAAATCCAGCAACCCCTCTGGTGTGCGGTTGAACGGTACCCCCATCCGGTCGAGCAGGTCGATGATTCCTGGTGCCGCATCGCACATCGCCTTAACCGGTGGCTGATTCGCGAGAAAGTCGCCGCCGTAGATGGTGTCGTCGAAGTGCTGCCAGGTGGAGTCGCCTTCTCCCTTCAGGTTCTTGGCCGCATTGATCCCGCCCTGGGCGCAAACCGAGTGTGAGCGTTTAACTGGAACGATAGAAAAAAGATCCACTTGCCCGCCCATTTCGGCAATCTTTATCACTGCCGAGAGGCCGGCCAACCCGCCACCTACTACGATGATTCGAGGATTCAATGCCATTCTTTACGCTACCGCATCACGATCGCCGTACCAGACGTGTCCAGCGGTTGCAGCGGAGTACTCAGAAACGAGTACATGCTGGCTGCACCGACGCCAATAAATAAGAGCGCGATCAACACACACACATAACCGAATTTTCGCCGGGCACGGTCGCCAGTGGTAATCCCCCACTTCGCCGCAAACAGCCAAAGCCCGTAGGAAAAGTGCCAGGAGGCACACAGAATTCCGACTGCATAGAACGCCACCGCCCAGGGGTTTTGAAATTCTTCCTGGACCTTTCCAAACGCCGCGGCCGGATGCGTAAGCAGATGGATCCCGGTGAAACGCAAATGCCATGTGTGCCAAACCATGTAGAAGAACGCAATGGCCCCGGTCCAGCGCTGCGCGGTGTACATCCAGTTGCCGGCCCACGGATACTCCACGACGTTGCCGTCACCGCGATACCAGATATAAAAGCCATAAAGAGAGTGGAAGAGAACGGGTAGCCAGATGCCGAACAGCTCAAGCGCGACCACAAACGGGAATCCGCTTAGTAGTTCCACCTGCTTCGCGTAGGCAGCCGGCCCTCGGGTAGCAAAAGCGTTAGAGATGAAATGCTCGATCAGGAACAGGCCTATGGGAACGATTCCGGTGAGCGAGTGCAAACGACGAAGCAGAAACGAATATCCCTGGCCGGCTCGAAGAGGTGCTACGCCACGTTGAATTAGCGAAGGAGTGGTGGTGCTGGCGACTGCCAAGAACGCTCCTATGAGCTCTATGATGAATGAATAACTTTTTATTATCTCGGTGCGTGCGAACGTAAGTCAAGGAATGGATGACGTCGATCCGAGTGCATAACGTAACCATCCAGGCGTTTATGTTCTTGTGCAGTACCGCTACAGGCTCTAGCATTCCGAAAGTAGCCATGGACAACGTTCTCACCCTGGCCTTTCTTTTCTCTGTGGTCGGCCTGACGATCTACGTAATATTGATCTTCAACGGACTGATCACCCTGAAGAATGACACCGCCAAGGCCTGGGCCAACATCGACGTTCTTCTCAAACAGCGTCATGACGAGTTGCCTAACCTCGTCGAGGCGTGCAGGGGATACATCAACTACGAGCGGGATACGCTGGAGAAGGTCACTCAAGCGCGCAGCCAGTATCAGCAGGCCATCTCGATCAATCAGAAGGCCGAAGCTGATCTGAGGACCACAGCCGCTCTGCGCAGCCTTTTTGCCGTCGCCGAGAACTATCCCCGGCTTAAGGCCAACCAGAACTTTATTATGTTGCAGAAGCGGATCACGGAACTGGAAAACGAAATTGCCGACCGGCGCGAGTACTACAACGACGCTGTGAACAGCTTAAACACGCGCATCCAATCGGTGCCCGATACGTTCGTAGCCCTCTTGATGAATCTGAAGCCACAGCCCATGTTTAGAGTTGAGAATTCCGATCGGGCTCCGGCCCAAGCCGGTGTGGGTGCCTGACGGTAAACACCTTCGTCACCACCAGAAATGCCAAGGGTCAATTAGAATTCCCACGTGGCCGATTCTGTTCGCATTGGGATCTTAGGGGACTTCGATCCGAAGTCCCCGACGCTACCCGCGATTGAAAAATCGCTGCAGCATGCCTCTGCGAAGCTGAACCAGTCCGTCGAATCGCACTGGCTTGCCACCCCGTCGCTGCTGGAGTCGTGCGCCGAGAAGAAGCTGGAGAGTTTCGACGGAATCTGGGCCGCCCCGGGGAGTCCCTATCGGAGCTTTGATGGCATGCTCAAAGGGATTGAATTTGCTCGCCGGCGTGACTGGCCATTTCTCGGCACGTGCGGCGGATTTCAGTACACCCTCATCGAATGTGCCCGCAACGTCCTCGGACTTAAAGACGCGGATTCGGCTGAAAACAATCCAAACTCCAAAAACATCATTATTCAACCGGTCGCTTGTGCTGTGCCGAATGGCGGCAAAGGGCCGAAGTTATCTGGGCCAATCCCCAAAATCCGACTGCGGCCGGGTTCGTATTTGCATTCCTTTTACCAGCAAGAGACGATCACCGAAGAGTTCTTCTGCAACTTCGAAGTGAACCGTGACTACGAGTGGGCCGCGATTGAAGCCGGATTTCCGGTAGTGGCGCGCGGCGCGCAGGGCGAAATCCGCGCAATCGAGTCTCCTACTCACCGTTTCTTTGTCGCGACCCTTTTTCAGCCACAGCTTTCGTCCAAGACGGGAAAACCTCATCCCCTGGTCTTAGCGTTCGTGCAGGCAGCTGCCGACTGGGGCAAGAAGAAACTGGATGACAGCGTGCTCGAGTAATTACCGGCGGCTGCTGGCAACCATTGCGGGAATTGCGATTCTCTCTCTTCTCCCGAGTGGCGCTGGCTCATCAGCGCAGGTCGCCCGCAAAAAGTCTTCAACGCCACCGAAGCTTAATGTCCTGGACAAAGTTATCGAGGAGGCCATCGCCGATCGCCAGATTCCGGGCGCCGTGCTGATCGTCTCCCATGACGGAGAAGTCGTTTATCGAAAAGCATTCGGAAGCAGATCGATCGAGCCGCGCCGCGAGCCGATGACCTTGGATACGATCTTTGACATAGCTTCGCTGACCAAAGTCGTTGCTACTACGACGGCCGTGATGCAGCTAGTGCAGAAGGGCGAAATCCGTGACAACGACCCGGTGGCAAAATACATTCCCGAGTTCGCTCAAAACGGCAAGGAAGACATCACTGTTCGCGAATTGCTCACCCACCATTCCGGACTACCCCCGGATCTCGATCTGTCACAGCCGTGGGAGGGAAAAGACACGGCCTTGCGCATGGCATTTGCCGAACGACTTCAGGAGCCGCCGGGATCGAAATTTATTTACAGCGATGTGAACTTTATTGTCCTGGGCGCGTTGGTTGAACGGGTTTCCGGTTTGTCGCTGGACGAGTACTGCCAGCGGAATATTTTTTCCCCGCTCTCAATGACTCATACTCGATTTCTGCCGCCGCACGCGTGGCTCCCGGAAATCGCCCCGACACAATTTGACGAGCACGAGCACATG
Source organism: Terriglobales bacterium (assembly GCA_035623255.1). Lineage (GTDB taxonomy): Bacteria > Acidobacteriota > Terriglobia > Terriglobales > Acidobacteriaceae > JAFAGX01. Next base: position 73,455 of record DASPTU010000041.1, on the reverse strand, counting down.
TTGCGCGGCATCGTACACGATCCCACTGCCCGGCGCATGGGCGGAGTGGCTGGCCACGCTGGATTGTTCTCCACCGCGGACGATCTGACCAAGTTTGCCGATTTTCTTCGGCGCGGCGGCCCGGTCCTCTCGCAGCTGATGATCGAGAAGATGACAACGCCTCAGCAGCCGCCAACCTCGCAGGTTCTCCGCGGCTTTGGCTGGGACATCGATTCACCTTTATCGACGAACCGCGGGGAGCTGCTGCCCCTGGGATCGTTTGGACACACGGGTTTCACGGGAACCTCGCTATGGATTGATCCCACGACCAGGACCTGCATCATTCTGCTGACACATGCGGTCCATCCTCGGGGCGGAAGCGCGGTGACATTGAGGACCAAAATCGCTACTGCCGCGACGGCCGCCTTGCAACTCACCGTTTCACAGAAGGAAAGCCTCCGCTGGCACAGCCTTACCGGATACAACGAAGCACAATCCGCCGCCAGGCGACTTGCGGTTCGCAATGGAGCTGTGCAGGCCGGTATCGATGTACTCGAAGCGCACAATTTCAACGAGATTCGGGGAACGTCCAACAATAAGAAGATCGGCTTGCTGACGAATCAAACGGGTGTGGATGGTCAGGGCCGCCGGACTATCGACGTCCTGGCACATGCGCCCGGGATTTCTCTGCAGGCGATTTTCAGCCCAGAGCACGGCGTGACCGGCACACTCGACACAACCGACATCTCACAGAGTAAAGATTCCGCGACGGGCGTTCCGGTGTATAGCGTCTATGGGGCGACGGATGCAGCACGCCGGCCCTCGCAAGAAGTGCTGCGGACTTTGGACGCGGTGGTGGTTGATCTTCAGGATGCGGGTGTGCGTTTCTACACCTACGAAACTACTCTGGGATATTTCCTGGAAGGGGCAGCGGCAGCAGGTATTGAGATCATCGTACTGGACCGTCCCAACCCTGTTACGGGGTCATTTGTACAAGGTCCAGTCTCGGACCCCGGTCATGAGAGTTTTGTGAATTACATACCTGTTCCGATTCGCCATGGAATGACCATGGGAGAACTCGCCAAACTCTTCAACGGCGAGCGCAACCTCAAGGCTCGATTGCAGGTGATTCCGATGGAAGGGTGGATGCGCGGCGATTGGTACGACTCTACTGGGATGCAATGGATCAATCCTTCCCCCAACCTCCGCAGTCTCTCCGAGGCTGCCCTATATTCGGGTGTTGCGTTGGTAGAGGGAACCAACGTCTCCGTTGGCCGTGGTACCGATATGCCTTTCGAATTGGTTGGGGCGCCGTGGATCAACGCCCGTGAACTCGCGCAATACCTGAATCAGAGACAAATTTCAGGAGTCCGTTTTGTGCCTGTCACTTTTACGCCCGCCTCCAGCAACTATGCTGGACAACAATGCAACGGCGTGAATGTCCTGTTAGTAGAACGGAATGTTCTGGATGGTCCGGAGTTGGGCCTGGAGTTGGCTTCGGCGCTGCAGAAACTTTATTCCCAGCAATTTCACATGCAGCGCCTGACTGAATTGCTGGTAAATGATGCAGCCTATGAAGCGCTCGCAAAAGCAGAAGATCCACGGCGAATTGCGCAGGATTGGCAAGAAGACTTGCAGAGGTTTGAACAGACGCGGCAAAAATACCTGATCTATAAATAAGCCCGCTTCGTTGTGGGCTAGAATGTTGGCCAAGTCTGGAAGGATTGCAGTGAGGAGTGATGGAATCTTTTTATAGATGTGCCGGCCCCAATTGTGGGATGTTGAAGCGGTCTACTGATCGCTGGTGGCTGATGTGGACATCGTTTGGCGACTTTAACCGGCCTACCCTCTACCTCTCGCCATGGAACGATGATGTCGCCGCCAAGGAAGGCACGCTTCATGTATGCGGTGAGCTTTGCGCCCAGCGGCTGCAGTCTCAATTCATGGGGAATGTCCTGGAAAACGAACTTAAGCGTTCACGAGTGTGAGCACACAGCCTTCTGATTTGGCTTTGCATCGTACTTCTAGAGCTGTCATCCTTCGCGAAGCAGGGGATGATGCGTACATTTCCATGGAACGGCATACGGACGATCGAAGGACCAAGTCTTGCTGATGGCACTATGATCCGTCGCCGGTTAGTTCACGAGGTCACTATGCGCATTGTGCTCATTCTCTTCCTGGCTGGGACCCTCGCTTCCGCCCAGACGAACGCTGCGAATTCCTCCAGCAGCCCTGCTGCCTCTCAGCCGGTCGAGCAGCTGGTGATTCCTGCCGGCACCAAGGTTCCCGTGGCTCTGAAGCATGCCATCTCCACTCGCGGAACGCGGGAAGGAGATGCAGTTTATGCAGAAACCACCTTCCCGGTCGTAGGGAATGGGCGGGTTCTTATTCCGGCCGGCACCTACGTGCAGGGACGAATCAGCCATATCAAGCAAGCCGGCAGAATCAAGGGACGGGCGGAAGTTCTCATGCATTTCACTACGCTCATTTATCCCAGCGGCTACACGGTGCTCTTACCCGCGGCGGTGGAAAATGCACCGGGCGTGGACAAGACCCAGGTGAAGGATAAAGAAGGAACGATTCGGGCAGATGGCCAGAAAGGCGAGAAGATCGCAACCGCCGCCAGCACCGCAGCTACGGGTACGGTGATCGGCGCGGCATCGGCGGGCGGAAAAGGAGCCCTGATCGGCGCGGGTATAGGGGGAGCGGTAGGAACTGCGATTGGCATGCTATCGCGCGGAAATGATGTCAAACTTGAAGCCGGAACCACAATCGAGATGGTGATTCAACGGGATGTGCCGGTAGATCCTGACAAAGTGCCCGCTGTAACCAGAACCTCGGCCAGTTCGCAATGACAAACGTTGAGAGAGAGATGCCGCTATCCTTTGGCGGCAGAGTAAGCGAAGGGATGCTGCTTCGCGTCGATTTCCCGGCGCAGATCGCTCCAGATATTCTCCGGCATGTTCAGGAAGGTTTGCACCACTTCAGGATCGAACTGCCGTCCGGACCAGCGTTGAATCTCTTCCCGCGCCGCAGTAATGGACTGAGCTGCTCGGTAGGGCCGGTCCGAGGTAATCGCATCCAGCGTATCTGCGACCGAGAAGATGCGCGCCCCGAGTGGAATTTCATCTCCCTTGAGTCCGCGCGGATAGCCGGTTCCGTCATAGCGCTCCTGATGCGAATAGACGATTTCGGCAGCTTCGGTCAGGAAGGGGATCTTTTTTACGATCTGGTATCCGTGATAGCAATGCTCCCGCATTACCGCAATCTCTGCCGGGGTTAGAGGCCCGGGCTTGCGCAGGATCTCATCCGGAATTGCCATTTTGCCGATGTCATGCAGAAACGCGCCTCTCGCGATTACATTGATCTGGTCCTTTGGCAGTTTCATACTTCTGGCAATCGCGATGGTATAAGCGGTTACGCGCTCGGTGTGGCATTGCGTTTCGTTGTCCTTCAAGTCGAGCGCGCCGCCTAATGCTTGCAAGGTGATGTCGTAGGACCGCTCCAGCTCTGCAAATGCGTTCCGCAACTGCGCCGTGCGTTGCTCAACCAGAGCTTCCAACCTGGTCTGATAGGCACGGTTTTCAAGCTTCAGGCGGCGATTCTCCAAAGCACGCCGTACGGTTGCTAACAACTGTTCCCGTTCAAAGGGTTTGAGGAGGTAGTCGTAGGCGCCTTCGCGCAGCGCCTTGAGGGCCACGGAAATGTCGTGCACCGCCGTGACCATCACGACTGGCATGTCGGGATACTTCTCTTTGGTCCGCTCCAGCAGTGCGATGCCGTCCAGATCAGCCATCATCAGATCAGACAGCATCAGTTCGAATTCATCACCCGAATCAAGCAGCGCTAATGCCTTCTGTCCGGAGGACGCCTGCGCACATGTGTAATGGGCGGCTACGAGCATGGAGCAGACGATTTCGCGGATGGCGTCCTCGTCGTCCACCACCAGGATTCGCTCGGCTGGCATAATTCCCCTCAGTGTACCTCGAAATTTCCCATTTCTTGGTTCCTAAAGTAATCCCCCGACCGCGGAACCTGCACCGGTAACCGGCTTTGACGTGTTATTAAAGCATCGGGTACCTACGCCTTTTTATCGGCAATGAACAGCTCTTTGTTTAGGTTGGGACAGATGTTCGGGGGTGCGGCCATGCCTGGCCTGATGGCGGTAGAATCGGCCACCTTCGTTATTGTTGCGGCCAGCCTCTTGGTTTTTCGTACATTCCGCGAACGTTATCTGCTGATCTGGATCGTCGGCTGGCTGGCTTATCTCGTTTCCGGCTGGACCTTGCACTCCTTTCCCAGCCCTCCGCCAGATTATGCGATTGCCATTTCCCAGTCTCAGTTTGTTCTGGCTGTGGCGCTCTTTGCTGCCTCCGTGTTCGTTTATTCTCATGCCCGCAAGTTGATGGTTTCCTTGTTCGGCTTTTCCGCACTGGTCATTGGCTATGCCGTCGTGCGGGCGCTGATCTGGCCTGATTTGTTCGTCCTTCGCCTGGTACTGGAGGTTGCCTACCGGGTGATCACGTTGGCGGCCGCTGTTCAGTTGATCCGCTTTCGTTGGGCGCGTTGGGAGATTGGATCGTGGCTGCTGAGTCTTAGCCTGTTGCTCGTACACCTTGATTGGGCGCCGGTAAGTGCGCACCTGCCTCCGGGCTTCAGCCTTGTAGGCGATCTGGTCTTCGGCTTCAGCATGCTGATAGTCATTTTTGATGACTCCAGGATGCGGACTCGGCGCCTGGGAGTGATCAACTCTCTGACCGGCAGCATCAGCCGGGCCCAACAGTATGGCCCGATGTTGGCCACGGCCATGGAGGAACTGAAGAACCTCATGCTGGCGAAAGCCGCCTGGTTTCGCCTGCAAGAGGACGGCAAGATGGTTATCGTCCAGCAGATCGGGTTGTCGCAGGATTTCGTGCGCGACCGCGGCTCGGTGCCTTCGGATGACAATTTCGAGCAAACGCTCAGCGTGGTTGCTCCGATCGTATTACGGACCTCCCGTGCCGACGACTCGGCTCGCCCTTATTTGAAGCGGGAGCGCTTCAACCATGTGGTTTTGGTCCCCGTGCAGGGAAAGAAGACATCCATTGGAATCCTCGCGCTGGGCAGCCGCCACCGCCTGTCGTACACCCCTGAGGAACTGGAGTTCCTGGCTACCAGCGCAAATCAACTGGGTTTGGCTGTGGAGAATCTGCGCCTCGTCGAACAGATTGTGCGCTCACACCGTCAGTGGGCTAACACGTTCGATTCGATTCAGGACATCGTGCTCGTGCATGACTCCGAATTCCGCGTGATGAAAGCCAATCGCGCCTTGCTCGAACGGCTCGGCCAGGCCCCGGCCGATGTCGCTGCACAGCCCTGTGAGAAGGTCCTGCCGCGACTTGGAGACTGGACCGGATGCCCCTACTGCAGCAAGATTGCCGATACCCTTCGTGAGGCCCCGGACCCCTGTTTTGGCGGATATTCCATGATCTCGACTTCCTCTTACACGGAGCAGGGAAGCCAGCAGAAGGGCACGATTCACGTCGTCCGCGACACCTCCGAACGCCGTGACGCGGAGGAGAAATATCGGTTGCTATTTGAGCAGGCCCAGGAAGGGGTATTTGTTGCCACGCCCGACGGCAAACTCCTCGAATGTAACGAGGCCTTCGTGCGAATGGTGGGATACGCCAACCGGGCGGACGTGCTGGCCGCAAACCTTGATACAGACATATACGCATTCCCCGAGCAAAGGGAAACGCTACGACGTGAGCTTGACGCCCATAGCTTTGTCAGAAACTTTGAAGTGACCTTGCGGCACAAGAGCGGAGCGCTGCTCAATGCTCTTGAGAGTAGCGTCGCTATTCGCGATGCCGCACGGTCGGTCGAGCGCTACCAGGGATTTCTGTTAGACATCACGGAAAAGAAGCGAGCTGAGGATGAGATTCGCCGCCGCAATCGTGAACTGAACGCGCTGAATGCGATGGCGGTGATTGCGACCCAATCTTTCGACCTGGACGAAATTCTGAACCTCACCCTGCGGCAGGTGATTTCTCTGTTGGCCGCGGAGCGAGGCTCCATTTACCTCGCCGACCCCGACCAGACGACTTTTCGCCGTCGTGCCAGTTGGGGGCAGCGTAATGCCGATCGGGGAAAATTTGCGGAAGTTCACTTGCCAGATGGCTTTGGCGACCTTGTCACCCGCTCTCGCACTGAAGTGATTACGCCGGAGTTTCTGCCTCACCTGCCCGGGGCAGTCGCCGAATTCATTCAGGCGGATGGCCTCAGCTCGTGGATATGGGTTCTTCTGTGGAGCAAGGACAAGCCCATGGGCGCGATGGGCATCAGCAGCCGCAAAGAACAGGAATACACCGGCAATGACGAGAACCTGTTGGTGGCGATCGGCCGTCAACTGGCTACGACCGTCGAAAAGGTGCGCCTCTATGAGGAAAGCTGCCGGGCCTACGAGGACCTGCGCAAAACCCAGGAGCAGTTGTTGCAAAGTGCAAAGATGTCCGCGGTTGGGCAGCTGATCGCCGGAGTGGCCCACGAACTGAATAATCCTTTGACCGCGATTCTGGGTTATGCGCAGCTTCTGGAGAGCGAGAGCCTCAGTGACCGCGCGTCGGAATTTGTAAATAAATTGTTTAAGCAGGCGCAAAGGACCCATCGGGTGGTCCAGAACTTGTTGTCTTTTGCGCGGCAACGCAAGCCGCAGAAAGAAAGCGTCAACATCTGTAAGGTCCTGGAGGAAACGCTGGCCCTGCGCGACTACGACCTGCGCGTCAACAACATTCAGCTGGAGTGTGAATTCGAAGCCGAGCTCCCTACGGTCACAGCAGATCCGCAGCAAATGGAGCAGGTGTTCCTTAACATTATTAACAATGCGGTCGATGCGGTACTACAGAACGGCAAAGACAAACTTCTGAGAGTTCGTCTGTTTCGAAAGGATGCCACCGTCCATGCGGAGTTTCAGGACTCGGGACCCGGCATTAAGGAACCTGACCGCATCTTCGAACCGTTCTACACCACCAAGAGTGTGGGGAAGGGCACCGGTCTCGGGCTAAGCATTTGTTATGGCATCATCCAGGAACATGGGGGCAGCATCTCAGGACGCAATCACCTGGAAGGGGGTGCCATCCTTGAAGTCGTGTTGCCTGCAGCCGAAAGTGGTGTGCCCGCAGAAAAATCACTTCCCGCTCCTCGGCATGATCTGGTCATTCAAGGCCGCATATTGCTGGTTGAAAGCGAGGAAGCCGTTCTGGAATTCGAGCGAGATGTGCTGACCGGAGCGGGGGCGTCGGTTGTCACAGCTGCCAGCGCCGAAGCCATGAAATCACAGTTAAAAGAACAGCCGTTTGATGCCCTGATTCTTGACGGTGCAGTGCCCGGGGCCGAAAGCCTGACCGAACTGCTTCGCTGGATCTCGGAAAACCACGGCGGATTGGAGCGGCACCTGCTGGTTACCTTCTCCAATGCCGCTGAGCTGGAGGTCCGTACTTTCCTGCAGGATAAAAGCGTGCCGTTTTTGGTAAAGCCATTCGAGGTCGCAGAACTGATCACCCAGGTGCGCCAGTTACTGCAGAAAGCGCAAGCCGCCGGAGCAAGCTAACTGCTCCTCAACCGCGGGCTCATCGCCTGGCTGCCTGCTTCCTCACTACTTTTTCAAAATTGGATTGTACCCATCGCTAATCAGCTTGCCCCGCAAGGCTTCGGCATCTTTGATGTCGGCATAGGGTCCACACTGCACGTGCAACAGCTTGTCAGAGGGCGCGGTCGCTGAGAAGGCCGGATATTGCTTGCTTTTGAGCGCGTCAACCAAAGCGTCCGCATCTTCCTGCTTGGTTACTGCGGCCACTTGCACATAGTAACCGTTCAATACGGGAGGAGCGGTAGGGTCGGGAGCCGTTGCCGCCGCACTCGGGCTCGGCGCATTCCCGTTGGCGGCCGCGTTGTCCGGCGCAGGTTGGCTATCCGTTGTTTTGGCAGCGTTCTCCAGGGCCGGCGAAGGTGTGCTTGAGGAGGTCTTGGCGGTGACCGGCCGTATTACGGCCGCAGCCGGAGTTGGGGTCATCGCTTCCGCTGCCGAAGGTTTTAGAGCAGCTTGTTTTCCCAGCGAAAACCCGGCGGCGAAGAACACGGCGCACAGCGCCACGAGCGCGAAAAACAGCGCCAGCATCTTGCCCGTGCCCAGCGTGATCTCTGTGTCCTCAGATGCTGCGGTAGGCATGTATTCCTCGTCTCATCAGTTTTATCGCTGGGCCGCGGTCTGCGCACCCTCACTTCCGGTGTTGCCCAAAAGTTTCTGCATTCCAGAGAAGAAGTCTACCGGCACGGGGAAGATCACGGTCGTGTTCTTCTCCACGCCAATCTCGGTCAAGGTTTGCAGATAACGCAGCTGAATGCTGACCGGCTCGGTCGCCAGCAACTTGGAGGCGTCCACCAATCTTTGCGCTGCCGAGAATTCTCCTTCTGCGTGGATGATTTTTGAGCGTTTTTCGCGTTCTGCCTCCGCCTGCTTTGCCATTGCCCGCAGCATCGATTCCGGCAGGTCGACTTGCTTGACCTCAACGTTAACTACTTTCACCCCCCACGGAGCAGTGTGTTGGTCGAGAATGCTTTGCAACCGCAGATTGATCTTGTCACGGTGGGCCAGCAATTCATCAAGCTCCTGCTCACCCAGCACCGACCGCAAGGTTGTCTGGGCAAACTGCGAGGTCTGGTAAACGTAGTTCGAGACCTCGACTACCGCCTTGCGCGGCTCAATCACGCGAAGAAAGATCACTGCGTTTACCTTCAAGGTCACGTTGTCCCGAGTAATGATGTCCTGGGGTGGCACTTCCAGGGCTTCTTGGCGAAGTGAAACACGCACCATGCGGTCCACCGGCGCGAATACCAGAATGATCCCAGGCCCCTTGGCGGCAGGAAGGAGGCGTCCCAGCCGGAAGATCACGCCACGCTCATATTCTGCGAGAATCTTGATGGAACTCAGTATGTATAGGACGACGATAATGATGGCGATTGTAGAGAAACCAAATCCCAGCTCCATATGAGCCTCCACACCTGATTGTCAGCGAACGCTCCTGCGGCGGATTGTATCGCAGTTTGTTACGTGGGAGCGGTGATTCCAAAGTGAACTGTTATCTCGCCGGATGCGGTAGCGCAGTTGACCGCGGGGACCTGAAGCCCAAGTCACTTTAGGGATCTTTCTGCGGGTACCAGGGGTTCACTTCGGCGCATTGCGCAGCATGAACGCCTTGATCACAATGTTGTTCGGCTGGATGCCGACCGGGATCATCGTCAGCAGCGAGTACTCCCCCGGCTCAAATTTTTTCTTCGGCGTGCGCTTCTGAATCACGGTCACGTCTCCTGACTCCGAATCCACGACCAGCAGATAATTCTGGCTTTGAGAGAGCGCCAGCCCATCAGGACGGCTGCCGACTGGCAAAACTGCAACAATCTTGCCGCTGTCTATGTCATAAACCGCAACCGAATTCGATCCAAAATTGCTGACATAAAGCCGGGAATTATCCGTACTCACTACCCCTCGTGCCGGATGGCTTCCAATCAAATAGCTGCCGCCGACTTCATCATTCCCGGTCTCGATGATCGAAATGTTATCGGAGTCAAAATTGGTAACAATCAGCTCGCCCCCGTCCGGCTTCAAAGCCAGGTGGACCGGGGTTTTACCCACGTCGAGCAGGGCCAGCAGTTTTCCGGCTTTGAGGTCGATAGATGCGACCTGGGCTGATCCGGTGCAAGCTACAAACGCCGTACTGCTATCGGGAACAATTGCAATGTCCTCCGGGTGCTCACACACCGCAATTGTGCTGGTCACGACCAGCCGTCGAGTATCGATTTCGCTGACAGTATTGTCTCCGCGGTTGCTTACCAGGACGGTCGCGCCATCCGATGAAACTCGAGCCAGCCCCGGAGACGCCCCCACGCGGATATTACCGATGACCATCCGCTTATCCAAATCGATTACAGAAACGTTCGCCGATCCTGAGTTCGCCACATATCCACGTTTTCCATCAGGGGAAACATCGATGAAATAAGGTTTCCCATGAACCCCGATGGTCGCCTCTACGGCGTTGCGCTCGGCATCGATGACAGTAACGTTGTTTGAACCCGCATTGACCACGTAAACCTCATTTTTCTTGCTGTTGGCCGCAATGCCGCTCGGCTCACTTCCCACCCGGATGGTCTTCGCCGGCTCAAACGTTCGCAGGTCGATAACGCTTACCGTGTTGCTCTTGCCATTGGTGATGTAAGCGTATTCGCGGTAAGAAGGCCCGTAATCGGTGATCTGTCGCTCGTGGAAATACCACCAGCCGAGGCCGGCCAGGACGGGGGCAAGGACAACGCTGAGGAGAAGCTTGCGCAAAGCAGTGAGTTGAGAATCAGAGAACTGAGTGACTTCCGGCTACCGCAGTTGCCTTCTATGCTCGTGCTCGCTTACCCATGGTTATGACTGCCGATGACATCTCTCCACCGGGAACTGTTTTTCCCACTACCGCCGCGATCTGCCGCACCTGCGTCATCAGTTCCTCGAATTGTTCAGGATAAAGTGACTGCATACCATCGGACAGTGCTTTGTCTGGATTGTTGTGAACTTCGACGATCAGCCCATCCGCGCCGACTGCAACCGCCGCTCGCGACAGTGGAATGACTTTGTTTCGTTTCCCAGTGCCATGGCTTGGATCCACCACGATTGGCAGATGGCTGAGGCGCTGGACCGCAGGCACTATGCTTAGGTCTAGCGTATTACGCGTATGATCGGCGAACGTGCGCACACCCCGCTCGCAGAGGATCACATTGTAGTTGCCTTCGCTCATCACGTACTCGGCTGCCATCAGTAATTCTTCCAGGGTCGCCGACATGCCTCGCTTGATCAACACCGGTTTGGTCGCGCGTCCAGCGCGCTTCAGGAGCGAAAAATTTTGCATGTTTCGGGCGCCAATCTGGATTACGTCGGCATACTCTTCCACCAGTTCCAGCGACTCATTATCAATAGCCTCGGTGACAATTCTCAGTCCGAATTGCTCCCGAACCTCGCTCATAATTCGCAAGCCTTCTTCACCCATCCCCTGGAATGAATAGGGAGAAGTGCGCGGCTTGTAAGCTCCGCCGCGGAAAAATTGGGCTCCGGCGCGCTGCACACACTCGGCCACAGCAAAGGCCTGTTCACGACTCTCGATCGCGCACGGTCCGGCGATGACGGTAAGCGTGGCCCCACCTATCGTGACGTCGCTGCCTGGGAAGCGGATAACGGTATTGTCTTCTTTAATATCGCGGCTGACCAGCTTGTAAGGCTTTGTAACCCGTATGACTTCCTGCACACCCGGCATTTCATCCAGCGTGCCGGGCTCGATTTCGCCCTTATTGCCGGTGATGCCGATGGCAGTCCGTTCGGCGCCCGGAATGGCGTGCGCCCGGTATCCCAGTGACTCAATTTTGTCGCATACGGCGCGCACCTGACTTTCAGTTGCATGCGCCTGCATTACAACCAGCATGTCCCCACCTCGAGATTGTCAGTTTATCGTTTAGGTCGGAATCCCGGCAAACCAGACTTTCCTGAATCATTTTCGCCGCGCCCGGCATCCTCAATCTTAGCCGATTGGCCTCGTGGCTTGAGGTTTGAGGCCAGTCGGATCGTCGCCCCTCGGCGACAATACAGGCCTTTCCAGCCGGCAATAGAGGATTCCAGGTATCGCCGCAGGAGCATCCTTGCTCCTGACTAGGAGTGATCGTTGGAGGTCGCCATGACACGTTACGTTGCGATAGTCTCAGTGTTGCTTTTGGTTTCAGGTTTCGCACTTGCCCAGTCACCATCGTCCGCCGTGTTGAACGAGGATCTGTTCGCATCCTTGGACGGTTTCGGCGCTGCTTCCGTCGATGCTCTGCCGCCAACTCCGGCCGAGCAGCACGAAATACAGCAGAACATCAAAGATATTCATTTCGACTTTAACCGCGCTGATCTGCGCCCGGAAGATCATTCAATTCTGGAAGCTGACGCGCAGTGGCTAAAAGCCCATCCCGATATGCTCGTCACCATCGAGGGTGATGCTGACGAACGCGGAGGCATCGTTTACAACGTTGTGCTCTCCGACGACCGGGCCGGCACCGCCAAGGACGCGCTTGTTTCGATGGGCGTGCCAGCCGGCCAGATCGTGTATGCAACCGGCTGGGGAAAGCTGTATCCCGTCTGCATGGAATCGGAAGAGAGCTGCTGGAGCCAAAATCGCCGCGCTCATTTTGCGGCCTGGTAGTTGCCTGTCGCGACGTGCGTCGAGCGTGAACTGGCGGGGTCGTGTGCGCGTTGACAACGCGCATTCGATGGCGAAGCTGGCATTAACCTGCGGCCGCTATACTCGGTAAATGGCGCGTTCACTCGCCCAGGAACAAGACATCCTTAAGCTGCCCGCACCCAGGCGGCCGCCGCGGTTTACTTCGCGCCGGATCGGCATCCACACTTCCTCTGCTGGGGGCGTGCAGAACGCGGCTGAGCGAGCGTATCGGCTTGGCTGCAACACGTTTCAGATTTTTTCCTCCAGCCCCCGGCAGTGGGCGCCGTATGAGCTCGCCAGTCTGCAATGCCGCCAAATGACGCAGCTGCGCCATCGATACAATCTGAAGCCGCTGGTCATCCACACCAACTACCTCATCAATCTTGCTGCGACAAACGAGTTATTTCTACGAAGGTCGATCGAGGCTTTTCGTGGGGAAGTGGAGCGGGCCCTGGCCTTGTGTGCCGAATATCTGGTGCTTCATCCTGGTTCATTTCGCGGCGCACACCGCGAAGCCGGTTTGCTGCAGACCGCAGCCGCAATCGCTGCCGCCACTCAGGGATTGGATCTGGCGAAGGGCGGCCTCACCATTCTGATTGAAAATACCGCTGGTGCAGAGTTCTCCCTGGGAGGCAGTTTCGAGCAGGTTGCCGAAGTGCTTGATCGCCTGCGCGGCGTCGTTCCAGTCGCTGCCTGCATCGACACCTGCCATGTCCACGTTGCCGGATACGACATCGTCAGCGAAGCTGGGATGAGCGCCACGCTCGCTCATCTGGATGAGACGATCGGCCTGAAGAATGTTCCCGTCTGGCATTGCAATGACGCGAAAGCCGCGCGCGGATCGAAACTCGACCGGCATCAGCACGTCGGGAAGGGAACCATCGGACTCGAACCATTTCGCCGCCTGCTGAACCATCCTCGGCTCGCCCATGCCGCATTCATTGCCGAAACCCCCATTGACCACCCCGGAGATGACATGAGAAATGTCGCCAGGTTGAAAAAACTGGTGGCAAAAAACACAACCGGTAGGATCACGCCTCCCGGCCCGTCATTCCGAGGGAAGTCGAGGAATCGGCTTCACCAGACGTGAGGACGGGCCAGGTTTGACCCCAATTTCCGTGCTCACGTATATTCGAATCGCAGGGGCAAGATAGACGTCTGATGCAAACCTGGGCGGTTAGCTCAGCTGGTTAGAGCGCCTGCCTTACAAGCAGGAGGTCGCAGGTTCGAGTCCTGCACTGCCCACCACTGACTTACTATTATTTCAGTAGTTTGCCTCAGTTGCTTTGGCTCTTGCTCAGCCTCTTGTTTGTCACAACACTCCACGCGGCAAAGAAAACGGGTCCGAGACGGGCATTTTTGTGAGCCAGCAATTATTTCTGTGGATGTCTCGCGGAAGTATGGCGGGGCCTTCGCAGAAATTCGGACAAGAGAAAACCGCAAACAAGTACCAGGAATAGAAGATCATTCGTCACGCTTCGCACGATAAGCGCTGGGATAACCTCTCTGCAATGGCACTGAAGTGGTAAATAGGAAAAAATATAGGCAGAGACTCCGTCTCCCACTTCTTTCGCGTAGAGTCTCTGCCTTTGGACCGCAAAAACATAGGGGCTGCCTTGCTCGCAGCCCCAACAAAATCTCAAAACTGGCCTTAGACCTTACCGCTGACCTTTTAGCGTCCTGAACACGGCCACTTTGAATCGCTTGTGGTTCAAAAACCTCTTGCTCTTCATCGACTGAGCCGTCAGCGAATTCGCCTTCAGCGCATTGGATTGTTCCGACTCCGGCTGGCTGGCGATCAAAGCCTTCTTTACAGCCTGTCTGTTGCTGATCAATGATTTCTTTTGAATCGACATGTTTTCTCCTTGTGCGTCTCGGAACCGCTATTGGTTTAAAAGCCTTCTACCCTTCATTCCCCCAGGCTCTACGGTTTCCCTTTGAGGAATGTACGGTTGCTAAGGAACGTTCGGTTGCTGAGCAGCCTATTACTGAACATCCGCCTGCGCTCAAGCGCTTTCGCGGCCAGGGTTTTGGATTCTCCCACCGGTTTCGCGCTAACGCCCTTTGTCGCCTTCGCTGCTGGCTTTTTGCTAACCAATGACTTTTTCTGAACTGACATGTTGCATCTCCATTTCCGCGCCTTCGCGCTGGCCTCTTTTTCATCTCCGCAGACAATGACATATTGTGCATGTCTTGTTCCAAACCGCACATTGTCCGGCGGCATCTGACAACACCCGCATTATCATGATCTTGGATTCTGCCCATCACGAGAATTGCTGCTCCGGCAAAAGCGCCCGGAGCCGAAAGAGATCAATAATTCATGTGGGAGTATTAATTTTTAATCTATCGATTCCGCTCGAGCGCAACTGGCATAGCCACAGGCCGTGAATCATCGCGATTCGGATGAGTTACTCCGCATAACTCTGTCACTACTTTCGAAATTCCATTCCTGATCCAACCCGCAGTCCGGCAGCTTTCCCGTTCTTCGAGAAGCTGCTAGGATAAATCTTGGCGGATAATTTGCTTAGTGCCGTTCAGTTCCGGCAGAGCAAGCTTGCAGCCATACGCAATTGCTCCGCATCGCCTGGCAATTGCGATCGCGCTGTTTCAGCAAGGGGACGTAGTTCAGTTGGTTAGAACGCTGCCCTGTCACGGCAGAGGCCGCGGGTTCGAGTCCCGTCGTCCCCGCCATCTTTTTCGGCACATTGCCAATGGCGAGTAATGCCTTAGCAGAAGGACCCCACAAAACTCCCCACAAACTGGGGTGAGTCAGTGCACAGTCGCGGCGGCATCTGGGGTCTGAAAACCAACACAGCAGGTTGGTCAAAACATCACAAAAAACTTTCCCACTTCCTGTCACTTCCTGGCCAACACCGTTTGCTTTCCATTCTCGTTCTGAATGGTGAGTTGTTGGCATTGCGCCAGTGCTGCAGTCATGAGTAACGTGATCAATACCCGTGAAAGACGTTGTTTCATAACTCACACTCGCAGGATCATCACCTCGGTAGCTTTTATAAGGGCCGCGGCCGTCTGCCCCGCTTTGAGCTGCATCTCTCTGGCAGATCGTGCAGTGATGAGCGACGTGATGTGCTGACCACCGATCGAAATCGTCACTTCCGCTACCAGGCCACTGATTTGGACGGACTCAATCCGCCCTACTAGCTGATTGCGACCGCTTACGCGCCGAAGTTTCTGCTGGCGATCCGCTTCCGTCTTGCCTCGGCTTCTAAAGAGAAATCTGTCCACTTCGCTCTGCGGAATGCGGTGATGTCCACCCGCAGTTTGGATGCTGCGAATTTTTTTCTTGTAAATCCATTGCTTGATCGTGGGGTAGCTGATCCCCAATTGCAAAGCGGCGTCGCGAAGCTGCAGAAGTTCTCCACCTTCGACCCCGGATTTGCGGTTCCTCGGCACCGAGCCGAATCGTACAGTCACCAAAGATTCAGAGTCAATCTGGTACCAACGACGCCCCACGTATAGTCAGACTTGTGCCATAAATCACATTAAACCGTCCAGCATTAGACATGTAATCCGTATGTCATGTACACTTATCCACTTCTGTCCCAAACAACTGATTTTTCGAGGTCGAGATGCGCAAGGCTTACCCCTTTATCGCAGCGATTGGCTTTTTGCTTTCCTTCCCGGCGTTGGCCCAAACCGCTTCGACAACCCCATCCACTCCCGATCCCTGCAAGAGCGGCCATGAGTTCGCCACCACCGATTGCACCCTGACCTGGCACGGCATCACCGTGTACGGTGCGTATGACATTGGCGTGGGCTGGGTCAGTCACGGCTTACCGGAAAACGGCTATAACTATGAAGGCGCATCTCTGATAAGCCGGAACGGCTTTCAACATCGATTCCTCATCGCACCCAATAACCTGCAGCAGACGGGTCTGGGCATCAGGGGAAAGGAAGAGTTCCATCATGGCTGGTACGTTGTGTTCAACGCTTCCACTGGTATCAATCCCGAGTCCGGCCTGCTCGCCAACGCATCAAAGACTGACATCATCAACAACGGCCTTCCCAGGAAAAGCTATTCGTACGCCATCGACGGCGCGCGCGCGGGTCAACCCTTCAATGACGAAATCTATGCCGGAATATCGTCGACGCATTTCGGCACATTGACCTTCGGTCGTCAGCGCTCTCTCGGTACCGATGCGATGCTCCTTTACGATCCGGCTGGCGGCGGCTATGCCTTTTCGTACATCGGGTACAACGGCACCATGGCCGGCGGCGGCGACACTGAAAACAGCCGCTGGGATGACGCCCTGAAGTATCGTCTCACCGTTGGCCCGGTCCATTTCGGCGCGATGTATAAATTCGCCGATGGTTCTGCCGGCTGCTACTCGGCCTCCGCAACCTGGACTGCCGCCAACTGCACGTCGGAATCGGCCCATAACAATGCCTATGGATTCGACCTCGGCGCAGTCTACGGCAAGTTCTCCGTCGACATCCTCCCCCAACATTACAACCAGGCAATCAGCGTATTAAACCCCTTGCTGGGGCCTCAGAGTCCGACGCAGTCATATCAATCGACCACGGACAGTATCAATACCAACCCCATCACCGGGACCAATCTGATCGACCCGAACGACACCGTATATGGCATCGTGACCGACAACTACGCAATTATGATTGCTGCCAAGTATGCCTGGGACCCGTTCAAGTTTTTTGCCGGCTACGAATACATCTGGCAAAACAACCCGAAGAACCCGTTGGGCGTTGGCGCGTCAGACCAGGGCGGCTATTTCATGAGCGGCGTCGAAGACAAGAATCTTGATAATGAAAAGTTGGTCAACATCTGGTGGACGGGCGCGAAGTACACCTATCAGACCAAGACCGACTTCACTCTTTCCTGGTATCAACAGCGACAGAACGACTTCCGTTCTCCGCCCACCTGCTCGCCTGCAGCCGGTTTCCGCAGTTCCTGCGCAGGAACGCTAAACGAGGGGTCGTTCTACGTGGATCATCACTTCACCAAGCGTTTCGACGGTTTTGCCGGAATTGCGTATTCCTGGGTGAGGGGCGGTCTTGCCATCGCCATTCCTCATAAGCCCGGCGTCCCCTATTTCTACAACAATAACTTTGCTCCGACAGTCGGTATTCGTTTCACCTTCTGATCGTTTTCGCACCGCGGGCTCAGTCGAGAGCCCAACATGGGTTGTGGTTCATCAAAACCTCGCGGGTGGTTCGAAATCGCCACGACTTCATTCCGCAAACCGCATTCCGATTTGGCGCGCCACCTTGCCCCATCCTGAAAACGGGGCGAATCAAGCGGAGTCGCTAGGGGGCCTGGCAGGAATCACCTTGACGCATGGCGCGACATCTCGATGACGGTGGCGATTGCCGGAGCCAGAACCGTAACTGACGAAACCACGCAGTTGACTCGGGGCAAATGACGCGCTGCCACGCAGGCGCTAACCAAACTGGGATAAGATCACTTTCTTTGGAGTATCAATCCATGAACAGAATAAGTCCCAAGGTGGATGGACTTATAAAAAAAGCCAAAAACTGGCAGGAAGAATTTGAAACATTGAGAGAGATCGTTCTTAGCTCTCCACTGACCGAGGAGGTGAAGTGGGGCCAGGCTTGTTACACGTCTGAGGGGAGAAACATAGTTCTGATCCACGGCTTCAAAGAATACTGTGCCCTTCTGTTTTTCAAAGGCGCCCTGTTAAAAGATCCCAAGGGCATTCTCATCCAGCAGACGGAGAACGTACAGGCGGGGCGGCAGATTCGGTTCACCAATGTTCGCCAGATCGTTGAGATGAAGCCCATCTTGAAAGCCTATATCCAGGAAGCCATTGACGTAGAAAAGGCCGGTTTGAAGGTGAAGCTCAAGAAAACTTCCGACTTCAAGGTTCCGGAAGAATTTCAAGAGAAACTGGATGAAATCCCTGCGCTGAAAAAAGCTTTTGCTGCACTCACCCCGGGACGGCAAAGAGGGTACCTTTTTTATTTTTCTGCAGCCAAACAATCCAAAACGCGGGAGGCGAGGGTTGAAAAATGTATGCCCCAAATTCTCCAAGGCAAGGGACTGGATGATTAGTGCCCGTGCTTCCCTCGCATGAAAAGCAAAGGGGCGCCAACGACCTCGCCGCTGCTATGGGCATTGAGAGGGTTTAAGTTTGGAAAATGGGGACAGTTCGGTCTGTCCCCATTAGATCTGAGGATGGGTCTATGTTACGCAAACTAGGCCTTGCAATTTCGTACTTCGTTGCCATCGTTTATTTTTTGTCGGTTCTTTTGCCTGCTATTTACTGTCTGCGACATGGATGCAAGGGACCGGGTGAACTCGATGCTTTTATGCCTGCATTCTTTCTTGGTCCGTGGGGCGCAGTAGCGACGGCTTTCTCGTTGTACAACGCCATACAACACATCAGAAAAAGACAGACATGGTCCTGGGTTTTCTGGCCTCTGGCAATTGTTTTCGGCATTGTTCTTCTCGCTACAATTGCTTTTCTCGGGTGGGTAGTCTATGAAACCGCATCTCATCGGTAAGGACGGGTTGCCGCTATCTTTTCGAACCATCCAGCCCGGCCCCGGAGGAATGGCCAGCCCCGGACCTGACAAACTCACGTGCCAATCCGTGTCGACAGTGGAAGGCAAGCAGGTCTCGGCAGTATGATGTTTTCAGCTTCTCATGCGCCCTACGCCGATCATCACCCAGCACATGTGGGCGGCAGTCCCCGTTGGCGTTCTGGCGATATCAACCCTGCTGCTATGGCTGTCAGGCGATTGGCTCTGGGTGGAGGGATGGATCTTGGCTGTCTGGTGGGTATCCTTCGTTGCCGTCATTTTCTTGTGGCTTCACTACAAGGATCCGGCGCTGCTGGCTGAGCGCATGCGAATGCCCGGCAGCGGCGGTGAATCGCGCGCCGATTTGGCTCTCCTCACGGGGATAAAAGCGTGCTTCCTGGCTTCAATCGTTGTGCCGGCGCTGAATGTGCGATTCGCTTGGACACCCCGTCTGCCGCTGTGGAGCGAGGTCTGCGGAGGGGTCTTGCTCCTGACCGGTAGTTTCTTCATGTTCCGCGCGTTCACCGACAACACGTATCTGTCGCAGCTAGTGCGTATTCAGGCCGAGCGCGGCCAGCACGTCGTCGACACGGGCGTCTACCGCTTTGTTCGCCACCCCATGTATCTTGGGGGAAGTCTCCTGTTCGTTGGCGCCCCCTTGCTGCTCGGCTCTGTTTGTGGACTTCTTGCAGGTTTGGCCGCGCTCGGGCTGCTCATTCTGCGCATCTTTGGCGAGGAGAAGCTGTTGACCAGCGATCTGGAAGGCTACCGGGCCTATCGCGAGAAAGTGCGCTACCGCCTTATCCCGCACGTCTGGTAAGCACCTAACGGGTGGATCCCAGTCTCAGTTGCTCTCGATTTCCCGATCTCTGCTCGGCAGTCCTCGTACCGAAGTCATCTCCAAACCTCTTCGCTGGTCAGCTAGTCTGCAGTCATGCGCCGAGCAACCTTGATCGCGCTGTGTGCCTTCTGTCTCAGTGCTTTGTACAACGGCTTTGCACAGGATGCTCAGGTTTCATCCCGTAAGCTGCTGGTCAAGGTCCAGCCGCAATATCCCGAGCTGGCACACGCTGCGCATATCACCGGTATCGCCAAACTGCAAGCTCGGGTCAACACTAACGGCAGAGTTGAATCCGTCGAGATATTGGGTGGTCATCCTCTACTAGCGCAGGCGGCAGTCTTGGCAGTGCGCCAGTGGAAGTGGGAACCCTCCAGCCAGGCAAGCGAAGAGACCGTTGTCGTTAAGTTCTCATTACCAGAATGACCCAGTTGGAAATGTGACACTGCACCGCACATTGGGTGCGGGGTTGTGATACCTGGCGACGCCGTTTATTGTGTTCGCAAGCAACTGCGAAGTTGTTATCCCAAAATCTGTGCACTCGGAGCGCTTTACCGATAGCGCCGATCTTTACCCTAATTCGGTCGATAGACCGCGTCGGCGATGATCAGGTTGGTTTCCTTGAGGATGAAGTGCTGCTCGGATTCACCGTCAACTTTGATGGTCTGGCTGACCGCGTCCCAATGACCCTTTCTTGTGTTGTAGATAATGCGCACGTGGTAAAGACCGTCGGCGGTAAACGTGCGGACCGAGGGCAGATCGGTGGGGGGGCCAGTCATGCCCGGCATGGCGGACTTACCTGTTCTCGCGGCGGCAACGCTCGCCCATTGTCCGATTAAGGGCGAGTGAGGGGAAGCTGGACCAACCCGGCGATATTCAGCCTCGGGTGCGCCCGCCTGGTCGGCACGCGAGTACATGCGGTCGCCGTCGAAGCGCACGCGGAAACGAGGGCGGTCCTTGCGATCACCGCCTGGAATCACCGTCAAGAACGTACCATCAAAGATGTAGCGCGCCTCAGCGAAAAAGCCCCAGTTGCAAATCGCGGAGCCATCCGCGCGCAGTTCCCACCAGGTGCCAAGGCCGTTAGCGGGGACCTGCGTCGGCAGCCAGACCCCAGTCTGGGCGTCGGCGGGCAGCGCCATAATAGCCATGAAAAGCGCATAAAAGAATGTGAGGACTCGCATGCCGGTTCTTACTGTGGGTCGACGTAGAAGGTCGCCATCATGCCCTCGTCCTCGTGGGTCACGATGTGGCAGTGCAGCATGTAAGCATTGTTGGCGTCGGCATAGTCCAGAAACTGCATGACAATCTGCACAGTTTGGTGGCCTTGCACCAGCACCGTGTCTTTCCACCCGGCCTCCGTAGCAGGCGGCGCGCTGCCACCGATGCTTAGGATTTGGAACTGGACATCATGCATGTGGAAGTAATGTTCAGACCCGGTCTGGTTGGAGATGTTCCATACCTCGGTGTTTCCCAAAGTGGTATGGATGGCGGTCTGAGCGAACTGCGAGAGCTGCAACACATCCAGGCCGTCGATGCCGAAGCTGCCGCTGCTACCGGTAAGGGTCACGGTACGTGTTACCGCGCTCGCGGTACTGTACGGGGTTATGGTGTTGAGCGTGCTGGGCAACGGGGCGGGGGTGCTGACACCGGTAGTTGTAATCACCAGCAGCGGGCCGGCGGACGTAGTGACAAGGGTACGGGTGGCGCCGGGGGCGAGATCGACAATAATTTCGGCGCGCTCGGCCGGACCTAGCGAAATGCCGGTAACCGATAGCGGCGCGGCCAGGTAGCCCCCGTCGCTGGCGATCATAGTGAATGCGCTTTGATCACTCATCGAAACGGAAATTTCGGAGGCGAGAGAGGCGTTGAGCAAGCGAAACCGCAGGCGGTTCTGGCTGGTGTTCAACGTGGCCGGGGTGGTGGTGACATTCATGCCATTGAGAAAGAGCGGGAAATTGGTAGCCGTCGCGATCGTTGCGTCGGTGTATTCGATGGTACCGTCGTTGGCGATGGCTTCCTGCTGCAGGATCAGAGGAATGTCGTTGATGCCGTAGGTGTCGGGAAGCACAGCGCTGGTGGCCGAGCTGTCTCCAATGATGAACTCGCCCAACAGCCCGAGCGCAATGGCTCGGCCGGTATCACCCATTACGTGCGGGTGATACCACAGAGTGGCGGCCTGCTGATTGAGCGTGAAGCTGGGGGTGTAAGTCGTACCGCTGGAGAAGACGCCGTACACCCCACCGTCGTAGACCGCGGGAACGTGCAGGCCGTGAAAATGCACAGTCGTGTCTTCGCCCAGCGAGTTGGTGATTGCCATTGCGACCTGGTCGCCGTTGTTGACTTCGATGGTGGGAGCCATCCAGACGCCGTTGAAGCCCTCGGTGGTGCTCGAGACGCTGGGAAGCAGAGTAGTGCTGCCCTTCTCCATGTTCATCGTGAAATGTTTCACACCGCTGCCGTCAACGGCTGGAACCAGCAAGGGTGGGACCACGAGTGTGCCATCGATAGTGGCTGGCGACTGCACCGTCAGCGTGCCGTTGATAAAGCTGGTGAAGGTATAGTTGGCGGCTGCCAGGGTGCCTTGAGTAGCGACGATCGGGTAGTTTCCGGTTGCCGTAAGCGCCGCCGGGTTGGAAGTTAACGAGGGGCTGCCAGTGACGGCGCTGGCGGCACTGTCGCCGTTGATGAAGCCCGACAGGGTCGCGCTAAAAGCGGGTAGCGGTTGACCGACGACGATGGTGCAATTGTTGGCGGTGACACTCAGCGGAGCGGGAGCAACGACAATGGACTGGGTCACCGGTGTGGCGGCACTGTAGGTCGCGTTGCCCGCCTGCGAGGCGGTTACGTTGACTGTCCCGGCGCCGGTGAAAGTTAGTCTCCCCGCGGACTGAGTCGCAGGCCCGGTCACCGTATAGGTGACGGGCAGGCCCGAGCTGGCGGTTCCTCCCAGAGTGATGGGCGCCGCTCCGTAGGTAACGGACGTGGTGGGCACTGTAAAGGCGATGGTTTGGCCTTGGAGGTTGGGGCCGCTGCCGCCAGCGCCGCCTCCGCAGCCTGCCAACCAAGCGGCGATTGCAAGTAACCCGGAGACGCACGCGAGCTTTTTGAACATAAAATTGATTATTTTCCTCCGGTGTGTGCGCATGGCAGGTCACAGCGTACCGGATGGTACTGAAGTGAGCTGGTCCTTCATGGAGTAGCTCGGCGCGTGTCCACCACGGTTTCAGGACCAAACAAAACACCCCAGAATGGAGCGAGTCGTTGGGATGCTAGATCGAACAGCTCCGAAGGAAGCGGTCCCAGCACACTGTACTGATCGGCGGTAGTGCCCGTGAATGGCACAATCGTGCTATCAAAGTGGTTCCCGGACGGGTGGCGCAGGTTGGCGAGCGGGGTCAGCGAGCTAACCTGGGATCAAGCGAAGTTGCTGCCCTCGGGCCGGGTCCCACGTTTGCCAAAACCGGGCAAACATTGGACACCCCGGCTCCAAACTGAGCTCTCGCCATTATCCCGCCGTCGTGACGGTCTTTTTCTCCGCAGGCTGGCCGCGCAGCAAACCCACAATTGCCTGATTGAGCTTTGCTCGCATGGCAGAACGTTCCTGCGCCCGGGTGATATAGCGGATGCGAACCTCGAAGCCGCCCGCCGTCGGCTGCAGATTCACCGCCGGTGCCGCGGAAACCGACTGCACCCGGTAGTGGCTGGTTGCGCTTTGCCATTCGTGCTCAGCAGCACGTGCGTTCTCAGCGGTTTCCTGGGCAACGGTTTTCTGGATCGCATCGAGCAGCGGATAAGGATCCTGGTTCGCCGGAATTGTGGTGCGCAGCTCGTCCCACAGCCACTGTCCACTGGTAGTGAAGTTGAAGAAGTGGCCTTCGATGGCATAGCTGTTCACAAAGGCAACCTTGCGCCCAGTGGGATGTCCGCTGTCTGTCCAATTTCCGGTCTCTAACAGCACCGTCCGCAGCAGGTTAATCTCGATCACCTCACCCGCTACGCCATTGATTTCCACCCAGTCGCCGACGCGAATTCCGTTTTTCCCCATCAACACGAACCATCCGAAAAACGCGACAATGAAATCCTTCATTGCCACCGTGATGCCGGCGCCGGCGAAGCCCAGAATCGTTGCCAGTTGCTGCGGCGGGCCGAAGATGACTAACAAAATCAGGAGTACGGCGGCGGCTTGCAACGCAAAGTGAATTACCGCATGCAAAGTATGCAGTCGCGTACGCTCCTGGCGTGATCCCGTCAGGTAGCGATCGATGGCGAGGCCCGCCAGGTAGACTCCGAGCACGATGCTTATGATCCAGAGCAGCGATTCAATGATCCCGTGCAGCGCCGCCCGCAGGTGCGCATGCACCAGCGCGATCCAGCTTTCGTAAATCTTGCCCAACTCCTGTTCGTCCTGAATGCGCTTGTCGAGGTCGCCGAGGTTCTGCTGGTCGTCGGTGATTACGTGCAAAGCTTTGATGTTTTTCGCCGCCGGGTTCTGCGCGTTGCCGGAGGGTACGGTTTTCGCCCCAGACATCACCGCCCGCTGCTGCGCCTTCTCTGCGGCGATTTGCTTCACTAGGTCCGCACGTTGCTTGTTGAGCGCTGCGATCATCGGACCGGCGGCGTCACGCGCCTGCTGAAGTTGCGCAAGCTTGTCGCGCAGGGCGCGCCAGGCTTCGATCTGGCCGAGCAGATGGCCGGCCTGATAGTTGATTGGCGCCGCAGCCTGTTGCGCAGTTTTTTGGTTGTGCTCGGCGGTCTGATGCTGATCGAATTGCCGCTGGATCAGTTCTCCCGGATCAGCCCCCGCCTGCACTAAGTCTTCCTTAGCGTCGTTGAGTTCATCCTGGTCCAGTTCCAGCTGCGCCTGCGCAACGTCGAGCTGCTCCTGCAAGCTGGCGGCCCGAGTGCCCGTCGCCTTAGCCAAGTCTTTTTTCAGTTGATCCACTTGACTCTGGTCGGCCTGGACCTGCGTTTCCATTTCTCCGACGCGCTGAAAAAGCGGCCGGAACTGTGGCTTGGCTTGCGGAGGATGGTCGGCAGCGTCGCGGGAAGCGTCACGGAAGGCGAGATCAACTTCATTGTCGGCAACCTCCTCGGCCTGTGCCGCCACACGCTGTTGGTCGCCTTCCGAAGCCAGCTTTCCTACTGCCCGCGCGGTCTGCAGCGGGCTTTCGTCCACCAGGGGAGCGGGGCCAGATTCCTTCGGCGAGGTCTGGGCCAGCGAACCGGAACCCACATCGCGTGTCAGAAACAGCGCCACCAGCCCGGCCAGAACCAGCACCAGCAGCCCCAGCGATATGAGCCACTGCCGCGATTTCATGATCGCATTCATTTGTGAGTCACATTATAAAGTGGGCTGCGGCGGGAAAGACTGGGGCTGGGAATCGGAAGTCCCACGGTGCTACTGGCCTGTGGTTTGTCTTGTCGTCCTAAGCGGAACCACATCTCCTGCGCCTCAACCTTGGGTGCCCCATCCTAACGGAGCGCTTGTTGCGACGACAGGACGGGCCCCCTCGTCCCAAGAATAGCTGCTAGTCTGCTGATTACCACTAACACAGAGTCATCCCGAAGCCTCGCGCTTGCACCAGCGAGGCGAGGGATCTGGCGTGCGGCGGCACAGCGTTGTTCACACATCACAGACAGCTTCGGGAAAACGAGAGTTGGATAAGACACGCGCAAGATCCCTCGCTCCGCGTGAAGAACGGCTGCGCTCGGGATGACTTTGACACATTGCAGTGGCTCTTACACTGTTTTCCTGAAGTGTTCCAGGATCGCTTCCGCCTGATTTCGAGTGACAACGGCCGACAACGCTGCAGCATCAGCTTGTTTCACCGCCTGCAAGCTGCCGAAGTGTTCCAGCAGGCGGCGAGTGGTGCGAGTGCCCACGCCGGGAATTTCCAGCAATTCGGTGGAGCGGTCGCGCATCTGGCGTCGCTTGCGATGAAAAGTCACGGCGAAACGATGGGCCTCATCGCGGATGAGCTGCACGAGGTGCAGCACAGGCGAGTGATGATCGAGGATGACCGGCTCGTCTTCCTGGCCATACACATAAATAATTTCTTCCCGCTTGGCGATGGCCGCCAGGGGCTGATTGATGATCTCGAGTGATGCCAGAGCTTCGGCGGCGGCATGCAATTGGCCTAATCCGCCGTCGATCAGCATCAGGCTCGGCATCGGCTTCTTTTCTTCCTGCACTCGCTTGTAACGGCGCGTGACAACTTCACGCATGGAGGCGAAGTCGTCAACTCCATCCACGCTGCGAATGATGAATTTGCGGTAGTCGGACTTTTTCATGTGTCCATCTTCCCAGACCACCATGGATGCCACGGTTTCGGCGCCCTGAATGTGGGAGATGTCGAAACACTCAATGCGCCGCGGAAGTTCGGGCAGACCGAGCGCGTCCTGAAGGGCTTCCTGCATCTGGCGCTGGTTGGGCTTCATCACCCGGAAGCGTTGATCGTAGGACTGCTTGGCATTGTTGCCGGCGAGATCGATGAGCGAACGTTTGTCGCCACGCTGCGGCACGGCGATGCGCACTCGTGTGGTGCGGGCGCCCCCGCCCGCGAGCTGTTCCGAAAGCAGATCTTCGAGCTCGTCGCGATCTTCGAAATCGACCGGAACGTAAATGTTGCGCGGGACGTAAGGCTGCCCTATGTAAAGCTGTTTGAGAAGAGCAGAGAAGAATTCGCCGGGGTGAAAGACTCTTTCTGCAGCGCTGCTCTCAGCTACATCTTCACCCGGATGGTAGGGGTGCTCGGTAAACTCGCCCTGACGGGCGAGGGCTGCCACCTCGGCATGCTCATTACCGCTTTCTGGCGTATCGTGCTCGCCTGCAAACTGTGGCAATTCTTCCCAGAAAAATTCCCGGCGATCGAGGACGCGGCCGCCCCGCATGTGAAATAAATTGACTGCCACCATCTCGTTTTCGTAGTGGTAGCCGAAAACGTCAGCATCGTCGCCTTCGACGGCGGCGATGCGCTGTTTCTCCTGCAACTGCTCGACCGTGGAGATCAGGTCGCGATACTTGGCGGCACGTTCGTACTCTTCGGTTTCGGCGGCGCGAGCCATGCGCTCACGAAGCGATCGGGCCAGGTCGGTAGGCCGGCCTTCAAGAAACATCTTCACGTCGCGCACTGCTTCCTGGTAGGCCTCGGGCGTGGTCAATCCCTGCACACACGGGCCGAGGCAGCGTCCGATGTAATACTGCAAACACGGTCGCGGATGAAAATGGCCGAGATCGACCTTGCACGACGGAATCAGGAAATGGCGGTGGATAAGATCAACGATGCGATAGGCGAGATTGGCAGGGAAGTAGGGGCCATAGTAAGCGCTGCCATCTTTGCGCAGGCGGCGTGTCACGTAAACCCGCGGGAAGCGCTCACCGAGGGTGAGTTTTATATAAGGATAGGTCTTGTCGTCGCGTAGCAGGATGTTGAAGCGTGGCTTGCGCTGCTTGATGAGGTGGTTTTCGAGGGCCAGCGCTTCCTTGTTATTAGCCACCACGATGTAGTCGACATCCACGGCCTCCCGCAGCAGCGTGCCGGTCTTGGCGTCCTCCCCACGTCCGGAATGGAAATACGAAGCGACCCGGTTGCGCAGATTTTTGGCCTTCCCGACGTAAATGACCTCACCTTCAGCATTCTTGTAGAGGTACACGCCTGGGGAGGTCGGAATCGTGCGGATTTTCTCGGGAAGATCCATGTGAAAATTTGATTGTATAGCGCCATACTGTGTTACACTTCTGTAATATGAGTCATACGTTAACAATTCGTCTTACAGAGGCGCTGATTGACTGGTTGAAGCAGGAGTCTGAGCGTACCGGCATGCCCGTGGGGCGGATTGTAAGGGAGCAGTTGGAGCGCGCGAGGTCAGCTCCCGGCAGCCAATCTTTTTTGCGCCATGCTGGGAAATTTCACGGGCCTCCAGACCTGTCTTCCCGGAAAGGGTTCTCCCAATCGTGAAAGGGATCGCCGATACCGGCTTCATTGTGGCCTTTGGAAATCGCGGTGACACTCATCACAACTGGGCAGTCAACGTCGCGAAAGTTCTGACAGGGCCCTTACTGACCTGCGAGGCCGTAGTAGCCGAATCTGCCTTCCACTTGGGGTCAAGCTCTTATGTCTTGTCGCTGATAAGGGACGGTTTGTTGATTGTTGATTTCAGCTGCATGGATAATCTCGAGCAGTTATCTGAGTTGGCCCGTCGCTTCGAGGACCGTCGGCCGGATCTGGCTGACATCTGCCTCGTGCGGATGAGTGAACTTTATCCACGGCATACAATCGTGACTGTCGACGAGAGCGACTTCCGGGTTTATCGACGGAACAAGCGCGAAGCCATTCCCATTCTTTGCCCACGGCACTGAGGTTCCATTGAGGTGCGAATGATCCGCTGGGCCGTCGATCGGATCGTGCATTTCGACTTTCAGCGGGATATTGTCAAGAGCGGTCTCGCCCACTTCGGTTTCTACGACAGACAGGGACGTCTGTGCCAGGGAAGTGGTCCGTGGACTTCAACTGGGCGGAATAGCCTTCTGCTACTCCGCTTCGTAATGAACGCGAAACTGTCGACTGTATAATTTTTTCCTCAATTTCGTCTTTTGATCTACACTGGAAGAGGCGTGTGCGGATGGCCGACTTTCGGTATCGCACACAGCATCAGTAAGTTAACGGTCAGCTCGCATTTTCGGAGGGTTGGCAGTTCCCGTGCTTAAGTAGGGTTGGAATGCAGAGAAGCCTCTGCCGGAATCATATCCGTGCGAGTAGCAGGTTCCACACCCAGGAAACCTAGAGAAGAAGCAAAGGAGCCTTCGTAACATGAATCGCACTTCGTTAATGATGTTGCTGGTATTGGTAGTGGCGGCAACGGTCGGCTGCACCAGCAAGAACTATGTAAGACAACAGACCACGCCACTGATTAACAAAACCAACGAACTGGATGACATGACGGCCAAGAATTCGCGCGATATTAAGGACGTGGATCAGCGCGCGCAGGCCGGAATCCAGCAAGTACAGGCCAAAGCCGCTGAGGTGGATCAGAAAGCGCAGGCTGCCGGACAACAGGCCGGACAAGCTCAGACCACGGCGGATAACGCAGTTCATCGCGTAGATGTGCTGCAGAACGCGGTAGCGAATCTGGACAACTATCGCACTGTGGCCGAGGCCGCGGTGCATTTTGGTTTCGACAAGGACACGCTGACCAAGGATGCGAAAGCCGACTTGGATCAGCTTGCCAATAACGTGGCAAATACCAAGGGATACATCATCACGGTGGAAGGCGGGACCGACTCCACTGGACCATCGGATTACAACTACGGCTTGAGCCAGCGCCGCGCCGACGCGGTAATCCAATATTTGGCATCGCAGCACAATGTGCCGGCGTACAAGATTTACCAGATCGGGCTGGGCAAAGATAAGCCGGTTGATTCCAACAAAACGCGTGACGGGCGTGCCAAGAATCGCCGGGTGGACGTGCGACTGATGACGAACACCACCGGCGGCACTACCCCCGCGCAGTCGAGTCAGACTACTCCTCCGCCCGGACAATAAAAAGCTTTCCCTCCTCCCCGGAGGACTTCGCCAGCACAGGCCATTCATTTTGAATGGCCTTTTTTCTTGCCCGCTCTCCAAATCTGTTCGCTTAGAATCCTTACAGTGAGATCTTCCACGAGACGACACGTATGAGAGCGTTGTGGTTTAAGTCCTGGGGATGGATTTATCGTCCGGTTTCCTGGCAGGGCTGGGTTGCGACAGTGGTTACGCTGTTGTTCTGCCTGCAGGTGTTCGTCGCCGTTGATCGGCATTCTCATTCGGTCAGCGACACACTTTATGGCATATTCCCCTATTTCGTCCCAGCGTTCGGGATTCTGGGCTGGGTGGCTTCGCGAAGCTCGCCCAAACCCTGAAATACTCGCGCACCGAGACAGCAGGGGCCTAGCCTTCTCCGCAAACTCACGCCAAATGCCTGAGAGTTACAATAGGTTAATGCGGTTTTGGATTCTTGTTGCAATCCTCTTATTGTGCGTTTGCCAATGGGGCCTGTCTCAGCAGGACGCCAACCAGAATCAATCGCCGACCCAGGCCGATCAGCAAAAGTCACACGGACGCAGCGCGGAAGCCGGCGAAAGCTCCAGCCGCGACACGCGCATTGATCTGAGCCCACCGAAAGACGATGCCAAGAATCATCCCAATAGCAGCACAGCCCCACCATCGGCCCCTCTGTCTTCCTCCCCTGAGGACATGACCAACATGGCCGGCGATGTGGGAGAAATGCATCCCTGGAACCCCTACCGGGCCATGAAAGACGACGAGGTCGGCGATTACTACCTGAAGCAGGGGAACTACAAAGGTGCGCTGGCACGTTATCAGGACGCGCTGATTTACAAGCAGAACGATGCCGTAGCCAATTTCCGAATGGCCCAGTGCTACGAGAAACTGCATCAGCCCGAAGAAGCTCTTACCCACTACAAGGAATATCTGAGAATCCTGCCGGACGGGCCGTTTGCCAAGCAGGCTAAGAAGTCAATCGAAAAGCTTGAAAGTGCGGCCAAGCAGACCTCCGCCAACACCGCTCCAAAGTGAACGTGACACGGGGGGCCGCAACTCACAGAATCTGGTCACCGATCCTGAGATAATTCAGTGGGATGAAATCCAATTCTCCTACGCTGGAAGGCTTTCGCGTCATGCTGCGGGAGCCATCTTTCGGGCTTGCAGAGATTGCCTGGCGCTGGAGCTTCGGCGCGGCTTGCTTGTTTGGGCTGGCTTTTGCCGTGACCCAGTATCTGAAAAGCCTGACGATAAGCGGCCGCGATCTTTTCCTGCTCAGGACGCGGCAGCCGACTCTGATCGTCAACGCGATTGCACACATATTTCGCGATAGCGCATTTCGGGCGATGGAAGCTGTTCTTCTGCTGACGGCAGTTTTGGCAATCGCATGGGTAACCCTTTGTTCGCTCGCTCGTGCATCGACACTCAAGTCATTGTTCAGCTATTTTCGCGAGGACGCGACGATGGCCTCGAGGCAAGTAAGCGGTGTGCTGTTACGTTCTTTGTTCGGTCTCAGTTTCTTCCGCGTAGTAGTGACGCTCGCGGCCGCACTTGGTTGTGTGAGCGCATTTGTGATTGGATCGTTGATTTCCCCGGCCAGTAATCCAGCACCGGGAAGCGCATTTCTAGTCATCAGTGCCATCACTCTTCTTGTGTGGCTGGCGTGGTCGATTCTCAATTGGTTTCTTTCGTTAGCAGCAGTCTTTGTCGTCGCTGACGGCAGAAGCACGTTCGACGCTATTGCCTCTGCTGTCGATCTCTGCCGGCGACGTACAGCATCAGTGCTGGCCGCAGGGAGCTGGTTCGGTGTGGGACACATTGCCGTGTTCCTGCTGGCGACGTCCGTGGTCGCCTTTCCCCTGGGATTCGCTGGAGTGCTTCCCGCAGGTGTCGTGCTGGGCGGTGTGCTGCTGGTAACACTTCTATACTTCGCCGCTGCTGATTTTCTTTACATTGGACGGCTCGCCGCCTATGTGGCAATTCTGGAATTGCCGGAACCAACGAAGGTCGAGGCGATAAATTACCCGACAAATACTCCGGGTCTTGGGGAGTCGGCTGCAGTAGACCCAACCGAATTGATCTTGAGTGATGTCCCCTCCCAAGCGTGAAAGAGAAGAATTATCGCGGGCCGGGTTGCGTGGCCGCTGCCAGAGAGGAAGTTTGGTTGGGAGTTTTCTGCGCCCGTTGCGCCTTGCTGTAGGCAGACTTCTTGCTGGCGAGCTTCCGTTCAGCCAGTTTTTTGCTGTTGAAATCGCGGACAATTTTCGCGACGTAGGCGCGCGTCTCGTAATAGGGTGGTATCCCGTGATACTGCTGGATCCGCGCCGGCCCTGCGTTATAAGCAGCCAGCGCTTTCAGCAGATCGAAGTTGTATTGCTCAAGCAGTGCGCGCAGATAGCGAGTGCCGCCGTCCACATTAGCGCGTGGATCAAACGCGTTTGATACTCCGAGTTTGGATGCGGTCGAGGGCATGAGCTGCATCAGGCCCTGCGCGCCTTTCGGCGATACAGCTTTGGCGTTGAATCCGCTCTCTGCTCGAATCACACTGTTTACAAGATCGGGATCGAGATGGTAGCGGCTACTGGTGCTCGTCACTAAGTCAGGCAATGGGGCGGAATTCCTCGGGGTCGGTGTAGGAAGCGATAAATCCGGCTCGAAATGATCAATGTCGGCTGTCGGGACATCTACGTATCCGCTATTGTCCGCGCCGAGGTAGAGACGAGTCACCGAACCCACAAGCTCCCGGCGCTGATGCCGAATAGAAAATCCGTTATGCAGGACGGCCACTTCCGCGGCGAACGAACAGGGAACAAGCAACAGAAGACAAAAACCGCTGAGACACAGCGAAAGAGACCGGAGGCATCGCGCGGCTGACGCGCGCTTGATTGCAATCACCAGATGCTGGGTTTGCCGTTTCCCGCTGGATGCCAAGTCAGACACCGAGTCCCGCCCTGCCAAGCACTTGCTCTACGGCTGCTGCTACCCCATTTTGATCGTTCGGCAGGGTTACCGCCCAGCCTTTTGCCCGTAGTTCGTCGCAGGCATTCCCCATGATAAACGGCACTCCGGCAAAGGCAAGCATTTCGATGTCATTGTAGTTATCACCAATGGCCATGACCTGCTCCCGGGGGATGCCCCGGTAATCGGCCCAGCGTTTGAGCGCGTGGCCTTTGGAGCAACCTTGATTCAGCACGTCCACAATCGAAAGATCCCGCAGCGGATACTCGGTGCGCAGGACGGTGATCTTGTTTTCCAGCCCGCAATTCGCCAAGCCTTCAAGCGCCTGATGCATGCGGGCAATCGGGCCGCAAAACATGGCTTGGACTGGATCGGTGGTCAATGAGTCTTCGATTGGAATGACAAACTCGATGTACTGCATGTTTTTTTCCAGCCAGCGCCTGATGCTCCCATCCAAGTCGCGCAAATGCTCCAGCACAATGGCTCCTCTGCCATCTCTATCGAAAGTAAGCACGGTATTGCCGCGGAACTCGCGCATAGCCATGCACAGCTGGCGGCAGGTTTCAAGCGGGAGCAGGTCACGATGAAAAGTTTCACCCCTCAGGGATCTCGTGATAGCGCCGTTCGAGCTGACCACCCAAAGATCAAACCCAAGCTGTTGTGCAATCGGCAACGCAAAGGTGTGCCGCCGACCGGTGACCAGGATGACTTCTACGCTCTCTTCATGGGCGTTGCGCAATGCCGCGGCATCGGCGCCGGAGATTTGAAATTGAGGATTGAGCAGCGTGCCGTCAATATCGACGGCCAACAAGCGAATGGAGGGCGTCACCACAGTGAATTTTAACATCCACACCTGACCTGCTATAGTTCGCAGCAACCCGATGGCATCACTTTTTTTCCATCTGTTCCCCTGGTGGGGAATCATTCTCCAGGCAGTCGCGATTGTGCACTTCATACGCCGGCGCCCGGACGGCTACTGGCTGTGGATCATCATTTTCTTCGGTGGCCTTGGAGCCATCATTTATATGGTGGCGGAAGTCATTCCGGATGCCGGCTTGATGCGGCAATCGTTCAAGGCATTTCCTCGGCGCAAGAGAATTCATGAACTGGAGTCGGCGATTCTCGACAATCCGTCGGCCGGAAACTATGAGGAACTGGCGGACCTCTATCTGGAAGAAGGGAAGTTTTCGCGGGCACGCCAGTGCTTCGACCAGGCAATCTCGACTCGAACCGATTCGCCCGACCCTTTCTATCGGCGCGGAATTGCGGAGATCGAGTTGGGAGATTTCGAGGCCGCGGTTTCCGACCTCGAACGGGTGGTAGCGAAAGATCCCAAATACGACTTTCAACGGGCTGTGGCTCTGCTCGCTCACGCCTATGCAAATACCGGACAAGCCGAGAAGGCTGAAGCCCTGTTTCGCGAAGTGGTGAAAACTTCGACATCATCGGAAATCTACTACAACTACGCTTCTTTCTTGGCTGCTCAGCAACGAAAAGAGGAAGCGCGGGAATGGGCGCAACGCATTCTGGAGAAGAAACCCACCATGCCGGCTTACCAGCGCCGTCGGGAGCGCGGCTGGTTTCGCAGAGCCAACACACTGCTGCTGAGACTTCGAGCCTGACTTTTAAGAATCAGTCATCCGAACGGTGCTACGGATACTGCTTCCTTCTACTGAGGTGGCAATCACCCGGGCGCGTCTTTTTCTTTGCCCCAGCGTGCTAGCGCGGCACGCCGGGCAATCTGTTTTCGCTGCTCCGGCGATAATTTCGCAGCCCGAGCCCGGCCACCCTTCATTCCGCCGAGCTTTCCGAGTGCTACGGCTGCCGGATTCTTCTTACGCGGCATCCTCACAATCTCGCGCTCTCACCTCAAAGGTGCGCCGATCAGTTGCTCTCCGCCCTCAGCGCGTTTTGGGCTACATCTCCCCTGCTTGAGCGTCTAGGCATGTTCCCATATTGACACAGTGCCCTCACAACCTAACTGAGAATCGTTTAAGTAACTGGATAGTCGTCGCTTGTATGCTAACGCGGTCAAGCATGCAACCAATATATCGATGTTTGTATCATTAAACAATGGAGAACTTGATGAGCAATTTACATGCCTAACAGGAGCATGGTGGTATACAGTTGGTCGTAATCACTGTCGTAACTTGGAAGTCAGACACACTGATGGGAGCCTTGACAAGGAGACTTCTGGAGGACTACCGTGAGCATTCGCAGAAAGGCCGCTAAAATGGCGCGTTCATCTACCTTGAGACGCCCTCGCAAAAGTTTGGAAGAGCAAATAGCTGCAGAAATCGCCAATGATCCGGAAGTGTTGCAAGATGTCGAAGATGCGTTTAAAGACATCGAGAACGGGGACACTGTGTCGTTGGAGGAGGCTTTTGCGGAAACCACGACGGCAAAAAGCCTGCCATGAATGGTAAGCCGCCGGATCGAAATTCCCAAGTCTACACTGAAGAAATTCTATAGTCAGTCTCCTTCCTCTGCGGACAAAGATGTAGTCAAGGCAACCCTAAAAAGTATTTCAGAAAATCCAGATATTGGAGAGGAAGTTCCATTTCAGCAGTATCAGGACGCCTATGTAGTCTGGGGTGGCCCCTGGCGAATCCTCTATCAAAAGGGCAATCCCGTCATCCACGTGCTCCAGATAGAACGTGAGAGCAGTTAGCCGATGAGTGAAATCTGCAAGGCATGGATAGAATTCATCGCTGCGTTCTTAGGCGTTGTGGGTACTGTTTTTGCCGCCTACGGGACCTACTTGATTACACAGTGGTACCACGCATTTTCGCTGATCGATTTCCTCGGGAGCGCAACATTGGTGGCTTGGTACTTCGTGACATTCAGGCGCGAGAAAGCCCTAGCAGAAGCAAGCAGAGGCGGGGAATTGTCGCCCAACCAGGAGCGCAAGGAAGTGTCGCTCTCGGGAATATATCTTGTTGCTGTCGGTTTTGTACTTCAGATGGTCAGCGCCGTTTTGATACTTACAGATGCAACTTCGTACCTGTTAACTAAGCTGTGAAGAATTTTTCAAAACAGCGCACCACCGCTTTGGGCGGGGGCGGATGGCGTGGCTTCACCTGACATCGTTGGTCTTCGGCTACGCCCAAGCGGGAAACGACAAAAACCGCGCCGCCATCGTCCCTGCACCTGCAACCCTAATCTGACTAACCACGGATGAATATCGGGAACGTCGCGTATGTGGTCCCGGGAAATCATGCAGATTGAGCCGGTTACATGCGTGCTCTCTGGAGACACGGCTGGTCGGCCAAATGCGATTGAGCGAAAGCCAGAGCCAGGAGTTGTAGGTTGAAAAATACAGTATCCGCCCGATATGCGGCGCCGCCCCGTTCGAGTATCAATAAGACTACCCCAACGCGAAGGAGACGGAAGGCAGGCGTTGGTTACCTCCCCTTTTTCCCCCGACGCCTGCCGCCTCCCTAAGTTTCGATCCTCCAATTTTGCGATTAGGCAAAGCCTCACTCCCCAAACTGTTCTTATCGGATTCTTCCCGGACGAAAGTACAGACGGAAAGCTCGCCACTGGGAGAACTCAACTCGCGGCACAATCACCGAAGATGGAATTGGCGGGAATCAGCCGGGGAAAGCCTTCTTGCCGCGGAAAAACGTACCGCCATTCAGGACCGCATCAACAGCGTCAACCAGATCGCGACCCGCTTCTCCCTTGCTGACCGCCCCGCGGATGGTTGGGCACTTTAACGTATTGATCATGTCGTTTGCCAAGTGCAGTGAAAAGAGGATTATCGGAATTTGGGGGTGCGAAGTGGAAATGCGATTGGCGGCCTCGAGCCCGTTCATGGTAGGCATGGTGATGTCCAGAATCACCACATCCGGGTTGCATTCAGCAGTTTTTTCCACCGCCTCCTTGCCATTGCTGGCTTCGGCGCAGACCTCCCAGTGCGGCTGA
Organism: Terriglobales bacterium; assembly: GCA_035623255.1. Lineage (GTDB taxonomy): Bacteria > Acidobacteriota > Terriglobia > Terriglobales > Acidobacteriaceae > JAFAGX01. The sequence goes on along the minus strand of DASPTU010000041.1, from coordinate 37,423 downwards.
GTCTCGAGGAGATTCCTCATTCCCAACCGCATTACTTCGTGATCATCGGCGACCAGGATTCTGACTGTAGAAACTGCGCTTTGAAAGGCAGAATGCTGCGTTTCTGTCGGCGTCATGACAACTTTTCGTCCTGAATTGGAGTTTGCCATATAGTAAACAAGTGCTAATCGCGACCGGTGAGCTCTGACGATTAGTTAGAGGCATTATTACGACGGATTTCGAACGGTTAACAATGGCTCCGGTGTCCTAAGGGGCTGGCACAAACGATGTACGGAGACTCGCAACAAAAAATACATGTGGCTTGCGGGGACTTAGGTAGCGGTGAACGCTTTGGCAGAACAGTTTGTTTGCCCTGAGTTGTGACCTTCAATGGTAATTATTTGTGCACCCAATTGCTCGGCCAGCCTTGCTTGCTTCGTTCCCAGACCGCCGAGGTTGAGCCCGCAGTCCTCGCTCATGGGCAACATCCCGATGCCACGATTGCGTCCTGCCTTTTTTGCTTCGTAAAGGGCAGAATCTGCCAGGCGCAAAATGTCGTCGTACGGAACCGCCTCCGGCTGGCGCGCGAGCCACGGAAATACCGCCCATCCGATCGAGCAAGTACAGTGGATGCTCGCGCCGCGACTCAGCTCGAAGGGTTCATCTCCCATCGCGTTGAGCACGCGCGCCGCTAACGAGACTGAATCGTCACGATTGGTGTAGCGAGAGAGTACAAGGAATTCGTCACCACCCCAGCGGATGAGCACGTCGGAGTATCGGATGGCAGAACTGATGCGCTGCGCCATCTGCACCAGCACCTCATCGCCGGCATCATGGCCGAGGCGGTCGTTTACGTCTTTGAAAGAATCGGCGTCAATGAGGTAGAAGACCAGGTCCTGGTTGCGTTTCGCGTGCGTGGTTCCAGGGGCAGAATAGGCCCGAATGGCTTGCTTCGCATCGCCTTCAATCGTTGTGCTGAAGAATCGGCGGTTTCTCGCTCCTGTCAGCAAATCAGTGAGTGAGTCCTCCCGCAGATCTTTGCAAGCCTGTGCTAGTTGTTTATCCAGACGACGCTGCTTGGCCCAGGTAACTGTTGCCATGGCAATTACGGTAAGCAGCGTCAGGGCGATACGAAATTCCCGCACCGCATGGGGGATTGTCTCGTTGTATAGCGCCCATCCCGCTAGTACGGGTAAGGAGATCGTCGCAAGCACCGCCAGGATCGAAACCCAGCCGGCGGCCGTGTCAGTGCCCTTGCTCGCTTCTGCTTTGGGTTTGATTTTTTCCGCCAGCGCTGCGGCAACCACGAACCAGGCCATGGAGCTGAGGAGGGGAATGTCGTAAATACTGCCCGTGTAGTACTTGTGTAAATCGATGGCGACGCCGGCAACGATGGAAATTCCCGCGTACAACGTGGCAGCGCCGAGCAGGTGGCCATAGACGGCTCTCCAGGCACCCCGGCTTTGCAACCACACAGCGCTTAAGCAGGCGAGAAAGACAAAATGTTCAAGCAAATAGAGGAAATCGAAGCTTCGGCCATAAGTGAACTCGTTGGGCAAAACATACTGCCAGGGAATAACCACGAAGAGATAGAGATAAAGCCACCACAGAAGCAACAAGGTGAAGTCCAGACTTCCCACTTGTGATGCGGATTCGCTGGGTTCTCGATCCGGACGCACAGCCAAAGCTGCCATCATTGGAACTAAATGCAGAAACAACGCGATGTCCCCGACGAACGGGTTCGGCACTTCCTTACCGAGCCAGACCTCGAAAAAGGTCCAAAGAACTTGGACAACGAGCCACAGCCCGAACCCCAGCGACAAAAGGCCCCAAAACAAGCGTGCTCGGCGGTCAGTCTCTCGGATTGCGATCGTCACGAGATAAAGCAGTGCGACCGATATTAGGAAACATTGGCTGGCATCTCCAACCGCGGTCAGAGCGCGGCAGCGCGGCAGGGAAAAAGACGCAATCGCGTTTAGAAACACTACGGTGCAGACAAGAATCGACACCTTTTCCCGGGCGATTAGGCGCACACCCACAGGGTGATTGTAGGGATCGGATGAGTGCCGAAATAGTTACCGTAGTCATCGCACAAAACCAGGAAACTATTGCGGCTATCTTCTCGTATACATAAGAGTCTAAGACTCCGGCCTTGGTGTGCCGTCAGGAGTTTACCGGCGAAAGTCTCCTAGCTTGAGGCTCTTGGTCGCCGGCCATTGGGATCTGCGGGACTATGAGACTGCTGTTTGAAATTTTCGGTCAGACGCTGCGCACGTTGTGGGCCCATAAGCTGCGTTCGTTCCTTACGATGTTTGGCATCGCTTGGGGGATTGGGTCGTTGTTGTTGCTGGTGGGTTTGGGGGAGGGTTTTCGTACCGGACAGCGGAAAGAATTCAACGAACTCGGCGAGAATGTCATGTTTATATGGGGTGGCCGCGCTCCCGCCGTCAACGGCAACTTCACCAGCATGCGACAGTACTATCTGACCTACAAGGACTATCAGGACATCGCGGCTGAGTGTCCGGATGTAAATATCGCGGTCCCCGCCATTCAGCGCAGCGACATTCGCGCTGTGAGCGACTTCTATCAGAGCAGTGGACAAATCATCGGCGTGCTGCCGCTCTTTAGTCTCATTCGTTACATGCCACTGGCGGATGGCCGCTGGCTGGATGATCTGGACAATTTTCAAAAACGACGCGTCATCGTGCTAGGCGACGAAGCCCGGCGCCTGCTTTTCCCGGGTCGGCCGGCCATCGGCAGCACGATCCTTCTGAATGGCGTTCGTTTTCAGGTGATCGGCACGTTAAAGCGAATCGGACATGGCGACGACACTGGTCGCAATTTGAAGAATTTCGTGCCCTACACTACCATGCATGAAATTTTCCCACCCTTGAATGTAGGGGATGTTCGCGACGCGATCTCTACCATCGACTACCAGCCCAAGTCGCGGGAGTTGCACGACGCCGCCAAATTGGAGGTGCACAAGATCATTGCTCGCAACCACGAATTCGATTACCGCGATCTCGACGCTTTTGACGAATGGGATACGGTGCGAACGATGGATCAAGTGGGCAAGATTTTCGATGTGATGGATTTCTTTCTCGGCAGCGTCGGCCTGGTCACATTGGCTCTCGGCGCCATCGGCATCATAAATATTATGCTGGTATCGGTGGCGGACCGAACGCGCGAGATTGGTTTGCGCAAGGCGCTGGGCGCGACGAATCGCAGCATTCTGTTCCAGTTCTTCACCGAAGGAGCTTTCTTGACTTTACTCAGCGGCGGCATTGGCATGGGAGCCGCGGCTGGGCTGATGGCGGCGTTGTCGTTGTTGCCATCGCCTCCAGGTTGGGACACTCCCAAGCTTGTGCCGGCGACTGCGGTCCTGGCAATTACATCACTAGCAATTGCCGGGACTGCGGCAGGTTTGTATCCCGCCAGAAAGGCAGCCATGCTGCAACCGGTAGAGGCGCTTCGTCGCGAGTAGATATGAAGCGGGATCTTCTTCAGCAAGCGTATCGGGCAATGCGGTACGATCTGCGCAAGACCGTGTTGACCATGCTCGGCATGGCGTGGGGCATCGCCACTGTTGTTGTGCTTCTGGCCTACGGCGATGGCTTTTCCCAGGCAATTGAAAACATTTTTGAAAGCTTCGGTGCTACCGCGGTAGGCATATTTCCCAATCGCACCTCAGAACAAGCCGGAGGCAACAAAGCTGGAGTGCAGGTGCGCTTCACCAATGATGATGTCGAATTGCTCCGCAACGTAGTGCCGCTGGTGCGGCATATCTCACGCCATTCGGAAAAACCGTCGGTTGTTCAGCATGGGCCGCGATCGTTCAATTTCCCAGTTCTGGGGCTGGACCCGCCGATTTATCACATCTGGAACCTACACGTTGCAGAAGGGCGATTTTTTGACGACCGGGATAATCTCAGTCACGGCCAGTATGCCGTGATCGGCTCTGAGGCCAAAGATAAGCTCTTCTCCGGCATGCCCGCAGTGGGAGATACGGTTCGCATAGCTGGCGTCGCCTTCCAGGTCATCGGCGTGTTGCAACCGCGCATGCAGGAGGGGGACGACGACGATAATCGGACGATCTACATTCCGTTCAACGTCATGGACGTGCTGCGCGATACACATTATGTCGATGGCATCTGGCTCGACTCCATGGGGCTGAATCACGAGAAGCTGACCAAGACGGTACGCGATTCCCTCGCACTCACCCACGGTTTCAAAGCCAGCGATGAGCGGGCCGTCTCCATCTTCGATGCACAGAAGCAGCTTTCACAATTCGCCATCATCAGCATGGGATTGAAAATTCTGATGGGATTCATCGGAACCATCACGCTGGGCATCGGCGGCATCGGCCTGATGAATATCATGCTGGTCTCGGTCACCCAGCGCACGCGCGAGATTGGAGTGGAAAAAGCTCTGGGCGCACGAAAGCGCGACATCCTCTTCCAGTTCCTGGCGGAAGCTCTGGTGATCACCGCGGTTGGAGGATTGCTGGGAATTCTGATTTCCTATGCTATCTCGCTCTCCGTTGGAACCCTGACACTCTACAGTGCGATGGCGTCCCACGCTGAAGCCGGCGACATTCATCTGATGGTGGCGCCACGAGTGCTGCTCATCGCGACCATCATTCTGGGATTTGTTGGGGTCTGCAGCGGAATGTTTCCCGCCGTCCGCGCGGCGAACCTCGACCCCATCGAAGCGCTCAGGTATGAGTAAGGCCATCCGCGCGATTGACGTGCCAACGTTTGGCTGAAGCCAGATCCTGTCATTTTGAGGCAGCGAGCCGTCCGCGAGCGGACGGCTTCCAGCGAAGGGGTCTATGCTTTTCCCCAAGCATCACGTGTGCAAATACATAGATCCTTCGACTGCGCGACAGGATGCCAACACGTTAGATTTGGCATCCAGCTTCGCTCAGGATGACAGCTGGCTAAACCTTTGCCATGGGCAAGAATTGCGGTGGCTTCCGAGCCGTGGTCACCTGCTCGAAGCCGTACGCAATTTTGAACAGCGTCGGCTCACTCCAGGCGCGACCAAAGAATGAAATGCCGACCGGCAGGCCAAAGATGAATCCTGCCGGAACGGTGATATCGGGATAACCCGCGACTGCGGCTGCATTCGAACTTCCACCGGGGGCATGGTCGCCATTCACCAGATCAGTAATCCAGGCAGGGCAGCCGGTCGGAGCCATGATCGCGTCAAGCTTGAACTGGTCCATGACTACGTCGATTCCTTCTTTGCCGGACAAGCGATGGTTTGCATCAAGTGCGTCGATGTACTCTTTACTCGTCAGCGGCCCCTTCTCTTCGGATTTCAAAAAAAGGTCCTGCCCAAAAAACGGCATCTCTTTTTCTTTGTTTCGCTGGTTGAAATCGATGATGTCTTTCAGCGATTTGGGCGCTCCCGGCCGCCCTGCCAGATAGGCATTCAAGTCAGCTTTCAATTCATATAGCAGTACTGCGAATTCAGTATTATCGAATTTTCCGTGCGTCGGCAGATCAGCGGGATCCACGATCACCGCACCGGCGCGTTTCATTTCATCGATGAGGCGATTCACGAGTTCATCGACGGCATCGCTAAAGCCGAAGTATTTTCTGGCAATGCCGATGCGCGCCCCACGCAGTCCATTCGGATCCAGAGAACGGGTGTAATCCGTCGCCTTGCCTTCGCTGGCAGCAGTCGCGTTGTCGCGGGGGTCGATTCCGGCGAGTGTATTCAGCAAAATCGCCGTGTCTCGAACGGTGCGTGCCATGGGCCCGGGCGTGTCCTGACTGTGGGCGATCGGGATCACGCCCGAGCGGCTTAGCAGCCCCAGGGTTGGCTTGATCCCCACAATTCCATTCGCGGACGACGGGCACACGATCGAGCCGTCGGTCTCGGTCCCGATGGCTGCGGCGCAAAGATTAGCGGATACGGCTGCGCCCGATCCCGAACTTGAGCCGCAGGGATTGCGATCGAGAGCATACGGATTTTTCGTGAGGCCCCCGCGGCCGCTCCAGCCGCTGCTCGAGTGCGACGAACGAATATTGGCCCATTCGCTGAGATTGGTTTTTCCGAGAATGACAGCCCCGGCGTCGCGCAGTTTCTGGGCGATGAAGGAATCGCGAACCGGCTTTGATCCCAGTAAGGCAAGTGAACCTGCGGTGGTTTGCATTCGGTCCGCCGTATCGAGATTGTCCTTGATCAGCACCGGAATCCCGTGCATCGGTCCGCGCACATGACCAGCTTGCCGTTCCTTGTCGAGCGAATCGGCAATCGACAATGCGTCCGGGTTCACTTCTATAACACTGGCGAGGGCCGGCCCCTGCTTGTCGATCTTATCGATTCTCTGCAGATATTTCTCGGTGATCGAGTGCGACGTGTATTTACCCGAGGCCATTCCTGATTGCAGGTCACCAAACGTGACTTCGTCCAACTCAAAAGACTTCACCTGACTGTCTTGCGGAACCGGGGCAATCAGCGTTCGCGCTCCAGCAAATGCGGGAATAACGGAAATTGCCAGGCCACTGGTGAGGCTGTTCTTAAGAAATTGTCGACGCTGACGGGAGTCGCAGTCTGTGTTCAATTCCGTTCTCTCCTTGGCTGCTCGTGGGAAACGGAATTATAGGCGATGGGTCAACCAGAGATGTCAGCTGGAAAAATCTCGTGCCCCGTTCGGGCTTAGCGAAGATCGGGAGCAAAGTAAGCGAGGCTCGACCGCGATAGCACAGAAATTGCCGCGGGAGGTTCTTACGTGCGCACGGACTCGCCAACCATGGTATTGGCGGCTTTTCTAACATCCTGCCCCATACTCTTGCGCTCCAGGTTTTTCCTGATTTTGCGCAGTTCCATGAAGTTGAGTCCGGTTATGGTGGCGATGACGGACCCAAACATAATCAGCACCATGCTATCCATCGCTGCGGGCTCCTTTCCCCACCAGGCTTGCCCTGATGTCGGCCATTTTACCGGGAATCGCACATGCAAAATACAATAAAAAATGCTGCCACCATGTTATCGTTTTGGCTTCAGGGGTGTAACTCAGGTCATCAAAGGTAACCTACCCGTGTTTCCCAGTTATAATGGGTTGATCACTATAATCTGGAATTCATGCCTAAGTATTCCATCGTAGTACCGCTGCATAACGAGCAGGAGAATGTCACCGACCTCTACGACCGGCTAAAGGCGGTTATGGAGGCGAACGGCGGCAGCTTTGAAATTGTGTTTGTGGATGACGGCTCCCTGGACCGTACCTTCGATCTGCTGCGTGAGATTGCTGCCGTAGACAGCCGCGTCACGGTGGTGCGGTTGCGACGCAACTTCGGTCAGACTTCGGCCTTGGCTGCCGGTTTCGATCATGCGCGTGGCGACTACATTATCGCCATGGATGGCGACCTGCAGCACGACCCGGCCGACATTCCGGTATTTCTGGAAAAAATCGCGGAAGGGTACGACATTGTCAGCGGCTGGCGCAAGCGGCGCATCGACAATCTTTGGCTGCGCCGAATTCCGTCACTTTGTGCGAACTGGCTGATGGCAAAACTCAGCGGCGTTGATATTCACGACTTCGGCACAACCTTCAAAGCTTATCGGCGCGAGATTCTCGATCAGGTGCCACTTTACGGTGAACTTCACCGGTTTATTCCTGCCCTGGCATCGTGGTATGGAGCATCCATCTGCGAAGTGCCGATTCGCAACATTAATCGCGAACGCGGAGCTTCTCACTACGGAATTTCACGGACATTCCGTGTGTTTTTCGACCTGATGACGATCCGCTTTCTCCTGCGTTATCTTTCGCGGCCGTTGCATTTCTTCGGTACCGTGGGAATGCTGACGCTTTTGGCTGGAAGTGGCGTGACCGGATGGTTGCTGGCGGAAAAATTTCTGAACCATTCGCACGTGATGATGGAGCATGGACCGCTAATGATCTTTGCCGCGGTTCTCATTCTCGCCGGGTTGAACATGCTCGCCATCGGTCTGCTCGGCGAGATGCAGGTGCGGCACTACCACGAGCCTTCGCGGCGGGCCCCCTACTATGTGGACCGCGTCCTGCGGGCACAGAGTAGCGAAGAACACCACGTCTCCGACTAGAGATTACTTCCCGAACGCCTCTTTGTTGACCACATACGGCATCTTCGTAACATCCCCGCCGTAGTTTTTCTCCAAAACATCGATCAAGCCCTGGACGCAGCGTCCTGCCATTCCTCGGTTGGGGTCGGTCGAGAGCCGGGTGATTCGCGCGGCACTGGCGAAATGGGGATACAGGCGGCACCGGTCCTCAATTGCTGGATCCCGCAACGGCGAGTCCGCCGGCAGCGGTTCGGTCTCGAAAACGTCAAGCGCAGCGCCCGCGATCCAGTTCTCTTTCAGGGCCTTCGCCAACGCTGCTTCATCCACAACCGGTCCGCGGGAGTTATTCACCAGAAAGGCGGTCGGTTTCATGAGACGCAATGTGCGCTCATTAAAGAGATGATACGTCGGAGTTGAAGTTTCGCCTTCGCGAATGAGCGGCACGTGAATGCTTACGAAATCCGCATCGGCCAAGGCTTCTTCGAAACCCACGTACTTAATCCAGGTTTTGTCGTGGGACATGCCACGGGCGTGCCGCAAGTCCTTGATTTCCTGAATTGCCTTGACAAACTCGAGGTTCTGATAGGCGGTGTCGTAGCACAGGATGTTCATGTCGAATCCGGTGCACTTCTTTATCAGCGCCAGGCCGATGCGGCCGGTGCCGATGACGGCGATGGTTTTGCCCGTGACCTCATCTCCAAGAAAGGGCAGATAGGGATGCCAGTACCCCCACTGGTTGTTGCGCAAGAGGTGCTCGGCAGACCACATCTTTCGCGCCAGTACCCCGAGCATGAAGAAGGCGAACTCCGCGGTCGCCTCGGTAAGCACGTCCGGTGTGTGAGTGAAGGGGATCTTGTAACGGTTGGCGTCGGCGCGATTTATGTTGTCAAAACCGACGGCATACTGCGCTACGACCTTCAGGTGTCCCTTGCCGACTTCGAAGACTTCGGCATCAATGGGGTCGCGCAACGTGGTGATCAGGCCGTCAATACCGGATTTCACCTTCTCCAATATCAGGCCTTTCGGAGGCGCCTCTGGTTTGGGATAGACCTCGACGTCGTACCCGCGCTTGCGCAGCAGATCTAGGGCTTCTCCAATGTCACAGGTGGCAAAAACGCGGAATTTCTGAACCATGGATTGTCGTTCTCTCAGTACGAGTCTTGCAGACACTAAACCGGGTAACCTGCGCCGGCGCAAAACATATTACTCCATGGCATCGGAGACCCTTCGCATACTCGGCTTTAGAGCCTTCAGTGACGAGCCCGGGTGCATTTATAATCGCGGCTTTCCAAAGTCTGCGGGAGATTCCCATGAAATCCGTCGTCGTTCGAGTCACCTTGTGCGCAATGATGTTGTCCACAATTGCGTTAGCCGGCAGCAGTGGTTCTGGCGAAACAGCCCAGACCTTCACGATTCAGCAGGCGCTCAGCGCTCCGTTTCCCACCGATTTGACGGCTGCACCTGCGAAGAACAGGATTGCATGGGTCTTCAACGCTCAGGGCCGGCGAAATATCTGGGTTGCCGAACCCGCCGAGAACGGCAAGAGCTTCCGAGCTCGCCAAATTACAAACTATTCCGAAGACGACGGACAGGATGTCGGTGAGCTTGCCTGGGCGCCCGATGGCGAATCGATCGCATATGTTCGCGGCGGCGATCTGGAATTCAGTGAGAAGCCGTATCCAAATCCCGCCGAGATTACCTCAGGCGTTGAGCAGGACGTCTGGGTTGTTCCGGCAAACGGCGGGGAGCCACGCAAGATCGGAGAAGGGCATTCTCCAACGATCTCACCGAAAGGCGATGTGCTCGCCTACGTGTTTAAAGGCCAAATCTGGATGGCGAAGCTCAGCGGCAACGAGAAGCCTGAGCAGCTTCTTCATACACGCGGCGACAGCTCTTCGTTGCATTGGTCCCCCGACGGCGGCTTTCTGGCTTTTGTCAGCGACCACGGTGATCACAGATTTATTGGATTGTTTTCAGCTCATTCGAAAAGTCTGACCTATGTTGACCCAAGCACAGATCGGGATCGTGAGCCGGTCTGGTCCCCTGATGGAAAGAATCTGGCGTTTATTCGCACTCCGTCCTCCAGGGACAATCTGATGTTCGGCCCCAAGCGCGCGGGATTGCCATGGTCGATACACGTCTATGACGTTGAGGGTCGGAAATCGCGGGAGGTCTGGAGAGCTTCGGAGGGCCGCGGCAGTGTTTTTAGAGAGGTTGTAGCTGACGACCAACTGCTGTGGGGTGCAGGCAATCGACTGATTTTCCCGTGGGAAAAAGACGGCTGGACGCATTTGTACTCGGTTTCAGCGGCCGGCGGATCTGCGACGCTGCTCACGCCGGGTGAGTTTGAAGTCGAGTACGTTGGGTTGAGTCCGGACCGCCAGACGGTGGCTTATTCCTCAAACCAGAACGATATTGATCGGCGGCACGTTTGGAAGGTTACGGTCGATGGCGGGCGGCCTGAGGCGCTCACAAGCGGCACGGGAATCGAAACTGCGCCAATCATTGCCAGTGACAGCCGAACCGTTGTGGTGTTGCGCTCCGATGCCCGGCTGCCGATGCGTCCGGCGGTAGTGGACGGTACGGCCATTCACGATCTTGCCCCCAGCGCAATTCCCGACGATTTTCCTGCGGCGAAGATGGCCGTGCCTCAGCAGGTGACTTTGTCCGCCGCGGATGGGATGCAAATTCATGGACAATTGTTTCTACCGGCTGGTGCCAGCGGCGGTCGCCATCCTGCCGTGGTGTTCTTTCATGGAGGCTCGGAGCGGCAAATGTTGCTGGGGTGGCATTACATGTACTACTACAGTAACGCGTATGCCATGAACCAGTTTCTGGCCAGCCGAGGTTATGTGGTGCTATCGGTGAATTATCGCAGCGGCATCGGCTATGGGCTCGATTTTCGGGAAGCTTTGAACTATGGGGCTGCAGGAGCGAGTGAGTACAACGACGTGCAGGGCGCCGGAATGTATCTGCGCAGCCGGGCTGACGTAGATCCCGACCGGATTTCCGCATGGGGCGGAAGCTACGGAGGGTATCTGACGGCAATGGCTCTGGCGCGCTCTTCTGATTTGTACGCAGCCGGAGTCGACCAGCATGGCGTACACGACTGGAACGAGGAATTGCAGAACTGGCTTCCGAGTTACAAGCCTGAAGCACACTCCGATGCCGCGAGGCTGGCATGGGAATCGTCTCCCATGGCGTCGGTGAAGAATTGGCGCTCGCCGGTGCTGCTGATCCACGGTGACGATGATCGCAATGTGCCTTTTTCCGAAAGCGTGGAGTTGGCCGACGCGCTGCGCAAACAGGGCCTCCAATTCGAAGAGTTGATTTTCCCTGACGAAATCCACGATTTCCTGCTGCATCGGGACTGGGTGGCAGCCTATTCGGCGGCGGCCGACTTCTTAGATAGAAAGCTGGCCCCCATGGCCAATCCTCCGCAGCATAAGTGAAAAGACTCTAGTAGACCCGGTGCTTGCGGCCGAATCCTTTTGGCCCAACGGCGCATCAGGCCCTAAACATACGGTTACCGTCGGGAGTGCCCGTCGCGCACGAGCGCGGCCGCCTTTCGATATACTAGAACGATGCCGGTTTTGAAGAACATAGCGGCAATCGCCAAGGGCATGAGCATCACCTTCCGGGAGATGTTCCAGCCCACGATTGTCGAAAACTATCCTGACGGGCCCGGTCCGCTAAAGGGGGCCAAATTCCAGGAGCGTTATCGCGGTGCGCATGTGCTGCAGCGCGACGAGAATGGTCTCGAGAAATGCGTGGCGTGTTTCCTTTGCGCTGCCGCTTGCCCCTCTAACTGCATTTATATCGAGGCCGCTGAGAACACAGCTGAGCATCGGGTGAGCAGCGCTGAGAGGTACGCCAAGGTTTACAACATCGATTACAACCGATGCATTTTTTGCGGCTATTGCGTGGAGGCGTGTCCGACGGACGCCATTACGCACGGCCACGGCTTCGAAATTGCCACATTCAATGCCACAAATCTGGTCTACCGCAAGGAACAGATGCTGGCGCCCCGACCAGCACATTTAGGAGCCAATGCGGTATTCAATCAAGCAGATGTGGCTAGTGGGGCACCGGCAGTCATGACACCGGGAAGTTAGGTTCGACAGAAAGTTTGGCTAATTACCGACGCCGGTCCCCCAGCGGGCCGGCGTTTTCTGCATCAAAGACAAGTTTTCGGTCCGCTGGCTGCAACAGCATAGGTGGGTCGGTGTTTGGTCTGGTAAAAGCTAAGAGGGCGTATGTCTGATTTTCTCCAAACCGTGCGCGAGCGCGTCGTGGTTTACGACGGAGCGATGGGTACGAACATCCATCAGCGCAATCCCACGCTCGACGATTACTGGGGAAAAGAGAACTGCAGCGAAGTGCTGGTCTTGAGCCGGCCGGACATCATCCGCGAAATTCACGCGGACTTCCTGAAAGTGGGATGCGATGTACTTGAAACCAACACTTTTGGTGGAACGCGCATTGTGCTCTCTGAATTCGATCTCGGCGATCGGGTTCGGGAGATCAATGTAAAAGCAGCTCAACTTGCCCGGGAAGTTGCGCAGCAATTCGCGACTAAAGACAAGCCGCGATTCGTTGCCGGGTCAATCGGCCCCTCTACGAAGCTCCCGTCGCTCGGCCATATTTCGTTCGACAACATGGTCGCTGTCTACGAAGAGCAAGCGGCGGCGTTGATTGAAGGCGGCGTAGATGTCCTGCTGATTGAGACCTGCCAGGACTTGCTGCAGGCGAAAATCGCGACCATTGGTGTATTAGACGCGCTGCGAAAAGCCGGGAAGCGCCTGCCGGTCACAGTGCAGGTGACTCTGCAGGAATCCGGAACGATGCTGCTCGGTACCGAAATCGGAGCAGCGCTTACAGCACTGGAGCCATTCGACGTCGACGTCATCGGCTTGAACTGCGCCACCGGTCCAGTCGAGATGAACGATGCCGTCCGCTACCTGGCGTTGAATTCCACAAAGGAGGTTTCGGTTCTTCCCAATGCCGGTTTGCCGGTCAACGAAGGCGGACATGCGGTCTTCAAACTCACTCCGAAAGAACTTGCGGAGTGTCACAAGCATTTTGTTGCCGATTACGGCGTGCGGATCGTGGGCGGGTGTTGTGGCACAACCCCCGAACACCTGAAGGCTGTGGTCGAGGCCGTAAGCGGTGTGGAACCTGCGAGAAGGGAAGTCAAGGCGATTGCCGCGGCCTCGAGCGCGTACACCATGGTTCCACTGGATCTCGACCCCAAGCCCCTAATCGTGGCCGAGGAGATGAATACAACTACGCGGGTCGAGCATTTCCGCATTCTGGTTCGCGGCAAGAAGTATGACGAAATCCTGGCGCTGGCGAAAAAGCTGGTCAATGACGGCTCGCACATGCTCGATCTCTGCTGCGCCATCGTTGGCGAGGATGAGAAGGCCTACATCACCTCGATATTGGAAAGGGTTGCCACTCGTGTACCGGCGCCGATTCTGGTGGATTCGACCGAGGCCGACGTGGTGGAGGAGGCGCTGAAGCGGATTCCGGGCAAAGCGATCATCAATTCGATCAACTTGGAAGACGGTGAGAAGCGCACGTCCAAAGTCCTGCCCATGGCGAAGCGTTTTGGCGCGGCGGTAATTGCATTGACGATTGACGAAGAAGGAATGGCGCTGACCGCCGACAAGAAAGCTGCGATCGCAAAGCGAATTTACGATCTCGCGACCCGGAAATACGGAATTCGACCGGTAGATTTGATCTTTGACGCCTTGACGCTGCCGATCTCGACCGGGCAGGAAGAATATCGGACCGCGGGGATCGAAACGCTGCAGGCGATTAAGCGGATCAAGCAGGAATTGCCGGATGTGAAAACGATTCTTGGGGTGAGCAACATTTCCTTCGGCCTCGATGCCTATCCCCGACGCGTGCTGAACTCGGTATTCATGCACGAGGCGGTCGACCATGGCCTTGATATGGCCATCGTCAACTACACCAAAATCTATCCGTTGTACAAGATTCCTCAAGAAGAGGTTGAATTAGCGCGTAAGTTGATATTCCGCGACCCGTCCAATGGCGACCCACTGCAGAGATACATGCAGCATTTTGCCGGAACCAAAGGCAAGACGCAGGCGTCGACGACGGCACACGTCGAAACCTTGTCGGTGGATGACAAGCTCAAGTTTGCCATCATCAATGGCGAAAAATCGGTAGGAGATGGCAGCAACAAGAAAACTCTGGAAGAGCTTCTGGAAGATGCCCTGAAAGAGTACACGCCTCTGGATCTGATCAACACCGTGCTGCTCGAGGGTATGAAGACGGTCGGCGATCTGTTTGGTGCGCGCAAAATGCAGTTGCCGTCGGTGCTGGACTCCGCCGCGGTCATGAAGCAGGCGGTCGCTTATCTGGAACCAAAGATGGAGAAGAAAGCGGGGGCGAGGAAGGGGACGATTGTGCTCGCCACGGTGAAGGGCGATGTTCACGATATTGGCAAAAACCTTGTGGACATCATTCTTACCAATAACGGCTTTCACGTGATCAACCTCGGCATTAAGCAGCCGGGAGACACCATTATCAAAGCTGCGATGGAGAACAGAGCCGACGCAATCGGATTAAGCGGCTTGCTGGTGAAGTCGACGCTGGAGATGAAGTACGTAATCCAGGACTTGCAGCGGCAAAAGCTGGAATTTCCGGTTATCTGCGGTGGCGCTGCGCTCACTCGAAAATATGTCGAGGACGATCTGCGGCGGGAATACTCGAATGGCGTGTTCTATGCGGACGATGCTTTTGCCGGGCTGCACATCATGGAAGACCTGTCCACGAGCGATGGTAAACGGGATGTCCGTTTGCAGGAAGGGCGCACCGTTAAAGAGTACGCCAAGGCTACGGCAGTCGATGAAGAAAGCGGGCCAGTGTTTGCGGAGCGGAGCCCGGTGGTCGGCGATGCGCCCAATATTCCGGTGCCCCCGTTTTGGGGCGTACGCGTGTGCAAGGATTTCGATCTGCGGGAGATTTTTCAGTACATCAACGATACCGCTCTGTTCAAGAACCAGTGGCAGCTGAAAACCGCTTCGCAGGAAGATTATCTGCGACTGGTCGAACAGAAATTCCGCCCCATCAAGAAACAGTTGGAAGAAGAGGTCGTTGCCAGCGGGATTTTTGAACCGAAAGTTGTTTACGGCTACTTTCCAGCCCAGAGCGAGGGGAATGATGTGATCGTCTATGATCCCTCTCCAGTGTCATCTCGCGCGGAGCAGGATCGTTCGCTTGCGACCGACCGTGCGAAGTCAAGGGATCCGCAATTGTCCGAACTGCTCCGGTTCACTTTCCCTCGACAGAGAGAAGGGCGCAAGCTCTGCATCTCCGATTTCTTTGCTGCCAAGAGCTCGGGCAGGATGGATGTGATCGGTCTCTCCCTGGTGACGATTGGCGCCAAAGCCTCTCAAGAGACGCAGCGATTGTTTGAAGCCGGCGAGTACACGAGATACCTTTACCTGCACGGTCTTAGTGTAGAAACGGCGGAGGCCCTTGCCGAATATCAGCATAAGAAAGTGCGCGAGGATCTGGGAATCGCCGGCGAAGATTCCCCGCATATTCGGGACCTGTTCCATCAGAAGTATCGTGGTTCGAGATACTCGTTTGGATATCCCGCATGTCCCAACCTCGAAGATCAAACGAAACTGTTCGCCCTGCTCCATCCGGAAGAGAATGTGGGCGTGCGGCTGACCTCAGGGTTCCTTCTCGAACCTGAGCAATCGACCTCTGCCATCGTGGTTCATCACCCCAGCGCGAAATACTTCGTGGTATAGGTCCTGAGCATGGCAGCGTCCGCGGCCTCGCGCGACAACGACTTAGTTACCCATAGCCTGTACCACCGTAATGCGTGGTCATTGCCGAAATGCAACTAAGCTGGTGTGTCCGGCCGGTAGGTCGCGAGGCCACGAACGACCGGCGCCAGGTTCCTTCGTAAGCAGTCAAGAGCTTTGAGCTGGAGATTTCGGAATAAACGTGAACGCTAAATTTCATCAGGAAACCGGAACTCGTGATGTGGAAGCATTCGGATAGGAACGGAAGGCGTCGTTGGCCTCGGCATTCGCTAGACGCCCCTGCTCGGCTCGCCACTGACACCGTAACCATCCCCGGCCGTTGTGTCACCATGAGCGGAGGCGGGGTGTGCATATTTGCGGTAGCCAACCTGCCGATTGGCGCTCATGTCGAAATTGAGTTCGCGCACCAGCCCAGCCGCGAGATGGTCCGGGCGGCCGGAGTGATTCGCAACCGTGCAGCCTATCTATATGGAATCGAATTTCTAGCTGGCGAGATCCAAGCCTTCCCGAGCTGAAACCGCGAGAAACCAGCCCTGGCAGCGGTTTTGACCGGAGACTCCCTAACGAATTTCTCCCTCCGACCATATCCCTTTCAGCTAGTTATTGACCTAAATCGCAGACGGGCATAACATTTCGCACTCAGGACAGCACCGTCCTCCGCAGCAGCGGTTTCCCCCAAACGGTGCGAGTGCCCGATTCCAAGGCAGAACAGAACCGAAACACCGGCTTATGGGGATTCAGAAATCAGTCGTGACCGTCCCGGTAGCGGACTTTGCCGGAACCTTGCTTTCGCAGCAAGAAGTGATTCCGCGCGCCGAAGCAACCGCGGAACAAGTCGCGGAACTTATTCCTGGCGCGGCAGTTGTGGTGTATGTCATCGAAGACCAGGGAAATCCCGCCTGGACCGCGAAAGCAACCGTGGGGGAAGTCGGCGTCAACGAAGTGATTGAATTTCATCACGGACCGCTGGGTGCGGTTGCAGACAAGAAAGGCGTAGAAGTATTCGGGGGCGCCAACCTCAAGCGCGAAAATTACGCCCACCTCGATACGCGCCGTACGGTTGTTTCTCTGGGATATGTTCCGTTGCTGGTAAAGGAGACTTTGATTGGCGCGATTGAGCTGATCAGTTATCAAGAGGCATTTCCCGTCGCGCTGCTGGCACAACTGAACGGAGTTGCTGACCTCGCTGCGCCCGCGATCGCGAGTGCGCTTGCTTATGAAAGCGAGCGCAACACCAGTCTGCAATCGATCAGCCGCGTCGCGCAGATGTATGACCTGGAGAAGGTCTTCAACTCGAACCTGGAGCTGGATTCGCTTCTGGACGCAATCGCGTCCAAATTCCATGAAATCTTGCGATGTCAGGCAGTGAACGTCTGGATGGTGGACGGCGAGGCCGTCAAACTGGTGCGTCGCGCCGGCCAGGATCCCACTACCGAGTTGGAGACCTTGCAGAATGCTGGAGAGGGAGTTCCGGGCGATGTCTCGGATAACGGCGAGCCCGTTTTGATTGATGACCCGGAAGACCCGCGTTTGCAGAAGCGGAACGCGCGGATTGGCGAACGTGTTGTCTTTTCGCTGATCGCGGCACCGCTGATGGACCGGGAATCGCTCGTGGGCGTGGTCGAGGCAATCAATCGCCTCGATGGCCTTCCGTTTGACGAAGATGATCAGTTCCTGCTGACCAATATCAGCGAAACTGCCAACAATGCCTTGCACAATGCCAGCTTGCTGCTGGCAGAGCGCAAGGTTGAAATCCTGGAAACTTTGGTGCGAGTGAGTCGGGAGATTACCTCAACTCTCGACATCGGTCGCGTCCTGCAGGCAATTGTTAACGATACGCAGGCGGTTCTGTCCTACGACCGCGCCGCCATTGCCCTTGAGGAGCGCGGCATTATACAGCTGAAGGCGGTCTCGGGCTCGCCGCAAATCAATACCAGTGATCCCACGATCAAGTTGCTGAAGGAGATGTTGGAGTGGGCCTCGCTTTCCGAAGAGGAGATCCATGTAACCCAACATGGCGACGAGATCGATGTATCGCGCGAAAGCAGCCGGGCAAAATTCAGCGAATACTTTGCGGTGACCGGAGCGCGAGCCTTTTATGCGATCCCGCTTGATGACGATCAAGGCCCGCTCGGGATTTTGTCGTTTGAGAGCAACGATCCGGATTTCATGACGCGGGCACACCTTGAAGTCGTCCGCGTCCTGGCAGCACAGGCGACGGTCGCTTTGCGCAATGCCTCACTCTATCGTGATGTGCCGTTCATCAGCGTGCTGGAGCCAGTGCTGGAGAAGAAACGCCGTTTTCTGGCCATGGAAAAACGACGCCGAATGCTCTGGTTGGCGAGCGCGGCCGCCGTTGCTTTGTTTTTCGTTTTTTTCCCAATTCCGATGCGGCTGGCAGGAGATGCTACGATTGCGCCATTTCGCAAAGCACAGGTCACGCCGTCCTTCGATGGTGTGGTTGAAGCTGTCTATGTTCGTGAGGGTGACAGGGTCCAAGCGGGCACGATTCTGGCTGATCTTGAAGACTGGGACCTGCGGGCGGCGGTGGCAGCCGCCCACGCGAAGTACACGACCGCGGTTGCGGAAATGAACCATGCGCTGGCAGCCAATGACGGCACGGAGGCTGGAATCCAGCGGGTGCAGGCAGAATACTGGGCAGCCGAGCTAAAGCGGGCCCAGCAACGCCTGGAAAAAACCCATCTGCGCTCGCCTTTGGACGGCGTGGTGGCCACCCCGCGGGTCGAGAATTTTGTCGGGGAGCATTTGGCGCCCGGAGACAGCTTCATCGAAGTAATCGACTCGAGAGAGTCCAGCATCGACGTAGGAATCGATGAACAGGATGCAGTGCTGCTGCAGCCGGGCCGCCGCGCTACCATCAAGCTGGATGCTTATCCGACGCGCAGTTTCCCGGGACAGGTACAGGTGATCAGCCCGATGAGCAGTGTCGAGAACGAAAACCGAATCTATTATGCACGCGTGCTCGTACCCAACCAGGACGGTGTTATTCGCGCGGGAATGCACGGCCGGGGAAAAGTCATGGCCGGGTGGCGACCGATAGGCTACGTCTTGTTCCGGCGTCCCGCGATGTGGATTTATTCTAAGCTTTGGTCGTGGTTCGGTTGGTAGCACGTTGAGGAGGCCCAGATGAAAGCGACGATTCTCGCTCTGGTAGCGATCGCCAGCCTGGGGCTTGGGTGCGACGATTCCCAGCCCAGCGTTGTGTCTGCAAGCAGCAACACGAATGCGTCCCCCGGGCAGACGATAACCATGCAGTCTGGCACTGAGCGTGTGTTCGTGGCTTCCGGGCCCCTCGTGGTGGAGAACCAGGTCGATGTGGATGCACAGAAGGAAGGGGTGATCGCCACGATCGTTGCCGATACCGACACCAGAGTTAGGAAAGGCCAGCTTCTTGCGCAGCTCGATGACCGTCAAGCGTCAGCCAACCTGGAAGCCGCAGCCGCGCGCACTCGGAGTACAGAGGCCGATCTCCACAACTGGGAGGCGGAAGCTAAGGTTCTGGACTCCGACCTCAGAAGGGCAGAGAAGTTGTGGCAAGCGGGCGTCATTCCGCAGGAGCAGATGGAACATGTCCGCTACAAGGCAGAATCGGACCACTGGGACGTGGAGCGCGTCAAACAGTTGCTTGTTGACGCCCAGGCCACCGAACATTCGCTCCAATTGGAACTGGAAAAGACCCGCATCGTTGCTCCGTTCGATGGCGTCGTGGCCCGCCGCTACGCCCGGGTTGGGCAGAAAGTCGGTGTCGGGGACCGTTTGTTTTGGGTTACAGCCGAGTCCCCACTGCGAATTCGATTCACGTTACCGGAGAACTTCGTTGGGCATATCAATAAAGGCCAACACTTCGGCTTGACGTCTCCCGACATCGAGGGTCGGCAGTGGACCGCTGACGTCATTGAGATCAGTCCAGTCGTGGATCCATCCAGCGGCACGATTGAAGTTTTATGCGAGGTTATGGGGCCAGCAGGCGGACTGCGGCCTGGCATGACGGCGAACGTTCGCGTTCCGGCGGCCAATGAATCTCACTGAAGCCCTACATGTCGCCCTCCCTGACCTGCCTTCCCGGTCGGCCCGCAAACGCTACCCCCGCCTTCACCCCAAGATAGTAGCGAGGCCACAAACCGAGGATGGAGAACCTGTCATCTATGCCATCGTTTCCGGAGCAAATCAACTCTATCGATTTACGCCGGAACAGTGGGACTTGGTGCAGCTCTTCAATGGCCAACGCTCCTACGAAGATGTATCGAATGCTTACAAAGAACGCACCGGCGTTTATTACTCCCCAGCGGATATTCGGGAGTATATCAGTGAGCTCGACGAGATCTGGTACACGTCCCCGCTGGAGCCTAATGTCCTTGCGGCCGAAAAAGGCGCAGAGGAACGCCACAAGCGGGCGGCGAAGAAATGGGAAGACATCACCACCATCACGGTTGGCCACTGGGATCCCGACACTTACCTGACCCGCCTTCACGAACGGGCTAAGTTCGTTTACACCGGCTGGTTCACCGGGCTGACGCTGTTTCTTTTCGGCATCATGGCCCTGATCTTCATCGATCGCTGGGGCGAAATCGGCGCCGATACCCTGAAGTACTACAACTTTACGCAAAAGGGGCTGAGCGACATTGTCGAGTTCTGGCTCTTATTCTGTTTTCTGGGCTTCTTCCATGAGTCAGCGCATGGGCTCACGTGCAAGCACTTCGGTGGCGAGGTCCACAAAATGGGGTTCCTCCTCTACTATCTTGAGCCCTGCTTCTTCGTGGACGTGACGGAGGTTTACATCTATGCCGGGAAGTGGGCGCGAATTACCACTTCGATCGCCGGCATCTGGGTGGAATTGATCTTTTGTTCAGCCGCCTCGATCATTTGGTGGGGCACTCCCGCCGGCACTCCGATACACGATCTGGCCTACAAGATTATTCTCATAACCGGCGTGGGCGTCGCAGTTATCAACCTCAATCCCCTGATCAAGCTGGATGGCTACTACATCCTGTGTGAACTGACAGGGATTATCGCGCTGAAGGAGGACTCTACCGCCTTCATTTCCAGCTGGTGCAAGAAGCATATTTTCAGATTGCCGGTCGAAGTTGAGTTTGTGCCGCGCCGCCGCCGACTTTTGTTTGCTATCTACGCAATTGCCTCAGGCATTTACAGCTATACCCTTCTGTATGTGGTGATCAGCTTCTCCTACCATGTGTTTCGCAAATACTCGCCGGAATGGGCTTTCGTTCCCGCAGGCCTGATAGCGTTACTGATCTTCAAATCACGCATTCGCACACTGGTGAGATTCATGAGAACTCTTTACCTCGATAAAAGAGAACGGGTCCGGCAGTGGCTATTCACGCCGCGCGGAGCGATTGCCGGAATCTTAACTGCGTTGTTCCTATTTGTCCCGATCTGGCCGGATACCCGTACCGGACGATTCAGTCTCGAAGCTATGCGCAAGGCGGCGATTCATGCGACGGTACCCGGGGAAGTCGCTTCTGTGCTTCCCACCGAAGGCCAACTGGTTAAGGCCGGAACACCGCTAGTCAATCTACGCAACCTGGAGTTGGAGTCTCGGGCGGCAGAAGTGAATTCGGAATGGCGGCTGGCCTCCTTGCGTGCGGCAGAAGCGCGGCTTCGATATGCCGACTACAATCGCGCGGAAAGGCAACGTGATTCGCTCGGCGAACAATCGGCCGAGTTGGCATTACAGGTTTCTGCTTTACGGGTCGTCAGCCCCATCGCGGGCACCGTCATTACACCTCGTCCTGCCGATCTTGCCGGCTCTTACGCCGAAGCCGGAAGACTGTTGCTTGAAGTGGCCGATGTAAATACCCTCCGCGCGCGAATTTACCTTCCGGAATTCGATTTACGCGACGTGAGGCCGGGAAATCCAGTCTCATTGAAACTGGATTCCGCCTTTGTGCCACTGCACTCGCAAGTGGCCGACCTTGCGCCCTCAGCCGCCCGCATCGAGCCCGGCCTGGTGCCACAGGAAGGCTACAAGGGTCTGACGGGTATCGACTTTTATGGGGTTACTGCGGTAGTGCCTAACGCTGGCGGCCGGCTGAAGATAGGAATGCCGGGAACCGCCAAGATCGTGATCGGCCACAGATCTCTGGCGGCCTTATTTGGCCAACAGGTTCGTGACTTTGTCGATCGCAAGATCTGGTAAAAGCACGAGAGGCTGCGATTCTCGCAGCCTCCAGCCGATCAGACAAACGCCGCTAGTAGTAGCTCTTATGTGCGCCGGCCTTGAAAGTCTTGAAGGTATTCATGACCCTCTTCCGCTTCATAGACTGAGCGGTGAGCGAATTTGCCTTCAGCGGATTCGACTCTTCTGTCTCCGGCTGGCTGGCGATCAAGGCCTTCTTTACGGCGACTCTGTTGCTGATCAACGATTTCTTCGGAACCGACATTGTTAATGCCTTTCTGCGCTATGCGCTGTAATGTACAGAACCTTCCGCAATCGAAGTCATAGGGCCGAACTGCCCCCGACTACTTCTTGAAATGTTTTGCTACCAAAACGCGCTTGTATTTCATTCCTTTCAGGAGACGGTGCGCCTGTAGCGCTTTCGCCGTCAGGCCCTTCGGCTCACCTATTGGTGTCTGTTCCGGCTTTGTTACGGATTTCTTTTCGGTGGTCCGGCTGCTGATCAAAGACTTTTTCTGAATCGCCATGTCGTCTCTCCTCGATGCGCTTTAGCGCCTGGAACTCTAAGATTTCTCTCGCTGTTCAACCCCAAGCGTCGAGAGGTTAGAAGCACACAATATGCCAAATCCCGGTTTGGCGTTCCCACCTAACATAACAACTGAATTTTCATAGTGTTGATTGTGCTACCGGAGCACCGATGCACTCCCAAAAAACCGGCTCGTGGCCGATAAGGATTAATAATTCAACTTTGAAAAGATGAATTTTTAATCAGTCTGCAGTTCAGTCCCTGCCAATCTGGTGTTTGCGGCACAAGTAGTGCATCTTTTGCTTGTCCATGTGCAGGAGGCGAGCCGCGGCCACCTTGCTTCCACCCGAACGCCGTAGCGCAGCGCCTACGTATGCGGCCTCGATGCGCGCGATCTCCTCGTCGAAGTTGACTCCTTCTTCTGGAATAAGCAGTGCTTCCTGGCTACTGGTAGTGGTCACCAGGATCTGCTGAGGCAGGTGGGTCGGCCGAATTACCGGCCCATCCACCATGAGTACGAGCCGTTGCGTCAGGTTCTCCAGTTCGCGGATATTGCCAGGCCAGGAATACTCCTCAAGGATCGCAATTACCTCGGGGTCCATCTGTTTTATAGGGACTCGATTCGTATCCGAATAAAGTCGGAGGAAATGATTCAACAGCAGTGGAATGTCCCCCTCGCGCTCACGCAGCGGAGGCAGGCCAATGGGAACTACGTTGATGCGGTAATAGAGATCCTCGCGAAAACGGCCGGCGCGCACCAGGTCTTCAAGATTTTCATTGGTGGCGGTGATGAGTCGAAAATCGATCTTTTTGGGAATCTTCCCGCCAATGCGGGTCACCACCCGATCTTCCAGTACCCGCAGCAGCTTCGACTGTAATGCCAGGCCGAGGGTCGCGATCTCATCCATAAACAAGGTCCCGGTATGAGCCAGCTCAATGTGTCCCGGCCGAGCCACTTGCGCGTCGGTGAAGGCGCCTTTTTCGTGACCGAACAACTCCGTTTCAATGAGACTTTCCGGCAGCGCGGCGCAGTTGATGCTGATAAAAGGTTTCTGCGACCGTGGGCCCTCGGCAACAATCGCGCGGGCAACCAGCTCCTTTCCGCTTCCGCTTTCGCCTCGGATCAGCACGGTGCTGCTGCTGTTGGCGACGCGGCGCACGGCCTCATACACACGCTGCATGACTTCGCTGGCACCGATCAGTCCATGAAAGGACTGTTGCTCGGCCTCGGTCTTCTGCTCCTTTCGGTACTCGATCTCCGCCACACGCTTTTCCAGGGCACGGCTCACTACCACGTTTACCTCCTGGAAATCGATAGGCGCGATAAAGTACTCGTCCACGGTCGCCGCTACGGCTTTGTAGCGGATGCGGCGGCTGTTCGAACGCGTCAGAGCAACCAGGACAAGGTCTGGGCCAAAAGCGCGCAACTCCGCGATGGCAGCGAGCCCATCCTCCGTACGCTCACCAACCGTATCGATGTCAATGAGTATGACATCGGCTGGCTCTTTCCTTTGCATTGCCAAAAACTCGTCCCAGGTTTGGAACATTCGGACGTCGTAGTCCGTCCCGAGATACGCCTCGGCTTCGGGAGCGACCCGTTCATCCGTTGTGATGATGAAAATCCTGTAAGAGGAAAGCTGACTGCGGGCAGCGGCGCTGTGCATCGACCCTCCAGCGGTCGACGATTATACAAATATTTGACCCCGAAAGATGAATTTTTCTTACTCGGGCGGCGGGCACGAGGGAGGGCGGAACGACCGCCGGGCAGGTGTCGGCTTCCACTCGCAAACCATAGAAAGCACATCCCCTTGCAAATTATGCTGCCCTTACGTAACCTAACTCGCGACTGACAAACCGACCTCCCGTCGGCTGCCTGGAACTGAGGAGAAAGTGTGGATATCAACGTTACCAAGCGTGGTCCTGCCCAACTGATTCGTCTTCGCGGGCCGCTCCGAATGGGTCCCCCCGTCGATGACTTGCGGAAAACGCTGGAGGAAGCTCTGGGCAATGGAGAGGCGCGCCTGGTACTAAACTTGGCCGAGGTGCCAATGATTGATTCGAGCGGCATCGGCCTGGTGGTGCGGTTTCTCGCGTCCACCAAGCAGCGTGGCGGCACGATCAAACTCGTGCAACCGTCGAAGTTTGCCATTCAAACCTTACGGCTGGTTGGAGTTCTCAACCTTTTCGAAGTTTTTGACGACGACGAAGCTGCGGTGAAGTCCTTTGCCTGAGTCGTACCCGTGGCAAGATTGTCCCTTCATATTGCAAGTGGCTGACCAAGGAGAACACAATGCTACCTGCCGCCCATGCTCTACTCGTGGAGCTCGACGCCGAGACGCCCGCGACTCGCCGCGTTATCGAGCGTGTCCCGGCCGACCGGTTCGAATGGCGGCCGCACCCCAAGTCCTTGAGCGCCGGCGAGCTCGCACAGCACGTGGCATCAATTCCAGGCCACGTCGCCAGGCTCGCCCAGATGGACGGCTTGGATATGGCGACCGTATCGGTCGGGTACGCGTCCTGCGAGAGCCGGGACGCGCTCCTGGCCTCGTTCGATGGCTCAGTAGCCGCGATCCGCGAGGCGCTCGCCAGCCTCGACGAGGCGAAGGCTAACGCCGCGTGGCGTCTGTCGTTTGGCGACCGCGAGATCCTCACGTGGTCGCGTTTGGGTCTGATACGCACGATGGCCCTAAATCACTGGTATCACCATCGCGGCGAGCTCGTCGTCTACCTGCGCTTGCTCAACGTGCCAGTGCCCGTGGTGTACGGCAGGAGCGCCGACGAAAACCCATTCGCCCGACCGGCGGCCTGACTCCGAGCAGCCGAGCATCAAGGTTTCGTCTGACCAAACTATGGCATCAGGCAAGACCGTCCCACTATGCTTGCGGACTGAACTGCCGCACCAGGTTAACCTGCCGCGGCCCATCGGCAGACGTCTTATAAGGCTGATACAAGGAGACACGATCCAGCAGGCCTGCATAACGTTGGCATAGTTTCCGGCCGATGTCCTGGTAAGTCCCACTCACCGCGACTTCGTTCAGCATCTCGTCGGTGATGAGCCGCGCCATCCCGTTCCAATCGCCTTGGAGCGATTTCTGATGCAGTTCCGGGCCGATGCCCTCCCACCCATGCGAGGCGAGTACAGGTTCGTACGTCCTGGTGGAGGCATAAAAGGCGACTTGCTGCCTTACTGCCTCGATGTTCCTGGCACGTTCCGCCTCCGTGTCTCCGACAACTACGAATGCAGCGCTAGCGTATGTGAACTCCCGGCGTGATCGTCCTGAGGCTCGCAATCCGTCCTCAACTGCAGGGTGCACGTACTCGCGAAGATATTTGAGAGTGTGAAAGGGATGCACGTGCAGACCGTCGCATACTTCTCCCGCCATCCGGCACATGTAATGATTGACCCCGGCAACGAAGACGGGAATCTTCGGGTGAGCAATGGGACCTGGGTTGAAGAATGGGGTCATCAGGTCGAAGTGGTAGAACTCTCCTCGGAAGCGGAGCGCAGTTCCGTTCTGCCAGCATTCCCAGATGGAGCGCAGCGCCAGAACGACCTCACGCAGCTTCGGCCCCGGCGACTCGAACTTTACGGAGAATCGCCGCTCATTATGTGCTCTGACTTGGGATCCGAGTCCAAGGATGAATCGACCCCTTGAGGCCTTCTGGATGTCCCAAGCCGTATAAGCAGTAATCATGGGACTGCGCGGAAAGGCCACCGCAATCGATGTTCCGAGGTGGATCGACGAGGTCGCCGTCGCGGCCACGGCCAAAGGCAGAAAAGGATCGTGCTGAGTTTCCGATGTCCATAGGCAACCGTAACCAATTTTCTCCGCACTGCACGCATATTGCGGTACTTGCTGCAAATCGTCCTCGTGCAGGGCTGTATCCAGAATCATCGCGACGGCCTCCCATTGGAATTGTAGTCCGAGCTAATGAGCATTCCTCAATACGGGCTATTGCGAACCTGCAACTGCGCCGGTTTGACATCACAAAGCCGGTTTACTCGCTGCGGTTATTCCGGTATACTCCGCCAATTTCAGCGTCGATGCGCCGGAGCCAAATGAATGGCCGTACCGACCTCACAGGCCGTCTTTCCAACGGGTGAGCTCATAAAGCGGACGCGACGCGAGATTGCGCTGCGGCTGCTTCCGTTTCTTTTCGTTCTCTACATCGTGAACTATCTTGACCGAACCAGTGTCGCCTATGCGGCAATCGGAATGTCGCGGGACCTTGGTTTCAGCGACCGTGTGTTCGGACTGGGCATAGGTGTTTTTTTCATCAGCTATGTGGCTTTGCAGGTGCCGGGCGCTGTCCTGGTCGAACGATGGAGTGCGCGCCGAATGGTTTCCGGCACCATGATCGCCTGGGGACTCCTAACCTCGCTTACAGCTTTGGTACATACACCGTCTCAACTTTATTTGGCACGCTTTCTTCTAGGGGCAGCGGAGGCTGGATTTTTTCCCGGCGTGATTGTGTACCTGAGCCACTGGTTCATATGCAGGGACCGGGCCAAGGCAACGAGCAATTTCATGGCTGCGATTCCGATGTCGTTCGTCATTGGCTCCCCAGTCGCCGGCTGGATTCTCGGTCATAGTTGGTTTTCGTTTGAGGGCTGGCGCTGGCTCTTCATCCTGGAAGGATTGCCGGCTGTTCTACTCGGAGCAGCTGCATTCTTTTTTTTGACCGACTGGCCGGTGGAGGCAAACTGGCTTACTCCCGAGCAGCAGTTCTGGATCTTGGACAGCCTGCGCAAGGAAACCGCCGTAAAAGCTCAACCGATGACCTTGTGGCAAGCCCTCAGGTCGCGCACTGTTCTGCTGTTGGCAGGCCTGACCTTTTTTAACTATTTCACGTTCTACAGCTTTGCTTTCTGGTTTCCGACCATGCTGAAAAGCAGGTTGGGGTTGCCCGATGCTCAACTCGGAGTGGTAGGCGCGGTGCCCTACATAGTGGCGTTCGTGGTCATGCAGGTCAACGGATGGCATTCCGATAAGACATGCGAACGGCGCTGGCATTCGGCGATTCCAATTTTGCTGGCCAGCGGCGGCGCCTTCGGACTGCTTACTCAGCCTCGGTCAACCACACTATCGCTGGTATTCTTCACGTTCGTCGGCTTGTCGATTTCCTATCTGCCGGCCTTTTGGGCAATTCCGACCGAGATTCTAAGCCAGTCAGCCGCCGCCGCGGCGGTCGGAATGATCAACTCGGTAGGTAGCGTGGCAGGTTTCGCGGGTCCATATCTGTTCGGCTACCTGCATACCAGAACGGGATCTTTCAACTACGGCTTGACTTCCATAATGATCGCAGCCTTGGTTGGAGGACTTCTGCTGCTCTGCGTCCCGCAGACGGTGCGCGTACGTGCTGAAGGTTGATCGGGTTTTCAGGGTCCTCAAATTGTTCGCCAGAGAAGGTAATCAGCACCGCCCGTCTCACGTACACCCGCCGTTCTGAGCGAGAGGTCCCTGGCCGATGGGAAAGCGGTAATGGCAGGAAGAGCAAGCTTTATCTCAAGCTGCCCTTCGTTTATTCAGTGGACTTACAAATTTCGTTCAAAGAAGTCACGACTGGATTACATCGCAGCCTTAAGAGCGCTCGCGGCTGGAGCGACCAAGTTGATGCTGTCGGGCTGCGTCCATACAGCTTTTCCGGTGGTCAAGTCGACCCGGTTCATGGTGATCTTCAGCTTGCCACGGTCCACTTCCGCCAAGAGATAGTGATAGTTGATGCTGTTGCTGTGAACTGGGTCGTCTGGCGCGCGCTCAATTGGGTAGGCATGCGCACCTCCGCCCCCTGTCACGAAGTATGTGACGCCACCGTGTTCATGACGCTCATAGTTATGTACGTGACCGGCGAAAACCACGATCTGGGCGCGCATGTTCGGTTGCCGGCCCTCCAGCATCTTTGCCAACATCTGTTCTTGAGTACGCGCCGAATGTCCTCCACCAAGTTTCTTCGCATCGGACGAACTCGTGTAAGGCGGATGGTGCAAGACCAGAAACAGAAAGTCCACTTCAGCGGGAATAGTGTCTAACTTTTGTGCCAGCCACTGCCCCTGCGGACCTTTGATTTCGTCGAGGGAACTGTCCAGCACCAGCATGAGAGTGTTCGCCGCGCGAACCGAATAGTAACGCGAGTTGCTCAGGTCTGGGAACCGGGCGAAATAGTTGTTAAGCGCGATCTTCTCGTCGCCATGCAGATCATGGTTGCCGAGTGCCGGATAAACCGGAATCTTCTGCTCGCGCCAGATAGTGGTCTCGCTGTCCCAGACCTTCCAATCATTCACATCGTAACCGTTGTACGAAAGATCTCCGCCGATCGAGATAAACGCGGGATGGACGTCAGCAATTGCCTGCACCAGCGTCCTGCGAATCGCGGGGTTGGATGCCTCTGTGTCATGCGGGTCTGTAAACCTTGTATCGCCATACGCGACAAAGCGGAAGGGGACGCTCACCTCCAGTTGAAGATCCGCCGGCTGAGCGCTGGCTGGTTGTGTTTGCGAGTGCGACCGCGACCACGCCGCGCTGCCCATAACCAGCAACACTACGAATAGTTTTTGCCACCCCTTCATTTACTTACCCACCACCAGCACTTCAAACTGGCCGGACTCCATCGTGGACAGAAACAATTTGTGCGTCTTGGGGTCAAGCGCCATGGTCTTGGCCCTGGGCACCGTCTTGACCGTTTCGACGATTGAGTAGCTATCTGGCGATTCTTGCTTAATTACTGTAATTGTACCGTCCCCGTTGGAATTGAAAATGAGTCGGGGTTCCGGATCGAAAGCGGTCGCGTCCACATGATCGCCGATGGGCAGTGTGGTGATGACTTTCCCAGTGTCGGCGTTCATCACCGCCATCACGCGGCTCCGGCAGCCGATGAAGAGACGCCGATTCGCCCGGTCCATGGCCATGCTGCTCGGAGACCGGCATGGCGACGTCGGCCAGCGTTGCTCGACGTTCAGTGAACGGGAATTGATTTTGATAACGAGGTTCTTGTCTTCGAGATTGTTAAAGACATATCCAGCGCCATCGGCGGTAGCAAACTCCGGGCCGCCGCCCAAGTCAATTGTTCCTGCTGCTTTTCCATTTCCCGCTTCAATTACAGTTGCGCTGTTGCTTCCGCCATTGAAAGCAAAAACACGGGAGGTCGCCGGATCGTAGACGATGGCGTCTGGCTTCTTGCCGGTTTCCACTTCTCCCAGCGGCTTAAGCGTCTTCAGATCGAAGATGGTGACAGTCGATACTTCTCCGTCGCTGACGAATCCGCGGCTCAATTCAGGGGCAACGGTTATTCCATGCACTCCGCGGGTGTTGGGAATTTGCCCAACCAACGATTCTGCGTCAAGATCGATTACCTCAACTTGTGTTCCGTGAGAAACATAGAGACGGCGTGCGTCTTCATCGACAGTGAGATAGTCCCAGCTCCCGCTACCCGGGATACGAATTTTGTTAACTATAGAGTAAGCACTCTCAGCCGAAGCAATCACGCTAAGAGCCACAAAGCTCAAGGCAAATAGGGCAGCGAGAATCGAAGGCGTTCTTGCACAAGAGCGGAAGCGATCGATCATACTTTTTTCCTTTTAATCGCGTTGGTTTCCTCCGAGTCTGCAGCCAACGGTACCCTGGGCTCTCCTGGAAGAAGAGCCGGGGGGTTATGCCGGTCAGTCTTCTCTGCGCGGTTGCCAGCGCAAACCAAACGAGTACGTAGGCTTGTAGTATTCGCGCTGAATCACATACTGTGGGCTTCCGTTATAGAAGCCGAAAACTTCGTTGGTCAGATTCAGACCCTGGACCAGAGCGGTAAGACTTTTCCGCAGACGGAATCCTACTTGTGCGTCGACCTGCGTGTGCGGATAAAAGTAGATGTCGCCGACGGGGCCCTTTGGCCCGAGATTCGCAGGATCTTCACAACCGGCGCCCGCGGCCTGCGCCGCGGTACATTGCGTCCACTGATACTGGAAGATGCTGGCCCCGTTATAGGTGATGCCAACACGGGCCGAGAGGCGCCAACGATCGTACGTGGGACTAAGGTTAAACGTACTTGGAGCCTGACGCTGGAGGGCGGGCGTATCCGGTCGCAGGGGCAGATGGCCGGCGTCGGATGTGGTCCAGCTGTAATTGGCGAGGATGCCCAGTCCGCTCAGCGGGCCGGGTAGAAACGCCAGATGCTGGATATAGGCAGCTTCAAACCCCCATAGTTGAGCGTTGCCTCCGTTGATAATGTAGGAGAGTTGGTCTCCCTGAAACCCGGGATATTGTGGAGCGCTCGAAGCTGGGGAATTGATGTAGTAGATGGGAGAACTTAGCTGCTTGTAGAAGAAACCGGCCTCAATCTTGCCGAACGGCTTCAAATACTGCTCGTAAAGCAAGTCGTAATTGTTGGCGTGTTCCGGCCGCAAGTTAGGGTTGCCGATGGTGACGGTGAACGGATTGGTGGTCTGATCCTCCGACACGTAGGGCACCAGGTCATACGGATTCGGTCGGGAGATGCCTCTGCCATAGGAGACGCGAACGTCGGAATTCGAAGTCAGCGCAAAGCGCAATTGCGCACTGGGCATTGCATCGAAGTACCAGAAGTTCGAAGGCTTCGGATTGACGACGGCTAGCGGATTGCCATTGATATCGGTGGTGTTGGTGACTACATAGCCGAGTATGTCTAACTGCGTGGCCTCGACCCGCAGCCCGGTTTGCAAGCGCCAGCGGCCAAACTGGATGGTGTTCATTGCATAGGCCGCCGAAATGCGCTCAGTCAAATCGTAATTGTTTGAGGCCGATTGAAATATCGTCGCGGGCACATCGATCGGGAAAAGCTGCGGATTCGCATTGAAGAATGCGGTCAGCTTGTTGTAATCGGTTACCGGTCCTATCCGATAATCCCCTGAGTAGTAGTCAGGGTTAGTGAAGCCGCTGAGAAACTGACTCATGAGTGGCGGGAAGTTCGTGCCGGGAACCGGCACCTGATTGTCGTAGACACCAGAGAAAGCATCCTGGCCCTTGTGACCATTGCGCACCTTTCCGCCGAACTCAAAGGTCGAGAAGTGTGAGCCGAGATGATAATTCTTCGCGTAAGACGCCGCTCCCTGCAGGTTTACCTGAGAGGTAATCCCAGAGGTGGTGTCGAACTCTTTGATGTAATAAAGGCTGGGATTGAAAATTGGGGATCCCGGCGCCGTACACGCCGGATTGAATTGAGGCAGGTTGGGATTGGTCGTGCCAGCCTGATCGTAATTGCAAATGGTGTTGCCGGAGTATTTGAAATCCACTCCTGGGTTGCCCGCTGCCGCGCCTTGCCGTCCACGTGAAACTGAAACCTCCCAGGTCAGCCATGAGGTGGTGAATTCGTGCTTGCCGCCGATGGCGAGGTTGCCGATTTCGTAATCGGGCTCGCGGTCGGAGGTTGAGAACTTAGGAACATCGGCATCGTTCAACGTATATGTCCACTTGTTGCCGTAGTCCTTGAAATCGGAATAAAGATAATGCAAGTAAAGTCCAGAGCCTTCTTTCAGTTTGTAATCGATAGAACCGCCAAAGCCGTAACGGTGGCGTTTATAACGGTATTCACGGAGGTCATTGCTGTCGTAGTACGGAACTACGTGGTTCGGATCGGGTGTCGGCTCGATATCGTCGATACCCCGTCCGTTGTAGTCATAACTGGCGCCAAACAAGATCCCGAACTTTTTTTGCGGACCGAAGCGCTGCCCTATGGTGCCGTCGACCTGCCCGATGTACCGGGTATTCACGATGGGAGTGAAGCCACCGATCCCTTCGAGAGAAAGTGTGGGCAATTCGCCAGCGGTCTTGGTTACCAGGTTCACCGACCCGCCAATGGCATCGGCATCCTGGTTCGCAGATAGCGTTTTGTTGACTTCGACCGCTTCAACGATATCGGCGGGAATGGTATCCAGTTTGACTTGCCGCACCGTGGCTTCCGGCGCTGGAACATTGATGCCATCGATAGTGACGTTGTTCAGACGCGGCTCGGTACCGCGAACCTGAACGTACTTTCCTTCTCCCTCGTCTCGCTCCAAGGTGACGCTCGGCAATCGACCGACCGCGTCCGCGATATTGGCATTGGGGAGGCTGCGGATCACATCGGAAGGGAGGACATCCAGTATGTTGTCGGAGGTGCGCTCTCGATTGAGCGCTTCCGCTTCTCCGTGCGGCAGGTCCGCCGTCACCATGATCTGTTCGCTCTTGGAGGCGACCTTGAGCACGGCGTCTACGTGCGTCACCTGTCCGGCGGCTACGGTAACGTCTTGAACCAAGGAATCAAAACCAACGTACGAAATCGTCAAGTTATAGCTGCCGGGAGCCAGGCCGGTGATGGTGAATTGTCCCTGGTTTCCGGATTTGGCGCTGTAGGCTGCAACCGGCAGTTCAACATCGGCACCCTGAAGCACGGCGCCGCTTACATCGGTGACGCGTCCCGCAATGACGCCCTTGCCACCCTGGGCTATGGCTGCCGGGTGGTAGAGAGTGAGCACTACAAGTCCAGCGCAGCTATATCGAGCGAGAGACCGTGCCAACGCTGAATAAGACAACTGAACCACAGACATGTCTAACCTCCCTCATGCGAGCACGCCCGGCTCTTTGGCAGGGAGTCTACGAAGCGGGTATGAAGCTGATGTCAAAGGAGGATTAATATTCTTTCAGACTTTGTCTTTTCTCCGGTCTGCGGTCTAATCTGGTGTGCAAATCCGTACCTGGATCGGGTTGTTTCCATGAGATTGCTGGTCGTCGAAGATGAGCGGCGGATGCTTGAGTTGCTCCGTCGTGGCTTGGTTGAAGAGGGACACACCGTAGTGTGCGCCAGCGACGGAGGTGAAGGCCTGCAGAGGTTGCAGGAAACCGAATTCGACGCCGTGATTCTCGACATCATGATGCCCAAAGTGAATGGGTATGAAGTCGCGCGCCGTATGCGGAGCGAAAGCAACTCCACTCCTGTGTTGATGCTGACCGCCAGGGATTCCGTTCCCGACATCGTTCATGGATTGGACGTCGGCGCCGACGACTATGTGACCAAACCATTTTCATTTCACGAACTGCTGCTACGCCTTCGCGCCGTCAAAAGACGCGCGCAAGCCGGCGAAAGCACCACATATCAAGTGGGAGACTTGCTTCTTGACTATGTAACGCGAGAAGTCTTCCGCGATGGCCGGAAAATCCCGCTCTCCCGGACTGAGTATTGCCTGCTTGAGCGCCTCATGCGGGACGCCGGAACCATAGTTCCCAGGCACTTGCTCATTGATGCCGTCTGGGGGAACGCGCAGCCTATCACCGAGAATTCCCTCGATGCTTATATTCGGCTGCTGCGAAACAAAGTCGACAACGATTATCGCCGCAAACTGATCCACACGGTACGCGGAGCGGGATACGTCATTCGCGAGGAATCTCAGGCATGAGAAAACCTTCCATCGGACTCCGGCTGACGCTGTGGTATCTGGCAATTTTTGCGGCCGCACAACTTGTATTCGGGATCGGCATGTGGCTCATCCTTCGCCAGAATCTTTACCGCATCGCCGACGAACAATTGCAGGACCAGGTTGAAGATTTGACGCGTTTTCTCCAGGCGCAAAAGAAAAATGCCACCGTCGCCAAGCTGCAGGAAGAAGTGGCCGAAACCTATGTGATCGAGCATTCCGGCGACTACTTGCAGGTCATCGATAGTGAAGGCAATTGGATTTTTCGTGCCGGACCTCTGGAGCGCAACTCGGTGACAGCGGCGGTGCCAACACACATCAAACATCCGACGTATGAGGAGCGGCAACTGAATGGCAAGCCCTTCCGTTTCCTGACCGCCAGAATCGATGTGAATGGGCGAATCTATGCGATGCAGACCGCGGTGCCCACCGACCAGATCGTCAGAACGCTCTCCTTGTTCCGCCGATATCTGCTGATGTTCGCCCCTCTTTTGCTGCTGGTCGCCGCTGGCGGCGGATTTTGGCTCAGCCGCAGGGCTTTATCACCGGTTGATCTTCTAACCCGGACGGCCAAGCAAATCTCAGGCAAGAACCTGAGTGATCGCCTGGAAAAATTGACAACTGGTGATGAGTTGCAGCGACTTTCCGACACGCTGAACGAAATGCTGGCTCGCATTGAAAGTGCGTTTCGTCGCATCACCGAGTTCACCGCGGACGCGTCTCACGAGCTGCGCACACCCATCTCGCTGATTCGGACTGAAGCAGAAATTGTTCTTCGCCGATCGCGAGGAGAGGCGGAGTATCGCGAGGCGTTGCGGCACATTCTGCTGGAAGCGGAGAGAACGACGACCTTGGTAGAAGAGCTGCTGTCGCTGGCCCGGGCCGATTCGGGGCGCGAAAACCTGCGACTGGTTCCGCTAGATGTCAACGCGCTGATTTCCGAAATTGCCAACGAATGGCAGCCGCTGATTCAAGCCCGGAACCTGCGATTCACCACCAATCTGGTGAATCGCGAACTGCCGGTCCTGGCCGATCGGGTGGCCATGCAGCGTCTGCTGGCAATTCTGCTGGACAACGCAGTGAAATACACTCCACCGCCCGGCCTCATCCATCTGCAACTCGAGGAAGAGGGCGGCAATGCGATCATCAGAATCCAGGACTCCGGGATTGGGATCGCACCTGAGAACCAGTCGAAGATCTTCGAGCGCTTCTATCGCGTCGACAAAGCAAGAAGCCGGGAGTTCGGCGGCGCCGGTATCGGGCTGGCCATCGCGCAATGGATTGCGCAACAACATCAGGGATTCATCGGCGTAAAAAGCAGTCTTGAAAATGGATCGACATTTACCTTCAAAATCCCGCTTTGCCGCGACGGCGAAGGCGTGCGCGTAAGCCAGAGCACGTCTCAGGCAGCCTAGCTGTGATGAAGCGTACCCCCAGCCGCTCAGGTAGCGAGTGCCGGGCTTTCTTGCTTCCTACTCCAATTCCTCGACAACCAACCGCACGCGATGTTCGAAACCACAGATGACGCTATAAGTCACCGGCTTTCCTCCTTCGGGGCTGATAGCGAACACGTCGCTGCTCCAGTAGTTTGAGCCAGGTCCGGTGGGGGAAATAAAGATAATCCGCTGTTCAAAAACCCCTCCCAGGGACTCTTCCCAGTTGACGTTGGTTTCGCACTCCGCCGTTCCGCCTTTAACGCCAGGAGCGAGAATCCAGACGGTCAGGCGGTACTGGTTCAACCCACTAGGAGTAAACAGGGTAGCATTGCCAATATTGTCAGTGCCGCTAATCTTCACCACCTTGATGACCTGCCACTGCGGCACGCTTTGTGACAAGCCTGAGGCACAGCACAGAGCCGCAAATAACAAGCCAGTAGCCAAGCTTCGCATAGAGCCTCCGTTTTTAGGGGAGTAAGCATACAGCAAGAGGATGGCGAATGACGACAGGGAGGAGCGCACACTGCCAAAGAGTCTCCCCCTGGCCGTGAGGTTTGAGCATTCTTCGGGAAATAGTTTTATGGAGGGTTTTCTGGACGTCCCGACGGTCGACGTAATGCTTGACAGCCGAGTACCCCGGTACTATCGTTGTTTGCCTTGTGGCGTCCATGGTAAAGCACAGTGGATGGATGATCCTTGTTCTTGCTCTGGCCGCGGCGGTCATTTTCATGTCCGCTGCACCGCTGGCGGATCAGCCCGAGACTGCGTTTAACGAAATCGACACTCCGATCAACCAAACTACGCCTGTCTCTCTGTGGACGAGATTTTCCCCTCCAGCCCAGGTTTTCATCGTTGTTCCGAGATCATTCAGTTGGACGATCGAAGGCAATGGTAATAGGGTCAATCCGTCATTCGCGGTGCGCTTGCACTTAAGCCCGCTTCGCGAACTGCTCTGCACCTTCCTTATCTGAGAACCACTCTTTCCTGGAAATTCTTGTTGAGGCTTCCGGTGTCCGGCACCCTTGGGGATGGAGCACTGACTTGGGGAGTGGTTCCACCCTACCGCCCAGCTGGACGCCGGACAAAACGACCTGTGCTTCGGCCCTCTGAGGAGACGGGCGGGCACGGGTCGTTTTTGTTGGGAATCCTTTCGGGCACGTGAGCTGATTTCCGAAGGGGCGATGTGATTGATAAGGTGTGGAGGCCCCGGGCAGAGTCGAACTGCCGACACGCGGTTTAGGAAACCGCTGCTCTATCCATCTGAGCTACGGGGCCACGGCGACCTAAGCCGATTATCTCACGGCAGTTTGGGGCGGCAGGAACGCTGCCGGAATCCACGTTTAGTATCCCGCGCGACACACCTTCCCCAATCGCGTCGACTCTCCGCCCGGGTAAGTTCCCTGTTGAATCCCAAGACGCTGGGATGTGCTTACATCTTTACTGGCGACTGATGGCTGGCAACGCACTGCCATTTGCCATCGGGCATCTTCACCCAGGTATCGGTAAAGCGCTCATGGACGTCAAGCGGCTTCCCCGATGGATCGGTACCCTTGCCGACAAAGTAGCCGGTCGCGATGGCCGCATCGCCAAATGCGGTTACCTTCATATTCTGGTAATCGACGCTCTCATACTTCGTGGCCTTGGCATCTGCAAGCGACTTCGCTTTATCCGTTACTTTCCCGTCGCTGGCGGTATTGACAAATTTGTCGGCCAACAGCGGGGCGACAAGATCGGCATTGTTTGTCTTTTGGGACTGAAGCCATTGCTGTTCCAATCCGGCGATGGCTTTCTCAGTTCCTCCGCTCGCCTTCTTGTCTTGCACCCATGCGGCGCTGGCCAGCGACAACACACAGATCAGAGACCAGATCAATGTCCGATTCATTCAAGCCTCCACTATTCTTGAGTTTTTTTGAACAAACGACTGTAGTCCGTGGCTTCTGGCATGTCAAATTCAGGATCAACGTTTGCCATCATTGCCGGGCGAAGGGATGAAACTGCAGATTTGCTGACGAGACACACTGGCTAAATGTCGATGCGTTGCTCGGT
>DASPTU010000040.1:0-4182 GCA_035623255.1 Terriglobales bacterium | reverse complement strand
GTGACCCAAAACCCAAAAACTGACACAAGGGAGATTAGAGGTAAGCTGGGGCAGGAGTCCGGAGGAGACGAGGACGATGCCCAGGAAGGCGCATACGGAAGAGCAGATCGTAGCGGTACTGCGGCAGGTGGAAGCAGGAGCGCGCGTGGACGACGTTTGCCGCAAGGTGGGAATCAGCCAGGCCACTTACTATCTCTGGAAACGAAAATATACGGGAGTTGGGGTGAGCGAGTTGCGTGAGCTACGGCAGCTCCGCGAAGAAGTGGGACGACTCAAGCGCTTGGTGGCAGACTTGAGCCTGGATCGGCAGATCCTGCAGGAGATCGTGTCAAAAAAGCTGTGAGGCCTCGTGCGCGTCGGAAGTTGGCGCGCTGGGCGCAAGAGGCCTATCGAATCAGCGAGCGGCACGCGGCGCGGATCGTGAAGTTGGCGATCGGGACACTGCGGTACGAGAGCCGGAAGGTGTTCGATGAAGTGTTGCGACACCGCTTGCGAGAGTTGGCCGGCATGCATGTGCGCTACGGTTATCGACGACTGACGGTGCTGCTGCGACGCGAGGGCTGGCACGTGAATGCGAAGCGCATTTATCGGCTGTACCGGGAAGAAGAGTTGATTGTGCGCACCAAGCAACGAAGGAAGATAGCGCGACGACGGCCGGTCGCAAGCGGCATCGCCGCGCGACCGAACCAGTGTTGGAGTATGGACTTTGTGAGCGATAAGCTGGCGGATGGACGTTCGTTCCGCATTCTGACAGCGGTGGACCAGTTCACACGGGAGTGTGTGGCGTTGGAAGCCGACCGTTCGATGACTGGAATGAAAGTGTCGCAAGCGCTGGACGCGGCAAATCAGGAACGAGGTTGCTTGCCGGAAAGCATAACGGTGGACAACGGGAGTGAGTTTTGCAGTCGGGCGCTGGAAGCTTGGGCGATGAGTCGCAAAATACAGTTGCGTTTCATTCGGCCAGGCCGACCCGTGGAGAACGGATTCATCGAGAGTTTCAACGGTCGGCTGCGGGACGAGTGTTTGAACGTAGAGTGGTTCGCATCGCTGGAAGATGCACGGCGGAAGCTGGCGAAGTTCCGCGAGCATTACAACCACGAGCGTCCGCACAGTGCGCTGGCGGATCGGACGCCCGCAGCGTTCGCGGAGCTGCACCGAGAGAAAGCTAGTACATTGCTGGGGCGCGCACTCCAGAGTCTCTTGATGGAGCCTCTGGAGTGCGCGAAACCCACGTCAACAGCGGGAGAAAGGACTTACACTGCCCAAAACCTCTAGCCTCGTTTGTGACAGAAAATGGGAGCGGTCCAGGGATGTTCAACAACCGGAGCCAATGTTCGGAAATCTGGGCTCGCACTTTAGAATCAGGGAGTGAAGTTCTCAATTCCAATAACGTGCGACGATTGTGGCGAGTTCCTCGTTGATGTGAACGGCACACAATTGCCAAAAGACGCGAAGTGCCCCAAATGCAGGAAGACGATTTGGCTAGTAGAACCGCTCGGTAACATCGTGGGAATGGCGATCATGCATCGTGCGGCGACAGAGCTTATAGGTGGGGATTCAACCCTGACGATCGTGTTAGCGGCGATGGCGGTAGAGAGTCAACTGGCGTACCTGTTTATGAAATGGAATCGCCTTGATCTCACATTGCAGCGAAACCCGACCGACGCAGATGAAGAGGAATGGGAGGAACGCTGGCGAGATATACGTTCGGTTGCTGCCCGATTCGATAGGGTTTCGAGCCTGCTCGCTGGACAGTCCTTCGATTCATTCCTATCGGCGAATGGCGAACTTCTAAAAAGCGTGCGGACGCAGTATCAGTCCTCCGGTGAAGCTTCAGCGAAGAACTTCTTCGTGAAAGGGCTTTTCCAAAAACGAAATCGGGTCGTGCACTTCGGAAAAATCGACTTTCAGCAATCGGATGCCGAATTGTGTTTCGCTTTGGCGACTGCGCTCTGGCACATTCTCGTCGGGATGGACGCCCACTGCTATCGCAAGCTTCAACCGAAATGGTCGTGAATCACCGGGTTCTGAGTGTAATCGCGATGTTACGACAATCATCGTCAAGCTAATCTGACGTATATTAAGACACCTGTGCTGAACCAACTCCCCGAAACTCACGATTAAGGGCTTTGCGTTCGCGTGTACGTTCCGGTGGAAAAACTATCGCTGATCATCAGCTTGTCATTGTCCAGCGCGAAGCCGTAGGTTGTTGGCACATGCGGAACTTGAGGTGCGAAGGAAGCACAATCCAGGCGAATGTGCTTTGTATCAGGGAAATCGTATGTGCAGGAGCGGTGTTCCGAAGGACTGTCCATCGCGAGACTGCCGTCGGCCTTGAAATGCAGCGTCTCGTGCGTACCGTGAGCCTCTTCCCAATCCCCGACCACGGTGGCCTTGTACTCCGCAGTGGATTGGCGGTTACAACCGCAGAATGTGCAGACGATGAGCAGCAGCAGGACGCGTCGATGCGATCGTGCTCTGATAGACGGGAAAGCAAGGGTGCTGTTTCTCATCCTCGTTTGACTTGCATCGACAAATATCCCGGCTACGCTCAGCCTCACGCCTGCCCTCATAATGCACGAAGCTACATCGAAAAGTGCACCGAAGTAACTAAGCCGCGCCGCATTCCGTTCAGCAATCCATGCGGGCGATGCTACGATGCGCGTTAAATGGCTATCTAAGCCGAATCATGCTGGATCACCAAGTTACGTAAGTTTGGGGGAAACGTGCAGCAGATCAAAGCGCTCGAAAAAAGCGTTATCTGGGTGCCGCTAATCATTCTGATTTTCGTAGCCTCTTCCGCCTTGATTCGATTTGTGACTTCTCCCACGCCTCCTGGTGCTCAGATTGCTGCAAAGCAGCAGAAACTTGATTCTGCCCAGGACAAGATGTTCCGCTCCATTTTTGAAAGCGGCAGTAAATCTTTTCAGGACGGCCAATACACGCAAGCGCTCGAGCAGTATGCGGAAGCGGGGAAGGTTGTTCCTCAGCTGAGGGAAGATGAATACACGGCTTTGAAAAACGCCCGCCAGCAAATTGCGGAAATTTATGAGAACGGAGCACGCCGGGCGGAAGCCGAAACCCTTTACAAAGGCATGATCGAGTCGGCGTTTCGCGATGCGGCGGCACAATTGAAAGCCAGTGACCTCGAAGCAGCACTCGAGCGATACCAGGACGCGGCAAAACTTGCAGATCACTTAAGCGACGCGCAGAAGGTTTATCGTATTAGCGCCACCAAAGGCGAGATTGCAACCTTGCGCCGCATGAACCGCTTCCCGGATGCCCTTCAGGCTTCGCAGCATCTCATCGATTACTTGCAAGCCTCGGATCAGGGCGATCCTGACATCGTGCAGGCGTACATGAGCATGGGAGAGACGTACCAGATACAAAGGGATTGGGCGCACCTGGAAGCAACTCTGCCCACCAGCATCGCTATATGCGACAGGATTCTGCAGCAGAACTCAGGCGTTCCTACCAATCGGGATCCGGTGTGGAAGGTAACCGCTTCAGAGGATCAGATCCTGTACGCCCTCATGGAGGCCTACGATCACGACGGCAAGCCTGACCAGGCGCTCGCCACAGCCCAGACTCTCTACGATTTCATAGCGAAATACTCGACACAATGGTTGGAGCTGGGCCCGCACGGACGAAAGGACGTTGCCAAGTACGCCTTTCTGATCGCTACCAGGGCCGGCCGGCCGGATGCCGCGAGTACCTGGCAGGCACGAATCAACGAAGCACACTGATTTCGACCGGCTCCGCCAAAGTCGATCACTTGCGAGCCAATTGTGGGGAAAATCAATTGTTGAAACCAGGCGTTAACACTCATTGACCCGGCAGCCGGGGATTTTGAGTGTAATCGCGATGTTTCAACAGTTACACGATTACCTTTCGTCTGATTTCCTCGATTTGGGATTCGGCTTCCGCGATGACCGACTCAAGAATTTCCACACCGGCACCCTGGCTCACAAAGCTCCGCAGTTGCTTCAGTCCTAAGACAATCGACTCCATGCGCTTCAAGCAAGCTAGGACTTCTTCTAAGGAATCGTATCCGGATGGCATGTCTAAAGTCGAGCACCCTTGGCTGGCCGCGAGTCGCACTTAGCTTGTTCCCGTTCATCAAGGACCCGCCAGATTTCCTCCCCGAGTTCATCGAACTTTCGGTAGTCTTCTTCTTTCATA
>DASPTU010000039.1:0-68182 GCA_035623255.1 Terriglobales bacterium | reverse complement strand
TCGGCAAAGGCCAGCCCGGAAGGCGAAATGCGGGTGCTGGAACTCGAGGCCTCGCACGCTGCGGCACTCGGTCAGTTAACCCACGAGCGGGAGCGACAGGCGAAGGCGGTCGAGCGCGCCAAGAGCCTGGGCATTGCAGATGTGGCTGCAGACCACTTGATGGATGAAGCGGAAACAGAAGCTGCATTTGGGTATTCTCCCAAGGTCGCAGACCAGCTTGACGCAGCGCTGGCATTGTCGCGTGACCCGTCCTTCGTAGCGCGAACGGCGGATATCTATGCAGCGGTCGGTCAAGATCAAAAAGCAGAATCGCTGATCGCGGAAGCGCGGCGCGCAAGGCCGGAAGATACGTTCATCCAGAACGTCCTTGCTCCGGCAGTTGAAGCTCGATTGCAGTTGCGTCGTGGCAAAGCCGCAGCCGCCGTTCAAACGCTTGCCGTTGCTCAACCCTATGATGATGGCCAGTATTTAGCTATGCACGTTTTGCTGGGAGAAGCTTACCTTGCCAGCGGCGAGCCAGCGAATGCCGTTCAAGAGTTCCGCAAATACTTAATCCGCCGCTGGCAGCAGCCGTTCTCGTTTCATTATCCCCTCGCGCAACTCGGCCTTGCTCGTGCCCTGGCGGCGCAGCACGACACTGCGGACGCGCGCACTGCCTACCAGGACCTTTTCGCGATGTGGAAAGATGCCGACCCTGATTTACTTCCTTTAAAAGAAGCCAAAACCGAGTACGCAAAACTGCAATAGGAGTCGGCCGCCTGCGACAGCTCTAGTCCCCAGTGAGGATTCGCCACGCCTCTCTGCTGGTAACCGAGACGTGCTGCACGCCCTTGACGGCTTTCATGTACTGCGCACGCTCGAACGCCGAGGGATCGGGACAGCGCAACTGGCTCATGCTGCCCTTCATCTGCTGTACCGATTCGTACTCATGTTTTTCCATCCAGCGGACCAATCCTTCCTCGATATAGCGCAGATGGCTGATGCCGTTGCGCAGCAGCGTAGAGCACAGCATGGTCACATCAGCTCCGACCATGAGCAGCTTGATTACGTCTTCGGGTCCGTGAACGCCGCTGGTTGCGGCGAGATTCGCCCGCAAATGCCCGTAAAGAATTCCAATCCAGGTAAGCGGCAGCCGTAAGGCTTGCGGCGTGCTCAGCAAAACATTGGGCTGGATTTCCAGTTCCTCCAGGTCGATATCGGGCTGATAGAAGCGGTTAAACAAAACCAGCGCGTTTGCTCCCACATCGTCGAACCGCTTGGCCATATTCGCCATGTTCGTGAAAAAGGGGCTGAGCTTTACGGCGACAGGAATGCTTACGGCGGACTTCACGGCTTTCACGATCTCAATGTAGTCCTTCTCGATCTCTGCGGCGAGTAGGTCAGGGTTGCTGGGGATGGCGTAAATGTTGCACTCGATGGCGTCAGCGCCCGCCTGCTCCAGTTCCTTTGCGTATGCGGTCCAACCGCCAAAAGTTGCGCCGTTCAAACTGGCGATGATGGGCACGGCCACGGCTCGCTTTGCCTTGCGGATGTGATTGAGATAGCCCTCCGGGCCAATTTTGAACTCGTTAGGTTCTGGCAGGTAGCTGAGTGCCTCAGCAAAGCTGTCCGTGTGCTCGGCAAGTCGATGCTCGAGTTCGAGGCTTTCCTGCCGGAGTTGCTCCTCGAACAGAGACCCGAGCACGATGGCCGACGCTCCAGAGTCTTCGAGACGGCGTATGCTGTCGAGCTCTTGCGAGAGCGGGGAAGCGGAGGGCACCAGCGGCGTCCGCAGCTTCAGTCCCAGATAAGTTGTGCCCAAGTCAATCATCTCTGCCCTCCACACGCCTAATGAAACCACTGGAGCGGGCCCGAATTAGTCAGTTCCCTGCTTTGGCCGGCTCCGGCTCTTTGCCGAATTTTTGTTGCGATAAGTACTCGTACAGGCGATAGCGAGCTTGTGCATCTTTCTGCGCTTCGGCCCACAACCGCTTCGCATCTTCCGGCTTGCTCTTGGTGAGCATCTTGAAACGCGTTTCCATCGACAAGAAGTCCTGCACTTTTTTCGCGGGGGCCCGGGAGTCGAGGATCAAGGGATTCTCGCCTTGCGGCTCGCGCTCCGGGTTATAGCGGTACAGCAGCCATTCACCTGAGTCGACGGCGACTTTTTGATCTTGCATTCCGCGGGTCATATCGATGCCATGGGCAATGCAGTGTGAGTAGGCAATGATCAGACTGGG
The DNA here is from genome assembly GCA_035623255.1 of Terriglobales bacterium. GTDB lineage: Bacteria > Acidobacteriota > Terriglobia > Terriglobales > Acidobacteriaceae > JAFAGX01. The sequence continues at coordinate 65,963 of DASPTU010000039.1, read as the reverse complement.
ACCGTCATATGCCTCGGCTTCCAGGAAGGCTTTGAGCGTGTGTTCGTCTTTTGCGCCCATAGCCACGCTGGCTACGTAAACGTTGCCGTAGCTCATGGCCATTAAGCCAAGATCTTTTTTCGGGCCAGGCTTTCCGCCAGCAGCAAATTTCGCCACTGCCCCACGCGGGGTCGCCTTAGACGCCTGGCCGCCGGTATTGGAATAAACTTCCGTATCCAGCACCAGCAGGTTGACATTGCGTCCGCTGGCAATCACATGGTCCAGGCCACCATAACCGATGTCGTAAGCCCAGCCGTCGCCACCAACAATCCATACACTCTTCTTTACCAGCATGTCGGCCAGGGCGAGCAGTTGCTTCGCTTCGGGTGACTGAATTCTGGCGAGGCGCTCTTTGAGAATGTCCACACGCTGGCGCTGCTCGAAGATGTCCGCCTCATCTTTCTGTGGCGAGGTCAGCAGAGCCGTGACGAGATCTTCACTGACTGAGCTGGCAAGCCGCTGTAGTAATTCGCGCGCGAATTCCGCCTGCTTGTCAATCGAGAGCCGGAAGCCTAAGCCGAACTCCGCATTGTCTTCAAACAACGAGTTCGACCATGCTGGCCCGCGGCCTTCCGCGTTCGTTGTCCATGGCGTGGTCGGAAGATTGCCACCGTAGATCGAGGAACAGCCAGTCGCGTTTGCGATCACCGCCCGATCACCAAACAGTTGGGACAGCAGTTTGAGATATGGGGTCTCGCCGCATCCGGAGCACGCCCCGGAGAATTCGAAAAGCGGTTCTTGAATCTGTTGCTGGCGTATGTTGGCGACCTTGATCTTTCGCCGGTCAAGCTCGGGAATCTTCAAGAAAAACTCCCAGTTCTCGCGCTCCGGCGCTCGCAATGGGGGTTGAGCCGCCATGTTGAGCGCCTTGAGACGGGTTTCGGCTTTGTTCTTTACCGGGCAAATATCCACGCAAATGGCGCAACCCGTGCAGTCTTCCGGCGCGACTTGAATGCTGTATTTCATCCCTTGCCACTCTTTGTCTCGGGCCGCCGTAGATTTGAAAGTGGCGGGAGCGTGCGCCAGCTCTTTGGCGTCGTAAACCTTAATACGAATGACAGCGTGCGGGCACACCATGGCGCACTTACCGCACTGAATGCAGATTTTCTCGTCCCAAACGGGAATTTCGAGCGCGATATTTCGCTTCTCCCATTTCGCGGTGCCGGTGGGAAATGTGCCATCGGCGGAGAAAGCGCTAACTGGCAGTTCGTCGCCGCGCCCGGCGTAGATTACGCCGAGGACATCCTTCTCAAACTTCGGGGCTTCAGCCGAAAACGGCGGTGGTATCTCAATGGTGCTCGTGGCCGCCGCTGGAACCTTGACTTCGAACAGATGAGCCAGAGTTTCATCTACCGCCTTCATGTTCCTTTGAACGATGTCTTCACCCTTGCGGCCGTAGGTGTCGCGGACGGACTTCCGGATGGCCTCGATGGCCTGGTCGCGCGGCAGGACTGCCGAGATGGCAAAAAAGCAGACCTGCAGAATCGTGTTCATGCGGCTGCCCATGCCGGTGTCGCGCGCCACCTGGTACGCGTCGATTACGAAGAATCGGGCCTTCTTAGCGATGAGTTGTTGTTGGACTGCGCGAGGCAGGTGGTCCCAGACCTCATCGGGGCCAAAAGGACTGTTGAGAAGGAACGTACCTCCGGGAGTGAGGGCGCTCAGCATGTCATAGCGCTCGAGAAAAATCCACTGGTGGCAGGCGACAAAATTGGCCTTCGTAACCAGATAACTGGAACGGATGGGTTGCGGCCCGAAGCGCAGGTGCGAGACTGTCATTGCGCCCGACTTCTTGGAGTCGTAAACGAAGTAACCTTGCGCGTGATTCTCGGTGTTTTCGCCGATGATTTTGATCGAGTTCTTATTCGCGCCAACGGTGCCGTCAGCGCCGAGTCCGTAGAACAGCGCGCGAACGACGTTATCTGGTTCGGTTGAGAACTCGGCGTCGTATGGCAAGCTCGTGTGGCTGACATCGTCGTTGATGCCGATGGTGAAACGCTCTTTGGGCTGTTGCGGGCTGAGGTTGTCGAAGACAGCTTTGATCATCGCCGGAGTAAATTCTTTTGAGGACAACCCATATCGTCCTCCGATGATCGTTTTGACGCCCTTGAGGCTGGCAAAACCGTCACTTGTACCCTCACTGAGGGCCGTCACGACATCCAGGTACAACGGCTCGCCAATCGCACCGGATTCCTTGGTGCGATCCAGAACGGCAATCTTTTTGACGGTGGCTGGCAAACAGCCGAGGAAATGTTTGATGGAAAATGGCCGGAACAAACGGACTTTAACGAGTCCTACTTTTTCGCCGCGGGCGATCAGGTATTCGACTGCCTCGTGCGCGACTTCCGCGCCCGAACCCATCAGCACGATCACCCGTTCCGCATCGGGAGCACCCACATAGTCAAACAAATGATAAGAACGGCCGGTCGTCGCCCCGAATTGGTCCATGACAGCCTGAACTTTTTCTGGCGCGGCGGCATAGTAAGGATTCGCAGTCTCGCGGATCTGGAAGAACACATCAGGATTTTGTGCGGTGCCGCGCAAAACAGGATGGTCGGGGGACAGCGCACGCTGCCTGTGCTCGATTACGCGGTCCATATCGATCAGTGAGCGAATCGCATCGTCGCTGAGCACGTCGATTTTGTTGACTTCATGAGAAGTACGAAACCCATCGAAGAAATGCAGGAAAGGAATACGCGTTTCGAGCGATGCTGCATGCGCAATCAGGGCAAAATCCATGGCTTCCTGGACTGAGTTCGAACAAAGCATGGCCCAGCCCGTAGTGCGGCATGACATGACGTCGCTGTGATCGCCAAAAATCGAGAGGGCATGGGTTGCCAGAGTCCGGGCCGAAACATGAAAGGCGGTGGCTGTAAGTTCACCAGCAATCTTGTTCATATTCGGGATCATCAGAAGCAAACCTTGGGACGCCGTGAACGTCGTGGCCAGCGCCCCGGTCTGCAAAGCGCCATGAACCGCGCCTGCAGCGCCCCCTTCGCTTTGCATCTCGATTACATGTGGGACCGTTCCCCAAGCATTTGGCAACCCTTCGGAGGCCCACTGATCGGCCCACTCGCCCATAGGTGAGGACGGGGTGATGGGGTAAATCGCAATCACCTCGTTTATCCGATATGCCACGTACGCGACGGCCTCGTTGCCGTCCATCGTCTTGTATTTACGGCTCATGATGGTCCTTTACGGCTGCAGGGCAGTAAGAACGCGCCCAAAGCTCACCGTGTGTACAGCATGCGCTTGGCGAGGGTTCAGCGTCGGGTACGAGGATCACACGCGGATGTGATGAAAATCACAACACGGGAGTTGGGCAAAATTCGGGATTCGGAAGCGAAGTAGTTGCTCGCCTGCACGCTGGGTCCGGCTTGTTCTCCTGCTCTTGGCGGCGAGCGTCTGGCCGCGCATGCCCGAGAAGCTCACGAATGCGCAGTTTTGCTTTATGAAGTTGTGATTTTGAGTTTCCTATCGAACAGTCGAGCAACTCGGCGATTTCCTGGTGCTCATAGCCTTCGACTTCGTGCAACAGAAAAATCGTGCGATATCCGTCGGGAAGCTCACGGATCGCGCGGGTTAAAGCTATGCGGTCAACGCAACCGGAGAGGCGATCATCCTGGCTTCCATATTCGCGCCGCACCAGGTGAGCATCCTGGTCATAGGGTTCATCGAGTGAGATCTGCCGCAAAGCCTTTTTGCGGAAGTGCATCAGTACCGTATTCACAGCAATGCGATACAGCCAGGTGGAAAGCGCGGAGTCGCCGCGGAAGGTGGAGAGCTTGCGGAACACCTGCATGAAAGCGTCTTGCGTGAGATCTTCGGCTTCTGCTGTGTTATTAGCCATGCGCAAGCAAATGGAATAGATCCGTGCTTTGTGCCCATGAAATAAAGAGGCAAATGCATCAGAGTCACCTTGCTGAGCTCGTCCAACCAGATCCAGATCCAGATTGCGTTGAGTGGAACTTGCGGTGGAGTTGACTTGACTGCTCACTTGCGTCTCCTTTCAACTCTGGACGAAAGGACTCTTGTCGTCCGTTTCAGCCACGAGCGTACGTTCTGAGGCGGAAGCGCACCATCCGGTGCACGCTGTAGGCGAATGAATAACTTGCTGTACCGCATAGATTTGCCTGGGCCTGCGAAAAACCGCATGTGAACTACTCTCTGCAGTATTGGCTGGTCGGGGAGCGCGAGCGGAACAAGGGGAGCTAATGATGTGCGTCGTTACTGGAGGGAGAACAAAGGAGTTACCTGGAGTCGGCGAAATCGGATGGGCTGTAGCCTCACTGTGTTGGTTTGAAGAGAACAAACCGAAACAGTTTCAACAGGCACTCAAGGAGCTTCAGGGTCGATGAAACGGACCGGAAACGCACATCCGAATCCGAACGGATCGCGCCTCGCACTTTGCCGACTAGCCGCTCAACTCGCGAGGAAGATGCACAACCCAACAACCGACCGTCTCCCTGTCACAATCAAGCGATTCGACGAGGACGAAGAGTTCTAGACTTTCCCCGATCTGTGGTCGGCAAAATCAACTTAGGAGATAGTATGAAGCAAATGTGTTTGTGGTCGCTGTTGCTATTCAGTGTTTCGGCATTCGCGCAAGTCAGCCCGGATGCTGGTGTAATCTGTCCACCGTACCTCAGCACTGTGTCGGTCACAGCACTAACTTACAACCTCGGGAGTGACGGGGATTATTACGTCAACTTCGGAGCAACCGGCACCTTGACCAACAGCACGACAGAGAACCTCACCTCAGCGGGAACGTGGACATCAAACAGCCCGTCTGTTTTTACATTCACATCAACGAAGGGTCAGGCGAAAATCTTGAACCTTAAGGCTGTGGGGAGTGCAACATTCAACGTGACCGAACCTGTGTACGTGATAGTCGAAGATTCACACGGCGACATCGGCTGTCAGGTTCAATATGTGTCATTCCCTTTTTCGTTCGATATAGAATACGCCACTTCGTCTCTGCTAAGGCTTGAAGACTTGGCTTGTGTGGGATCGGGTGACACTGAAGTTTGCAACTATAGTGTCACACCGTCATGCAGCAACGTGCCGGTGTATGCTTGGGCGAACATCGATTATCTTCCGCCTTACATACAGAGTGCGGGACCGGCTTACGCACCGTCGAGTTGGCAAGTTCACACCTTCTGCGAACGTTTGGAACCCGGAACGAAGTGGGCTTGCCTCGGTCCACCAGCCGCGATTGCGATTCCCAACGCAAGCAACCCGACCTATTGCACGTATAATCCGTAAAGGAGACAAACTAATGTTACGTGTGAATGTCATCAGCATTGCGATCGGACTCGCATTCGTGATTGCGACTGCGTTGATTCGAGCCTTCTATGTGGTGTGGCGATTGAAGAATGCCGGACTCCCGAGTGGTGGAGCGATTGACATCCGGCTTCTGTTCTCACACCCACTCCTTTACGCGGTGATTGTGTTCTTCGCCGGTCTGTACGTCGGCGGTCGAATCTTTCACTGAAAGCCTGGAGCCTCATCCCTGAGAGGCTCGGATTTTTCAAATCTCTCGTGTGATGCCGGGATGCCGGAGCTTCTTCAACAGCTCGCGAACGCGAGCGTCATTCTTCCTGACCCTCACCAAGTACTCACCAACTCTCCCAGGCTCAATGAACGGCTCCATGTCCTCGAAGATCATGCTCACGATCATCACCGCTTCTTCGCGGCGAAGCTCGCGGTCGATACGCTGAGATCAAATTACAGAGTCAGCAGGATTGGTTTCGCATTGCAAACCTATTCCTGGTGCATGAAAGTTGCCCACCGTAATCCCACCTCACGGGCAGGCGCCGCTCTCTGAGGATGATTATGAGGCCGGCTCCTGCTTCTCGCCTCTCTCGCCGGATCAGTAGAAAGGAGGCCCGCAAGAATCACGGGCCTGTTCGAATATGGCTAGGTCGTTTCCAGTCCTGCCTGCACTACGTGCACAATATTATTGCGCACCGCGTAGAGCACGAGGTCACTGACCGAGTGCAATTGAAGTTTGCGCATGATGTTGGAGCGGTGCGTTTCTGCGGTTTTGACGCTCAAGCCAAGCGCGACGGCCACTTCTTTGGTGCTCTTTCCTTCTGCCAGCAACTGTACAATCTCGCGTTCGCGCGGCGTCAGCCGATTCCGGCTCACCGGAGCCGGAGTCGGGCCGGTCGAGCCCTTCAGGTAGCCTTCCAGCACCATCGAGGCGACCTTTGACGTGAAATAGGTCTTGTCTCGCCGCAAGGCTTCGACGGCGGCAACCAGGTCGCGAGCGGCGTCGGATTTCAAGAGAAAGCCACGGGCTCCAGCATTCAGAACATCGCGCACCACCTGGTCTGAATCATGCAAGGTGAGAATCAGGATCCTGGCATGGGGATTTGTCTTCAGAATCTGGCGGGTCGCCTCAAGCCCATTCAAGCTGGGCATACCGATGTCAAGGATTACCACCTCTGGCTTGAGCTGCTGCGCCTTGTCGACGGCCTCGCGGCCATCCGCGGCTTCGCCACAAACCTGCCAGTCGGGTTGTTGTTGTAACAGCGCGACCAGACCTTTTCGTACGACTTCATGATCGTCTGCGATCAAGATTCGAAATGCCACAGAACACCTCCCAAACACTTCTCCCTCTGAGGTCAGATGAAGCTCATTCTGAGAATCCGAAATGATTCCTGTGGAAGTGTAAATAGTAGTTGCACAGCAATCACCAAACCCAAACTGTTGACAACTGGTCGCAACTTTGAATCGTCTATGTAAAACTTACCTACGCAGGTGTTCTCGATTAACAGTGATTGGTATCCGGGCGAAGTCCGCCCTGACGATCCAGCGGGAGATCGGCCGCCAAAGGAATTATCTTCAGTCCATGCATCGGTTCCAGCACGAGGCTCATACTCGCTGCACAGCGCCCACACAGCCAGAACTGCGCTGTCAGGCTCTTCGGCTCTTCATCAAAAGGTGCACGGGCCTCGTCGGTGGCTGAAATGGAGATAGATACGACTTCGAACTGAAATAGCCGGCCTTCGACGAAAGAATGCAATTGTGTGCCGCAATTCGGATTAACACAATGCGCAACCATAGTTGACCTCTTTGCCGTCGGTTTCCGCTGAAAAAATGAACGGCTGCGACCTTACAGCTTTCGCCCTAAACTGCCAATACAGTGTCCACTGTAGGGCCAGTTGTCTCGTTCGGTGACTGAGCACTAAACGGCGGCCTAACAAATATCTCTCTGACTCAGAACCCCGCCTCTAATAAACTTGGATGCATCCTATCGCCGGCCGCTACAGAAAGTCGCAAATGACTGGAACTGCGAATCGAAATCATGCTCCGATCCTCCAGAGGCCGACTTTAGAGAGCCTGCGCCATGCAGCAGCGACCTGTAAGGCGTGCGATCTGTGGAAAAATGCCACTCAGACCGTATTCGGCGAAGGGAAGGCCGACGCCAGGATGATGATGATCGGCGAGCAATTTCTTTCACATAAGCACAAAGCTGCCTGATTCGCCTGTCCTCCAATCCTGCGCGTTGATATCAGGAACGATCACGTTACCCTGACGATGGGATGGCGTTTTCTTTTCTGGTTGATGAGACTTACGACACACTTCCTGCGTGACGCGCATCACGGCAGGCAGCGCCACGCTCAAGTAGGCTCAACTGTTACCTCATCCAGGGAGCACAACCATGGCCTATGTAATTACTGATAAGTGCATCAAGGATTTGCTCTGTGCTGATGTATGCCCCACCGATTGTATCCACCCCAAAAAAGATGAGCCTAATTTCGAAGAAGTGAAGCAAATGTACGTCGATCCGGCCGGCTGCATCGATTGCGGCGCCTGCGTCCCGGTTTGCACCTCGGACTCGATTTATGCAGTCGATGATCTGCCCGAGGACTTGAAGCCCTTCGTCGACATTAACGCCAAGTACTACGCGAATTAGCGGGAGTGGTCGCCTTTGCAGCAAGGGTGTAGGCTGCCTACGGGGCGTTCAGGCGGCGAGCGCAACTTCCCAGTTTGCACAAATACAGACCCGGGGTGGGCAGAAATCCCGCCGCTGATATCAGCGTCCACAGGCTCTTACGCGTTGACTTTCCTGAGCGAACCCACCTAACATGCCAGTCTGCATTTACAGGCCTGTAGCCCAGCCGACTTCTAGCTCGCCGACAGCCAGCCCTAAGATTGCTCAGTCTGCGGTCTCAGGCGCGATCACCCGGAACTTTCTGATGATTCTGAAAAGGAGGCAATCCTCATGGCAGCACAACCTCAAGCGGTGAGCACCGGCAGCGTTCTGACTGTGATCCGTCGGGCGACACCGGCTGATGCCGAAGCATGTGGACGAATCTGCTTCGCAGCATTTCAAGCGATTGCCGATCAACATAGTTTCCCTCGAGATTTTCCGACTCCAGAGATTCCGATGGGATTTCTCTCCATGGCCTTTTCTCATCCCTCTTTTTTCTGCGTAGTTGCCGAGCAGGATGGAAGAATCATCGGAAGCAACTGCCTCGACGAACGAACAACGATTGCCGGGGTCGGTCCGATTACGATTGATCCCAATTCTCAGAACCGCAGCGCGGGCCGTCAACTGATGCAGGCGGTTATCACGCGTGCGACGGAACGAAAATTTGCCGGAGTCCGCCTGGTGCAGGCGGCGTATCACGGCCGCTCTTTGTCGTTATATGCCAAGCTCGGATTTGTTGTCCGCGAACCGCTTGCCTGCATGCAGAGATCGACAAGCCTGAAAGTACCTCCAGGTTATCGCGTCCGTCCGATGGAAGCGAGCGATGTTGCCGCCTGTAACGATCTCTGTCTTCGAGTTCACGGGCACGGCCGCGGCGGCGAGTTGAATGATTCGATTCAACGCGGAACAGCTGTCGTTGCTGAGGCGGAGGGCAGAATTAAAGCATATTCCCCCGCGATTGGCTTCTTTGGTTACGCGGTGGGAGAGACAAACGAGGATCTGCAGGCACTGATCGCCTCGGCTAACGAGTTCATGGGCCCCGGGATTCTTGTGCCAACTCGCAATGCCGGACTATTCCGCTGGTGCCTTGAGAGCGGACTTCGAGTTGTTCAGCCCATGACGTTGATGAGCATGGGACTCTACAACGAACCCGCGGGAGCATTTTTGCCTTCTATTCTTTTCTAGGCTAGGTACCCAGCAGAAGGCATGAATATCGTCAAAGCCACGCGCCGTTTTGAGAAATGGCTGGCACAGCACGTCACGCTGGTTCCGGCGGACCTTCGTTTCAAGCATCAGCGGATGGCGGAGTCACCATTCGCGTTTTTTCGGTCTACCTTTTATCGCTGGATGCAGCTTTGGCCCGAGGTTGGCGAGAAACTGACAGACGCGCCTTCTGTCCTCGCCGTAGGCGATCTCCACGTCGAGAACTTCGGAACGTGGCGGGACATCGAAGGACGCCTGGTCTGGGGCGTAAACGACTTCGACGAAGCTGCGGTCCTGCCTTACACACTGGATCTGGTTCGGCTCGCGACAAGCGCGATGCTCGCAGCTGAAGAAGGACATCTCTCGGCCAACATTAAAGACGGCTTCGCCGCCATTCTCGACGGCTATCACGAAGCTCTAGTGGAAGGTGGACGACCGTTTGTCCTGGAAGAAGAGCATGAATGGCTACGCGAGGTTGCACTGAACGAGTTGCGTGATCCCGTTCGATTCTGGCAAAAAATGGACGGCTTGCCAAAATTCGACGGCCGGCTGCCCAGCAAAGCCAGGGGTGCTCTCGAGCAGCTTATGCCAGAACCGGACCTATCGTATAAACTCTGTCGCCGGGTTGCCGGTCTGGGAAGCCTTGGGCATGTAAGGGCTGTGGCGCTCGCCCTATGGCACGGGGGCCGAATCGCCCGTGAAGCCAAGTCCCTGGCGCCATCCTCAGTCTATTGGGCAAAGAAACATAAGGGCCCGGCAAAGATCCTTTATCCGAACATTATCGATGCTGCTGTACGCTGTCCTGATCCCTTTGTGAAAGTGCGCGGGGTTTGGCTCGTTCGCCGGTTATCGCCACATTGTTCGCGAATCGAACTCACTATGTTGCCGAAAGAGCGCGAAGAACTCAGATTACTCAACGCGATGGGATGGGAGGCTGGCAATATTCATCTGGGAACCGCCGGAGCGCGCAAGTCTGTTCGCAAACATTTGGATGGTATGAAGCCTGGCTTGCTAATGACTGGTGTGAGAAAAATGGCGAAAGCGGTGACTAATGACTGGAAGGCCTGGAAAGCGTCCAATGCGGCGCGATCCCCGGCTCGTTAAACTTGTCTCATTAGTCTGGTGCTGATGGCTGATTCCAGCCGAGCTGAGGCGCCGGCCATCTCCCGCTCTAGCGCATCCCGGAGTTCATCGAGAATAATCAGCAGCGAATCTGGATTTTCAGTCAGGGCACGTCCCACGCTAGGCCGGTCGACAGCCAGTTCGCCAATTTCCCGAGCGCCACGAGTATCTGGCTCGGCGACAAACGGTAACGCAGAATCGCCGGGGCCGCGCGAACCGTACACAGATTCCGGGTGAGTCAGCAGGAAATCCACTCCGCCGCTTGACATCCAGTAAGTGACCAATTCCTGCACATGGGCAGGACAACAGGCGCTGTGCATGCCCTGGCGAGTGGCTAATTCATCTTCCCAGCGAAGAATCTTCAGCTTGTCCTCCCAGTAGCTTTCGGCCACCAGGAACCACACCTGCCCCTCGGACTTTTCTTCGCCGCAAATTGTACAGATTTGTGTACCCATTAAGACCGCATCCTCTTCTCCGTTCACGCACCTTCCGCGAGTGCTGCCGCCATGGGCACCGAAGCTGCCGGCTTCTTTCTGATCGGCTCGGCCAGGGGAACTGTCTTAAGACCCTTGCCCTTCTCAAACGCCAATGTCAAAACCGAAGCACACTGCGTGCAAAGCCAGAAATGCTCAATGCGATGTTGCACGCCCTCGTCCCATCGTCGCAGAGTCGATTTGGAAGGAGAGTAGGTTTCGGTTTCAACCAGGAACAGTTTTCCTTCGCTGAGCTTGCGAAAAGGATTGGCGCAAGTCGGGTTCGCACACTTATGTAGCATGGCTGCCTGCTGTGCATGTCGCTGACCAAATGGAGATCAATCTACCGGCAGGCAAGGTCTTCGCTGACAATGTCGCATAGCGGCTGATGAGCTTTCCACAAGGGCCGGCTGCCGAACCGATAGAGATCGTGCCGAAAGCTCGTCAGTATAAGCACAAGGTGAGGCCGCACGGTGAGGCGCGATATCATCACTGATGATGCGCAACTCCGTCCTCATGTGTCCCCCGACTTTCTTCGATGTGCGCGAGCCGAAAAATCCCCACATGGGGCTGCCCATCGACCATGTCCTGGCTCATCACCAGTGGGAAAATTTACGGCGCGCACTGATTGACGCAGGTCTAAACATACACTTGATTGATCCTGTCGAAGGGCTTGACGACATGGTGTTTACCGCCAACCAGGTTTTCGTGGGGAAGCACCCGGACTTGGGGAAGTTTATTGTTCCAAGCCGGATGCGTCATCCCTCACGGCAGAAAGAAGTGCCATATTGCGTCGATTGGTTTCGTCGAAGCGGATACCACATTCTCGAAGTTGCGTTGGAAGGCGAGTATCTGGAAGGCCATGGCGATCTGCTGTGGCATCCCGACCATTCTCGAATATGGGCGGGATACGGATTTCGCTCGTCGCGTGGCGGAGTAGACCGATTCGCGGCAGCAGTGCAGAAGATCGGATTTTCGGTCACGCCGCTGGAGTTGGTTGACCAGTATTGCTATCACTTGGACACGTGTTTTTGTCCGCCAATGGAGCGGCTGTCTTAATCTGCCCCGAGGCACTTTCGTCCGAATCCGTTGCTGAAATTCGCAACAACTTTGAACGTATTCACTGGCTCAGCCGTGAGGAGGCGGTGCAGTTCATGGGAAATGGGGTTGTGGCGAACGGGCGCTTCATTACCCCGCGCCTGAGTGGCAATCTCTCTCGTATTTTGGATGCGGAGGGACTGATGCCTGTCGTGGTTGAAACCACGGAATTTGAGAAATCCGGCGGCAGCGTCTTCTGTATGAAGACCTTCCTTCCAGAATAGCCACTCTGAAACTCAAGCTGACGTGTGCGCGAGGTTTGAGTCGCGAGCGGGCGTAGGGTCGACCCGCAATTGCAAACCATCAACCCGCCGGACAATTACAGTTTCGCCGGAGGGCACATTTGCTGAGGCGATAGCGTCCCACAGCTCGCCGTGCACGAAGACTTTGCCCTGAGGCGACAGTGGAGTCTGGGCCATGCCGATTTCGCCCACGAGTCCTTGTACTCCAGTGACGACCTTGTTCCGGCGCGCGCGGACGGCGATGCTCATCAGGAAAGCCGTAATCAGTCCGAGCGGGATGCTGACCGCCAGGGCAGTAAGCAGGTGTACGCGCATTTGGGGGATCGGAGCGTCCACCAGCAGCAAACCGCCCAGGGTGAGGGTTACGATGCCGCCGATGGTCAGAATGCCGTGGGTTCCGTATTTGGCCTCCAGCGCGAAAAGAACGAACGAAGCTGCAATCAGAACTACGGCGGCAAACCTTGTGGGCATAAGGTTCAAGGCAAAAACTGCCAGCAGAATGAAGATCACACCAACGACGCCGGGGACTACGGCGCCCGGATGATTAAACTCAGCGTAGAGAGCCAGCGCCCCGATCGCCAGCAGGATGAAGGCAACGTTCGGATCCATCAGGTACGCAAGGATACGTTCCTTCAGCGTCATGTCGTAGTTGTGGACGGGTTCGCCGACCAGATTCAGCATGACCGTCTGACCGTTAAAGCGCTTCAGCGGCTTGCCCTGCATTTGTTTGAAAAGATCTTCCTGGCTGGACGCGACGTAATCGATCAGCTTTTGTGAGAGTGCCTCCTGCTCGGTAAACGACTTGGATTGCCGGACCGCGCTCTCGGCCACCTCGACGTTACGGCCTCGCTTGGCGGCGACAGAACGCATCAGCGCAGCTGCGTCGTTCTCCATCTTGGCTTTCATGACATCGTCCATTTTTTCGCCACCAAGGGTGACCGGATGGGCTGCCCCGGTGTTGGTACCCGGTGCCATTGCTGCAACATCGGCGCTTTCGAGGATGAAGAAACCGGCAGACGCGGCCCTGCTGCCACTAGGTGCTACATAGATAATTACAGGCACAGGCGAAGCGACGAGTTTTTCGATAATCTCCCGGGTAGATTCGACCAGGCCACCCGGCGTGTTCATTTCAACCAGAACTGCCTGATCTTTCTCGTGATCGGCTTCAGCGATGGCGCGGCCAATGTACTCTTCCGTGATCGGCTGGATGGTGTCGTTGACAACGATTTTTAGCACCTGGGCCGAGGAATAGGCCGACACCAGAAGCAGGAATCCAGTCAGAACAATGTATATGCGGGTCATTGCTGTGGCAGCGGCTGCGCTTCCTGCGCAAGCTTGGCTGCGACGGATCGCCTGAGGGCCTGCGCAACTGGATTTGAAGGCTCCAGGCGCAGGGCACGATCAACCTCCTCAGCGGCAGCTCCAGTTCTATTCTCTCGCAAATTCAGGCGCGCCAGCACCAAAAGCGCTTCGGCGGACGGCTGCATTCGAAGTGCTTCCTGTGCTTCGGAGCGTGCCTGATCGACATGATTCGCACGTTCTAAGATCGTGGCCAGTCCGGCATGGGCGTCGGAGTTGGTTGGGCTCAGCGCAATCGCCTCGCCAAACTCTCGCTCGGCTTCCGACACGAATCCCTGTTTCAGCAGTTGGTGCCCACGGTCGGCATGAAATTGGGCATGCGTGCGAGGATCGGTCTTGGCCAGACGCTGTTCGGCCACGGCACTGATCTTCAAAGCAAGTTGCCGAAAGGAGCCTTCGTCATAGGTGGTGCGCATTCGAGGTTGTGGAACCTTGATGCTGGCCCGCACGACGCCGCGAGCGGACCCGCCCGCAATGTTTTCCAGGAATGACTTGGCTTCTGCATCGTGCGGGTTTAGCGAGACGACTTCACGCAGTTGGCGGGAAGCTCCAGTCAAGTCTCCCGCACCATAGAGCTCAATAGCGAGATTGAAGTGGTAGTCGGGGTCACCGGGATCTTCAGCGATTGCCTTCTGTAGAAATTCTGCCGCAGCGGTTCCATCTCGGTGCTCGATGGCGACAGCAATGTTGTTGTACATCTCGCTTAGCGGTAGCCGCTCAGCCACAAAGTTGAAAGCCGATTCGGAGCGAGTGAACTCTGAGCGATCGAAGGCCGCGAGTCCAAGATAGAATTCTGCTTCCAGTGCCGCGGGGTCGGTTTGAGGAAGCTTCGAAAGCCATGCTTCTGCCTGGTCATACTGCCGCTGCTGATAGTAGGTTTCGCCCAAGCAGAGAAGCGCAGGGCCATACGACGGGCCAAGGCGAACTGCCTCGCGCAGATGCCGTATCCGCTCCTCGCCTGTGGACGCAATGACTCCCTTAATGTAGTACTCAAAGGCATCCAGGCCGACTGGTGGTGCCTGGGCGAGAAAGGTTTCTCGAGATGTGGCCTCGGTCGGAAAGAGGCTGTGCAGAATGTCCCACGCGAGGTTCGTTTGCAGCTCGATCAGCTGTGGAAGGGGTCCGGATCGCTGCATCTCCGGCAGGAGCTGCTCGTGCCGCATATCGAGCAATTGTGCGGTGGTGGTGAAGGTCCGTCCGTCGAACTGGTAGTCGCCAAGGACGACGTAATCCACGTCCAGTTGCTCCGCTATGCGATAAATTGTGGGACGCGAAGGACGAAGTTCGCCAGGAATTCCCAGGCGATCGTAGGCGCGAATTCGATCTTCCCGGGGAAGAAGATAAAGGGTTGGAGAATCCAGTCTCTGTTTGAGCAACTCGGGGAAAGAATCGCCCACCCATTCGAGGCCGGGGGCTCTGGATCGGTTTTCGAAAGGAACAACTAAAACCGTCTGACCTGCCGGGATGGCGCTTTGTCCGCGAACCGCAGCGGCAAGAATGATCGGGAGTATTACGGTGACCCAACGCAGTTTCAACGTGAATAAATTATAGCGGTTGTGCCGGAAATGGCTAGATACGGAAGTATGCAAGTTAGGCCACCAAAGAGTGTGGCGGGAGCACTGTGGCAAGGGCGTTCACAATCGTAGGGTTGGGAGAATTGCTTTGGGATATGCTGCCCCAGGGGAAGCACCTCGGGGGAGCTCCAACAAATTTTGCGTACATCAGTAGCCGTCTCGGAAACCTGGGGGTTGTCGCCAGCCGCGTAGGAAATGATGACCTCGGGCGGGAGGCCGTCCGTCAACTTCAACAGTTTGGACTGGAGACCTCGCACGTGCAGCCGGACTCCGAGCATCCCACCGGAACGGTGCGAGTGCACCTGGATCGCGGTGGCCAGCCGCGTTTCACAATTCACAAAAACGTTGCCTGGGACTTTCTGCACTGGACTGCGGGCTGGAAGAAGTTGGCGAATGAGGCCGATGCGGTGTGCTTCGGTACTCTGGCTCAGCGGTCATCCTGCAGCCGGGCCACGATCACACAATTTCTGCGGACAACGCCGGCTATCCGGGTTTTCGATGTCAATTTACGGCAGAATTTCTACGACGCAGAAACTGTGCGACATTCGCTCGGCCTGGCCACGATCGTAAAGATGAATCATGACGAACTCCCAGTCGTCCTGAAGTTGTTAGGACTGAAACCCTGCATTGGCGAAGCCGGGGCGCGATGTTTGTTTCCGTTCGGCCCGAAAATTGTTTGTGTCACCCGAGGACGTCGTGGAAGTTTGCTGATGACTCAAAATCGTACAACCAAGCACCCGGGGTTCTCAGTCCGCCTAAAAGATACGATTGGTGCCGGAGATGCATTCACTGCGGCCCTCGTTCATGAGTATCTTCGAGGCGCATCGTTTGAAAAGATGAACGACACTGCCAATCGGATGGGTAGCTGGCTGGCGAGTCAGATCGGCGGAACACCGGTGGTCAGCAAAGCCGACCTGCGCAGACGTTTGGCGGAATTGGTGCCCAACCGTACCTGAGCCTGGCGACAGAACTTTACAGTCGTTTGACGATTCTTTACTGCCTCCGCGTGTATCCTCAGATAGGTATTCTGGAGTCTAACTTCTCGTATATCCACAATGAATGTGCTGAGAATAAAGGCGGATAGGTATACGCATCTGGGCGCCATTGTGATACTGGCCGCCGCTCTGGCCTCAGTCGGCTTCGCGCAAGACACTTCCCAGGGGTCTGGCGCCGCGCCTGTGAAGGCGCTGGGGACAATCGATTCAATATCTGGAAACAAGGTCACGATCACAACCGACTCAGGCAGCCCGATGACGATCCTTGCCCAGGACTCCACACGCATTCTGCGCACCGCGCCGGGTGCGAAAGACCTCAAGGAAGCGACAACGATTACTCCGCAAGATCTACAGTCGGGCGACCGCGTGCTGGTGCGCGGGAAAATGGCTGACGACGGCAAATCGCTGCTGGCTTTTTCCCTTGTTGTCATCAAAGCCGACGACGTCGCCGCCAAACAGCAACAAGAGCGCGAAGACTGGCAGAAGCGTGGCGTTGCCGGCCTGGTTACTGCGGTCAATACGGCAGCTGGGACGGTCACGATTTCCAATTCCGCAATGGGCGGAAATACCATCACGATAATCCGTATTTCCAAGAACACCATCATCCGGCGATATGCCTCTGATTCCGTCAAGTTCGATGACGCCAAGGCAGGAACCGTGGACCAGATCAAGGCCGGGGATCAACTTCGCGCACGCGGAACGCGCAGCGCCGGTGGCGGCGAACTCACCGCCGACGAAATCGTCTCCGGCACGTTTCTTAACGTTGCAGGAACTGTGATTTCTACGGACGCCGCCAGCAACTCCGTGACCGTACGGGATTTGTTAAGCAAGAAGCCTGTAACGCTGAAAATCAATGCCGATTCGCAGCTTCGCAATTTGCCGCCAATGGCGGCCCAACGCATAGCAGCCCGATTGAAGCGAGGGCAGGGTGATGAGGCGAAGGGGAGCGCAGCCCCGGCTGCGCCGCACGAGGCCGCATCTGGGGAAAACGCCGGAGGTGGGCCTCGGCGAGGCGGAGCACCAGATTTCCAGCAGATCCTCAGTCGCATGCCGGCGGTGACGCTGGTCGATCTCCAAAAGGGCATGGCAGTGATGGTGGTCGCGACCGAGGGGAGTGCCACCAGCGAGCCGACAGCAGTCACTTTGCTGACGGGTGTCGACGATATCTTGACCGCTTCCCCCGATAGCAGTCGTGCGGCCATGCTGCTGTCGCCATGGAACCTGGGCGGCGGGGAGGCAGCAGCGGCTAATCAGTAATATTCGCTGACTCAATTGCATTTGAGCGAAGCGAGTTGCACTTCGAAGCCGAGATTCACCGATCCTTCGCAGACTGACGGTCACTCGGGATCACAGATGATGAGCAGTATGAAGGCAAGCCTTAAGTTCGCCGCTGTAGTATTCCTGCTGGTTTCCGGATATGGATTCGCGCAGAATTCCGGCACCCTGCGGGGCCGGGTTACCGATCCCTCCGGCGCGGTGATTCCGAGTGCCAGCGTTACCGCGACGAACTCCAATGGTCAACGCACGACCGCGGTCACCGATCAGCAGGGCGCCTACGAGATCAAGGGGCTAGCACCGGGAAACTACACGGTCACAACCTCTGCGAAGGGATTCGCGGCATCGATCGAGCAGAATCTGGTGATTTCACCTGGGCTGGCACAGCAGTTTAATGTCGCGCTGGAGATTGAAGTTGAGAAGCAAAAGCTTGAAGTCCACGACGAGGATGTAACCGTCAGCACTGACGCGTCTAATAATGCCAGCGCGATTGTCATCAAGGGCCAGGACCTGGACGCCTTACCAGACGATCCCGACGAACTTGAGCAGGATTTGCAGGCGCTGGCTGGTCCTTCCGCAGGTCCGAACGGCGGACAAATCTACATCGATGGCTTTACCGGCGGGCAGCTTCCGCCAAAGTCCTCGATTCGCGAAATTCGCATCAACCAGAACCCGTTCTCCTCGGAATATGACAAGCTGGGCTACGGGCGGATCGAGATTTTCACCAAGCCCGGCTCCGACCAATATCATGGCGAATTATTCCTGGATGGGAATGACTCGGCATTCAATTCGCTGAATCCGTTTACACCCCAGGTTCCCGCCTATAATTCAGAACTTTTTCATGCCAGCGTTGGCGGTCCGCTGTCTTCGATCTCGAAGAATGCATCATTCTTTTTTAACGTCGAAGGGCGGCACATCAACGACTCAGACATAGTGAACGCCACAGTGCCGGAGGCGACTGATCCCTCCCGGACCCAGCAGTTTATCCAGGCGGTTCCGAATCCACGAACGCGCATCAACGTCGGGCCGCGAGTCGATTACCAGGTCAGTAAGAACAACACCCTTACGGTTCGCTACCAGTTTTTTCACGAGACCGAAAACAACGAGGGTATCGGGCAGTTTTCGCTTCCCAGTCAGGCTTACAACTCCACCGAAGACGAGCACACCCTCCAGATCAGCGACACGCAGGTGATAAGCAGCAATGTCATCAACGAAACCAGATTTCAGTTTAATCGGGACAGCACCAGCCAGATCGTGCAGAATTTTTCACCCACAATCATGGTGTTGGGAGCATTCACCGGCGGTGGAAATCAGGAGGGTAATCAAGTCGACCACGAGAATCGTTACGAGTTTCAGAATTACACCTCGGTGGTGCATCACAATCACTTGATCAAATTCGGAGGCCGGCTGCGAGGTACAACTGACTCGAGTAGTTCGGTTGCGAATTTCAATGGCGTTTTCACCTTCTCGTCTCTGCTCGCCTATCAGAACACGCTTCTCAGTGGAGGCACTTGTGCGCCAGTTTCCCTTCTGCCCTGTGGGCCCAGTCAGTTCTCGCAGACGAAGGGTGAACCGCTGATCAACGTGGGTGTGGTGGACGCAGGACTCTACGCGCAGGATGACTGGCGAGTCAGACCGAACATCACACTCAGTTATGGATTGCGCTTTGAAACGCAAAATCAGATTCACGATCATGGCGATTGGGCGCCGCGGTTATCTTTGGCGTGGGGCTTGGCCCGCGGGAATAATCCTTCGCCGAAAACCGTTCTGCGTGCAGGGTTCGGCATTTTTTATGACCGCTTTTCCTACAACTTGATCGAACAAGCCGAACGCCTTGACGGAATTACCCAGCAACAATCTATTGTGACGAATCCGAACTTTTTCGTGACTGTTCCGCCGACGCTCGGAGCGGCAGCCGAAGTTTCACCGACGATTTACCGGATCTCTCCGACTCTCCGTGCTCCTATGACGCTACAGTCGGCTGTCGGCATCGAGCGCCAGGTTACGAAGAGCGCTACGGTGGCACTCACATATCTGAATTCAAACGGACAGCACCAGCTATTCCTGCGCAATATCAATGCCCCGCTCCCTGGTACCTATAACGGCCCTGGAACTGGCATTCGTCCATTTGGAGGAAGCGACAACATCTACCAGTACGACTCGGAAGGGGTATTCCGCCAGAACCAGATAATTGCCAATGTGCGGATCAACGCTGGCACAAGACTTTCGCTGTTTGGCTACTATACCCTCAACTACGCGAATAGTGATCTTGGATCGGGCGCGGGATCGGGAGGCGGAGCCGGTTTCTTTTCCGGCGGATCATCCAGCACTCCGAATTTTGTAACCAACCAATATGATCCGATGGCCGATTATGGCCGGGCGGGGTTCGATGTGCGGCACCGCGCATTTCTCGGGGGCACGATCACCATGCCGTACGCGTTTCGTTTGAGCCCGTTTATGATCGTCAGTTCCGGCGTGCCGTATGACATCACCACCGGGACTGATTTGAATGGAGACTCGATTTTCAATGATCGTCCAGCCCTGATTTCGACCACGACTTGCGCAGGGAAGGTGCCGGTAAGCCTGACCATTTACTGCACACCGCTTGGCACATTTAATGCTGTGCCACTCGCAGGTCAGACGATTGTGCCGGTCAACTCAAACACGGGGGCGACCTTATTCACACTGAATCTGCGTTTGAGTAAGACGTTTGGTTTCGGGCGGGAGACTAAAGGAGGAAGTTCGTCAGGAGGCCCGAAATTCGGCGGCGGTCGCGGCCCTGGTGGCCCGGGAGGTGGTTTGGGTCCCGGCGGGTTGTCGGGTGCGGGCGCCGGCGCTGGTGGAGGACGCGGCGGAATGTTCGGTAATGTGAGCTCAGGGCGCCGGTACAGTTTGACTTTCAGCGTTTCAGCACGCAATGTACTGAACCGCGTGAACCTGGCAACTCCAATCGGCGAACTCACTTCGCCTCTGTTCGCGGAATCGAACGGGCTTGCGGGCGGGCCGTTCTCCTCATCCGGGGCAAGTCGCCGGATCGATTTGCAGGTGTTATTCTCGTTCTAGTAACTTACTTCGAACCTACTTCGCGATCCTAAAAGGAAGGGCCGTGTCCGATTCCAGAGTTTGTGGGTTGGTTGTTTTTTTGATCCTTCTCTGCGTTTTGAATCTTCCAGGATGCTCCGGGAAGCCGGCAATAACAATCACACTGACGCCGGCCGGATCGCCGGCATGTGGCACGAGCAGTAACAGTTCATGTGCGGTCACCATTAATCAAGGAGCGACCGAGAACATTACGGCGAGTGTCGCTAATGACTCCACGAATGGCGGCGTTACCTGGAGCCTCGGTAGCAGCGTAGGCTCTTTGAGCAGCCAGACCACGACTTCGGTGACTTACGTCGCCCCCACGGCATTATCCACAAACACAACGGCCACGCTCACTGCAACCTCGGTCGCCAACACCTCCGTGACCGCCTCTGTAACAATCACAATCAATGCTGTGTTTGAGTTTCAAACCACATCGCTTCCGATCGCCACGCAGGACGTTCCCTACAGCGCTACGATCAGCACAATCGGTGCTACGGGTCCCTTTACATGGATTATCCTTTCGGGCAATTTGCCTGCGGGTCTGACCTTATCAAATAGCAATGCGGCTTCAGTCAACATCACTGGGACCCCGACCACCATAGGGACATCAACCGTAACCATCCAGGCGACGGACTCCGCTGGTACCCCAATCAGCAGGACCTTCACCATTACGGTCAATCCGCCGCCGGCCCTCACTATCACGACGCCCTCAATCATCACTTCTGGAACTGTTGGCCAGCAGTACAGCTACACCTTGCAGGCCGAATTTGGCACTCCGCCGTACACCTGGAGCCTGGTCAGCGGAAGCATGCCGCCCGGGATTAATCCGCCCACGAGCAACGGCATCATTTCCGGAATGCCCACAACGGCGGGTACGTTCACATTCACGGTGCAGTTGAAGGATTCAGCGGCGCCAAACCCCGCCGTGGTGACAAAAAGCCTGACGCTCAACGTTAACCAGGTCACCGTGAACCAGGATTTGACAGGAAACTACGCATTCCTGGTGAGCGGCTTTGATTCCAACGGCAAGCGCTTCGTAGCCGCAGGAAGTTTTTCCGCCTCGAGTTGCGTCCTGACAAATGGCACGATTGATACAAACGATGCAGGCACGATTCAGAGTTTGCCGAACCTGTCGGGAAACTGCACGATTAACGCGACCGGATTGGGCCTGCTCACCTTTGCCTCGCGAACATTTGCCATGAGTTTTGTGCCATCGAGCAATTCGACGCCAATCGCAACCGCTAATCTCATTGAATTTGACACCGCTGCCCAGGCTTCTGGTGTGTTGCTGCAGCAGCAAACTGGTTCTTTTGCCACGCCGTCAGGTAACTATGCGTTTGGGTTGCTGGGAGGAGATAAGAATTCGCTGCGATATGGTTTGGCGGGGTCGTTTGCGGCGTCCAATGGCATTGGCAGTGGGATACTCGACTCCGATGATGCGGGCGCGTTGCAAACGAGCACAGCATTTACCCTTTCTTTGAACGCGCCGGACACGACCACCGGTCGTGGAACCATGGCTCTTAGCGTTTCCGGTACTGCAACCAGTTATGTCTATTACGTCCTCGATCCCACCCGAGTGCTCGTTATGGAGATCGATCAAGGGCCGGGATCCGTGCCAACGGTAGCCGGAACCATATTGGCGCAGTCGGGTTCGCTGGGAGCCCCCTCATTGAGTGGCGCGGTTTTTGAAACCACGGCATCGACCCCAGGAACGGGCCTCACTCAGCTCGGGGTGATCACTACGGACAGCGTTTCAACGTTGAGCACCTCTTTTGATAAGAGCAGCGGTGGGACGACCCAGTCGAGTACGGGAACTTACACCGTCGACCCGACCACCGGACGCGCAACATTGACCAACTCAGGCCTGGCCGGCGCGGGCGCGGATCCAGTTCTTTACCTGGTGCAATCCAACCAAGGCTTTTTCGTCGGCACGGATGCGGCTGTCACCTTCGGTTTCCTTAAATCACAATCAACAGGCTCAACCTTGAATGGCACCTATGCCTCAGTCTCGATTCCACCGACGCTTTCGGGTCCGAGTGGCATCGTGAGGGCCGCCACTGCCAACGCCGGGACGTTGCTTTCTACTTACGATGCCAGCACCAGCGGTGGGCTGGTTCAGAATCAGAGTTCCAGCCCCAGCTTCACCGCCCCGGTGAGCAACGGCAGAGGCACGACTACAAACCCTGCTTCTATTTACTACGTCGTGTCACCGACTGAGTTCTGGACGCTGACGCCCGGCGCAAATGGAGTGATTGAGATTTTCCAGGCGCCCGGTGCGGTTGGATTGTTTCAGCAATAGACGGAGCACGGGACATTTCATGCAAGTGGTGAGGAGATCGAGCGCCTTACTTACCTGCGTAGAACCCTTCTTTAGCCTGCACCACAAGATCCTTCTGTTTAGTCGTCAGCAGAATCTTGTGATAGCCCGACGAATCGCCGGATTGTTCCGGTGTGTAACTGATCGCGTATTGATGCTGTAAGTCGTCCTCAATCGTGTGGTAGGTCTGGTCGATTGGCTGCTTCCTGGAGATCTCAAAAACCGCACCACCCGTTGCCTTGGAGACCTGATCAAGAATTTTCTTTGCGTCGGCAGGTGTTTCCTGCGGCACTTGAGGTCGGCTTCCGCCTCTCGGCCGCCCCATTCCGCCACCACCGGGAAAACCGAACCCACGATGTTCCGGGGCAGGCTCCTCATCTTTGAACATGATGTTGAAAACCAGCGTGTCAGCTCGTTGCGCTGACTCGATGGTACTGCCCACCGTCTCCTTGCTGTGCCGGTCAATGCCATCGGAAATTACGATCAGGACCTTGCGGCCACCCTGTGTTTTCATCAATTCATCACACGCCAGGAAAACTGCGTCATACAGCACACTCCCGTGACCACGCTTCTGTCGGTTCTCGCCTGCTTCCCCTGAGTCACCTGCGCTCTGGAAACCGGGTCGCGCAGCTTGCAAAAGGCCTAACGCATTAAATAGCTTGTCGCGAGAATTGGTTATGTCCTGAAGCAATTCCACTTCGCTATCAAAATGAATAATGAATGCCTTGTCTTTGTTCTCACGGAGTATTCGGTCGAGGAAGTCATGGCTGGCACTGCGTTCCCGATCAAGAGCGCCGGCCTGATTCATGCCGGTGTCGAAGACTAAACCAATCGTGAGTGGCAGATCGCTTTCTTTGGTGGACGATTGAATGACCTGCGGACGGTCATCTTGCGTGAGCACGAAATCATCCTTCGTCAGGGTGGCGACAATTTTTCCATGCTTGTCGCGAACGGTTGCGAGCAGGTTGATAGAGGCATTGTGGCCGCTTGCGCCGTCCTGATTTTGGCTCTGCGCAGAGACGGCGTTACCCAGAAGCAACATCAGGAGCGCGATAGAAGTTCTTAATCGAAACGTGTAGGTCAATCTCATCTGTCTGCGTTATGAATATCTGACACCAACTTAGATTATCGAGAAACCGCGTAAAGCTCGGTAAATCAAGGCAAAGTTCCGTAAATTACACGACCCATCACTTTCACAATGAGGCGTTTATCGCGCTTCTGTGGACCTTCATAGCTCGCTCCGGGAGTTCATGGCTCGAATTGTACCCAAGAACATGGCACAGATGGGTACTCACCGACGTTATCTCACGTTGTCGTTCAAGTCATGCGAGACTGGCGGGTAATGCAGCGCGGGGGGCGCTCTTCGTCGTGTTGAGACTGGATTATCTTTCGTGTGTCCTGACGGTGGCTTCGACCATTCTGGTGGGGAGAAAATGCTGGAAAGGGTGGGCTCTGGCAGGAATTAACAGTGCCATCATCTGCGTGATCGGTTATCGCACAGCTCAGGTCGGATTTATCCCGGCAAACTTGCTGTGCATGGTGATGTACGGCGTCAACTTGCGGGCCTGGCGCCGAGGGGAAGTATAGTCTTCCCAGTCTCAGGATTCGCGCCGATCTCACGCTTCGACACCTTGGCCCGGTGGCAAGGCCATTTACCGCAGGGATTCTTCTACCTCCGACAGCCAGTTGGGTCGCTTCAGAACTTCGCGGGGCTTAGGACCATCAGCAGCCCCCACGATGCCGTCACGCTCCATTAGGTCGATGAGATGAGCGGCGCGGCCATAGCCAATCCTCAGCCGCCTTTGCAGCAGGGAAGTGGAAGCCTTGCCGAATTCCACCACTAGCTTAACCGCATCCTCGAAGAGCGGATCGTGCTCGGATTCGCCATCTTCGCTGCCTTCATCGAGCCTGCCGTCCTCGCGTTCTTCCTTCGGAGCTTCCAGGAATTTTTGCTCGTATTCGGCAGCGGCTTGCGAGCGCCAGAATTCCACGACTGCGGCAATTTCTTTCTCTGTGACAAACGGAGCATGCAACCGGTGCACCCGCGCTGAGCCGGATGGCAGATACAGCATGTCGCCACGTCCCAGGAGGGCTTCCGCGCCGTTCGCATCGAGAATAGTTCGCGAATCAACCTTGGTTGCTACCCGGAACGAAATTCGTGCGGGGAAATTGGCTTTGATCAGTCCAGTAATGACATCGACCGATGGCCGCTGCGTCGCGAGCACCAGATGAATCCCAACCGCGCGCGCCATCTGGGCGAGACGAGTGATCGATTCTTCCACGTTGCCCGAATCCAGCATCATCAGGTCGGCCAATTCGTCGATGATGATGACGATATAAGGCAGCGGGCGATCTTCGGGGTTTTCGCTGAAAAGGTTAAGCGAGTCACCCTCTTCAAACAGCTTGTTGTACTGGTCGATATTGCGCACGCCTTTTTCGGCCAACAGCTTGAGACGGCGCTCCATCTCGCGGACAGCATTTCGTAGCGCATTAGCAGCCAATTTCGGCTCGGTAATGATCGGCGTGTACAGATGTGGAATGCCGTCGTAATTGCCTAGCTCGAGGCGCTTCGGGTCAACCAGGATCAGCCGCACCTGATCGGGAGTCGCCTTGTACAAAACGGACATGATCATGGCGTTGATCGCCACGCTCTTGCCAGTACCGGTCGATCCGGCGATCAGCAGATGCGGCATCGCCTTCAGGTCGGCGGTGACGATCCGGCCATTAATATCTTTTCCCAGTGCGAGTGTCACTTTCGACTTGGATCCAATGAATTCGGAAGATTCGATGTTCTCGCGCAGCCAGATGATTTCGCGCTCGCGATTTGGCACTTGAATTCCGACTGTCGACTTGCCGGCCATGCGCTCGATGAGAATGCTTTCGGCTTTCAGCGCAAGGCACAGGTCGTCAGTTAGGTTCGTAATCCGGCTGTACTTGATTCCGGCTTCGGGCTTGAACTCGAACGTCGTCACCACTGGCCCTGGGTTGATCTGAGTGACCTGTCCGGTGATGTCGAATTCGGCATATTTCTCGGTGAGCACCTGAGCCAGGATCTTGAGTTCGTCGGCGTCAACCGCACGTTGCTCATCGGGACGGTGCAGCAAGGAACTGGGCGGCAGTTTGAACGTGCCAGCGACGTGCGGCATGGTTGTCTTTGGCTTACGTTCGCTATCGGCGCGTTCGGTGACCTCAGGTATGGGCGGCGGAGCGACAGGCTGGACCTCAGCCGGGGTTGCAGGTTGTTCCTCAGCGAAGGTTTTTTCAATCCCACTATGGGCTGGCTCGGAAGGCGGTGGCGCGATGGTTCGAGCCGGAACCATCCGGGTAGTGATCACCGCTTTGGGCGCGGCGCGGCGCTTCTCGAGTTCCCGCTGCATGCGCTTCTTGGCACGCGTTTCTTGCCAGTCTTTGTAGCGGTCCCATAATGCCAAAGCAAATGCAAACCGAGTTGGTGCCCACACTTGCACAGCGGCAAAAGAGAACGCCGTTGACAGATATAACGCTACGGCCAAGACGCTGAAGCAGACGATGTTCGCTCCTGCCGGGTTGAAATAATGAATCAGGAAATCCCCTACGATGCGGCCCAGTAACCCTTCGATGGGGATCACTCCCATCCAGCGCAGGTGCCCAGGAAGCAGGCCAAGCAGCGCAGGCAGGAAGATGAGCATCCAGCTTGCACCGAGAAGTTTTGCGACTGGAGAGCCAATCCTCCGCGAGCGAAACCAGCGGAATCCCAGCAAGGCGGCGAACAAAGGAAGCAGAAAGCCGCCAACCCCAAAAAACTGCAAGACGAGGTCGGAAATGAATGCGCCGACAACGCCAATCCAATTGCGGGCCCCATGTGCCGGGGTCAGAACCGAGGCGCTGTTCAGCGACGGATCAAGGGGCGAATAGGAAGCCAGCGCGAGGAAGAGGAGGAGCGCGGAGCTGCACAGCACAAACCCGATCAGCTCATTGAGCCGGCGGTTGCTGGATGGAGTCAGAGCCTGTGAAAGGTACTTCATCGAGTTCGCAGCATCCGGCAGAGACACCTCCGCCGGAAGCGTCACAGTTCGGCCAGAGCCCAATGATTATGACAACAATCCCCCTGCGGAACAATGCACGATTGCCCCCAGTATCCAGAGTGACAAACACAACCTGTGCGGCAGCCGATGGCTGCTGGGCCTATCTCATGGGGCGGCAGCGTATTGTGGAACGGGATCCTGGGGGTGAGAAGCGAAGCAATCGGCGAAAGCATCGGTAATCGTGTACCGGATCACGTTGTCGTAATCTGCTCCCAGGAACGCACGCAGCCGGTCAGTATTCATAATGTATTGGCCGGTCATATAGGGCATGGCCGCCGGGGGGATTGCAGAGATTCCAAGCGACCACAGGGTCTTCAAGATCATCCGAAAGGCCGACCTCCCAGGGACACGAATCAACCTGCTGTTCGCGAGCTTGATGCATTGGCCAAATGTCATGGCCTCGCCGCGGCCTGCAACGTTCAGAATGGTTAGTCTTTGGGCCTCCGGTTCGGCCTTGCGGACAAGGCAGGCCAACAACCGGGCCATGTCGTCGACATGAACAAACTGGATTTTGTTTTCCAGATAGCGCGCGCCAAAAGGGAGCATGACCGGGAGCCGTCTGCCGGCCGCCCGCATGCGGGCGGCCCGTTTTGATCTCCCGTTAGGCGTGCCGCGAAATGCGCCGACCAGGTAATTCTCCACGCTTGCTCCCGCGAAAATGTGTGGTCTTAATATGTAGACGCTGCTTCCGCGCAAAGCCGGAGCACGCTGCTGCACTACCTTGTCCGACTCCATCTTGTGGATCGCATAAGGCAGGGTTTGAGCTCCGAAACGGAAATCTTCGGTCGCCGTCTCAGAAAAATCCGGGCCATATACGGAAACACTGCTCGGGAAAATGAATCGGTCGACGATGGTTTCGTCGCGATTGGCTTCGGTAATGGCTTCCATCACTCTTGCGGTTCCGGCAACATTGATTTGCCACATGCGCTCAATGTCCAGCACGCCAGTTCGCACCGGATCGATCACAAAAGCCAGATGGAGCACAGCAAACGGGCGTGCCTCTTTGAGCAACAGAAACATCTGACGGCAGGATTCTTCTTCCGCGAAGTCCATACGCACAAAACGGAGTTGATGACTTGCGGTGGGAGCATTCAGGTCCACGCCGATGACGTGATAGTCGGAGAGCAGCGGCAACAAACGTAGTCCCAGGTTGCCTGAAATTCCTGTGACCAGAACAGTTCCCTTTGCATTCATTTACTTCGGTCCCGGCGGTGGATTCGGGGTGGTTGCTGGGGGCGGAGTGCCTTTGGGCTGGGTGCCGAGCGGCGTTGTAACATGCTGCGGCGTCGGCTCCGGCCCGAAATAGGTCTCATCCAAAGTCGGGGTGGCGGTTTCCTGAACCGACTTCATTTCTTCCTGCAAGCGCTGTGAGCGAAGTGTGCCCTTGATTTCGTCTCGCGCCTTGTCCAGCGGCATCGTTCCCTTCGAAATCATCTTATAGATAAAGAACCCGCTCTGGTCCGCCATAACCGATGAGACCTCGCCCGGTTTTAGCTGCATCGCCGATGCCTGGCTAGGGGGGAGTACATTGCGCCGCACCTCAGCCATACTGGTGTTCGGAGCCGAGGATTTGATGCCGGCAACCTGAAAGGCTTCGGCCTGCAATTTGTTGAAGTCCTCCCCAGCGGCAGCGCGCCCCCGCAGCTTGTCGGCCTCAGCTTTCATCGTTTGTTCCGCGTCCTGCGCCCGTTTCTGCTGCTCTGCTTCGTTCAGGGTCTTCTTGTCCTGGTCCGGCGGCATCTGCTGAGCCTTAGGAACGTAGATGCGCAACATCTCCGCTTGCTCAAAATTGTCAAGGTTCTTGTGGTAGTAATCCTCGATTTCCTTGTCCGGAATCTCCGAAGCTTTCTCTTGCAGTTCCTTGTTCAAGGCCGAGGCAAGCACCTGCATCTGCGCGAGTTTCATGCGCTCTTCATAGTCCGGCCCTTTGTCCAAGCCCATTTGTTTAGCTTTGATGGACATTGCCAGGATGCTGGCGTACCGGTTGGCGAACTGACGCCTTGCTCTGGCCGGCATGTTCGGTTGCACCGCATCCATCACTTTCTCGAATTCAGCGCGCGAGATCTGCGTTCTGCATTCGAGGGCGGGGCTTTGACTGGCCGACGGCTCACAGACGCCCTTTATCGTGATCACGGGGGCATTCGGCGGAAGTTTCGAAACGTCGGAGGACTCCGACGGCACAGTTTGTGGGGCTGCCATGTTGCTGCTCTGGTTCGCCTGTTTCTGAGCGGGAGCGGCTGAGTTCGACGCTTGACCCCAGGCCAGGGTGATCAGCAGCAGGCAAGCAAACCCGTGTCGCGCCATATCAGGGATTCCTCCGGAGGATTGTAAAGTGAACTAAAAATCCTAGCATAAAGGGTGTGGGTCCGCCGTGAGTCCGCCTAGGCTCGGCGATGCTTTCCGTGACCAACTTGGCAACTGGTGTTCGGTTTGGAGTCCACGCCCGTCTCCAGCGATAATGCCGCTATGGCGGATTCGCCGATCACCTACACTCCGGACGCGATGCGCGCAGAAAAGCGCGCCGTAGCCGGCAACTCGGTTGTGGCCGCTGTGGCAATTACGACGCTGAAGGTTGTGGTCGGTCTGGCCACTGGCAGTTTAGGTATTTTGTCCGAGGCTGCCCATTCTGGCCTCGACCTCGTCGCAGCCGTCGTCACTTTCTTCTCGGTACGGGTTTCCGACAAGCCCGCCGATGCCGACCATCAGTATGGGCACGGCAAGGTCGAAAATTTCTCCGCCTTCATCGAGACTGGGTTGCTCTTGCTGACGTGTGCCTGGATCGTTTATGAGGCAATTAAACGCATCTTTTTCCACCAAGTTGACGTGGAGCCCAGCGTTCCGGCCTTTCTGGTTCTGTTTGCTTCCATGGGAGTGGATTTCTGGCGCTCGCGAGTGTTGAGCAAGATCGCCACCAAATACGACAGCCAGGCCCTCGAAGCCGATGCCCTCCACTTCTCGACCGACGTTTGGTCGACCGGCGTGGTGGTCATTGGCCTGCTGCTGGTGGTGTTAGGTCGGGCATATCACGTGGCTTGGCTCCGCTTAGCTGATCCCATAGCGGCTTTGTTTGTGGCCGGAGTCGTGGTGTACGTGAGTTCTCGCCTGGCGCGCAGGACGGTGGATGCGCTGCTGGATGCTGCCCCGGTTGGAGTACGTGCCAATATCGTGGCCGCGGTTTCCCGAGTGGACGGAGTACTGGAGGTTGATCACGTCCGGATTCGGCGTGCCGGCAACCGCTACTTCGCTGATCTTTCGATTGGGCTTTCGCGCAATGTGACCTTCCAGCGCTCCGAGCAGGTGGCCCACGCAGTGACCGCTGCCGTGCGCGGCGTATTACCCGATGCCGATGTGGTTGTGCATTCGATTCCGCGTCCGGCTCAGCAGGAAAACATATTTGACCGGGTGCGCGGGGTTGCCATGCGCCACAACTTCAATGTCCACGACGTAAGCATCCAGGATCTACGTGGCCGCTTACACGTTGAACAGCATCTGGAGCTCGACGAGAGCCTCACGCTTAAGGAAGCGCACGACCGTGTGACCTTGCTCGAGTCGGAGATTCGCAATGAGGTGCCCGAGATTTCTACTATTCTAACTCACATCGAAAGCGAACCGGCAACCATCGAACCGGGGGATGAGGTGGTACGCGACGCAAAATTAGAAGAAAAGTTGAAGTCCATCGTCGCGAACTTTCCCGAGGTGCTGGATGTGCATGAAGTTCGAGTCAAACGCGTTCGCGGACGCATCTATGTATCCTGCCATTGCACCTTTTCCGACGACTTGCCGCTTTCGCGGGTACACGACGTGCAAACGGAGTTGGAGACTCGCTTTAAGCAAGCGGCGCCACAGCTGTTCAGGGTCTTAATTCACCCTGAGCCAGTCACGGATAACAAGAGGTGAAATATTTTTTGGTAATCGCCAACTGAAATCGGAACTGACCTGCCAGGAGCCGCAATGATAAAGGCGGATGTAACTTGGAAAAGGGATCAATGTTTTGACGCCGTTGCCGCGAGCGGCCATCACATCGTTGTTGATGGCGACAGCAAATCCGGTAACAGCCCAACGGAGCTGGTACTGATTGGCCTGTGCGGTTGCACCGGCTATGACGTGGTCAGTATTTTGCGCAAGAAACGTGAGCCGTTCGTAAGCGTCGAAGTCCGCGCTGAGGCGGACCGCGCTCCCACTCCGCCGACCGTTTTCACTGATATCCGCCTGACGTACATCATTGGAGGCAAAGTCTCGCACAAAGCAGTCGAAGACGCGGTCAAGCTTTCAGAGGAGAAATATTGCTCGATCTCCGCCATGCTCAATAAGACTGCAAAAATCACTTATACCATTGAGTACGTGGACCGCTAGGTCGATGAATTAACACGGATGCACAGAATACGCTGTCTGGGTGCATCCTCCGTGGTTTATGCTCTCAGAATCGAGGGCCAACAATTCCAAATTAATCGTCGCCACCCCATCCGCGGGTATTGCTACATCGCGAGTGCTACCTTTCTGTGGGGAGTTGCGGCAACATTGGGACGGGCCGCATTCACCGGGCGCTTGCTGCTGCAGGGACAAGCTCTCCGTCCGATAGACCCGTTAATCCTGTCTCAAAGCCGCACCACATTTTCGTTCCTGCTGCTGGCATGCGTGCTAATGCGGCTCCGCGGCTGGCAACGATTGAAGCTGCCGTTCGCCGATTTCGGACGCATGTTCCTGCTGGGGGTCTTTGGCGTGGCCGCCTCGAATTATCTGTACTACCTGGCAATCCAAAGAACCAACGTAGCGACGGCCATCATCTTGCAGTACACCGCGCCGGTCTTGGTGTTGCTCTACACGGTTGCGCGCGGATTACAAAAGCCTACGCTCCCGCGCGTTGTCGCTGTGGGCTTGGCAATGGCTGGCATCGCGCTTGTCATCGGATTGTTCAATAGCGGCGGGTTTCAGATGGATGTCATCGGTACTGCCGCCGGGGCACTGGCAGCCTTCTCTTTTGCCTTCTACAACCTTGGCGGCCATAGCGTCCTGGCCCGGTACGATCGCTGGACCGTTCTCTTGTACGTGGTTCTTAGCGCGTCACTTTTCTGGCTGCTGGTTAACCCTCCCTGGAGGATCGCGGCCGCGCATTATTCGGGTGGGCAGTGGCTGTTTCTACTGGTTTTCTCCTTGATGTCCGTTCTGGCTCCGTTCGCGCTTTACTTTGCCGGCCTGCAGCATCTTGAGCCGACGCGAGCCATCGTGACCAGCTGCCTCGAGCCGGTGTTCTCGATTCTGATCGCGGCCGTGGCCCTGGGCGAAGTGCTGAGGCCAATCCAGACCATAGGCATTCTCCTGGTGCTGGTAGCTATCGTGGTGGTGCAGATGCCAGACCGCCGAATCCAGCAGGAGATTCCTGTCATTGAGCCAATTGAATAGCGGCGGCCCAGGCACACTTGTGACCTGCGGAGCGATTACCAGCGTAACTGTTGCCCAAGCGGTTTTTACAGCATTTTTACAACTAATCAGTAATCTTCTTTTAACCTCTGTTTCGGGGTGAGTGTATGAAGAACTCTCGCACTATCTCTCTACTGGGCTTCCTGCTGTTCTCTGTCCTTCCCTGTTTTGCGCACCACATGGCGGTGGTGGTCAATAAAGATAACGGCACGCGGGAGATTTCATCCGTTCATCTGGCTAGGTTGTTTCGCCTCGAAAGCAGGAAATGGGAAGACGGGAAAGATGTGGTGATCGTTCTCCACAAAAATTCGGCTGGAGAGGCAATCACGCTCGAACGCTTAAATAAGGTCTCCGGGGACGAACTCAAATCCTTCATCGCCTCACACAAGGATCGCATCACTGTGGTGGATTCTGACGAGGATGTCCTGCACATAGTCGAAAGCACGCCGGGCGCTATGGGCTTGGTGGAAGTGCATTCCATCGACGACCAGGTGAATGTGCTCAAGGTTGATGGAAAGCTTCCGCTGGAAGCCGGCTATTTGCCGCACTAGCCGAGTAGGCATCTCACTCAAGCTTCTTTCCCTTAGTCTCGGGGAGCTGTGTGGCAACAGCGGACGCAAGGAAGAAAGAGACCGCGCAAACGTAGAAAGCCCAATCCAGACCTTTCACCTGTCCGACCCGGCCGATGATAAATGGCGCCAGGGCGCTCATTGCCCGGGCTCCGTTGTACGTGAAGCCCATCGCGCGAGCCCGCACCACCGTCGGGAAGATTTCGCTGCCGATAATTCCGGAACCCGAGAAAAATCCAGTCCCGAAAAACGCAGTTACAGTTCCGATGAGCATCAGGATCCACGGCTGTCTGGCTGCGGCGTAGAAAGGAACCAGAATCGCTGCGCACAGGGTATAAAGAATGAACGAAGTGCGCCGCCCCAGCCAATCTGCGAACCATCCAAAGCTGGCATAACCGGGAAACATTCCAAGAAGATTTAAGGTCACGAGCAGGGTAGTGGTTCCAAGAATGCCAAAGCCACGTCCTCCCTGAGATACGGGCAGTGCTAAGTAGGGAGGAACCCAAGTGAACAGGCCCCACCAGCCAAACATCCCGAAGAAAGTTGCCGTGAGCAGGGTTAAAGTCGATCTTACATAAGGCGGTCTGAATAGCCGCATGAAGCTGTCATGAGCGTATAGCTGCTGAGCGTCGGCCACACGCTTGGATTCCTGCGCGAGCCGATGATGTTCCTTCCACATCTCCGATTCTGGCACGCTTCTCTGGATCCACAAGGTGAACACTGCAGGCAAAATGCCAACGAAGAACACCATACGCCAGTTGGCATAGTGAAGAACGATACCGGCCACGAGCGCAGCCAGCGCATATCCGATCGCCCAGGAGCTTTGGACGATGGAGATAGCTTTGGCCCGCAAGTCCGACGGCCAGGTTTCTGCGACCAATGTTGCGCCGGTGTTCCATTCGCCCCCCATGCCGAGTCCGAGAATGAAGCGGAATATCGCTAACATCACAACTGAAGTTGCCAGTCCGGAGGCGAATGAGCAGATCGAATAAGTCAGAATACTGAGCATTAAGGCCCGCTTCCGCCCGATCCGGTCCGCCACGAAGCCGAACAGCACTCCGCCGATTCCAGAGGCCAACAGGGTCAACGTGTAGAGAAGACCGGAAGTCGCTTTGCTCATGCCGAGATCACGCATGAGGTGCGCGAGCACCAGCGCGTAGAGCATGGCGTCGAAGGCATCGAGCATCCAACCCATGGCCGCCGCGACCAAGACCCGGCGTTGGGTTGCAGTGGTTCTGGGAAGAACAAACGAGGCGCTTGCAGCCATTCGCCGATTCTCAATTTTTCAGCGTCGGCGCGCAATCGGAATTTGGCTATTTGCGGAGTAGGTGAAAGTAGCGCCGCGCTTTCCTTACATCTCGCGCGATCTGCTCACGCAAGGCCTCAACCGAGGGGAACTTTACTTCATCACGCAGCCGTTGCAGAAAATGAATTTCAACCTCTGTTTCCGGCGCCAACTCAATGGGATGGAAATTCAGCAAGTGGGTTTCGATGGCAAACGATTCAACTTCAAAGGTGGGTCTTTTGCCGACGTTGGTCACCGAATCAAAACATTCTTGCCCGACCCTTGTGCGTGTGATGTAGACGCCATCCGCAGGAACAAGTTCCTCATAGCGGCTCAGATTGATCGTAGGCACCGTGTATTTAGCGCCATACCCGCGCCCGCGTCCCGCCGTTGACAGGATGGCGAAGGGTCTTCCGAGAAGGTGTCGCGCTCGGCTGACCCGGCCCTCCCTGATCAGCTTGCGAGTATGGCTGCTTGAAACCGGTTCGCCACGCAAACGCATTTCCGGATAGACGTGAACTTCAAACCCTAGCAGATTGCCGAATTCTTCGAGCAGGGCAACATTTCCGGCAGCCTTGTGTCCAAAGCGAAAGTTATAACCTTCGTGCACCTCGCGGGCTTGCAAGCTCTTCTTCAGCATATCGTGTGCGAACTGATCGGGAGGCATCAACGACAGATCGCGTGTGAACGGGAGGAGAAGTGCAGCGTCGAGTCCGGTCTCGGACAGAAGGCGTAGCTTTTCCGCTGTTGGTGTCAGCAGCCGCAGGTCGGCATCAGGGCGAAGAATACGAACCGGATGCGGTTCGAAGGTAACTGCCACGGATTTTAGCCCGGAGTCTTTCGCCCGCTGAACAATGATGTTCAGCACATGAGCGTGGGCGCGGTGCACTCCGTCAAAATTGCCGACGCTGACCGCGGTTGGCCCAAAATCAGCCGGAATCTCCTCGAGTTTATGAAAGACCCGCATCGGGGACTGTCCAGTGTCAAGTTCTAAATTTCAAAATTCAGCTTCATCCCGTCGTAGGAAAGCCGCACATTGGGCGGAAGGGACGCGTTCGTCGCTTCATGCGGCAAATCATGGCAAATATGAGTAAAAAAGGCCCGCTTCGGCTTAAGTCGCTCTACAATTTGCAACGAGCTTGCGACCGTCGAATGCGTCGGATGCGGCTTATGTCGCAGGGCATCGAGAAACAAAATATCCAGACCCTGCAGCTTAGCAAAGGAAGCCTCTGGAATTTCGCTGTGATCGGTCAAATAGCCGGCGCTCCCGAAACGGAAACCGTAAATCTGGGCGTCGCCATGAATTACTGGAACCGGCTCAAACGTGGCTCCGAACAATTCAACGGGGCCATCAATCGGCCGAAGTTCCACCTGCGGAAGCCCGCCGAATTTGTAATCCGCGTCAAAAATGTAGCGGAACATGCCGCGTATGAAATCTCCTGCTTCCGAACTGGCATAAAGGGGAAGTTTATTCGGCTTATGCCGAAAACTCAGCGGCCGAAGGTCGTCAATGCCGAGAATGTGATCGGCGTGGGTGTGGGTGTAGAGTACGGCATCAATTTTGGTGATGTGCTCGCGAATCGCCTGCTCGCGAAAGTCAGGCGTCGAATCAATCATTACTACATTTCCGCCGTATTCGACTAGAACTGACGGACGCGTACGGCGATCGTGCAGATCAGAGGAATGACAAACCGCGCAGTCGCACCCGATGGTGGGCACGCCCATGGATGTGCCGCTGCCCAAAACGGTCAGCGTTGCCTTCATCGCTTAACAGGGTCCGTGCCGGTAGCTTTGGGCGGACGGGTCAGCGCATTTGTTACTTCGACGTAAGCCATGCGCAGTTCATAGAGGCAGTTCTGCAGCAGGTTTTGTTCGGTACTCGTGAGGTTGTTCCTGGTTTTCTCCGAAAGCATGCCGATTGTGTCGATGGTCTGCCGCGCGCCGATCAGGTCCACCCGCGGCTCCGCCCCTTGTTCATGCATCAGGCCGAGTTGCAGCATGGCGCTCATGTACAACGACGCAATGAACCGCTCAAATGTCATTTCCAGGTCCGTGGCGGAATGACCACTCAGCTCTACTCGTCTATCCAGATCCTTTGCAGACTTACGATATTCATCGGCCTGCTTCGCCTGCTCAGCAGCGGAAGGCGCGGGAGGCACGGCGGGAGCCTGGGGCTTGGCTGCTGAGGGTTCAGTTCTCACCGAGGACGTCGAAACTTCTTCCTCGGCGACCTCGTTGCGGACTTCACCGTCCGGTGTGAACAGGCGGCGGTCGGTGACTGTGAAAGATTCCTGTTTTTTGTCAGCCATGCGGATTAATTCCCTTATATTGATGGAAGATTGCGGAGAACGGGACGAAAGCAGGTTTAAGCTCAGCTTCACCAGCACGGAGCCGCTGTCCATTCGTAAATTCTCGTCTTACGTAGCCGAGCGCGAGTAATCGCTCTCCACTAGATAAAGGGAAAGAAGCAGCGCTCGTAACCTCTCCGACATCCTTGTTATCGGACTGAATTTGCGTTCCTGCCGCCGGCAAGGCCCCCTGCACTTCGAAGCCTGTGAACATGCGGTGCACATTGCCGCGAGAACGAATACGCTCCACGATTTCCTGGCCTATGTAGCACCCTTTGCTGAAGTGTAGAGCTCGCAGTTGTTCTGTTTCCTGCGGCAGATCACGTTCGCGAATGTCCTGACCATACCGCGGAATCCCGCTCGCGATCCGCAGTAGCTCCAAAGTGGCTGCGCTGATCGGGGTCGCACCTGCATTTGTGAGAGCATCTGAGACAACAGAAGTATGCTCCGGCGCGAGCCAGATTTCATAGGATTCGAGTGCCGGATTGTCAGTGCGGCAGATCGTCAGAGGCAGATCTCGCCAAGTCACCTCTGCGAACTGCATGGGTGCTAACTTCGGAAAATCCAAACCTGCGCGGATGAGCACCTCGCGAGCCTGCGGTCCCGCAATACCGATCGCGGTCAGCCTGTCGCTCAGATTCGCAATGTCAACCTTGTCCATGATGATGTACTTGCGAAAGATGCCCAGCAACTTCTCGTTTTGCGCTTGATCGGTATCGATCAGCAGTGATTCGCCACGGTTGTACGCATACAAGTCGCCGAGAATGTGCCCCTGCGGATTCAGCACGAAAGCGTAGATACCCTGCCCAACTGCGAGGTCTCGAACTTTGTTCGTGATCATGCCATTGAGCCAGCGCACGCGGTCGTTTCCCGACAAATTGATCTTCGACCGGCCGCTCAACTCAAAAACGCCGCAGCTTGACAGCAGGGAATTGAACTCTGCCTGCAGGCTTGTCAAGCCAGTTGGGGGGCTGTTATGGATGGTCGCGGAGGCCATGAGACAAGCTTTAATTATACAGTGGAGTCGCACAACGAATTCCTGGGCTGAAGCCCGGAAATCCAAACTATCTTGGACAATAAGCTGGTATCTTCTTCTGCGTGGCCCAGAGAAAACACGTAGCAACTATTCCGGGTGATGGCATCGGCAAAGAAGTAATCCCGGAGGCCGTCAAAGTCATGACCGCCGCTGGAGCCAATATCGAGACAACCGACTTCGATTGGTGCGCGGACCGCTATCTCTCCGATGGTACTACCGTTCCGCCGGATGGCTTCCTGACCTTACAGCGTGATTTCGATGCCATCTTGATTGGCGCTTTCGGTGATCCGCGAGTTCCAACCAACATCCATGCCAAAGAAATTCTTCTCGGTATGCGCTTCCAGATGGATCTCTACGCCAACGTCCGCCCCGTCCGCCTGCTGGATTCATCGTTGTGTCCTCTAAAGGGGGTCGAGCCCAAAGACGTCGATTTTGTCGTGGTACGTGAAAACACTGAAGGGGTCTATACAGATGCTGGCGGTGTCTTTAAACGCGGAACGTCTGACGAAGTTGCGATTCAGGAG
Source organism: Terriglobales bacterium (assembly GCA_035623255.1). GTDB lineage: Bacteria > Acidobacteriota > Terriglobia > Terriglobales > Acidobacteriaceae > JAFAGX01. Next base: position 27,996 of record DASPTU010000039.1, on the reverse strand, counting down.
GACATCAATACACGCAAGGGGGTCGAGCGCATCATCCGCTATGCCTTCGAATTTTGCTCGCACCACACAAAACAAGATGGCAGCCGCCGTCAGCGCGTGCTCATGTGCGACAAATCAAATGCCATGACTCACGCTGGCAGCTTGTGGCAACGCGTGTTTAAGCAGGTCAGCGGTGACTATCCGCAAGTTAAGGCCGAGCACATGTACGTGGACGCGCTCTGTATGCAAATGGTGCGCGATCCGCGCCAGTTCGATGTGATCGTCACCAACAACATGTTCGGAGACATCATCACCGATCTGGCAGCGGGTCTACAGGGTGGTTTGGGAATGGCGGCCAGCGGCAATATTCATCCCGGAAAGACGTCCATGTTCGAACCCGTGCATGGTTCCGCGCCGCTGATTGCCGGGAAAAATCTCGCCAACCCCTTTGGCGCGATCTTGACGGCGGCCATGATGCTGAATCATCTCGGACTGACTCGCGAAGCCGAAAAGATCGAAGCAGCAGTTCTCGAAGCTGTCCGCCAGAAGAAAACCACCCAGGATATTGGCGGCAACTTAGGCACTCGCGAAGCAGGCGATTGGGTGGCGGATCGAGTTCACAAGAACTGATCGTAGGCTGCGGGTGCCCCATCCTAAACTGAGCGGTTTTTGCGAGGTTAGGCTGGGGACTTTCCAAACCCCCGCCCTTCGGTCCGCGACAGGACAGACCACCCACCGTGTTGAGCTGGTGCGGCGGCGGTTAGAACGTGCTCTTGAAAGCCCAGAACAAGAAGCCTGCGAGCACGATCGAAGCGGGCAGGGTCAGCACCCACGCCATCACCAGATTTCGCACTGTTCCCCATTGCAGCCCGGAATGATTAGCTGCCATTGTTCCGGCTATTCCTGAAGAGAGCACATGCGTGGTGCTGACCGGAAGGCCGAACCAATCGGCTGCACCGATCGTGGCCATCGCGGTAATTTCGGCTGCGGCACCTTGCCCATAGGTCAGGTGATCTTTGCCGATCTTTTCGCCGACGGTTATTACGATGCGCTTCCAGCCCACCATCGTCCCCAGGCCCAGCGCCATCGCCACCGCAACCTTTACCCATCCCGGAATGAACTTGGTTGCGTTGTCAACGTGCTTTTTGTAGTTGGTCAGCACCTGCCAGTCGCTGGCGGAAATCTGCGGCTGGTGGGTCTTCTGCATCAGGCGTAGGGCTTCGCTGACGAGATAGAGGTCATTGCGGAAATTGCGGACCCGATCATTTGGCACCTTGGCCAACTCGCCGAATAAAGCGGTCTCGTTTCCAATCTCGCCGACCAGCTGGCGAAGAGCGAGCATGGTGTTCGGCGTGAATTCCTTCGTCCGGACGAAAGCCGTCACATCCTCACGTGCATCACTGATGACAGCGTTCGGACTGACGTAGTTGCTCAGCGTATTTGCCGCTTGCTGGGAGACCGCGATGAAATCCTGCGACTGCTTCTTGGTTACAGCGTGATTCAACGCGTAGGCGGTGGGTACCGTGCCGATCAGAATGAGCATGATCAATCCCATGCCCTTCTGGCCGTCGTTCGATCCATGAGCGAAGCTCACCCCCGTGCACGTCAGCAACAGGAGCATGCGAATCCAGAATGGTGGCGGCTGGGTTCCTTCGGGAGCCTGATAGAGCTTGCGATTCTTTACGACGACCTTCATCACCAGCAAGAGGAGCGCCGCGACTGCAAATCCAACCAACGGCGAAATGAGCAGAGACTTCCCAATGTTCAGAGCCTGCGCCCAATCGACGCCGCTGGTTCCGCTCCTCGCCGCCATCAGTTGGTTGGCAATTCCCACCCCGATAATCGAGCCAATCAGGGTATGCGAGCTCGACGCCGGCAAGCCGAAATACCACGTGCTCAGGTTCCAGATGATCGCCGCCACCAACAGGGCAAACACCATTGCGAAACCAGCCTTGCTTCCCACCTGCAGAATCAGTTCGACGGGCAAGAGCGAGATGATGCCGAAAGCTACCAGGCCTGTGGAGGTTACGACCCCCAGGAAGTTCCAGAAGCCCGACCACACGACCGCGATGTGGGGATCGAGCGAATGGGTGTAGATGACCGTCGCCACAGCATTGGCCGTATCGTGAAATCCGTTTACAAATTCAAAGCCCAGGGCGACCAGCAGCGCCAGGGTAAGCAACAAGAACGGCAAAATCGACGTGCTGTGAACTTGTGAAAGATCGTTAAGAAGGTGGGAACCTGCGTAGATGACCCCAATGATCAGGACGACGCCGAAGATTAGTACGCCCACGCGGCCGGGACTTTTCTTGAGTTTGGCTTCGAGTGCGGGAACGGGTTGCGGTCGGGGTGCTGCCGGGGAAGGAATTGACGCTGGTGCAGCGCTCATCGGGATCTCCTGTAACGGGAGTTGACTGGTACCAAATCGGAGTCGAAGTTTAATACAGGGGTGTTACAGGAGTGTTAACACGTGAAGATTCTCCAGCTTCTTCGAGTATCCATTTGTCAGGCGAGTAAAGCGGCGCAGATGCATCCTCAGGCTCAAATTCAGGCGCTCCACGAAGGACGTGGAGATGTGCTCAGGTTCGTGCCTTCCGTCGATGACCTTGGATACGGCCTCCGTGATTCCCGGTGGAGTACCTCCCTTCAGTCGTGTCAAACTGGCCGTAGTCACCGAACAATTTATAATTAGTCATAGACTATCGGGCGTCTCCGCGGGAACTTGGAAACCGAGAGTCGCCCCACAGGACTGGGTGTTTGATACGTCGGCAGTTTGCGGGGCTGGTCACGAGCTATATCTTGACCCGAGCAAACCTCACCTTCAGCACAGAGCCGATGATCCGTTTTGAACATGAGTGAAGCTAAATCGACCAAGCCGTTCGCCCAGAGTTTTGTGGTTCCCCTGTCGCGAGAAGAATGGGAGCGCACGGCAGAGCCTCACGAAACCTACGAAGGTTACCTGCAAAAGCTAGGGGAACTTTTTGGAATGGTTTGTCTGCCTAAGGGTGAGTGATGGGCCGTTCGTCTCGTGGTGGCAACAGGGTGTGAGCCCAGTGCCCTTGAGGATTAATGGCCTACTAAGTTCCGTCCCGCAGAAACCGCAAAGCTAGTGCGAACATTCCTAACAATCCAACAGTTGTCTAAAAGCAAAAAGGCGTCCTGTGCGCAATAGCTCAGGACGCCCGGCAGCCCTCCCCCAGAACTGCCAAACCACGCGTCCATGCTAGCCGCCACCGGCTCCGCTGTAAACGTCACCTTCGTAATGGCCGAGAACCCCAACAGGTAATCCGTCTGGAGGGCTGCATTTGCTGGGGCGAGAGGATGTTCACAACGCGCCGGGAAGACATGACATTAACGCCAGACAGCTGTTAGGGAAAAAAGAATTGATCCTCGGCGTAGACCAGGGCATCGAAACTGAAGGTTGACGAGTTTCGTCGTCTGGTCTTAGAATCCATCACCAATGATCTGGAACAGCCAACATCGCCGGAACGCATGTAACTGCGCTTGTTGTTGTTGCGCGAACGTGTCTTCTGGCTTGAGGAGGCTGCTGACCTAGTTATTCTTTAAACATCGGCACTCATACCCATCGCCAGAAGAAAGCTGGCGGTGGGTTTTTGTTTCTATGGCTGAAAAAGAAACCAAGGCGCAGCGCGTGGAACGCTTAAAACGGGAGATCAATCCGTGGGAAGCGCTCGATGCGATCCGCGGTTTTGCGCGCGAAGGATTCAGTTCCATCCCGCCCGAGTGGCTAGGAACTTATCTACGGTGGTGGGGCGTTTACACCCAGGGAGATGGCGTTGGTGTGATCGGCGGGCAGAACGGCGAAGGCCGAGCCCTGCCCTATTTTATGGTTCGTATCCGCATCCCGAATGGCATCTTGCGCTCCAACCAGCTGCGAACGATTGCCGCGCTCAGCAAGCAGTATGGGCGCGGGGTTGCCGATATCACGGTCCGGCAGAACATCCAGCTTCACTGGGTCACCATCGAGGCCCTCCCGGAAGTCTTGGACGCGCTCGCGAATTGTGGTCTGAACACCATGGGCGCCTGCGGCGACGTGACTCGCAACGTCACGGGCTGCCCATTGGCTGGCGTCGACGCAGAACAGATCTGCGATGCGTCTCCGCTGGCGCTTGAAGTTACGCGGATGTTGGCGGGCAATCCCGAGTTCTACAACCTGCCGCGCAAATTCAAGATTTCCGTCAGCGGATGCGCGGTCTGGTGCGCCTATCCAGAGATCAATGATATCGGCCTCACTGCGGTTCGTCGTACATACGGCGGGAGAGATGAAATTGGATTCTCTTTGCGCGTCGGCGGCGGGCTTTCGACTGAGCCATATCTGGCCGCCCGCTTGAACGCCTTTGTGAAGTGGAACCAGGTGCTGCCGGTGGTGAAGGGCATAGCCGAAATTTTTCGTGACTCGGACCATCTTCGGGAACACCGGGAGCGGGCACGCCTGAAATTCCTGTTCTTGCGGCACCGTTGGACTGCGGACGATTTTCTCCGGGAACTGCAGAAGCGAATTGGATTTTCGCTCGAGCCTGCGGCGGAAGAGCAAGCGCCTGTTGATGCCTATCGCGACCACGTCGGTATCCATGCGCAAAAACAGGCCGGATATTGTTACGTCGGAGCTGCTGTGCTTCGGGGCCGAATCCATCCTGAGCAGATGCAGGTGGCAGCAGAGTTAGCCGATCGCTTTGCCGATGGAGACCTGCGGACCACCAACATGCAAAACCTTTTGATCGTGAATGTGCGGCGTCACGATACCGGCGCATTGGCGAGGGAGCTCGATGCGGTCGGGTTGCGGATTGAAGCCTCGCCCTTCTGGCGCGGCGCCGTCGCTTGCAGTGGTACGGAATTCTGCAAGCTGGCGATTACGGAAACCAAGAGTTTTTCGCGCTGGCTCGTGCAGGAGCTCGAAGACAGGCTACCCGGGTTTGATCAAGACCTGAAGCTGCACGTCACTGGTTGCCCCAACAGTTGTGGTCAGCACTGGATTGCCGACATCGGGATTGAAGGCAAGAAGCTGAAAGTTGATGGCCGAATGGTCGACGCCTATTACTTCTGCGTGGGCGGCGCGGTCGGCCGGAACCAGGGCATTGCCCGTCCGATCGGGTATCGCTGTACCGCGGCTGATGTGCCGGACGCAATCGAGCGATTGCTAAGCACGTATATGACGGCTCGTTTACCCGGTGAGAACCTGCGACGGTTTTTCGCCCGCCATGGCGATGAGGAGCTGCGCGGTTTCCTTGCGGGCCAGGCGGTTGTGGCCGTCATTCGCGATCTTCCGCAAGGCCCAGTGCCGCGTGGCTTGGAGGGTTAGTGCATGGAGCGGCTGTTTCCAATTTTCGTAAAGCTGGCCGGGCGCAAGGTTCTTGTAGTTGGCGCCGGAAAGATGGCTGAGGGCAAGATCGAAGGTTTACTGAACACTGGCGCGAGAGTTCGTGTGGTCGCGCTTCATGCCACCGAACGCGTGCAGGAATGGGTGAAGTCCGGTGCAATCACTTTCGAGGAGCGAGCTTTTGCGGTTCGCGATTTGGAGGGGGTCTTCGTGGTTGTCGTAGCCACGTCGTCAAGCTCGGTCAACGAACTCATATTCCGGGAAGCAAGTGCACGCGGTGTTCTGTGCAATGTGGTCGATGTGCCGGAACAATGTGATTTCTTTTATCCCGCCGTGGTTCAGCGCGGCGACCTGCAGATCGCAATCTCTACCGGAGGCCAAAGCCCATCCTTGGCACAAAAGCTGCGGCAGCAATTGGAGCGGCAATTCGGACCAGGATACGCCGCGTGGGTAGCGGCCCTTGGGAAAACCAGGCGTGAAGTGCTGCAGAGCGGATTGGCCCCCGAAGAAAAACGGTTTCTGTTGCAGTCACTGGCGAGCCAGGAGGCTTTCGAAAGGATGGTTTCGGCCAGGCGCACGCAGAAGCCCCAAGGAGAAGCAGCATGAAAGGCAAGGTATACCTGGTCGGTGCGGGACCCGGCGATCCGGATCTACTGACAGTGAAAGCTCTTCGCCTTCTTAAGAGCGCAGACGCGGTTCTATACGATGATCTCGTTTCGAGCGAAATCTTGAAACTGACATCGCCCGCGGCCCAGCTTTACAGGGTGGGAAAGCGCTATGGCAGAAAGAACATTACTCAAGCGGAGATCAATTTCCTCCTGGTTACTCTCGCTGAATCAAAATTGCAGGTGGTTCGGCTCAAGAGCGGTGATCCGCTGATTTTTGGCCGCGGTGGAGAAGAGATTGAAGCACTTCGGAAAGCCGGCATCGAGTTCGAAATTGTGCCGGGCGTTACCGCGGCTTTGGGCGCTGCGGCCGCTGCTCAGATTCCCCTGACGCACCGAAACATTTCGCACGCACTGATATTTCTTACCGGCCACACCGCCGAGGAGCATGAGGGCGTTGACTGGAAAAAGCTGGTCTCGAGCGGCGCCACGCTTGCCATTTACATGCCTGGCCACAACTACGCCGCCCTTGCACTTCGGCTCACGCACGCGGGACTTTCTGAGGAAACCGCGTGTGCTGTGATTTCGGCCGCGACAACGGCCCATGAGGAGATTGCGACCACAACTCTGGCGCGTCTCAATGAGGGAAGAGATTTCCCCAGCCCTGCGCTCCTGATCGTCGGAAACGTGGTAAATCTCGCTCAAGAATTGGCAGGCGATTCTTTCTCGCAATCGAGCTATAACGGCCTGAAGTCGGGCGACGTTTGGCAGGGGCTGGCTGAATTGCTCGACTTCAAGACCAACGAGGGGGTCGCGTGACCCACGAACTGGCGAGTATTCAATTTCTAGCGGAGAACTGGACGCCGGAGCAAGTCCTGAACTGGGCTTTCAAGAGGTTTCGCGGTGAGCTTGCCATCTCCTCTGCCTTCGGCGCGGAAGGAATGGTACTTATCGACATGGCATCGCACTTGCAGCGCGACTTTCGCGTGTTTACGCTCGACACAGAGTTTCTGTTCCCGCAAACCTACAATCTGATGGATCAGATCGAGGAGCGCTACGGGATCAAGATTGAAAGAGTGTATTCGTTGCTCTCTCCGGAGAAACAGGAGGAAACGCACGGTCCAGGGCTCTGGGCGCGCAATCCCGATCACTGCTGCGAATTGCGAAAGGTCGAGCCACTCCGAAGAAAGCTTGGCGAACTGCGGGCTTGGATATCAAGCATTCGCCGCGACCAGACATCCACCCGCGCAAATGCGCAGAAGGTTGAATGGGACGCAAAGTTCGGCCTTATCAAAATCAACCCCCTGGTGGATTGGAGTTCAAAACAGGTCTGGCGATACATCCATGAGCATCACGTCCCTTACAACGTCTTACATGATCGAAGCTATCCCAGTATTGGGTGCACGTACTGCACGAGAGCCATAAGCCCGGGCGAAGACCCTCGGGCGGGGCGATGGCCCGGCTTCGCAAAGACCGAGTGCGGTCTCCACACGACAGAGGCGCTGCAGTCAAATATCAGTGACATTTAGAACGCCATCGTGAAGAGGAATAAACACTCACAATCCCATCAGTAGCACCTCTCTTGTAGACTGCCGATGGATGTATGCGCCTCGAGACATCGAAAGAAACACGGCAGTTCAGGGGCAAAAACTGGAGTTAACCACTAAAGTCTTGCGGTCTCGGGGGATGGTCCGACTCAAGGCGTTCGGAACCAGCATGCTTCCGACGATCTGGCCGGGAGACGCTCTGGTCATCAAAGGCATGCCATCGGATCGGTTCGCGTCCGGCGATGTAGTGCTCGTTGATACGGGACAAGGCATTCGGGTCCATCGGCTCGTGCAAAAAGACGGTTCGCATTGGATTACTCGCGGCGACGCCATGCCGCAGAACGATCCAGCAGTTCGCTGTGAAGACGTCCTGGGAAAGGTCTTGGAAATTCACCGCCACGAACAAACCATCGCGCCTGATAGCTCTCTTCCCGTCCTGCGTCGTTTTCTTGCGGCGGTGCTATGCCGTTCGCGAATCTGTAGACGAGTTGCGCAGCGTGCATATTTGGCGTGGCGCACTCATCGGTTGCATGACGACATAACTCACGGACAAAGCCATACCATGGCGTCACGGTCATGACGGCAGCAAGCGCCATTGCTGGAATCAAGCCGCTGACACTAGAAATCGGCGGAACCGCAGTCGCCCTTCACACTGATGACCCGGAATTCCATCGCTTGCTCGTTCAGCGTTATAACGGATTCATTACCTCCTCCCAGCCACAACAGCTTGAGCTCGAAGTCGAATTGATCAAGCCTGTCGCTGTCGGCGATCTGGACCGGGATTTGGAAGTTACTTTGCGCGGTCAGGACTGGTTCTTGCAGCGCGGCGATTTTCATGCCCGCTGGAACCCTGCTAGTGGACAAGGTATCGTTCGTCAGCTTTCCAGCCCGTACGCCATTGATTCCGTATTGCGAATCATTCATAGCCTCGTTCTCGCTGATCAGGGCGGATTTTTGCTGCATGCAGCCAGTGCGCTTCGCGGCTGCCGCGCATTTCTCTTCACCGGGATCTCGGGGGCTGGGAAGACCACGATCGCACGGCTCGCTCCTGCCGAGGCCACGCTTCTCAGTGACGAAATTTCCTACGTGGTTCGAAAAGAGGGGAAGTACTTCGCCTGCGGGACGCCCTTCAGCGGCGAACTGGCGCGAGCGGGGCAGAACGTTTCAGCTCCGATTCAGTCAGTTTTTCTGTTGAACAAAGGGCCGGATAATCGAACAGAGGACATCGATCGAAGCGAAGCATTGCGTTCAATCTTAAGAAACATGTTATTTTTTGCGCAAGACCAGAGCTTAGTGAGACGAGTTTTTGACTCTGCCTGCGAGTTTGTAAACCAGGTACCTGTGCGCCGCTTGACTTTCTTCCCAGATGAGCGTGTGTGGAACATAATAGCTTAAACGAGAGGGCATTCATTTCCGATCACTACATCGCGAGAAGTTCGGCAATTGCGGCGCGCCTCGTCGGTGGCGAGATGATGATCATGTCGGCGGTGGACTCCACCTTTTTCACATTGAACCAAGTCGGCACCGCAATTTGGCAGGCCGCCGATGGGCGGACCCCACTTTCCGAAATCATCACTCGGACAATCTGTGCGGAATTTGACGTTGGACATGTCCAAGCTCAAACCGACGCCGAGCAGTTCGTAAAGGACCTTGCGGAACACGGCATACTTCGTATCTCAGACCAACCGATCATAGAGGCGTCTCCTTTGCCGCCGATACCAGCATGAGCCTGCTTTTTGAAGCGAATCAAAAGGCGCTAGCACTGGGGATCCCGCTCAGCGTGCATCTCGATATTACTTACCGCTGCAACGAGCGCTGCGTACATTGTTATCTCGATCACGACGACCACGGCGAACTGACGCTCCCAGAAATTCGTGACCTATTGACTCAGCTTGCCGACGCCGGCGTTTTTTTTCTGACCCTGAGCGGCGGCGAGGTTCTGATGCGCCGCGATTTCTTTGAAATCGTCGAATGTGCACGAGGCCTGCTGTTCAACGTCAAAGTGAAAACGAACGGGGTAATGGTTCGCGAGGTGCAGGCGAAACGGCTACGCGAATTGGATGTCGAGCAGATTCAGATCAGCGTTTATTCACATCGCCCAGAGGTCCACGATGCAATCACCAAGATCCCAGGGTCACATGGGCGCACCGTCGAAGCGATCCGCTTTCTGAAATCGCAACAACTTAAGGTGGTAATTGCAAATGTGCTCACGACAGTAAATCTGTCAGACCACACAGGCGTAATGGCGCTGGCCCGCGACTTGGGAGTTCCTTACACTCTCGATCCAACGATCACGCCGAAAATGGATGGCGATAAATCGATCCTCGATTTGCGCATTGAAGGGTCTGAGCTTAGGAAAGTCTTCCGCGAAGAAACGCTGGTGGGAGACGTTGAGGAATTCTGCGCGCCCCCACCGCCGCCCGGCGACGATATCATGGACGGCTATCCTTGCAGCGCAGGACATACGGCTTGTTACATTTCGCCTTATGGCGATGTGTTTCCCTGCGTGCAGTTTCCCCTGCCTTGCGGCAACATTCGAAAACAAAAGTTTCTGAGTATCTGGCGGGACTCAAAACAGTTAAACGATGTTCGTTCTATCCGGGCCCGCGACCTTCACGTTTGTTCGTCCTGCGCACACGTCGGCACATGTACTCGCTGCCCCGGTCTGGCGTACATGGAGGGCAATATGCGCGGACCCTCGACGGCCGACTGTGAAAAATCATTCCAACGAACGGGCATCGTCACCGCCAACATGATGATGGGCTCACGGGGGCGGCCGACCACGCCTTTGATTCAAATTCAGCCCATTTGTTAAGTCCGCACGTTTCTGCTACGCTGCCTTTTTTCTTTTACGAGGTGACTGGGCAATGAAGGGGAAAACGCCTGTAATCTGCATTATTCTCGCGGTCTGTTTGACGGTTTTCGCAGCCGAGAAGAAGACAAATACCTCCACTGACACAAGCAAGCCATCTTACGAACTTCCACAGCCGGCCAAAGAGAACCTCGATCTCACCATGTACCAGGAAATCCGTGATGAAGGATTACACCACTCCCATGCCATGGAATACGCGTCGGCGTTAATGGACGGTATCGGCCCCCGGCTCACCGGTTCCCCTAACTTGAAAAAAGCGAATGAATGGACACGCGAACAGTTTGCTGCCATGGGTTGCAGCAATGCCCATCTTGAAGACTGGGGCGAATTCGGAATGGGCTGGCAGCAGATCAATACCTGGGTCCGCATGGCATCGCCTGATACCGCTGTGTTTATAGCGCAGGCTGCGCCGTGGTCGCCTTCCACTAACGGGACGATCAAGGCGCCAGCGATATCGATGGAGGTTAGCAAAGAAGAGGATTTAAACAAGTTCAAGGGCAAGCTCGCTGGCCGAATTGTATTGCTGGGCGAAATGCGCGAGGTGAAACCAGTAGACAAGCCCCTGTTTAAGCGCCTGGATGAGAAGGATCTGGCTCGCATCGCGGAATACCCGGTCAAGCCGGAACATGAATTCGATGAGATGGAATACTTCAAGAAGCAGGAACTGCGAGCCAAGGTGGCAGGGTTCATAGCCTCGGAGCGTGCAATCGCAGTCGTTCTGCCGAGCCGCGATGGCCAAAATTCAGGCGGCTCCGGAGGAACAATTTTCGATGACGGAAGTTTCTCGTGGTTCAGTTATCAGCGCGAACATGCTCCGCCGCTTCCGGTAGTCGTGATGGCGATTGAAAATTATGGCCGCGTTTATCGCCTGCTCAAAGCTCATGTTCCGGTCACGATCGAGATGAACGTCGACACAGTCTTTAGCGGCGATCATGAGCACGGTTTCGACACCATCGCCGAAATTCCGGGCGCGGATCCGAAGCTCAAGGATGAACTCGTGATGGTGGGTGGCCACTTGGACTCCTGGGCCTCGGGCACCGGGGCGACAGATAACGGTGCGGGAACGGTCGTCGCCATGGAAGTGATGCGTATTCTGAATGCTTTGCAGGTCAAGCCACGACGAACCATCCGTGTGGGTTTGTGGACCGGTGAGGAGCAAGGTGAGTTCGGTTCGGCTGGCTATGTGAAAGATCACTTTGGGTTCGTTCCGCTTTCGACGGCACCAGACCAGCTCAAACTCCCGGAGTGGTTGCGGAAGGCTGCGGGACCAGTCCAGCTCAAACCGGACCAGCAAAAAATTTCCGGTTATTTCAATGTCGATAACGGTAGCGGGAGAATTCGCGGCGTGTACCTGCAAGAAAACGCGGCAATCGGGCCGATCTTTGAGCAATGGATCGAACCGCTAAAGGATCTTGGTGTCAGCACCCTTAGCATGAGGAACACCGGCGGCACTGATCACGAAACGTTCGACGCGGTAGGCATTCCCGGTTTTCAATTCATCCAGGAACCGCTGGACTATGGCTCCCGTACCCACCACTCCAATATGGACGTATACGAGCGTCTGCAAGCGGATGATCTGGCACAAGCAGCGACTATTGAGGCCATCTTCGTCTATAACGCGGCCATGCGGGATCAGATGCTTCCACGCAAACCACTGCCGCATCCGGAACTGGAAGAGCAGCGCAAGGCGCCATTGAAAAAAGTGATGCCCGGGGCCGAGGAGATACCTGAGCAGAACGCCAAAGACGAACAGTAGAGCAATCTCAATCGGCTGGTGTCGCGAGAGTTTGGGCTACGTTTTGTTGCTTGGCGCCGTTGAGTTCAGCGGCTGTCTCCGATGTGGGCAGACAGAGTCGGAAAGTTGTTCCCTTTCCCGCTACGGAGTCGAAATCCACTGAACCATAGTGCCATTGCATGACTTGGTAGGTTTGGGCGAGGCCAATCCCGCTGCCGTCCTTTTTGGTCGTGAAGTACAGCTCGAAGATTTTGTCTTGAACCTCGGGTGGAATCCCACCGCCTTGATCGCGGATTTCGGTGATCACACTGCCATTTCCGTCCCGGCGCGCGGCGACTTCCAGGGCCCCGCCACTCGGCATAGCCTGCACGCCATTGATGACCACATTCAGGATGGCCTGCTTCATGAAGTCGCTGTCCACCCGCACGGGGAGCGATTCATTGGCGAAATGCACACTGATATTGACGCCATGCTTTTCCGCCTCAGGTGTGGCCAATACAATGACATCGTCTAACAGACGACGGAGATCAATCTCTTCTGGATGAAGATCGCGCGGTCGAGTAAAGTCGACCAGGATTTGTACTACCCGATCGAGGCGATGCAGTTCGTTGTCAATAATGTCAATGTGACGGCGAGTCTCTGGGTCGACCTTTTGCAGCTTGGTTTGTAACAGTTGCAAATGCAAAACAATAGCATTCAGAGGGTTCTTTACCTCATGAGCTACACCGCGTGTAATCCGCCCACTGGCCGACATACGACGTGACAGCTCAATCTCGTCTTCGATCTTGCGTACGGACTCAACGTCGCGCAAGGTGAGCAGCGCACCGATGGGCGTGCCGCGTTCCTGAATGAAGTCGAGGGAGAGTTGCACGCGTTTACCACTTGCGGTTTCCAGTTCATCCTGATCGATGCGATGCTTCAGGCGGAAAGCATCAAGCAGCAATGTTCCCAACGGCGATTCAGGGGAGAAGATCTCTCTTACGGTGCGGCCCAAAAGTTCGCTTCGAGGACGCCCCAGGAACCGCTCGACGGAGGCACTGACCAGAACAACCCGCGCATCCCGGGTAAACAGCATCAGGCCATCCTGCAGCTTGGCCATCACCTGATCGACATTGTCTTTCAAGGCAGAGAAGATCTCTCGCGCATCGCGCATTTGGCGGCCAAGGTTGGCGATCTTTAAACTCACCAAGCCATATTCGTCCTTACTCGAATCATCATTGGCAATCGGCTCGGGGGTGCCCGCGCCGATCCGGTCGATGCTGCGGCTCAGGCGCTCCAATGGGCCCAGGGCAATGTGGGAGAGCACGGCTGCCAGGAGCAGGGAAAGAAACATGGCGACCGTTGAAAACATGATGGCGCGCCGCAAGCGGGGGGTCAGTTCGGCCCTGATGAATACGGTGTTGATTCCCAGGCGGACGCTACCGAAAGGCGCTCTGTTCAGTTGTAAGGGCATGCGGACTTCATAGATGTTCGGCGGGTTGTAAATCATGCGCAACTGCCGCCGGAAGCGCGCATTTTGCAGGAGTTGAAATTCGGGCCGCTCGGCGACCAGCTTGCCCACCAGGTCGGGGTTTGTGTGCAGAATTACCTGACCCTTGGCATCAACAATCGATGCATCGTACACATACCGAAAAGCCCCGACCACCGACTCCAAGGTCGCATTCAGGTTGTTGTCGGTGGAAAGGTAGTAAGTAATGCCGCGGCGCACTGCGTTGGGATTATCGGTATTTACCCGTGTGCTGGTCAGGTCTGGGACTGCATTATTGGCAAGACGGGCTAATTGCGAGGTAAGTTCTGCCGAGATTTCAGCCGCGTTTGTGATCTCTTGCCGCAGTATTTCAGAGATGTAAATGTACGAGAACAACGTAACCAGCGCCGCGACCATGAAAGTAATGGCCAGCACGATTTGGGTCTTTCGGCGCATTCTAAGTTGTCCTCGCGTGTCTGAGCTTCTCAGCTATGGCCAAGTCGATCGCCTAGGCGAAACCGGGCTTGATACTTCAAACTGGCTGTTCCTCTTTATCGGCCTGCGCGCTCCCATACTCCTTTAACTTGTTATGCAAAGTCTTTAAGCTTATGCCAAGAATATCCGCAGCCTTCGTCTTGTTATTGCTGGTTGCTTCCAGCGTCTTCAGGATTAGCAACTTTTCCGCTTCTTCTACTGTCGTCCCCACCCCCAGGTGTACGGCATCGGGATCCTCCGAGGAGGTTCGCACCGTAGGTTGGCCGAAACCGGGCGGCAGATGCTTGGTTTCGATGACCGCCCCTTCGCACACGATCACGGCACGCTCCAACGTGTTGCGCAACTCACGAACGTTTCCGGGCCAGGAATAGTTCTGAAACAGATGTAAAACGGCTTCGCTCACCGCGGCTGCCTTGCGGCCATGTTTGGCGCTCATGTCTTTCAAAAGAGATTCCACCAGCGCGGGGATGTCCTCCTTGTGTTCCCGCAAAGATGGCATTTGGATGTTGAAGACATTAAGGCGATAGTAGAGATCGTTGCGCAGCTCTCCTCGGGCGACCGCTTCTTCGGGCACCTTATTGGTAGAAGCCAGGACGCGCACATCCACCTCAGTTTCGACTTTGCTGCCTAAGCGGCGCAGTGTACGGTCTTCGAGAACGCGCAGCAGCTTAGCTTGCGTAGCTACCGGCATTTCGCCGATTTCGTCGAGAAGCAAAGTACCGCCTTCTGCGAGTTCGAAACAGCCGGTTCGCCGTTCCAGGGCGCCAGTGAACGCCCCCTTCTCGTGTCCGAAGATCTCACTTTCGATCAAAGTTTCAGGGATGGCCGCGCAGTTGATTGCAATAAAGGCTTTTGTTCGGCGAAGGCTGAGCTCATGAATCGTTCGGGCCACCAGTTCCTTCCCAGTGCCGCTGGCACCCGTGATCAGAACCGACGCGGTACTGGGAGCAACCATCTCGATCAGCCGAAAGATCTCCTGCATTTTTTTTGATGACCCCACCAGACTGCCGAGTGTACCGGCATCGCGCAGCCTCCGGCGCGTCACCTCCAGTTCGGTCTTGGTTCCGAGCAAAGCCGAGGCATTTTGCAGAATAGTCCGCAGCCTATCGGTATCGATGGGCTTGGTAATGTAGTCATAAGCTCCCGTGCGCATGGCTTGCACCGCGCTGTCGATGGTGCCTTGGGCTGTAACGACGATCACAGCAACGGTTCGGCTATCGTTGGCGATTCGTTCGAGAAGCTCCAGGCCCCCCATGCGCGGCATTTTGAGATCGGTGACCACGATGGCAGGCGACCAGTCCGTTACCTTCTCGAAGCCCTCCGCGCCGTCCCGAGCAGTCTCCGTGCGGTATCCCCAGGCAGAAACCAGCTCCGCCAGCCCGGTTCGCTCGTTTTCCTCGTCTTCAACGATAAGTACTTTTTCCCCGCTCATGGCTTTCATCATTATTAGGTCTGTCGGGACATCCTGCAAGCGAAGCCGATGCACAAGGGCTAACCGAAAGGGCGAGTGGGTCTGGTCGCAACAGTGCACAAGCTGAGACCAACATTTCCACTGCCTATCGCCATGCGCTCAACCCGCCGACTGTGGGCCTCGAGCCCGTCAAGAGTTCCTCCCGAAATGGCACTTCTTATTGAAAAAAGACCATTTCGGGGCTTTTCGCACCTTGCCTTTTTGGTTACACCGACAGACTTCGCCGTCGTGTTTGACCATCACGGTCACACGCTGACGAAGCTCCTAAGCTTGAAATCGATCCTTTTCCTGGACTTTCGATGAGGGAAAGGCGATCAGTTCGATGGGTTTGAGCCTGCGGGCGTTCGACTGATCCTGAACAGCTGGTACTTATGAGCGCGCTACCCCAGCCTAAATTGAAACCCGCCGCTACCGACTGTTCGACGCGACAGGTATCAGAAGCTCAGCGAATGGAGACCATCGGGCGGCTCATCAGCGGGGTCGCGCACGACTTTAATAACTTGCTTACGGGAATTGTGCTGTGTTCCGACTTGTTGATGGCAGGGCTCCCTAAGTCCAGCTCCTTGCGCCGTTACGCAGAGGAAATCCGCACAGCCAGCGCTCAGGGAGCCAGCATGATCCAGCACTTGTTGGTTCTCGCCAGGCAGGGAACTGGTGAGCCGACCTTGGTTAGCCTCAATCAGGTCGTCGAAAGTATGCGAGCCCTGCTCGCGCGTCTGATTGGGGAGAACCTCGAATTGCAACTAGATCTCGCCGCCGACCTCAACTTCGTCAGAATGGATCCCAGTGAACTTCAGGAAATCATCCTGAATCTGGTCCTAAATGCCCGTGATGCGATGCCATACGGCGGGCAGATTTCCATCGTTACTCGGAACGGTCCCGCAGTTCTAGAGGGAGACAGCGCCGGCGCAATCGAACTGGCTATATCGGACAAGGGTGTAGGCATGGATGCGAACACTCTGGCGCGAGCTTTCGACCCTTTCTTCACGACCAAGGAGATTGGCCAAGGAACAGGATTGGGTCTGGCCACGGTGCGTCGCATCGTGATGCAACAAGAAGGAAAGGTTGAAATCGAAAGCGAACCGGGCAAAGGCACACGGGTGATAGTTCATTTGCCGGCAACAGAACCAGACCAGCGATCCCGGACCCCCAACCGGAGGAAAACTTTATGAGCACTGCTGTCGCTGCCGCAATTAGTGATCCTGAAGTGGAGAGCAACAACTTTCTCAACCTATTGATTGTCGATGATGACCGTTCAGTACGCGAAGCTTGCCGTGAGGTTGCGCGATCACTGGGCTTCAAAGGAATGGTCGCCGAGTCAGCCGACCACGCCGAGCGACTGCTTGAATCAAATGACGTGGATGTTGTGCTGCTTGACTTAAAAATGCCGGCAACTGGTGGGCTGGAGGTACTGCGGCGAATCAAGCAGCGCCGCTCTGATGCCGAGGTAATCGTAGTGACTGGCTCGGCCAGTGTGCAGTCGGCCGTACAAGCGATGAAAAACGGGGCTTACGATTACGGCACGAAGCCCTTCAGCATGGATGAGATGCGCATGCTGTTAGACCGCGTCGCGGGTCATTTGCGGCTCAAGACCGAGAATCGAGTGCTGCGCGAGCGAGTCAAGTCGAGACAAGCGTTCGGAAGCATTGTCGGCGGCGCGCCGGAAATGGAAAAACTTTACCGGATGATCGCCAAAGCCTCGCGAAGCAACCATCCTGTATTGGTACTGGGAGAAAGTGGGACCGGGAAAGAACTGGTGGCGCGTTCCATTCATTTCTCTGGTCCGTTACGCGATAAGCCGTTCATTCCCGTGGACTGTGGATCTCTGGTTCCAACCCTCATTGAGAGCGAGCTCTTCGGATATGTAAAGGGCGCGTTCACCGGCGCCGTGCAGGCCAAAGAGGGTCTCCTGGCGATGGCCAGGGGTGGCACGGTTTTCCTCGATGAGATCGGAGAAATGCCGGTTGATTTGCAGGCCAAGCTGCTCCGCGCCATTCAGGAGAAAGAGATTCGTCCGGTCGGCAGCACCCGGAGAATTACAATCGAGGTTCGCATTCTTGCTGCCACTAACCGTAACCTCGAGCAGGCGGTGGCGCAAGGAGCATTTCGCCGTGATCTTTACTTCCGCTTGAACGTACTGAACCTGCGCGTGCCCAGCCTGCGTGAACGTCGTCAAGACATCCCAATCCTCATTGGCCATTTCCTGGAGCGTTTGTCACGCGACTGTGGACGAGAACACCGGTTGAGCGACGACGCGCTGAAAATGTTGTTAGGTTACGATTGGCCGGGCAACGTGCGCGAACTCGAAAACTGTTTAGAGCGGGCATGTGCTATCACCAGCAATAACGAAATCCGAGTCAGCGATCTGCCGAGCTCAATCACGGGCTCGAACGGACACGCCCAACTTCCGGGGAATGGTACCAGCAAGATCGTTCCCATTTCCGAGCTCGAGAAACAGGCCATCCTCAACACAATTGTGCAGTTGAACGGCGATAAGCTGCTGGCTGCGCGCCTCTTGGGTATAGGCAAAACCACTCTCTACCGGAAACTCAAGGAGTACCAGATTCAGGTCGTCTGATTTGAATCTGGTATTCCCAACGCGGAACTGGTCATTCCGTTCGCCTCCGCTAAGCGTGTGTGTTTTCAATGCTTCAACTTGGCTCGTGGCGTGCATAGCCAGCACGTATGATTCTACTGCTCTCGTCTTTAGGGAAAGCCAAGGATTGTGCCCAGGCACTCGAAGAAGCCAGTCAAGAAAAGGTAGCGTTGTGCCCTACGGTAGAAGACGCGATCGAGAAACTGCAGACCCAGGAATTTTCGGCTGTAATCGTGGATCAGCTGCTGCTTGATTCTGGGCTGGATCATGACGAAGTGATCTGCAAACATCTTGGATCTGCGGTTCCCGTTTATGCGAACTTTGCCATCTCGGGAGTCGCGCGGGTCGTGCGAGAGTTTCGCTGCGCCCTGGATCGCCGCAAACGTGAGGTGCTGGATGCCCGGGAAAATGCGGTTCAATCGTTACGTCAAGAATTGAAAGACACGATCACCGCACTCCTGCTTTGCTGCCAAATGGCCTTGAAGGTTCCACAACTTCCCGAAGAAGCTGAAGGCAAAATGCACGATGTGGAGGTGCTGGCAAAGGCGCTCAGCGCAAAATTGACTGCGGCATGAGGTGCCGCATGAGATTGGCCCGCTGGCGCCCTTAGTGACTCTTCACCCGCAAGTCCTGGCCGGTCATCTCTGTGGGCTCGTTAATGCCAAGCATGCCCAGAATGGTCGGCGAAATATCACGGAGCGAGCCATTCGGTTTCAGGGTGAAGTCCTTGCTGTCGTCGGATACCACGATGAACGGCACTGGGTTTGTGGTATGCGCCGTGTGTGGGCCTCCGGTTACGGGGTCGATCATCATCTCAGCATTGCCATGATCGGCGGTGATCAGCATGGCCCCGCCGCGCGCGCGAACGGCAGGTTCGATCCGGCCCAGGCAGGCATCTACTGTTTCAACCGCTTTCACCGTTGGCTCGATTTTTCCGGAGTGCCCAACCATGTCAGCGTTGGCGAAGTTCACAATGATTACATCAAACGCATTGTCGTTTACCGCCTTTACCACGGCGTCAGCAATCCCTGCCGCGCTCATTTCAGGCTTGAGATCATAAGTCGCGACTTTGGGCGAGGGAACCAGAATCCGGTCCTCTCCGGGAAAAGGTTTTTCGACCCCGCCATTGAAAAAATACGTGACATGCGCGTACTTTTCGGTTTCTGCAACCCGCAGATTGCGAAGCTTCATCTGGGCCATGACATCGGCGAGGATGTTTGCCAGAGATTCCGGCGGAATCACAACTGGTAGGCTGAAATTCTTGTCGTAGCGAGTCATGCAGACGTAGTGCAGGTCTTTGGGCACCCGACTGCGGGGAATCCCTGCGTCAAGGTCTTCGGCGCCGGGCAGGTCCCGGCCAGCCTGTTCGTTTAGTCCGCTATTGCGAGTCAGGGCGCGGGTGATTTGGCGAACACGGTCAGCGCGAAAATTGAAGCAAATGCAGGAATCGTCATCGCGGATGGTTGCCACCGCTTCGTTTCGGCTGTCGGTACAAACGAAGGGGACAACGAATTCGTCGGTTACGCCCCGGTTGTACGACTCTTTGACACCCTGAACGGCGTCGGTGTAATTTCCGCCCTCACCATTGCCGTAGACCATGGCATTGAACGCTTTCGCGATCCGCTCCCAGCGGCGATCGCGGTCCATCGCATAGTAGCGGCCATTCACAGTGGCAATCTGGCCACAGTTGTACTCGCGCATCTTTTGTTTGAGCTGTTCCAAATATCCCGTGCCGCTGGTGGGGAGCGTGTCACGGCCGTCCATGAAGGCGTGCACAAAGACGCGCTCCAGTCCGTTTTGTTTAGCCATTTTCAGCAGCGCATACAAATGAGTTTGCTGCGAGTGGACGCCGCCATCTGAGACTAGGCCGAACAAGTGCAGTTGCCGTCCGCTGGTGCGCGCGTGCTTCATTGCGGCCAGCAGAACTGGATGGCTGAAAAATTCACCGCTTCGAATCAGCAGGTCGATGCGCGTGATATCCATGTGTACGATGCGCCCGGCACCGATGTTCAGATGACCGACCTCGCTATTGCCCATCTGCCCATCAGGCAGGCCGACGTATTTGCCGCTGGTATGAATCAGAGTGTTGGGATACTCGAGCAGCAGGCGATCATAGGTGGGCTTGCGCGCCAGCGCGATGGCATTGGCTTTGGTTTCAGCGCGATATCCCCAGCCATCGAGGATGATGAGTACGAGAGGTTTTGGATGAGTCATAATCCGGCTACTAGCTCCTGGCTTCTAGCTCTTAGCTTCCGGGAAACAGAAGAAAGATTCTAAACGTTATCCACGCAGAGACACAGTGATCGGGAGCGAGTTTGCCTGATCCCTGTGGTTTCTGTGGTCCAAAAAGGTTCCAGCAGTGCTCTATACTCGACGCGGGGAGAACACTCATGTCCATTACCGAACTGTTGGTGCCAGAATTCGATCAGGAAATGAAAACCACTCGTATCACGTTGGAGCGGGTTCCATTCGATAAACCGGATTTCGCGCCGCATGCGAAGTCTATGGTCTTGGGGAAACTGGGGCCCCACGTTGCTGAGCTGGCAGGGTTCGGCGCGACGATTTTGACGACTCCCAGCCTGGACTTCGGTTCTGGCCCACCCCGGCAACGTCCACCGTTCGAGTTAAAC
Organism: Terriglobales bacterium; assembly: GCA_035623255.1. Classification (GTDB taxonomy): domain Bacteria; phylum Acidobacteriota; class Terriglobia; order Terriglobales; family Acidobacteriaceae; genus JAFAGX01. The sequence continues at coordinate 7,260 of DASPTU010000039.1, read as the reverse complement.
GGCTTGCTGAAAGCCTTTGATGAAAATGTCGCTAAGGCACGCTCCGCCCTGCAGAACACCAAAGACGATGGCTGGATGCAAGACTGGAAATTGACTTTCCAGGGCAAACCCATCTTTTGCGGAACCAAGCTGATGGCTTACCGGCAGATGTTTTTGAACCACTTGATACATCACAGGGCGCAACTTGGAGTGTACTTGCGGCTAAACAATAAGCCTCTTCCGGCTACATACGGGCCTTCCGCAGACGACACGATGGGATTCTGACCAGAACAGCAGAGTTCTCGTCACAGCCTTCCCCGGAATGCAAAGTGGAATGTACTAATTCGGTTTATTGTCAGGCTTTTGCTCGGGACTGGGCTTCTGCGGTTTTGATTCGTCTTCTTTTATCGAGTCGTCAACGCGCTGCAGGACGCGATCGATTTGCTTCTGCATGCGCTTGTACGAAACCTGCATGGCTTCCTGCGTGATCTGCGGCATTTGTTGCATCAATTTTTGCCCGGTCGGGGAGGAATAGAAAGCGATCATCGCGTCAACATCGGCCGGCGTCAGGTGCTTCTGGTAGATAGGAATCATGTCGTCGAGCATGGCGTCTAACGGCAAGTCTTTGAACGTTTCCTCGGAAATCCTATTTGCGCGAGCCAGTTCGGCGGCCGTGATCTGGGGATATCGCACCTTGATGCTCTGCGTACTCATGGCCAGCATTTGTTTCTGCATCGAATCCATCATGAGATGGCTCTGCTCGCGAATGTGCATGACCTCGAACAGCTTCTCAATCTGCTCTTTGGTGGCGGGAGTGTCGTTGGTGGCTGCAGGTGCGACCTGAGCTGCGGCGGGAAGACAGAAGAGAAATAAGAGAATTGAAAGCTTCATAGGCTTATAGTACCTGATCGGAAATGCGGATTCCGTTGCTGCGCTCCTCAGAATGACACCATTGGTGAGAGTGCCAAACCCCTACCTGTCCTTGTGATAATTCAGCGCATTCAATCCCAGAAATCTCGCGGGTTTTCCCAGCTCCTCTTCAATCCGCAACAGCTGATTGTATTTGGCGATGCGGTCGGTGCGGGAGGCCGAGCCGGTTTTGATCTGTCCGGCGCCGGTTGCTACTGCTAAGTCAGCGATGAAAGTGTCTTCGGTTTCGCCAGAGCGGTGCGAGATCACCGAGGTGTATCCGTTGCGGCGGGCAAGGTCGATGGCGTCAAGGGTTTCACTTACCGTGCCAATCTGATTCAGTTTGATGAGAATCGAATTGGCGATGTCTTTTTCGATGCCACGCCCAAAAATTTCGATATTCGTGACGAAAATGTCGTCCCCGACCAGCTGAATTTTGCCGCCGAGTTCCTTGGTCAGCATCTGCCAGCCGTTCCAGTCATCCTCGGCCAATCCATCCTCGAGCGAAACAATGGGGTAGTCGTTGGCCCACTTTGCCCAGAACCTGACCATTTCCTCCGAGCTCTTGGCTGACTTGTCGGATTTCTTGAAGACATACTTTCCATCCTGATAGAACTCGCTCGCGGCAGGATCGAGTGCAATGGCGATCTGTTCGCCGGGTTTGTATCCGGCCTGCTGAATGGCTTCGAGCACTACTTCGATGGCCTCGACGTTTGATTTGAGCGATGGCGCGAAGCCGCCTTCGTCGCCAACGGCCGTATTGTAGCTGCGCTTTTTCAGCACGCTCTTGAGGGTGTGGAATACTTCGACTCCCCAGCGAAGGGCCTCAGAGAAGGACTTCGCGCCGACTGGCATGACCATGAATTCCTGGAAATCGACATTGTTGTCGGCATGTGCGCCCCCGTTGAGGATATTCATCATGGGAACGGGAAGGGTGTTGGCACCAGCTCCGCCAAGATAGCGGTAAAGCGGCAACCCATAAGACGCGGCGGCTGCCCGCGCTGCTGCCATGGAAACTGCGAGAATCGCATTCGCCCCGAGACGGCCCTTGTTATCGGTTCCGTCGAGGTCAATCATTTTCTGATCCAATCCGCGCTGATCGGCTGCGTTGAACTGGGTAAGCTCACGGGCGATGTCGCGATTCACATTCTCGACCGCCTTGAGCACGCCCTTGCCGAGGTACCGTTTCTTGTCGCCATCGCGCAGTTCGACGGCTTCGTGTTCGCCGGTCGATGCTCCGCTGGGCACGATCGCCCGGCCTTTAGTTCCGTTTTCCAAAACAACTTCGGCTTCGACGGTAGGATTGCCGCGAGAATCGAGCACTTCCCGGGCATGAATGTGGGCGATGTTGGTTGCAGGCATGATTGCGTCCTTATCTGTGAAAAGCGCAATTATAGATCAGCGAATGGAAGGCGTTGGTGACAGCTGAACATGGGCGGGGTTCGGTCTAGTGTGCCGTGCGCATCAGCGCGGCACCCACCAGGATGGCAAGTCCGCAAACTATGTTTACTCCGGACCAGAAGGCGCGTTTAGCCTGCATTCCGCGTAATGCATCGGCCGGTAGAGCGAGCAGAAAGGTTATCGAAAACAAGCCAAAGGCTCCCGTCATCTTGATCGCGAAGTAGAACAGATAGAGTTGCTGGTGAGTGACGTAAGGATAAACGTGCAACCACTGGATAATGCCGGTAATAGCGACTACTGTGACCCCGGTCCACTTGACGTAGGCAAATCTTCGGATGGCTTGGCCGAGAAAAATTCCGCGCTCGGGCTCAGCCAGCATTTGCAACGACGGGAGGAGAACCATGCGGGCGTAGAACAACCCGCCAAGAGACGTGCAGGTGGCCGCGATATGTAGGACGCGATTGACAAGCAAGAGATTCATACCGCTCCGAACCCAATTAGGCGCGAGCCTCCTGTCTGCCCAGACTTCGTCCTCGCAAGAATGTGCTTAGGTAAGTTAGGAAACCGGCGATCGCACCCATCATCCAGTAACGCCCGCGGAACTCGGCGGCAAACTGGCGAAACAGGAGGCTGCTGAGCATGCCCAGAAGCGAGCCTGAAACAAGGATCAGCGGCAACATCACCCAGGAACTTTTCCAACGATCGGGGGAAAAGTGGCTGGCGCCCGCTGCGAAGACTCCACTGAAGGCACCTACCACGAAAACATAAAATGCGAGTCCGGGCGACGGTGGCAGAAAAGCCAGCAGGTACGCCAGTGCGCCAAAAATGAATGGTTCAAGCCAATGCGCGTCGCGACCGTACTTCGGGCGTTGTCCTTGCTGCTGGGCGTTCTCTTGGATTTCCTGATCATCGCGGTAGAAATAGGAGAGGAACGCTCCCACCGCTAAGCCAATATAGGCACCATTGGCCAGCCACAAGATGGGCCTCTCGTGGAGCACGACAAACCATTTTTCTCCCAGCCAGATGAGCACAACACCGCTCAAACCACCCCACAGTGCACCGATGGGCAATCCCCGGTCCATGCGAAGCGGAAAGAAGGCCAACCTCAAGATCACGACTTGTACCACGGCCATCACTAAAGCGATCTTCAACAAAGGCCAAGGCAGCCCGGAATAGCCGAACGCGAGCGGCACGATTATGGAGAAGCTAATCCAGCCCACCAGGCTGGTGACAAAGCTGGAGGGCCAGGAGCTACGTTGTGCCAACGAGCTAAACATCGCCTTCTCAATCTACGTTCTCAGGGAGGCCAACTCAACTTACGTAGGTCACAGGCACCGGAAATGGGCGCATAGTATCTACGCTGATTCTGATTGCCGTTCCCATCTTGCTCTGCCCATCCGCATCTTCTAATGTCGCAACAAGGATGCCGAGCTCTACCGATACTCTAAACATCGGCGACAAGGCGCCAGATTTTGTTCTGAATAGTGCCGGTGGCGAGCGGAATTACTCGCTGCTTGAATTTACGAAACAAGGGCCAGTAATCGTGGAGTTCTTGCGAGGGACCTGGTGACCAAACTGCCGCAAGCGCATGGCTCAGTTTGAGTCACGGAAAGCTGAGATCGAACGGGAGAGCGCGCAGGTCGTGTTTATCGCTGCTGAGAAGCGGGAGGGAATGTTTAAACCGGCGAAGTATCTACAGCAACATCCCGTGTCGTTTCCGTTCCTGCTGGATGAAGATCGCTCGGTGACTAAGGCTTATGGACTTCACCACCGCTTCGGGCATGACGCCATCAACATCGCTCACCCAGCGACGCTGATCATCGACAAAAGTGGCACGGTGAGGTTCATTTATCGCGGCAAAAACCAGAATGACCGCATTCCGGTGGATGCGGTTGTAGAAGTCGTGAAAAAACTAAGGCAGTGAAGATCGAACGGTCGAATTTCGGGTTGTAGCGGAGATTTAATCGAAGTAAACGAATGGAGGATTGCATGAAGAAAGTCTTGACCTTACTCAGCATGTTTTTGCTGTCAGGCGCGATGCTGGGCCAGAATGTCTCCCTGCCTGCGGGAACGGCTTTGAAAGTGAAGCTGCAAAATAATCTTGCCACTTACTCGAGTAAGGCCGGTGATCCGTTCTCAGGCAGGATCACTGAGGCGGTGATGCTCGGCGGCAAAACGGTGATTCCAATCGGCGCGACCGTCGAAGGGCGCGTTACCCGAGTAGATGAGCCACGCCGCTACACGGGCAAACCAACAATTGGAATTTTCCCCGAGGCCCTGATCATGCCAAACGGCGAGCGCTTCATGCTGAATGCGACTCTGGTAGACACCAGTGTGCGGCGCGGCACCGATGTCAACAGCGAAGGGCAGTTCAAAGGCCGTGGGCATGATGGCAAGGATTTGACGGAGATTGGGATGGGCACGGGCGGAGGCATGCTCATCGGCGGACTTGCCGGCGGAGGCAAAGGTTTAGTTATCGGAGGCGCCGTCGGTGCCACGGCAACGGTCGCGCACTGGCTCAGCAAGAAGAACTCCGCGGTGTTGCCGGCAGGAACGGAGCTGGTAATGGAGTTAAGTCGCCCAATAGAGATGAGCGCGGCCCCAGCAGGACAATAGGCCGATTTGGGCTAGAAAGCTAAGGCGGCGAGCTCTGGCTCGGTTAGGAGCTGGAGCTCGATCCACCCTTCCAACGGAAGGGCATCGATCGGCAGGCGATTTTGCCAGATGCTGAACCGCAGCCGCACTTTTTCCTTGGCCTCAGAACCAGGTCTGTCAGAACCAGGTCTTGCCAGCAGCCAGGACAAGGGCAATTTGAATTCGAAATTGCGGGCGAAGGCCACTTTCGCATCGCTCCTGTCCTGTCGCGAATCAGCGAGTGCCTGATCTCCATGGGCTTCGCTGATTCTCCACGATTCCATTTCTCCCTTCACCACCCTCACATCGACTCGCAGAACCCGCTGTGGCTGCTGTGCGGGCCCTGCAAACGATTCCAGGTTCACCACCAAGTCGAATTCCATGTTGAGCGGCTTCTCGGTGAAGTCCAATCGTCCGTAGACATTGTTTTCATCGATTCCGGCGTAGACGCAGTCCAGAAGGAAGCGCTTGCCATGCATGGCCCCCGCTCGGCGATCCGCCCGGTAGACTGCAGCGCCCATCCATTCGAAATAACGCACCATATCTCCGGCTACTTTGGGATGGATGTACGAAGTTTGCGGAATGAATTCCGGCCGCGAAATTCCGGCCGTGATTGGCTGGGCAAGATAGTCGGGCGGGGTTGCGCCCAGCGCCTGATAGACGTTGGAAAGATGCTTGCGATAGAGTTCGTCAAATTCGCGGTCGTTGGCCGAATGATGCTCGGGCCCATACCACCAATTCCAATCGCTGCCCTCGGCAATTAACACTTCCTCGAAAGCGAGTTTGCGTTGGGACTCGCTGGCGCGTGCCGCGGCCTGCGAGTAGAAATTGCGAGCATGATAGAGATAGTCCCAGGACTTGTTGTCCTCAGGGGCGCCGATCCACACGTTGAAGTTGGCGTTGATCCAGGAGCCTGGAACCAGCGAGTTGAGCTTCCCGAAATTCTCGTGTCGTTCAATGGCTTCAGAAACCGTAACCGCCTCTACTCCGGGTTCGTGCTGCAGCGTGTCATAGAAGCGGCGCAGAAATTCGCGCCCCGATTTCGGGTAGTATTCCCACGCGTTCTCGCCGTCGAGGATGACTGGAAGCACGGCGTCATCACCTGTGCTTAGAATAGGTTGTGCCGCCTCTTTAAGGTTTCGCATGAGGTGAGCGGCGGCTTCCTGGGCGGGCATCCCCGAATATACGAATCCCACCAGGTCCGAGATTGTGTGATCACGAAAGATGAGATTCATTCTTGTGGCATCGTTTTCGAACTGGTGGATGGTGTACAGCTTCCTGGCCAGGTCATTGTTCAGGCGACCATCTCCATCGCGGGCAAAATTGATTCGCAAGCTTCTGCCTAACACGCCTTCGTCGGTCGCCATCCAGCGGACACCAAGGCTCTGTGCAATCGCCAGAACTTCTTCCGAGACGCTGCCCTCCGATGGCCAGACGCCAACCGGGCGAACTCCGAAAACCTGCTGATGCAAATCGAGTCCGCGAATCAGCTGCTCGCGTGCGTCCTCGGGATGGCGGAAACGATTCTGCGGTAGCGGTAGTCCCGGGCTGGAAACCGCGCCCTGATTTGTGTCGCAAACCACCGGCAGAATGGGATGGTAGAAAGGCGATGTGGAGATTTCAATTCTTCCCTGCTGCGCAGCCGCCGCATGAGCCGGCAGGACTTTGCCAATAAGTTCGCGCTCGCGAGCGATGACGTATTTCTGATCGTCCAGAGAGAATCCGCTGCCTTTTTCTACCAACCTGGCAATGTCCGGCTCCGCGAGAAAGAATTCATCGAACCAGGCAATCTGCGAGAGCACCTGCAAATCTGTGAAATCCTGTGGCTGGAAGTATCTGTCGGCGCGTTCAGGCGAATCGCCTGTTCCACGAAAGCGCTCCCACAGCTCGCGATAGCGCGGGTAGCGCCCAATCGTGTTGACTGGATTTGCCTGAAACAGGTACTGCAAGGCAAACCGCCGCTCCTCTGGAGTGAGGTCGCGAGCAGGCTTTGAAGCGACGTCCAGGAAGGGATCGCGCGCAACTCCCGTGGCATAATCCTGGATTTGGGCGATTAGCGAGGGAACAAGATTGAAACTTTGATGCACCTCGGGAAACTCGTCGAGGAGTTTCACCATCCCGTAATAATCCTTCAGCGCGTGGAGACGCACCCACGGCAAACGGTATTCCCCGGTGACCAAGTCCTTGTAGAAAGGCTGATGCTGGTGCCACAAAATGACGACGCGAAGTACTGGCATGAAAAGCTCAGTCTAGCACGCAGCTTGTGGTAGTCCTGTGGACAGTTTCCAAACTAATGGTCGTGTTAGTTGCAACTTTCTCATTCCGGTAAACTAGAAC
>DASPTU010000038.1:0-22566 GCA_035623255.1 Terriglobales bacterium | reverse complement strand
TGGTGGACCTGGTCGGGTTCGAACCGACGACCTCTTCCATGCCATGGAAGCGCGCTCCCAACTGCGCCACAGGCCCATACCGGAAGGATGCCTTAATTTTCGCTCACGCCGACCGTGGAGTCAAACTCAGGATGCTCCTGTCTTCTAATTTACGAAGAACACGAAAATCGGTATGCTGACAGTATCATCTGCATGAAGCTCGGGTTCGCTTTTAAGTGCGTTTGCTTCGCTCTTCTCCTGGCCTGCTTTGCGGCAGCGCAAGCACCGGTCGCGGAAGCACCGCAGGCGCCGCCAGTGGGAAGCGCGGCCCCGGTCCCATACTCTTCTATCAGTGAACTGAATCTCATGCTTTCGCAGTTGGAGCAAATGTCGCAAGCAACGCAGTTGGATCTGGCGAAATTACGCATCGAAAAATGGAAGACCGACGGAAACACCAAACGAGCCACCCAGGAAGATGTCGCATCCCTTGAACGCAATCTGCAAAACGCGCTACCTGAGATTGTGTCCCGGCTGCGGAATTCCCCTGAGAACATCGCTACGACTTTTGAACTCTATCGAAATCTGGATGCACTTTATGGAGTGTTTGGTTCCGTGGTTGAATCGGCCGGGGCATTTGGCTCGCGCGACGAATTTCAATCTCTGCAAAACGATCTGAGTGCCCTGGAAAGATCTCGCCGATCCTTTGCTGACCGTATGGACGCTTTGGCGAACGGCAAAGAGGCCGAGTTGACGAGGTTGCGAACTGAGGTCCAGACTCTGCAGACCGCCCGGCAGGCCGCAACGGCGCCGCCGAAGAAGACCATCGTTGACGACACCGAAACGCCTCCAAAGCCGGTGAAAAAGAAATCACCCAAGACTACGAAACCGGTAAACCCCACTACTCAACAGAAGCCGAGCCCGGCTCCCCAATCCAACCCCCAGACACAGACGCAGAACCCACAGAATCCACCCCAGTAGAAGTTCAAGACCTGAACACGAGTATTCCTCAATGGTGAAATGCCCGCTCGCCCTTTTCATCCGAGAGGGCGACCTATGCAAGTACTTGAATTCGCACGTTCTGCACTTGGAACCTGCAATCGTGTGGTGGGGTCTATAAGGATGGGGAATTCTTAGTAGCACTATGGCCGAATCACTAGAGCACGAGCAGTGGAATCGCCCTATAATGGAGCTTACGCCATGAGGGTTATGGCGGGAGTAGCTACATTGGGTGATCTAGCCGGAGCAATTGGAATCCGCGCCCAAGAGTCGGCGGTTGTGGCCGAACTGAAGGCCGGATCCGAGGAAGCCTATGCCTGGTTGATCGGCGAATTCCAGCAGCCGATCTACAACCTGGTCTTCCGGATGGTGAGTGATCCCTCCGATGCTGCCGATACCACTCAGGAAGTCTTTCTAAAAGTCTTTCGCGGGATGAAGCATTTTCATGGCGAGTCCAGTCTGAAGACTTGGATTTATCGTATCGCGCTCCACGAAGCTTCCAATCGGCGCCGCTGGTGGTTTCGCCACAAATCGCGGGAAACTTCGATCGATCCTGCCGTGGCCGAGCACTCCGACAATACTGCCGCCGCCCTCAGGGATTGCTTGATGGATCAGGACGATTCGCCATTTGACCGGGTTGCCCAGGAAGAGGTTCGGGCTCGGGTCGAAGAGGAAGTGCGCAAGGTACCTGAGCCGTACCGCAGCGCCGTGGTTCTACGCGATCTCGAAGAAATGTCCTACGAGGAGATTGCGGAGATCACTCAGGTATCACTGGGCACCGTAAAGTCCCGCATAACTCGCGGAAGGCAGGCTCTAAAACATCGCCTCAGCGCATACGTCCGTGAGGCAGGCACGGAACTGGGCCTTGAAGCTCCACCGGAGAAGCGCAAGCCCCAAGGTACTTCACGAGCTCGCCGTGGCGAAGAAGCGTTCGAGGTCGCATCATGAATTGCCCTCAGGCCATTTCTTTGCTCTCGCCGTACCTCGACGGTATCCTCACGGGTGGCCAAATGCTCAAGCTTGGTCAGCATCTTGAGACCTGCGATCCTTGCAAATGCGAGTATGAATCGCTCCGGCGAACGCAGCAATTACTGACAAGCATCGGCCGTCGCAAGGCACCAGATGACCTCGCGCTAAGGCTCCGGCTCGCAATTTCGCGCGAAGTCGCGCGGTCTCGTCAACCGTATCTGTATGGTCTGTGGATTCGGCTGGAGAATGCAATCAACGGATTTATGGTACCCGCTACTGCGGGACTGGCTAGCGCAGTCGTGATCTTTGTGTTCCTGATGGGATTCCTTGCACTTCCCTTGCGCGCTGGTTCTGATGTTCCTATTCTGCTCAACACAGCACCCCAACTGGAGCATTCCGAGTTCAGCAATCAGCTCACAGAGATCAAGGATGACCAGGTGGTTATCGAGGCTTACGTGGATTCCAATGGCCGCGTTCAGGATTACCGTGTGCTCTCCAATCCGCAGCAGCCGAAGGACCTCCCGACCCAACTCAAGAACGTCCTGATCTTCACTACTTTTCGTCCAGCCACTTTTATGGGAAGACCGACAGCGGGAACGGCGGTGTTGTCATTCTCCAAGATCAGTGTTAAAGGCTGATCGCTCACCGGGTTGCGCCTTCCACTCTAACCAAGGTGCAATACGCCCGTTTTGTTGACCCTCCGCCCGGAAGCTCTTAAACTGACAAGTAGCTCGCACAATTCAAGCCTTCATCGGAGGTTCTCTGGGCTCCAAGTTTCGAAGCGTGACTATCGCCATTCTGCTCAGCATAGTGGCGCGGGTGGCTCTGGGAGAGAGCACCATGCCAGTCTCGCTTGATACGAGCGAGACTCTATTCACCGTTTTGACTGCGATCAACGCGTGTGGCTACGACGACGAGTTGAATGCTTCGGCGCCTTTACGTGTTCAGGTCCGAAATGAAGTCGCAAAAGCGAGCCAAACCTTCGACCAGGCCAAAGAACAGACCCAGCTCCTCTGCCGGTACTATCAGGAGCATTTGCAAGGCGACCCGTCACGAACCTTGGCGCAATATGTTTCCCTCGCCTTGTTTCTCGAGGGTCCTCCGGGGTTTCAGCTCAAGGTGAAAGAGGCAGATCTGCCGCCCGACGCTATCCAGGTGTCCGGCTTCGTTCCTATCGTCCAAAAGTTCTACGATGTCGCCGGCCTGCATAGCATTTGGGAGAGTCATAAGTACGCTTATTCGGCCCTGACCACCCAATATCATGAACCGCTCTCCAAAGTTTTGTTCGACACGGAGGTTTACCTGAAGCTGCCTTCCGCGGGTTACCTGGGGCGCGCTTTCACGGTATATCTCGATCCCATGGGTCCTCCCGGTCAGACCAACGCTCGTAATTACGGAACTGACTACTATGTAGTGATTTCACCCGGCGCCAATCCGACTGTCAAGATTGAGCAGATCCGCCATACGTATCTCCATTATTTGCTGGATCCACTTGCAATGAAGTATCCGGCAAGCATGGACCGCTTGAGGCCGTTGTTGGACCAGGTGAAGAAGGCACCGATGGACGATAGCTTCAAGAACGACGTATCGCTTCTGGTCACCGAATCTTTGATTCGCGCGATCGAAGCTAGAATCGGGTTGCCCCCCAAAACGCCCGACACCGAACGACAGGTTGCGGTTCAGCAAGCTGCAGAGCAGGGATACATCCTGGCACCCTATTTCTATGATGCGCTGCTTCAATTCGAGAAAAGTCCGACAGGCTTGCGTAACACTTACAGCGATTGGCTCTTCGGCATCGATGTTGGAAAGGAACAGAAGCGGGCGGCGCAAGTGCATTTCGCGGCTAAGGCAGATCCTGAGTTGGTGCGTTTGACGCGACCCGCGCAGCCCAAACTGCTGGTCACGGCTGAACAGCGGCTCTCTGCTGGCGACACCGAGAATGCGAAGAAACTCGCTCAAGAGGCGCTACAAGCAAACAAAGAAGACCACGGCAGGGCTTTTTTCATCCTGGCCCAGGTGGCGACCATGAATCGTGACATGCAAGGGGCCCGAAATTATTTTGAGCAAGCCCTTGGTGTTGCCAGAGAACCAAGAGTCGTCGCATGGTCGCACATCTACTTGGGAAGAATCTTTGATCTGCAGGAGAACCGTGCGGCAGCGCTCGACCATTACCGTGCGGCGCTGAACGCGAGCGTCACCCTGCCGGAGGCTAAGGCCGCGGCTGAGCGTGGCATTCAGCAGCCTTACGAACCGCCGAGACGGTCCCCGGAGACCAACAATTGAGGCAGCATTCAGTATCGGTACGCCTTAACCACATTCGCAGGCGAGGAGAGAACATGAAACGACTACCGCTGTTCCTGCTTTTGCTGGCATTGCCCGGTTTTGCGCTTGCCCAGCAAGCGCAACAAACGCCGAATCAACAGAAGCAACCGACGCAAGCAGGCAGCCAAGCCGGGACGTCTCAGCAAACCACAACCCCTCCGGCAGGCAAACGTCCACCTCAGGCCAAAACGCAACCGGAGTTCGACGCCTACCAGGCAGCCGTGAAGAATGCGAACGATCCATCAGCCATGGAAAAATCGGCGGATGACTTCGCCGCCAAATTCCCCGACAGCGAACTCCGTGTCCTTCTCTATCGGGCTGCCATGCACGATTATCAATCCACCAACAATGCCGAGAAGATGGCCCAGATGGCCCAAAAAGTCTTACAGATTGACCCGGATGATCCGGAAGCTCTCATCGGCGCAGCGGAAGTGATTGCGGAACGGACACGCGACAGCGACCTGGATAAAGACCAGCGTTTCGCCGAGGCTCAGAAAGATGCGCAACACGCCCTGCAGACCGTCGACACTGACGTCGCAATTCCGGCAGGAACCCCACAAGAAAAAATAGAAGCCTATAAGGGGTATTTGCGTTCTTCTGCGTATTCCGTTCTCGGAACAATTGCATTTAACCAGAAGAACTACGTCGAGGCTGAAAGTCAGTTTCGCAAATCGATTGACGCTTTGCCCGCCCAGCCAGATCCGGTTGTAGTGCTGCGCCTGGCAATCGCATTGGATAACCAGGGGAAGTATCCCGAAGCTCTCAAAGAAGCCAATCGGGCCGTGGATCTGACTCAGGAGAATACTTCCGCTGGAACTTTGGCACGCCGGGAGCGCGATCGATTGGTGCAGCTTACCGGTGGTACCCCGCAGGCGCCGTCCAAACCGCCTGCTGGTGCGGCTCAAAATTCCAATCCATCTTCGCAGTAGCCGCGAAGTTGATTGACTGAAGTAGTGTTCAAAATTGCTGCCACTTTCTACTTTGTGAGGAGTACTTTCGCTTTTCCACGATGAAGTTCCGCAACACTGCCGAACTAGAACAAACCCTCGGTTACCAATTCTTGCGGCCGGAGCTGCTCGAACAGGCACTTACGCACAGTTCGCAGGCGCGCGAAACTGAGCTAACCTCAGCTTCGCCGGGAACACGGGCCGCCGATAACGAGCAACTTGAGTTTCTGGGCGACGCGGTTTTGGGCTTGATTACAACCGAGGAGTTGTTCCTAAGGTTTCCTCACTTCCGCGAGGGTGCATTATCAAAGCTGCGCGCGCATCTGGTCAGCGAAAAGCATCTTATCCGGGTAGCACAGCGGTTTGACCTGGGCCAATTCCTGCGACTGGGTCGAGGCGAGGAGAAAAGTGGAGGGCGGCACAAAACCGCCATGTTGGTGGATGCTTTGGAGGCGGTCCTCGGAGCTATGTATATCGACGGTGGCCTGGAAATCGTTCGCCGTGTTGTCGTAGCCCACGTCATCGCTCCCGAACTGGAGCGCATTTCCCGGAACGGCAGCAGTCTTCCACTGACCGACTTCAAATCGGCGCTCCAGGAAAAACTGCAAGCCGTGGGTCGGCCGCAGCCACTCTATGTTCTGGTAAACGAGCAGGGGCCGGAGCACAGCAAAACCTTCACGGTTGAGGCTCGTTTGGCGAGTGGCGATCCCGCTAAACCAGAGTTCGTTGGCCGGGCGCAGGGTTCTACGAAAAAGAATGCCGAGCAAGGTGCGGCGCAACAGTTGCTTGACCATTTGTGTTCGTCACTTGTAGAAGTGCCGTCGAGAGTACAGTCGCGGAGGCCTTTCCCCGAAAAATCATGACTCTGACAAGGCAGCAGACGGACTGGCTGGCGTCATTGCAATCGCTCCTGACCACGGTGGTTATCGCGATTTTCGTGATTACTTTTGTTGTGCAGGCATTTCAAATCCCTTCGGAATCCATGGAGAACACCCTCCTGATCGGTGATTACTTGCTGGTGAACAAGTTGCGTTACGGAGGTGGGAGCATTTGGGATCGCATCGTGCCATATCGCCCGGTGAAACGAGGGGACATTATCGTCTTCCACTATCCCGTTCATCCCAGTGAGCATTTTGTGAAACGCGTGGTTGGCGTGCCCGGAGATCGCATCCACATGTACAAGAGCGTGCTCTACGTCAATAGCATTGCCCTGAATGAACCATATGTAAGACACGTTTCACCGGTCCACGATGCGTTTCGCGATGACTTTCCCCGGTTGGCGATGCCAGTTCCGGACGTGACCAGCAAATGGTGGATGCAGATGCACAAACTTGTCGAGGATGGGCAATTGATTGTGCCGGAGGACTGCTATTTCGCCCTGGGAGACAATCGGGACGAGAGTCTGGATAGCCGTTATTGGGGTTTTGTCCCCCGCGAGAACATCATCGGTACCCCTCTGCTCATCTACTGGTCGGTGAAAAACGTGTCTGATGACACCTCCGGAACTGAGACTCCCGGTGATAAACTTTTTCACTTCGCTTATGCGATGACCCATTTGTTTCAAATCACGCGCTGGGACCGGACTTTCCGGCTGGTGCATTAGCGGCGGCTTACGAATTCATCATAGGAATGGTGTGATTGGCTAAAAAAGAAAACTTAAAGAACGAAAAGCCGCGGGAGACAACAGTCGAGTTTCTCGCATCGCTGGCAGCCGTCCTGGTGACGGGCCTGTTCATTATTACTTTCATCGTCCAGGCTTTCGAAATTCCCTCGAGTTCGATGGAAAACACGCTGCTGATCGGCGATCACGTATTCGTCAACCGTGAACAGTTTGCGCCCCCCACGCGCTGGTTAGGGCCAGTTCTGCGCTACCGAAGCATTCACCAGGGAGATATTGTGGTATTTCTGCACCCTGCAGAACCCGGCTTATATGTGGTGAAGCGCGTGATCGGCGTGCCCGGCGACCACATCCATTTGCGTGATGGACTGGTCTACCGAAACGGCCAGAAACTCAACGAGCCCTATGTCATTCATCAGGCCGGAGGTTATGAGGGCACCAATCCCTACCGCGATGATTTTCCCGCGGTGCCACCATCGGAATTCAATAACGTCACTCCCGAATGGCAACTGACCATGCGCCAGTATATTCAGGGAGACGACATCGTTGTCCCGCCAGGTCGATACTTCGCCATGGGGGACAATCGGGATGTAAGTTACGACAGCCGCTACTGGGGCTTCGTCCCACGCGAAAATATGATCGGCCGGCCGCTATTTATTTACTGGTCGTTCGAAACCCCAGCCGATCAATACCTGCAAAAAGGGTTGAGCCAGCGCCTTGGGTTCCTCGCCCATGTGGTGATTCATTTCTTCGATGAGACCCGCTGGCGGCGTACTCTCAGGATTGTGCGATGAGGTTCTGGCAGTCCAAGCGACGGCTCGCGACATGCGTGGTGGTTCTGCTCGCGCTTCTCTTCCTCGTCCGCCCGGGCGCAAACCGGCTGAGAACACGAATTGTGAGTTCGATCAGCCTGGCACTCGGTCGACCGGTGGAGGTCGGCTTTGTACGCTTTCGATTGCTCCCGCGGCCAGGATTTGATCTGGAGAATTTTGTGGTCCACGATGATCCTGCCTTTGGCGCAGAGCCTATGCTGCGCGCTCAGGAGGTGACCGCGTCGTTGCGGCTCAGGTCTCTGTTGCGAGGACATCTCGAAATCTCCCGGCTCGACTTTTCCGAACCGAGCCTCACCTTGGTTCGCAGTCAGGGACAGTGGAATCTGGCCAATTTGGTAGAAAGGAGCGAGAAAATTGCGGTTGCCCCCACGGCAAAGGTTAACAATGACAAACGGCCAGGCTTCCCCTACATCGAGGGTAGCCAGGCAAGAATTAACTTCAAGATAGGGCAGGAAAAAAAGCCGTACGCGCTTACTGATGCAGATTTTTCATTATGGCAGGAAACGGACAATGAGTGGGGCATTCGCCTGAAGGCACGGCCGGTAAGCAGCGATTTCAACCTTACTGACACCGGTGTCCTGCAAGTGCGCGGTTCCTGGCAGCGGGCTCCCAGCCTGCGCGAAAGTCCATTACAGTTCGGATTTGGGTTGGAGGGCGCACAACTTGGGCAACTCAGCAAGCTGGCCTACGGCAATGACGCAGGGTGGAGAGGAGCCGTAAAGCTATCCGTCTCACTCACTGGAACAGTACAGAACCTCGCGATTAGCGCCCAGGCATCCGCTGACGATTTCCGCCGCTTCGACATCATTTCCACTGAACACCTGCCCCTCCAGACCCGCTGCAGTGCGCACTACACTTCGGCTACCCACAGTCTTTCCGAGATCGCCTGCCACGTACCGATGGGTAGCGGCGAGGCCAACCTCACCGGAGAGATCGATAATGCGTTTGCCACACCGGCTTACAACCTCGAAGTGTTTGCCCGTAGCGTTCCCGTTCAATCGCTTCTGGTTTTTGCTCGCCACGCGTACGCCGGCATATCTGACGACGCGATCACAGCTGGCGAGTTGGATGGCGAGTTGCACGGAAAACTTGTTGCCGGCGCAAACCATGCCTCTTGGGAAGGAGTCGGCCAAACTTCCGAAGTGCAGTTGAAGTCTCTCCACAGCGACACTGCAGTTGCGCTTGGCGCAATACCGCTGGCGATATCGGCACAGCAGGCACGTTTGGGCTCGCGCCCGAGCTCCCAATCATCCTCTTCCCCAAAAGCGCAGCTTCAAATCGGTCCTGTCCGCGTCGCCTTTGGAAAAGCCACGCCGTTGACCGTGGAAGGCCGACTTTCGCGGGAAGGGTACGCTTTTGAATTCAGCGGCGAAGGACAATTGAAGCCACTGCTCGAGACGGCACGGCTGGTCGGCATTCACGTGCCCCAATTGAATGCCGAAGGATCAGCCAGGCTGGATCTGCAGCTTTCCGGCCAATGGTCTGGGACCGAGTCGCATCGAGTCGTCGGGAAGGCGCAGTTGCATTCGGTTCGTGCCCAAGTCAGTGGATTTAACGCACCCTTGCAAATCAGCTCCGCTAATCTCGTTCTGACCCCTGACCAGGTCGCAGTAGAAAAACTTGTTGCGTCCGCGGCCGGTGCCTCATGGCGTGGCTCGCTGATGATCACAAGGCCGTGTGCCACCTCGGCCGCCTGCGCAGTCCAGTTCAATCTCCACGCCGACGAGATCGCGATAGACCGTGTGAATCAGCTACTCAATCCGCGTGCGAAGGAAGAACCTTGGTATCGGGCTCTGTCACCTGCTTCAGGAACGCCTTACCTGATGAAGGTGAACGCCTCAGGTAAGTTAGCTGCCGAACGATTCAAGATCAGCAAGCTTGAAGCGAAAGATGTGATTGCTAATGTCGAGCTCAAATCCGGCAAGCTCGTGGCGTCCAATCTGAAAGCCGATGTCCTGGGCGGCCAACATATCGGCGAGTGGAAAGCTGACTTTACCGTGAGGCCCCCGCAATACACGGGCACCGGAACCTTCGATCGGATCGCTCTCGCCCAGGTGGCGCAGGTCATGAACCATGACTGGATCACGGGAACCGCCACAGCAACTTATCAGGCAAGTACGGCCGGCCTCACTTCCGCGGAATTATTCTCTGCTGCCGTAGCCAACCTGCAACTCGATTCCTCGTCTGGAACGCTTTCCCACCTTGTTCTCGCCTCTGCTGCGGCTCCGTTGCAGATGCGCCACCTTGCCGCGCATCTTCTATTGCACGACGGGCAGTTAGACATCCGCGCAGGTCAGCTGCAAACTGCTTCCGATGTCTTCCACCTCAGCGGCACAGCCTCGCTGACTCAAGCTCTGAATCTCAAACTAATCCGCGACGATTCCTCAGGATTCAACATCACAGGCACACTCACCGAGCCTCACGTCTCCGAGGTATCCGCCGCGGAGACTAGAGCCGCTTTGAAGCAATGAAAAAATGCAGCTGAAGCGCCGAGGTCTAACCCCCGGAACCTTTGGTGAATCTCCCGATGCTCCGCGGTGCTACCCTATTACAAGTGTCTCACCCGGAACGCGCGGTAGCTTTCAAAAAGTTAGCGCTGGCTGTTTTGGTGCTTATCGTCAGCATCTTCACGTGCGGCAGCAACCCGAGCAGGGTTAGGGCGAAGTCCCCTCACTCGTTTGTCGTGCACTGGGAACCGGCGCGCCTGGTGAATGGATCGCCAATTCTCCTTCAATTAAAGTCCCCACTTCGGCTTGCGAGTGTTTCCGGCAAGTGGATGGACCACAGTGTGTTTTTCTCGTTTGATCCACCAAGCAAAGCCTGGTTCGGCCTCGCCGGCGTCAGCCTTGAGACCCGCCCCGGGAAGTACGACCTCTCGCTCACAGCAACAACTGAGGGTGGCGAAGAGATTTCTTTCACCCGGCGGATGGTGATTGCCAAAGGTAAGTATCGCCACATTGAAGTGAGCGTCGCCAAACAATTTACCGAACCGAGCTCCGAACAACTGGTCGAGATCAAGCAAGAGCGGCAGCTCAAGGAAGACCTGTTCTCTCGTGTAACCCCGGAACGCGAATGGGAAGGCAGTTTTGCCCCGCCAGTTTCGGCGGCAATTTCCGACGTGTTCGGAACCGCCCGCGTGTTCAATGGCGAAACTCAAAGTATGCATCAAGGCGTGGATTACGCGGTTCCCTCAGGCACTCCAGTGAAGGCTCTCAATCGCGGAACTGTTCTGCTTGCACGCCCTTTGTTCTTTGAGGGCAACTGCGTTGTGCTCGACCACGGCCAGGGCCTGCTGAGCCTTTACATGCATCTGTCGAAGCTGGAAGTAAAAGAGGGGGATGACGTCACCAAAGGAGAAGAGATTGCCCTTAGCGGAGGCTCGGGCCGCGCCACTGGGCCTCATCTGCATGTCGCCGTGCGCTGGCAGGGCGTTTACCTTAACCCGCTAAGCCTGCTGGACCTGAAGTTGCCATAGTGTTTAGCCGGTCGCCACTGATTGCTGAGGCTGCATCGGCGCTTCATGATCCAGAACCGCTACGCCGTCACGAAAAGTAACTGTTCTGCCTGAGATGGCAGGCACGCGTTCCCCGGGAACCAGAATTCCCACAAGGTTCAGCGGGTCGGCCGCCGAAAGCGTGATAGTTTCTCCCGCCGGCGGCATCCTCCGCGTCGCCCGCAGGGATTCCACCGCGACCGGCAACGCAAATTGCTCGCCTAAGAACCCGTCCACAAACCTTCCTCCGCGAATCTCGCCGCGATCTTCCAGGCGCCGGAAGGAAATCTGCAACTCTCGCCACTTCGGCAGGTTCGTTTCGCGGGCCAGCAAATCTCGGAATACAATTCCGTAGCGCTTCAGCAGCATCCAGCAGGTTGCCTCCACGCAGCGATTGCGTTCGACCGCCTGATCCGCGTACAGCAACGCCCACCGCCCAGAACTGTGCCTCGGCCGCGCCGTCCGCCCACTGCCCTGTCCCGCGCGGCGCTTGGGATCGATCAGCGAACGCAAGTTATCGAAACCGTCCGCTGTGACCATGCCGGCGGCCACCAGTTCCCACAGCCCCGTTTCAACTTCTGCTTTCAACCTGCCAGTGCCCCGGACAATGTCCGCAAAGAAGGACGCTCCCCGCTGGCGTAAGAATTCCAGAACCTGCTTTGCGCCCGCACTCAGGCCACGTGCTTCGGCCTGATCTGCAACAGGATTGTGCGGGGCCATCCAATCCGCCTCTTCGCGCACGAAGAAAGTAATTGGGGCCACACTCGTGGGAATCACCCGGCGTCGCCCATTTGCCGAATCCTCCAGCGTAGCTGGATGCGGCGACAACCTTCCCCAGCCTACGGCTCCAGTCAGGCAGAGCTGATCCAGCCACTTAGGATCGTAGTTCGCAATTCGTCGGTTCAAAACTTGTCGTTCCCACGCATTCGCCGGAATCTCGAAGCCCTGCAGCTGGCGCAGAACTTCCAGGGTGGCGCGCTCTCCTTGCGCCTGCGAGCCGGGCGCGATGTTCTGCCAACGTAACAACCATCGCATAAACTGCGCTGCGGTTACCGGCTCGATCTGCTTGCGCAACGTGGCTACCGTCAGGCGATGAATTCGCGCCAGCAGCCGCCGCTCACACCACTCCAGCTGGGCGACTCCCGTGAAAGTTCCCCGTAGAATCGAACCGCTGGCTTCCATACGTAAGAGGGTTTGCTCAATTTCTGAGGACGCTAGACCAACGAGATGTGCGAATTGCTCCGCGGTGATCGGGCCCAAGTGGGAAATCCAGCCGGTGACGAGGGCCAAAAGCACGTCCTCGCGTGATGGAAGGGCAGTCTCAACATCCGCGACCGGACACACGAACCTGGCATGCGGAAACAGCAAAGCGAACCATTTCGCCCGCTCGGCTGCAATCCAGTAACGCCGCTCTTCATTCTCGGCTATTGTTGCGCGACCCTGGCGAATAAGATTTTCAAAGAACCACTGCCATCTGCTGACATCTCTTGGGCCGACCAAGACGTTCGAAGCGACGCTATCGACTGGCAAAGCAATCAGCGTATGCAACGCGTCATGCAGTTCGTCCTGGTCACGAACGTCCGGCCAAGCCTCTTCGCGTACCTGCTCAATGGCTGCCGGGTCGAGTTTCCCCACCTCCTCGAGCACGGATTCCGGCAAAATTCGCCGCATTTCCACAGCGCGGGCCCTGCGCTCCTCTAACGGCGCGTCGTCAAGGTATGCGTACGGGTTGGCATTCAGAATTTCGTGGGAGAACTGTGACGGGACCGGCGTATCTACCGCTAAAACGCGGATCGTCCGGTTCTCGATTCGCCGCAGTAGGCTCTTCAGTCCTTCCAGATCCATCGCCTCGCTGAGGACATCTTTCATGACCTCTGTTACCAGTGGGTGATTGGGAATCTGAATGTCGCCGACGATGTTTTCCTGGCATGCCGCCACATCCGGAAAGACCGAAGCCAGCAGATCATCCGAGCGTATGCGTTGAATCTGTGGTGGAACCTTCTTGCCACCCTGAAACCGGAGAAGCGCCAGCGCACGATTCGCATCCCATCGCCAGCGGGTTCCGAAGATTGGGGAGGCCAACGCCGCCTGCTCAAGAATTGGTTGCACCGTCTCAGCATTCAGGAAGTGAAAAACGTCGCCCAGGGGGAAACTGTGTTGCTCGGCCAACGCGATGTTCAGACCGTTGTCGGTAGCGGCAGCCTGCAATTCAAAATTGAAGCTGCGGCAGAAGCGCTTCCGCAGCGCCAGACCCCAGGCTTTGTTGATGCGGCCTCCGAATGGCGCGTGAATCACCAGTTGCATTCCGCCGCCTTCATCGAAGAATCTCTCCGCGATGACGGTGTCCTGCGTCGGCACGGCACCAAGCACAGCTCTGCCCTGGAGAATGTACTCGGTCATCTGCTCGGCGCCGGAATCATCAAGCCCACACTCCTTCTTAAGCCAGTCGATCGTTTCAGCTATGAGCGGCTGCGACGGCGAAAACCCAACCGGAGAAACGCTCTCCAGTCGATCGCTGATCTCCTGCCGCAAATCCGCCACGTGGTTCGATAGTTCCTGGGTTCGAGCCGGCGCTTCCCCCAACCAGAACGGCACCGTCGGAGGGGCACCATGCGCATCCTCTACCAGCACTCGGCCGGACTTACCTTCTACCCGCCGAATCCTCCAGGAAGTATTTCCAAGAAGAACGATGTCGCCCGCATTGCTTTCGACGGCAAAGTCTTCGTCCAGCGTGCCGACGATCACGCCGTCGGGTTCCGCGACCATGGTAAACAGCGCAGTTTCAGGGATTGCCCCGCCACTCGTAATTGCCGCCAGCCGGCTCCCGCGACGAGCACGCAACTTGCGATTCACGCGATCCCGATGTAGATACGCTCCATAGCGTCCGCGCCGCGCGGCAATTCCTTCGGAAAGCATTCCGAGAATTGCTTCGTATGTCTGTGGTGTCAGATTGCGGTAAGGATAGGCTCGCTTGATTACGCGAAATAGTTCGTCTTCGTCCCAGCCGGTGTCGTCATCCCTGCCTTCCGCTGCATCAGTTCCCCTGTGGTCTGCCGTCGAACGAGACACACTCGGAGTTTCTGCCGCACACGCCGCCACGATTTGCTGAGCTAACACATCCATCGGAGCATCAGGAATCATGATTTGGTCGAGATCGCCATGTGCGATGGCACGGACTAGTGCAGCACATTCCTGAAGTTCGTCGCGAGTGGTTGCAAAGAATCTTCCCTTAGGGACCGCTCCACGCCAGTGACCCGACCTGCCAACCCGCTGCAGCGCCACAGCAATCGCCCGTGGAGAACTGATCTGGATGACAAGATCGACTGTCCCGATATCTATGCCCAATTCCAGCGATGCAGTCGCGACCAGTACCTGAACCTGCCCTTCTTTGAGCTTGCGTTCGGCGTTGAGGCGCAGTTTGCGGGAAAGGCTTCCATGATGTGCAGCGACATTGTCTGGACCAAGCTTCTCCGCCAAATGATGTGCCACTCGCTCCGCCAACCGTCGAGTATTGACGAAAACCAAAGTAGACCGATGCTGCCGCACCAGCTCGACAATGCGATCGTAGATCTCATCCCACATTTCATTGGTTGCGATGGGGCCGAGCTGGCTGGCCGGGACTTCGACTGCAAGGTCAAGTTTTCGCTTGTGACCGACGTTGACAATTACCGGTGCTGGCCGGCCGTTTCCAGTGAGAAAGTGTGCGATCTCTTCGATCGGCTTTTGCGTGGCCGACAAACCAATGCGAGTCGGTGGGCGTTTCGTGAGTGCCTCAAGCCGCTCGAGCGACAACGTCAAGTGCGCTCCGCGCTTGTCGTCGGCAACGGCGTGAATCTCATCAACGATGACGGTCTCCACGTCACGCAAAATCGCCCGGCTCCGCTCCGCGGTCAACAGGATGTATAACGACTCTGGCGTAGTCACGAGAATGTGCGGGGGACATTTAAGCATCGCCCGCCGCTCGTGCATTAGCGTGTCGCCGGTGCGAACGGCAGTTCGAATCTGCGGCATCAACAGACCCCGTTGGCCTGCCATCTGCAGAATTTCGCCGAGCGGAATCTCGAGATTCTTTTGAATGTCGTTGCCGAGGGCTTTCAGCGGCGAGATGTAGAGCACTTCCGTGCGGTCGTGGAGATCGCCACCCAGCGCCTTCCGCACCAGTCGATCAATGCATGCAAGAAACGCCGCCAGAGTCTTACCGGAACCGGTCGGCGCAGAAATCAGTGTCGTACAGCCCGCGAGTATGTGCGGCCATCCCTGCTCCTGGGGCTCAGTGGGCGTTCCGAACTCCTGGACAAACCAATCCCTGACGAGAGGATGCGCCCAGTCAAGAGAGGGAAGGAGAGAAAACGAAGGCATTATTCAAATATTCTAACGAAAAATTCAACTTTCGCAAAATATTCGCCAAGAAGAATGAACCGCCTGCAAGCCCCACTATCGAAATTTCGCTGGGAAATAAAAAGCCCATCGGTTGCCTGCTTGGGGCGTGCTCGGGTCGACAACCGATGGGTTACCGTTTCTCCTTACTCACCCTGTGTTTTCAGGAGTAGTATCTCCATTCAACCCCGAAATCAGGTAAAGTTGCGACTAACCGTGTAAAAATTTGTAAAACCCAACTATTCCGGAATTGCCGGTGGCCGGGCCGCCATCAACTGCGTAAATCGAGCATCGCTGCGCAGACGTTCGAATTCGGGGTCCTTATAAACGTCCTCAATTCCCTTGTAACCCTCCTCCATCGCCCGCCTCAAATACTCCAGGGAGCGATCACTATCGCCCTCTTTGGCGTACAGTTTCGCTAAAACATATTCGAAGTGGGCCCGGTCCTCAGGAGAGGCCATCTGCGCGGATATGCCGGTATGGGATGTGCGCTCGAAGACACTTGGATCCAGGCGCACCGCCTCAGTATAAGCAGCAGTCGCTCTCTCAAACTCTCGTTTTGAGAAGTAGACCGCTCCCAAATTGCTGTAGTAAGAGGCTGAGTCCGGTCTGAACTTCAGAGCTGACTCGTACTGCTTAATGGCCTTTTCATACTTCTTTTGTACATAGTAGATGACGCCCAGATTGTTGTGCGCGTCGGCGAATTGCCGATCGAAGTGGGTGGCGCGCTCAAAGTCTTTCTTTGAGTCCTTGTAGTGCTGCAGTAGCAATTCGGTTATTCCCGTCTTATTCCAGATCTGCGCGCTCTTGGGGTTCTTTCTCTCCGCAGCTGCGTAGTAATCCAGGGCATCCAGGTAGGCCTTTTCGGAGCGCAATTCGTCACCGCGGCGCTCTAGTTCCTCGCTGCTGGCGTCCGGCGATGGCGGTTCGACGTGCCTCATCGGCGGCGGAATGACTTGCACCAGTTCAGTGCTTGTTTGCGCTCTCAGAAATCCAACGGTGAGAAAGAAAAAGATCAACAACGGGGAGAAACAGTGCCGATACATGAGCTCACCTCCTGCAAGGCGAACTATCTCGCGCCTTAGCCACTCCAGGAACCCGAGCTAATGTGGACTATCCGTGCTGTCCGCGGGCGGCTTCGACGGAGGGTTAGACGATTTGTCATCTTTAAAGATACCCGCAATCTTGCCGAAAAAACCCTTTTTCTTTTTACTGTCGTCCGCCGCATCCTGCCCCGTGGCCGGCGCCGACGCCATGTTGGCGCCTGGAGGCGGAAGGGGCTTTTCACCTCCGAAGCCAAGAATGCGCGAGAAAAAGCCTTTTATGCCAGTGCCCTGGTCACATGTGGTTGTAGGTTCGGTGCCGACAATAAAGGCGGCGGTATAAGTCTCCGGGCACGCGGGAGTGGCCAACAGGTTCGTTGTTTTGTCCAGCTGAACATCAACAACCCCGGTGGGCTGCGTAAAGGGTTGCATATTGGCGTACTGCGGGAACTCGGAGGCGCTTTTCATTAACTCCGCCCATATCGGCGCCGCAGTCTGCGCACCGCTTAGGTGCAGGTCGCTGTAGTCATCGAACCCAACCCACACCACGCAGAGCAGATTGCTCGTGTAGCCGGCAAACCAGCCATCATGGGAACTGCCCGTCTTCCCCGCTGCTGGAGCTTCGAAGCCTCGACCACGCACTGCTGAGAACCCCAGACCATTGTTGATAACCGCTTGCATCATGTCGGTCATCACATAAGCAACGCGCGGGTCCAACACTTCGCGGTGCTCCGGTTTCATCTCACTGACCACATCGCCCTCGGCGTTTCGCACCGAGTTCAACAGAACCGGCGACATACGTATCCCCGAATTGGCGAATACGGTGTAAGCTGCCGCCATCTCTAGTGGTGTGGCATCGTAAGCGCCGAGCGCCATCGCCGGAGTCGCCTTCACCGATGTGATTCCCGCGGCCTTCGCCAGGTCTGCAACTTTGTCATAGCCTACTTCCTGAGCCAGTTGCACGGTTGCGTTGTTTAGCGACATCGCGAGTGCGTATCGAGCAGTGACCTCGCCGTGGTACTCCTCTTTGTAATTACGTGGCTCATAAATCGAGTCGCCATAGGCGAAGGTGCTCGGCTGGTCGTCCACCATCGAGGACGGAGTAAACACCGGATTCGAGCCGGTCACTCCGGTGTTGATTGCCGCCGCGTAAACAAAGGGTTTGAAAATCGAGCCGGTCGGTCGCTTTGCGACAGCGTGATCCAACTGGCTGAATCCATAATTGCGTCCCCCCACTAAAGCCAGCACCTCGCCGCTGTGCGGATCCATCGCTATCAACGCCACCTGAGCCTGCGGTCCCGGCTCAACTGTAGTCTCGTACTTGTTCTTTCCAACTTTCGTACGCTTGGTGCGCCGCTTGGTCACCTGCTCATCGACCAGCTTCATCCCTGCGTCCACGGCGTGGGCTGCCGCTCTCTGAAGGTCCGGGTCGAGAGTGGTGTAAATGCGATACGACTGCTCGTTCAATTCGCGTTCGCTGTATTTTCCAATCAAGGTATCCCGAACGAGATCGACAAAATACGGCGCGTCGCTTGCCTCAACGTTAGGTGGCGCAAGCTTGAGCGGTGTAGCTTTGGCCTTGTCCGCTTCGACCCGGGTAATGGCATGGGTTTCAACCATGCTGTCCAGTACAACGTTCCGCCGTTCCAGCGCACGCTCTGGATGTCGATACGGCGATAGATAACTGGGCCGCTGAATGATGCCTGCCAGCAATGCCGCTTCGGGCAAAGAAATATCCTTCAAGTCTTTATCGAAGTAAGCCCGGGCCGCCTGTGCAAATCCGCTGATGGTGAACGACCCGCGCTGGCCAAGATCAACCCAGTTGGCGTAGAACTCGAAGATTTGCTGCTTGCTGAACTTCTGTTCCATCTCCTCGGCAATCAGCATTTCGGTCAGCTTGCGTCGGATGGTTTTTTGGGGAGTGAGGAAGAAACCGCGCGAAAGCTGCATTGTCAGCGTAGATCCGCCCTGCTCATGTCGTTCGTGCCAGAAATCGATCCATGCCGCTTCGGCCATGCGCGCAAAGTTGACGCCGCCATGCTGGAAAAAGCGCCGGTCTTCTATCGCGAGGACCGCATCCACCATCACCTTGGGAATCTGGTCATATTTCACCACCTGCCGCTTGGCGCGCTGTTCGACATCAAAGGCAGTGACCATCTGAGGCTCGATCTCGTAAGCTTGCAGAGCCCCAGATTTCCCGCTGATGCTGCTTACGGTTCCTTCTTGAATGCGAACCGTGGCGGGCTCTGGGCTGTGATAGGACTGGGGGCCCGGCTTGATCTCAATCCCGCCGCTCACCAGCCGGTATATCCCTAAGGCGGAGCTGTTGTCGGAACTATATCCGGCCCGCTGCAGTTGTGCCGCAATCTCGCGTGCGGTGATGTTTTCGCCGACTTCGACTGACCTGGGCCGCGCGTAAATCTTCGCCGAACTGCTGAACACCTGGCCACGAAAGCGTTGCTCGATAATCCGGTCGTACTTGATGTAGTAGTACGAGAACCATGCACTGACGCCGATCCCCAGAACAACGAACAGCAGCAGAGCTATCCGCACCACCGGGTCTCGGGAAACACGCCTCTCTCCGTTCTGCCCGCCGGGCGACGATCTTTTCGGGATCTTTATCTTGATGGCCACGTTGATTCGGCGGAGTTGACCGCGAAAATCCTGCTTCCAGAGCTACTCAGTGAGATGACCGGATGCTTATGTTTGTTTGCCAAAGCGGTCACACGAGTCGCTTCGATTCAGCGTAAAACAATTATCTCCGCCTTGCGACGTTTTTGCACCACTAGTGACCATTCTAAATCAACGTTAGAAAGCTCTGATTAGAAGGGACTTTTGTTCTCAGTGGAGGGATCGAAATGCAGATCTACTGGATAGCCGGGCAAATTGACATGAACGATGTACGGCGCCTGGATCGTTAGCGTTCCGACGCCCGTGTTCCCACGGCGCTGCACCTTGATTTGGTCCTTGTTCAGTGGAATGTCCAAATCCTGGGCCTTCTTGTAAATCGTCGCCTGAATGTCGGCCTCCGGCTTCGTAGTGTAGGTCTGCAGCGTGGCTTCAGTCTTGATCAGGTCCTGAAACTCGTAGTTCGCGTAATACACCGGAACCAGCGCCGCCCCCACGTAGCATGCCGCTATGATGACCACAATTCCGAAAGCCAGTTTCACCGTACCCATTGTCCAACTCCCGACCCGGCGGTGCTCGGACGCAACACTAGTGCGCCGGCAGCAAAGCATTAAAATGCTCTGTTATTGCGGCGATGCTAACATCCTGCACCTGCCGAGTCGAGCGTTGAACAACCTCTACGGTACCTTCAGTAACCTTTTTTCCCACCGTAACACGAAAGGGTATGCCCACCAGGTCAGCGTCCTTGAACTTTACCCCTGGCCTTTCGTCCCTGTCGTCTAGTAACACGTCAAATCCCTGGGCGTCCAGCTTGCGTGTGATCTCTTCCGCCGTTTCGAGCAGTTTCTCATCGGAGACATTCGTCGGGGTGACGACGATTTCAAACGGCGCAATCTGCGGCGGCAGCCAAAACCCGTTTTCATCATTGCTTTGCTCTACTGCCGCCGTCAGGATTCGCTCAATCCCGATCCCGTAGCTCCCCATGATGGGCGTCACTTCCTTACCGTTACGATCCAGAACTCGTGCCCCCATGGATTCCGAATATTTGTACCCGAGTTTGAAGATGTGCCCTATTTCCACGGCCGTATCGATTCTGAGTGGGCTGCCACAATTCGGACACCCTTCCCCAGCCTCGACATTTCGAATATCCGTGATCACGGTGTACTGAAAATCACGCCCCGGCGTGATGTTCTTGAAGTGATAGTCGAGCTTGTTGGCGCCGCAAATCATGTTCTTGCGGCCTTCCAGGGCCTTGTCCATCACAACAACCACGCTGACCGCCGCTCCCGCGGATTCTTTCGACAGAGAAGCCCGCACTTCAACTCCAACCGGCCCGATGAACCCGCCTGGGCCTCTAAAATACTTTGCCACTTCTTCGGGATGCATCGGCCGCAATTCGGTCCCACCCAGAAGGGTCGACAACTTAGTCTCGTTCACCGTGTGATCGCCGCGGAGAAACACCGCCACCGGCATCTCCAACGCGCCACCGTCGTCCCCGGCGAGTCTTTTCGCCATGTAAGCAACAGCTTTTATGTCCTGCTTCGGAGAAATCTTCAGGAACTCGGCGATGTCGGCAATGGCTCCCTTGCCGGGCGTGAAAATTTCGACCGGCTTCCCGTCACCTTCCGGCGCCAGGTCTTTCACCGGGTCTAATCGCGACGTAGCTTTTTCCAGATTTGCCGCATAGTTGCATTTATCGCAGCTTACGAGTTTGTCCTCTCCCGCCAATGCGCGCACCGCGAATTCGTGTGACTCCGTTCCACCCATCGCGCCTGAGTGTGCTTCGATCACCACATATTTGAGACCACATCGATCGAAGATCCGGCAGTAAGCGTCATAATGTTTCTTGTAGGAGACGTCGAGCCCCGCCGCATCCATGTCGAAAGAATAGGAATCTTTCATCAGGAATTGCCGGACGCGCAGCAGCCCGGACTTGGGCCTCGGCTCATCGCGGAACTTCGGGGCAATCTGGTACCAGATCTGCGGCAATTGTTTGTAGCTGCGCAGCTCTTTGCGGGCAATCTCCGTCATGACTTCTTCTTCGGTAAAGCCCAGAGCTAAATCTGCACCCTTCCGATCCTTTACGCGAAAAAGATTGTCGCCCATGACTGCCCAACGGCCGCTCGCCTCCCACAGTTCGCGCGGATGCAGCGCAGGCAGATAAAACTCCTGCCCGATCCTGTCCATCTCCTCGCGCACGATGCCGATGATTTTGTTGAAGGAACGCTGTCCTAGGAAAAGATAAGAGTAGATTCCTGCCGCCAGTTGACGGATATAGCCCGCACGGATCAGAAACTTATGGCTAGCGACCTCAGCGTCCGCGGGCGCTTCGCGCAGCGTTGGAATGAAAAGTTCAGACCAGCGATACATGTGTCTTCCCAAGGTAGAAAGAGAATTTTTGATTGTAAATGATTGTGTTTAAGTACGTGGGGCGCTCGTTTTACTCACTCCGCTGGCACGCCCCACCAAAGTAATTTGCTGAGGCGTGCGTGGCATCGGCACACTAAGGGAAGCGCCGTGCACGAGGTGCCGCGCTTTTCGCCGCGATGAACGACAAGTTTTTACAAGCCTTTGCGCTCGCCTACATGATCGGCTGGCTTCTAGCGCGGATGCCCAAGAGGAAGTAGTCAACCAGCGTAGCTTCCAGAGCTCAGATCAAAGGTCCTCTCTCCGCCAGAACATCTAAGTGTGACTTAATTCATTGACAATTTCGGGTGCAAGGTCAAAATTAGGTGTGTTCTCCAAGCAGAACTTCGCATTAGACTTGTAGTTCGAATTCGGGCCCCTGATTTCGGGATTACTGGAGGATCACATGGCACATGGGATTATCTGGTGGATCGTCGTTGGCTTGATTGCCGGCTGGGCAGCTGGAAGGATCATGAAGGGCGGTGGCTATGGCGTGGTCGCCGATATTGTGCTGGGAATTGTTGGCGGCATAATTGGCGGATGGGTCATCGGCCTGTTTGGCTTGGGTGCTGGTGGCTTTATCTGGACTATCCTAGTCGCAATTCTTGGTGCGGTCATCCTTATCTGGATCACCAGGCTCATCAAGAAAGAAGCTTGAGCGCGGAAGTGCCGCCAAGTTCAGGCCCTAGCTGTTCGGCCCCGATCTTTATTTTTCCAAACCGCCTGATGTCCAGGCGGCTTTTCTTTTGAATCACGCCGAGGGTGTTCCACGGCACGTGTTGAACCAAGCGTTTACACTCAAAACCTCACCGCAAGGGTCAATGAGTTCTATAAAAAGGGATGTCAAGAAAAAAGCTCTGCCTCGACCGGAGAGCGAGAGTGTTTCTCGAGATCCAGCCCACTGTAGTTTTTGCTTCTCTGGAGAAGTTTGGGTTTTGTCCATTCCCGGAAGATC
>DASPTU010000037.1:0-14304 GCA_035623255.1 Terriglobales bacterium | reverse complement strand
AACAGAGATCTTCCGGGAATGGACAAAACCCAAACTTCTCCAGAGAAGCAAAAACTACAGTGGGCTGGATCTCGAGAAACACTCTCGCTCTCCGGTCGAGGCAGAGCTTTTTTCTTGACATCCCTTTTTATAGAACTCATTGACGTAAAAAGGCAGGGGTTTTGAGTGCTGACGCCTCATTGCGTCAGTTGACTTCGGCCAGACGAGGAACGAGCTGCGCTACGTCTGCAGCCCTATTGCAATTTTGCGTACTCGGCTTTGGCTTCTTTCAGGATTGGTATGTCGGGATCGGCGTCTTTCCAGAGAGCAAAGAAATCCTGGTACGCGGTACGGGCTTTGCCCGTGTCACCAGATAAGACCCAGGCGCGGGCCAGGCCCAGACGCGCCAGAGAGCCGATGGGCTCGTTCAGAACGACGCCGGGGTTTGCGAGGATCTTCTGGAACTCTGCACCAGCAGCCGTACCTTGCTTTACTGCCAGATACGCCACACCGCGCAAGTAAACGGGGTAGAGAGCAAGGGCCACGGTCTGAGCGGGAGCTCCCAGCTCGTATGGTGCAGCCGGGGCCAGCGCGTCGATTGCCTTACCAGAGTCTTTGGAGTCGTTGGCCCCCAAAGCAGTGGCCGCGCGAATCGTGGGCGAATAGTTGAACTGCACGACGGTGTCTTGCGGGAAGCGCCTGCTGAGATCATCGGCCAGCCGCCGGGTTTGTGCGGAATCGCCGGTAAGGCCCAAGGCAATCGCCGCCGCCGCCTCGACATCTCGTCCATCGGAGAGCGCCAATGCCGCCTGCGCCTGTTGGTTCGCTATAGCCCTGTTGCCTACCATTGCATCACGTAAAGCAGCTTCGGCCGCGTAGCCAGCCGCCGTCTCCTTTTCATCGGCACGTTGAGCAGAGTCGACCGCTCGTCGAGTCAGTTCCCGTGCTTTGACAAACTGCCCGAAGTAGGCAGACGTATCGGACTGGTTGTAGAGCATAGAGTCCTCGAAGCCAGGTTTGCCCATGAGGGCTGCGATTTCACGCTCCATTCCTGCTGCGTCATGCTGCAGGAACTCAATTTGATAAAGACTGACGTGAGTGCTTGGCGCATCAAGATTGTGCGCCTGCGCCTCTTGTGCTGTCGCTTTGGCTTCATCCAGGTGGTTGACTGATACGAATGAGCCGACGAGGTTGGAGTAATTGGTGCCGCTTCCAGGATTGAGTTTCAGGGTCTTCTGTGCGGCAGCGAGGGCCTTGTCATAATCCCCTAAGACGCCGTAGATGACGCCCAGGTTATTGGAGGGAACGTCATCGTGTGGATAGGTCTGCGCCCACAGCTCATAAGTCTTGCGGGCTGCCTCCAAGTTCCCAGTGACCCATTGCTCATAATGGGAAACGATGTAAAGTCTCTCGTGCTCGCTGACCCGCTCGCGTAGCTCGTAGGCCTTGGCTATGTTTTCGGCAGCACGAGCAGTTTGGCCAAGATTGGCATAGTTTGTCCCCAGCCGCGCATAAGCCATAGCGAAATTGGGGTCCAAGCTAACGGCACGCTGAAACAATGGCACAGCTGCAGGGCTATCATTCCTTGCCACCTGTGCCTGAAAGCCCAGGCTGTAGGCCTGCAGGGCATCGAGCGATGGGGTAGTTACGTTCTCCGCGGGCGCATCATACTTCTGCACGGAGGCCAGGGACTCGCCCAGCTTTTCGCGGATTTTGGTGGCTGCCTCGCCCAACGTTTTCAGCACCTGCTCTTTGCTATTGGCGGTCACTTGTTCCTGGGCCAGCAAGTCGCCGCTGTGGCAGTTCACTGCCTTGAGGCTGAGAATGTATTGGCTGCCCAGACTGGAGATGGAACCATCAATGGTGGCCACACTGGCAGTACGTTGACAGATTTCTCGTGCTAACTCGTGGCTCAGGCGTGCTTCCTTGGGCTGGGCCATGAGCGTGAGCGTCTGGGCTACGCGCTCATCCGAGAGCAAGTTCAAAAATGGCGATTGCTCCAGTTGCGCGGAAAGCCCCTGACGCAGTGTGCCATCGAAGACGGAATCCCCGGTGGTGTTGGTGAAGTCAGCTAGAACAATGGCGTCTTTCTCACTAAGCTGTTGCGGGCGCCGGAAATGAAGGACCAATGCACCTGCCACGATCGCGATTACGATCGCTGTTGCAGTAAGCAGTTTCCAGTTGGCTCGCTTTGGCTTGAGAACCGCGATCCGGTTCGCTGATATCACGCTCGGTACCCGGTCGCTGGGCTCCCTAGCCGCAACTGGCGCGATCGCTGGCTGGACGGGCCGTTCTCTCTCATCTGCTTGCGACACGGTTCGAGTCACGGCTGCCTTTCCCGACTCGGTGTCTCGCTTCAAACGCAGCAGCTCGGAACGCATCTCTGCGGCCCCTTGAAAGCGCAGTTCCCGGTCTTTCTCCAAGGCATGGTTGATGATGCGTTCTAGATCCAGAGGGAGGTCAGGATTCAATCGCACCGGGGCGAGCGGTGTTTTGTGGAGAATCGACTCGAACAGGTTGGCGGATGTTTCTCCGCGAAAAGGCAAGGTCCCTGTTGCCATCTCGTACAGCACTGCCCCGAAGGAGAACAAGTCGGTGCGAACGTCAAGTTCCTTTCCTCGTGCCTGCTCGGGCGACATGTAGGCGACCGTTCCCACGGCGGTGCCGGGACTGGTCAAGTGCTCTTTGCCTACGGCAGTGACTTCCAGCGAGATGCCCACGGTTTGTTCACTGCGGTTCCGAGCTGGCATGACTTTCGCCAGCCCGAAGTCCAGAATCTTGGCGTGTCCACGCCTAGTCACGAAGATATTTGCTGGTTTGATATCGCGGTGAATGATGCCTTCGCTGTGGGCTGCATCCAAAGCATCGGCGACTTCAATACCGATGGCGAGAATCCGTTCCACCTCCAGTGGAACGCCGGTGACTACGTGCTTCAGCGTCGTCCCGTCGAGGAACTCCATGGCAATGAATGCACGCGCGTCTTGCTCGCCGATGTCGTAGATCGTGCAGATGTTGGGATGATTCAGCGCCGAGGCAGCCTTGGCTTCGCGCCGAAAACGCTCCAGCGCTTCCGGGTCCTGGCTCAACTCCGGAGGGAGAAATTTAAGGGCCACAAAACGGTCCAGCCTCGTGTCCCGGGCCTTGTAGACCACACCCATCCCTCCGCCACCTAACCTTTCCAGGATGCGGTAATGCGAGATAGTCTGACCGATCATGGCGCGACGCAATGTTAGGCGGAATGGTAGGGCGAGTCAATGAGAGCTAACGAGTTGAGGAGGTTCCAGCCGGTAATTGGCGTCACATCGCCATGATACTGAAAGTCCCCGTCCTCTCGGGGAACAGACCGCGCAAGCTTGCGCCATCGCCTCTTGACGGTATGTTTCGCTTATTTGCTCACCGTGAAATCGGCTTTGGTATTTCCGGCGACGGTCACCGGTTTAGATGAGTTCTTCGCCCCTTCATGCCAAGCCACTACGGTGTACTGACCATCGGGAATGTTTTCGATCTTATAATTGCCATCCTTGTCGGTGATGGCGTGGTATGGAGTGGGCGTCACGATCAGGTAGCCGGTCATTTCCGGATGTGCGATGCAGAGCAGCGGCACAACGCCAACATCGTCAAACTTGAAGCTGCGGGTTTGACCCTGCGGCCAGGTACCGAGGTTGTGCCCCAGCTTCTTGTTCCCGCTGACCGCGGTCCAGTACACGTTGTGCGCCACCGGGTCGCTGTTCAGAAAATCCACTGTCGTGCCCTGCTGCACCACCGTAATATGGGGCCGGAACATGATCCTTCTCTGATCAATCACGGGTTTTTCGGTCGGAGGCGGAAAGGTTTTTCCCGGTATGCTTTCCAGGTAAACCACGGACTCGCCGGGCAAGCCCGAGACTTTTCCGCTGATCGTTCCCGCACTGGCCGCGGAACTTAGCGCTGCTACAACGGCCATGACTAATATGAGATCGCTCTTCACTGTTTCTCTCCTCTGTTACAGAAAATTTCAACGCTCGCCCCTAAAGCTGCTCCGTCCCGAGTGGGAAATGCGCTTCGGGGAGGCAGAAAGTATTCATGCTCCCTATACGCGAATGAGTGCTTTATGTCAGTGACGTGGCAATGTCATGGGTCACGTCTTCATATGCGGCACTGGGTTTAGGGCTTTTCCGCCAGGCGGGGTGCGAGGTTAGGCCCAAGAACTGAAGGGAACTAGAATAGCTGCACGACAAGCTAGGTAGCAACCACGAGGCAGAACGCTCAAAGTGGCTTTGGCGGGGTTTTGAGTGCAATTGCCTGTTATCATCAGTTACAGCCCATTCTGCTGAGCAGTAAAAGCCGTTCCGGGAGTGGCGGCAGCAGCCTAAAAGCCCCAAGCCTCCTCCATTTTTCGGCGGGGCCGTCTCCCAGTCGGCGGCCTCTGTCCTCAATTCTTGATAAATCGCGAGTCATTGACCTAGATCTTGCGCGCTAAGGTTAGGGACCGCCTCCAGGTCCGCGCCGGCGCGAGATTGGAAGTCTTTCAACTCACTCTCCTCCGATTCTGAAGCGCATGCCGGCACGAAAATTTGTGCCGAGCGCGGGATATCCGACGACTTCGTTGTAGTGGCGATCGAGAACGTTTTCAACACTGACATAGGCTGTGACGCGGGAGGTCAAGGCGTACCAGCCACTGAGGTCGGCGCGGACATAGCCGGGAGCGTGGTTGATTCCATAATCGAGGAAGTCAGAATCGGCGCGGCGGCCAACAAAACTGCCGCGGAGATTGCCGCCCCATCGCGTTCCGAGGTAAGTCAACAGGAAAGAGGCCGAGTGCTTCGGGCGCCGCAGCAAGGGCCGGCCAACGCCCAGAATTGCCGGATCACAGAAATTGGCGGGGGTGCATTCCGGGGCGGCGAGAATTTCGGTCGAAGTGTAGGTGTAGGCAGTATTCAAAGACAGCCTCGAGCGAAGCTGGCCCTGGAATTCGACCTCGGCACCCTGGGCGAAGGATTTGTCCACGTTTACGTATTGACCAATGAAGGTCACGGGATTGCTGGCATAGTCGATGCGGTCGTGAAAAAGATTGTTGAAGTAAGTCGCGATGAACGAATAGCGGTTCTGGAACAAGCCCTGCTGAAAGCCGGCTTCGAAGGCACGAGCGCGCTCAGGCTTTAACGCAGTATTGGGAACGCTGAACGGCGGTCCGGCAAAGGTTTCTTCGAGGCGAGGCTCCTTGAAACCGTCTGCATAGGAAAAACGCAGGCGAGTGCCCGAAAACGTTTGTCCGCCGCGCAGCGCAAGAAATGTCAGGGCGACACGCGGTACGCCAGTATTGCCGAACGCACCGTCGTGGATGAAGCGCGCACCGGCCACCGCGGAGAAGCGTTTCCAGACAATCTGCTGTTCGCCGTAGACATCATCATTCAGGCGGACACCGTGAGTGGAGGGCGGGAAATCCAAATCTCCGATTACTCCGTTTTCATCTTCGAAGCGGTAACCGAAGGTAGTATGGGCCCAGCTCCGCTCAACGTAGTCGCCTTGATATTCGAAGCCTGCGCGATTGATGTGATCGCTGGCATGGGTCATGAAATCATCCAGCCGAGCGGGGTCGCCGGTCAGGTTTATATCCTGGTAGCGATAGTTGTAATCGAAGCCGCTGAAGTGATGCTGCCAGCCCGAGGGCTGAATGATCGTCAGCTCGGTGCCAGCCAAGAAATTGTTCAGTTGCTTGTGCTCACTAGGGTCGGGCGGTTCGAGCGGCTGCCCGTTGAAGTTCCATTCTCCGGGCAGGCCGGTAAAACTGTTGGAATGGCGAAAGCGGGCGCGGAGAGAAATTTCGCCGGTTATGGCAAAGCCGACGTTGGCGCCTTGCAGTGAATTGGAATAGGCGTTGTTGACGCCCTGGCCCTGGGTGTTGAACTGATCTGCGAACAAGTTGTAATCGAAAGGGCCGCGGGCGGCTGCAAGCGAGGCGTATCCATTGGCGGTGCTGAAGTTGCCGCCGTCAGCTCCCAATCGAAGTTCGGGAATGCGGGTGCTGCCGTTACGGGTCCAGACCTGAACGACGCTGGTCATCGCATCAGAGCCGTAGAGGGTGCTCTGGGCTCCGCGCAGAAATTCCATTTGGTCGGCCTCGGACATGGGCAGATTGCCAAAATCGAAAGTTCCGCCGGGTTCGTTGATGGTTACTCCATCGACGATGACTTTGTTGTAAGTGGAATCGCCGCCGCGGACGAACAAGGAAGCAAGGCCGCCACGCTGGCCGGCGGTGTTGACAATCGCTCCTGGCAGAAAGCGCAATGCATCGTTGGCCGCAACCGGCTGCATCGTTGCCAGTTGCTCTCCGCTGACGCTTTCGACTTGCGATCCCGAAATTTCAGCGGGAACGGGAGTGCGCGTAGCGGTGACGACAACAGTTTCAGCCGCGGGAGCGAGGTTCAGTTTCACTGTGAGGAGTTCGGCGGAAGGGCGAAGGTCTAAGGTTTGGGGAGCGAAGCCCTGAGCCAGAATGCGCAGTTGGTAAGAACCGTCGGGAATATTTCGGAAGACTGCCACTCCTTCAACAGAAGTGCGCTGGAGTGCGATCGGAGAACCGAGATCGGCTTGGCCGGACACGGGGGATTTCCACAACGTGACCTGCGCGCCGCTGATGACGGCGGATTGAGGATCGACCACTTTGAGTTTGAAGTCGGCAGCCGAAGCGGCTGCCACGAGGATGAGGAAACTGGCGAAAAGCTGACGGAACCGCATGCACGCCTCCTTTGACACGCGAAAGGGGTTGGTGTTGACGGTTCGCGCCGATCTCCTGGCTCAGCGAGTCAGGACGGCACTTGCCATCCGACGTTCGCAGGCGGCCTTCCCAGGAATTCCCAGTGACCGACTGCAGTTTCCTCGCTTACAGTTGCGCGGCAGCGCGGGATTTTCGCCCGCTTCCCTCCTCGTCAGTGCTGACGAGGTTGCGCGAACCGAATGGATTGGGAAAGAACAAAAAGGAACAGAAGGGAAATTTACTCGTTCCAGGGTCTGAAAGTCAACGCGCCAGATTGCGATTGGCCGGAACCTGAGGATTCAATGCTTGCTTTTCATTCGTTAACTATGATTAACTTCATAGGACAACTATAGTTAACAAGTTGTGGGGGCGCATGCGGCGGTGGGGAATCCAATTCACTGGCGTTCTGATGGGCGCGGTTCTACTTCTCTCTACGGATGGCTTCCCGCAAGGCGAAACCACGAGCGCTATTGTCGGCCAAGTCTTGGATGCAACGAGAGCCACCGTGCGGGGAGCGACGGTGACGGTCACCAATCGGGAGACGGGACTGAGGCGCACTGTCAAGAGCGATGCGGCCGGCCGATTCGACTTTCCCCAGTTGCAACCGGGCATTTATTCAGTTCGAGTTGACGCCGCAGGATTCGGGTTTCAACAGAATGATAACGTGGTGTCTGGCCTCGGGCAGAAGCAGACGGTCAACTTCGTGCTCAAGGTCGCACAGGAGAAGCAGGTCGTAGAAGTGGGATCGGAAGCGGCGATCATTAATCCTGAGAACGCCAACACCTCGACAACGCTGAGTGCGCCCGCGCTGGAAAACATGCCGAATCCGGGCGGCGACTTGACCTACCCTCTGCAATTTGCGCCCGGCGCGCTGATCAATACAGCAGGCAGCGGCAATGACTTTGTGGGCGGCACCAACGGCTTTGGCAACGTGGAATTCAATGGCTTACCGGCTTTATCCAACGGCTACATTGTGGACGGGTTGGAGACCAACGATCCGCTTACCAACCTGAATAGCGGGCTTTCTACCAACCTGGTGCTGGGATTGAACTCAATCTCGGAGGTCACGGTCAACACGCTCTCATACGCGGTGGATCAGGGAAGATATGGAGCGTCGCAGGTCAACTATGTGACCAAGTCTGGCACCAACCAGTTCCACGGCAATCTCTATGAACTGTGGAATGGCTCGATCCTTAACGCAGCGGACTACTTCGTGGCGGCCACGCCGGGCGGGCACAAGCCCCGGTCGACAGTGAATCATTTTGGAGGGAGCCTGGGCGGGCCGGTTCTCCATGACAAGCTGTTTTTTTTCTTTGATAGCGAGTGGGTGCGGATCGCGCTGCCGATCTTCAACACCGTGACGGTTCCGAGTCCGGCGTTTCAGCAGTATGTGTTGCAGCAGCTGCCACTGGGCGGGAAGGACGCAATTACCGGATCCAGGTATGCGCCTGCGCCGCAACTGGTTCCGTTTTACCGGAAGATGTTTTCCCTCTATGACAATGCCAGCGGAACGGCGTTGGCAGTGGAGGGATGCCCATTCAGCTGGGATGGGGCGGCGGCTTCGGATGGGGATGGCTGTGCGAACCGGCGGGGAGTTTCCCAGTCCAGCGATGACCACGAGCAGGTACAGACAGCGCGCATCGACTACAACATCAACCAAAACAATGCGGCCTGGTTCCGGTTCCAGGCGGACACAGGGTTGCAAGCGGCGTACACCGATCCAATCAGTCCGCTCTTTGACTCGGTTTCGCCACAGCCTCTCTATTCGTTTGCGGCAGGTTATACGCACGTTTTCTCACAGAATCTGGTCAACTACTTCAATCCGGCGTTTTCCTGGTATTCCAGCCTGTTTGCCCCCGACGATTTTCAAAAGAGCCTTTCGACTATCCCGATCGTGCTCGAGGGCAGCGGAGGCGCGAATACGCCATTCACGACGATCGGAGGACTCGACAACACCTGGCTGCAGGGCCGGCGGGCCTCACGCTTCTTTATCAATGACAACCTGGCATGGAGCCATGGCACTCATGAACTGAGATTTGGCACAAACACACGAATCTTCCGGCTGAACGACTTCGACTTCGGGCAAGGCACGGTGCCGACGGCGACCTATACGGATTTGCCGCAGTTCATCTATGGAGTTGCGTCCACGGCGGCCAAGACTTTTCCGACAAACGCCAATGAGCCATTTAACTATTTGAACCTCGATTTGTATGCTCAGGACACGTGGAGGATGAGTTCGAAGTTGACTTGGACATTTGGCCTGCGCGACACGTTCAATTCGAATCCCTCGAATCCACATCACGAGATCGCGCGGTTGCCGGGGTCGTTCGCTTCAATCACTCATGATGCCGAGCAGCCCCTGAATGCGGCGATCCAAACCGGCTTAGGCAATCTGTTCTCATCTACGCCGGCGGCGATTTTGCAGCCAAGGACGGCGATGGCGTGGCAGATTGAGCCGAAGTCGGTGCTACGGGCGGGATTCGGAGTTTTCAGTGATATTTTGCCCGGACAGATTGCGGACCTGATTGCGACGAATCCGCCGTACGTGAACACGTTCAAGTACACCCTGAGTCCTGCGGTCTCCGCGCCGCTGGTGATTGCGCCGGGGGTAACGAACAGCGCGATTGATAGCCTCATCGCCTCGAATCGGGCGTTTGGTTCGGGCTTTGCCAGCGGGGTAGTTTCCTGCTCATCCTCGAATCAGGCGAACTGTCTTCCGCCGGTTGCTATCACGGCGATCCCGGACGGGCAGCTTCATGCGCCATATTTCATGCAGTGGAGCCTGGGAATGGAACGAGAAGTAGGAAACGGGGCCAACCTAAAGGCGCAATACGTCGGCACGCGCGCAGTAAACCAGCCATACACGACAGAAGTGAATGGGTATCAGACTGTTTGCCAGGGATGTTTTCAACCGTTTCCTTACCAGAACCCTGCGGATGCGGGGTTCAGTCCGACTGATCGGCGTTTTGGTCCGGTTGCCCAGTTCTCGACTGGGGCAAACAGCCACTACCACGGTCTTCAGTTGACGGCCGCGACGCGTTCAGCCCACGGCGTGCAGGGGCAGATCAACTACACGTGGAGCCATTGTTTGGATACGGTCTCGAACGGCGGCTTTCTGCCATTCTCGGCGGGTGGAATTCTTACACCTTTGCCGGGAGAACTTGACCGGGACCGCGGAAATTGCGATTACGACATCCGCCACAACCTGACGGCCCAATACGTGTACGAGGTTCCAGTGAAGCTGCGGAACCGACTGGCAGGCTACGGATTGAACGGCTGGCAGGTTTCGGGCACGGTCTTCTGGCACAGCGGTGTCCCATTCTCGGTGCTGAGCACACCTTATTCCGCCGCGGACCAGAACGGTGTAATACGCGGCATCGTGCAGGGAGGCGGACCTCAATTTGCCAGCCTCGTGGCGGGAGCTGATCCATACTGTCGCCACTGCAGTATTCCAGGCGTTACCCAGCCAGGGACAATCCAGTGGCTTAATCCGGATGCCTTTGTCTCAGCAGTTGACCCGAGCACAGGGGCGTGTAACGGTGGCGACAGTCCGCAGAACTGCCAGTTCGGGAGCCTCGGCCGCAACAGCCTGCGCGGTCCCGATTTTGTGTGGAGCGATTTTTATCTGACCAAATGGTTTCCGCTTAAGGAGCATGTGAGGTTGAGATTCGATGCGCAGTTGTTCAATCTCTTCAACCATCCAAATTTCGGGCTTCCGAGCGCGGTGCTGGCCGGCGTTCCGGGGAAGCCGTCTACGCAAACTGGTTTCGGTGCGCTTACGTACACGACTTCGCCGCCCACCGGCCTGCTAGGGGTGGGCTTGGGTGGCGACAGTAGCCCCAGAATGATTGCCTTCCAAGCGCGGCTGGAGTTCTGAGGTCCAGGGAGGCGTAAAATATTGGCATGATCCCCCAAGACCTTCTGGACATTCTGGTTTGCCCGGTGTGCAAGAAGCCGCTGGTGGTCAAAGACAACGGAGCGAGCCTGAAGTGTGGCGAGTGCCACCGCGTCTACCCAGTGCGAGACGAGATTCCGATTCTGCTCATCGACGAAGCGGTAATTGAAAATTCCTGAGCGCTCATCGCTGACCGACTTACCCCTCGCGAAATCGCGAACTTCACGACTCAAGCGGGAAATTTCCGAGAGTTCGAAAACAGAACGCTCACGGCCTGCGCTTTTTACCTGTGTGAAATAGCGCTCTGAACTGTGGCAAAACCTCTGCCAGATATGGCTGTTTCGGCCGTCCTGCCTGTGAAAATCGAGGTGCATTTTCTAAATGACACGGAACCGTTCCACAAAGACACGAAATGTCAATCAGTGAGACGGCGTGGCGTACCACCTTCGTGCCATGACAAGACCGCACCCAGAGGCTAGGGCGGTCATCGCAACTTATCGTAAAAACATGGGTTTAAGAGAGCAGGATGGCACCTCTACCGGAACGCCGATTGCTGATTACAGTTGCGGCAGCGTAATTGCATGTAACTGATCAGGCATCGAAGGAGTCTAAAGGGTAACGGCAGTAGAGGGTCGGAGGTGAGGTCATGAAAGAGCGATTCACGGTGACTGAACTAAACGCGTTGCGCAGCGACCTCTTGCAGAGCGGGATCATAGATTCCAGAGAGGCCGCAGAAGTATTGCAGATGTTCCTCATGGGAAGGGGATACGGGGTATCGCCCCAGGCCGCCATGGATGCGGCCGGCCGCGTAGAAATGTCGGGGTGCGCGATTCCCGTGTTGCAGGAGGAACTGGAGAATCTTGCGCTTGTGATGTAGGTAGCAGATGTAACCAGAATAAGGAGCCGGGCCAACCAGCCCGGCTTTGCTTGTTCAAGATGACATTCTCCGCTGATTTTCCTCAATCCTGTTTCTTCTAAACGCAGGCTGAAATCCAAACAGGCTACGTCCAAAATCGTGTCCGGATGAGCCAATTTTCTAACGCATAAGCCACCATTGCTGGGGTAATCTGGTTCAAACTTACGAGACTGTGGCGGGCTCCAGATTTCACGTCAGGACGCACTTGCGTTGGGAGAAACCATGAGAGGTTTGTTGGGCACCATCCTGGCCATCATGATGGCCACAATCTGCTTTGCTGCACAGCCAGACCGGATTGCCAATGTAATTGACAGCCGTGCTTCCGCCGTTGTGCAGGGCAGCGTCCCGGCAAAGGCTCAGGCTAAATACGATCAAGGTCCGGTAGATCCGGCCATGAGTCTGAGCTACATAACGATGTTGCTGCAGCCTTCGGCCGCGCAACAGGTGGAACTGAAACGCCTGCTGGAGGAGCAGCAAGACCCCGCCTCGCCCAACTACCACAAATGGTTGACGCCGGAAGCGTATGGCGATCGTTTCGGGCTTGGCGCGAACGACGTGGAGAAAATAACCTACTGGCTGCGGGCGGAGGGGTTTAGCGTTGTTCAAGTCGCCCGCGGGCGAGACTGGATTGCCTTCAGCGGTACTGCTGCTCTGATTGAAAATACATTCCACACACCGATTCACTATTTCAACGTGGGCGGCGAGCAGCACTTTTCCAACGCTACCGAGATTTCGATTCCGCAGGCATTGCGCGGAATCGTAGCCGGGTTTCTTGGCCTCAATGATTTCAGTCTGAAGCCCATGGGAATCGGAAAGGCCACGCGGGCAGATTTCTTTCCCATTGTGGAGTCCTTCTACAACCTAGGGGGATCGCACTTCCTGGCGCCGGATGATATTGCGACGATCTACGATATCGGTCCTCTTTACAGCGCGAAAATCGATGGCACGGGAATGAAGATGGTGGTGGTAGGGCAGGTCGATGTCTCCGGAAGCTTGAGCGACATCGACAATTTCCGATCGGCTTTCGGCTTGGCCAAGAATGATCCGCAACAGACGATTGCAGGCGGGCAAAATCCGGGTACCAACAGCGGAGACATGCTGGAGTCGAAGCTGGATCTGGAATGGGCGGGGGCGGTGGCCCGCAATGCCACAATCCTTTTCATTACGTCGGCGACGAGCGTCGGCGGGGTTTTTAACGCTGCGGAATATGCGATTGACAATAAGCTCGCGCCCGTCATCAGCATGAGTTACGGAGCTTGCGAATCAGACAACGCCAGTTTCTTAGCCGCCAATGAAGTGGAGTTGCAGAAAGCAAACAGCGAAGGCATTACATTTATTGCATCTTCGGGGGACACAGGAGCCGCCGCCTGTGATTCGGCAGACACCTCTCCGGTACGCGTGGCCACGCTCGGCCTCTCCGTCAACTATCCCGCCAGCAGCCCGGAGGTGACAGGAGTTGGAGGGACGGAATTCAGCGGCGACGTGAGCAATGCGAGTCAGTACTGGAACACCAGCAATGGCAGCAACGGAGGCTCGGCGATCTCCTACATTCCGGAGACATCCTGGAATGACACGGCCGGGCGTAATGAACTCTCGGCCAGCGGAGGCGGGAAAAGCAGTTGCCAGGGCCCGGGCTGCGCGAGTGGGTTTCCGAAGCCAACCTGGCAAACAGGTACAGGTGTGCCCAATGATGGGGTGCGGGATGTCCCGGACGTGGCGATCAGCGCTTCACCCGACCACGATGGGTACATCATTTGCAACGCCGGCAGTTGTACGAACGGGATTGGAGCGAGTCCGACGATTGTGGGGGGAACTTCCGCATCGGCTCCGGTCCTTGCGGGAATTGTGACTTTGCTGAACCAGGGCACGGGATCGACGGGTCTGGGCAACATTAACTCGAAGTT
This sequence comes from Terriglobales bacterium, assembly GCA_035623255.1. GTDB lineage: Bacteria > Acidobacteriota > Terriglobia > Terriglobales > Acidobacteriaceae > JAFAGX01. Next base: position 874 of record DASPTU010000037.1, on the reverse strand, counting down.
GTACACACTCGCGCAGACCTCAGGAAACGGCGTGTTCCACGACATTACGACCGGTAACAACATCGTTCCCTGCACGCCGGGTACACCTTCGAGTGGACCCGCGGCGTTGCAGTGTCCGAGCGGTGGAACGTTTGGCTATAGCGCAGGAACCGGATATGACCAGGTCACGGGATTAGGTTCGGTGGATGCCGGCAATCTGGTTTGTCAGTGGCTGGGAAAAACCTGCGGTCCGGTCACATTGACGGTTGTGCCGAGCCAGGTTCCGGTGCCGGGAACCAACACGACGGTCGCTTTGACAGCAACGGTGAGTGCAGGCCTAAGCGCCAACACGCCAACTGGCACGATAACGTTCTTCAATGGAGTGAACCAAATCGGCAGCCCCGTGGCGATGAGCAGTGGTGCGGCAAGCTTGAACTATAACGTGGCGTCGTTGGCAGCCGGTGTTTATCCGATTACGGCTACCTACAGTGGGGACACGAATTTTGCATCAGGCACGTCGGCGATGGTTGATTTGACCATAGGAACCGCAACCACTACCACGTTGAGTGTTGCACCGGCTTCCGTAGCGGCAGGTTCAAGCGGGCCAGTAGCACTTACCGCGACGGTCACGGCGACCTCGGGAAGCACAACACCCACGGGGACGGTCACGTTCTCGAATGCATCAGGACAACTCGGCAGCCCGGTGACGTTGAACAACGGCACGGCGAGCCTGAGCTACAATCCGAGTTCGCTGGTGGGAGGCACATATTCGATTACTGCTTCCTACAGTGGAGGCACGAACTTCGTGGCCTCGACGTCGGCAGCGCAGACGCTGAGCGTGCTTGATTTCTCTATTGCAGCGAGTCCGTCAACGATCACAATCAGCGCTCCCGGG
>DASPTU010000036.1:0-3039 GCA_035623255.1 Terriglobales bacterium | reverse complement strand
GCAAAACCCATAGCCCACCGCGTCCGCCGCAAACGACAGCGGCTTCGTCCAAATCCCCCTATCGCAAGTGCCCCGGCGCGACACAGTTGGCTCCACCCGGCTACACATCACCGGCGCACCTGCGATAGGGAACTAAGATTTCTCGCCAACTACGGAGCAGGAGCGACTCAGTTTCTCTCACACTCCCCGCGTGGGCATTGATTTGAGTGCCTAGTGACAGCCGCCACCCGATTGCGCTTCTTGACCAAGCAAGCGTAGAGTTCCTGCCGGGCCCAAGACGTCTTGCGCCGTTAAGCCGCTCAAAACTCAACTTCAGCCAATTCTCAAGGAGATTCCACAATGTTTTGGAGGAACGGAGTTACCACAGATCGAACGGCTTGCTGTTTCGTTCGCCTCGCGGCCGTCTGCGTAGTAGTGGCTCTCTCAGCCATCGCGCTGCCATCCCGCGCAACCGCAGAAACGAAGAAACCCAACATCCTCGTCATTATGGGCGACGACATCGGGTGGTATAACGCCAGCATATACAACCGTGGCGACATGGGTTATCAGACTCCAAACATCGACCGCATCGGAAAAGAAGGTGGCTTGTTCCTGAGTTGGTACGGGCAGCAAAGTTGCACGGCGGGACGCGCTGCGTTCATCACGGGCCAATCGCCCATTCGTACTGGGCTGACGAAGGTTGGTCTTCCGGGTGCAGACATCGGACTGACCGCGAAGGACCCCAGCGTCGCGGATGTTATGAAGTCGTTGGGATATGCAACAGGGCAGTTCGGCAAGAATCACCTTGGCGACCGCAATGAGTTTCTACCTTGCGTCCATGGCTTCGATGAGTTCTTTGGAAACCTCTATCACCTGAATGCCGAAGAAGAACCAGAAAACCCCGACTATCCCAAGGACCCCAGATTCCGCGCAAAGTTCGGTCCACGCGGCGTACTGCATTGTTGGGCCACGGACAAGGACGACACCACGGTCGATCCGTCGTACGGAAAAGTAGGGAGGCAGCGAATAGAGAACACCGGGCCACTCACTGTGAAGCGGATGGAGACTGTAGACGATGAGTTTACAGATGCGGCACTTAGCTGGATGGACAAGCAGGCAAAAGCTGGCAAGCCATTCTTCTGCTATGTGAACTCAACCCGCATGCACGTCTTCACGCACCTAAAGCCAGAGTCCGTGGGCAAGACGGGTCTGGGACTTGAGGCAGATGGCATGGTGGAGCACGACGGACACGTCGGCGAATTATTGAAGAAACTGGATGACCTTGGAATCAGCGACAACACCATCGTGGTCTACACGTCCGACAATGGTGCAGAAGTGATGAGCTGGCCGGATGGCGGCAGCACACCGTATCGGGGCGAAAAAGCGACAAACTTTGAAGGCGGCTACCGTGTGCCGACGCTCATCCGTTGGCCCGGTATCATAAAGCCCGGCACCACCTACAACCAGTTCTTCGCTCACGAAGACCTGTTGCCTACCTTTGCGGCAGCCGGAGGCAACCCTGACATCGTGGACCAGTGCATGAAAAACTGCACGCTTGGGGCACAGTCCTTTCATGTTCATCTTGACGGCTACAATCTGATGCCATTCTTCAAAGGCGACGTGAAGGATTCGCCGCGCAAAGAGTTCCTGTATTGGAGTGATGACGGCGACCTGTTTGCCCTTCGTGTCTTGGATTGGAAAATCGCGTTCTTTGAGCAATATGCAGAGGGTATTGGAGTCTGGCAAGCAGAGTACACCAAGCTGCGAATTCCGATGCTCTACAACCTACGTGCTGACCCCTTTGAAAGAGGCCCTAGCTCAATCTTCTACAACGATTGGATGGTACACCGGGTCTTCGTCCAAGTTCCAGCCCAAGCGATTGTGGCGAACTGGCTGTCCAGCTTCAAGGAGTACCCTATCCGACAAAGGCCAGCAAGCTTCAATCTGGATGAGGTTATGCGCAAACTTGCGCCCACGAATTAGGGCAAAAGCACACGGCGAACTGGGCGCGATCCACACGACTGCTCGTGCCCAGCTCGCCCGAGAAAAAGTCAATTGGCGTAATCAGGCGATTTCACAAGCGTGCGCTTTTTCTTCGCCTTTTCCTCGTGTCGGTGAGTGAAATCGAGATATTTCGCCAACCATAGTTTTCTCAACGTACTCATTCGTATTTGGGCCAGGCCACCGGAAATCCTGGCTTGTAAACTCCTCTTCTCTCTTCGACAAGCGCGGGGGTAAGCTATTAGTGGCTCCCGTAGGTAAAGGCGATGCGTCGCACGTGGCTTTTGTTCGGTGGATTCCTCGCACTGGCACTCGGTATGGTTGTTAGCCAGAAGGTGCTCCGTGCTCCGCAGACCAAAAGAGAGTTGATCCGGCCCAACAAGTTGGCGGCCAACTCGGGGTGGCCCGGTCTTATTCCACCGGGCATGCGTGCTGTTTCAGTGCGGGTGAATGATCAGATCGCCGAGGCTGGCTTTGTTGTTCCTGGCACGCGTGTGAACGTTCTGCTGACTAACGGTCCCCGCGGAATTAACAAGCGGGAAACCACCACAGTTTTGGAGAATGTCGTAGTGATTGCGGCTGGGCAAAGGCTGGAACGTAACTCTGTGGAAGAGCCGCAGAAAACATTCGTAGTTACCTTACTCGTGTCTCCCTCAGATGCGGAGAAGCTTACAGCGGCCAGTTCTAAAGGGCAGATTCAACTGATGCTGCGCAACCGTTTCGACCATGAGCGACCGAGGCAGTGGGACACCCCACTGAAGCCGATTCCTCCCGAGATTCCTCCAAGTCTGCGCGTCACGCCAATTCCTCCAGAGACGCCTCTTAACCCCACGCTCAACCAGACCTAAAACGGCCATTTCACAAGCGAGCAATGTACGCCGATAAATGGTTGGGATGCCACTACTGACGCAATCAGGTGTTTACGCTCAAGTTTCCCGGTTTGTGGGCCCTTGAAGTGCCCCGCCGGAGACTCGAGGCCGGGGATCAGCGGCCATCACTTCTTCATAAAATGCTTCTCGAACAGACCCTTTGACCGCTCCGCGCCTTCGTCGGTCAGCA
>DASPTU010000035.1:0-29747 GCA_035623255.1 Terriglobales bacterium | reverse complement strand
AAGGCGAGCGGCAATTTTGGCCATCGGTACGCCGGTTGCCTTGGAAACGAAAGGCACCGTGCGGGAGGCGCGAGGATTGACTTCCAGCACATACACCTTGCCGCCGCTTTGCGAGCCATTGCCGTTTTTTCCGTTGCCGCGTGGGATTGCAAACTGGATATTCATGAGCCCAATCACCTTCAAAGCGCGCGCCAGCTTGAAAGTGTAATCACGCATTTGATTGAGCAAGGTCTCTGGGATATCGACGGCGGGAAGCACGCACGACGAATCGCCAGAGTGGATACCGGCTTCTTCGATGTGCTGCATAATTCCGCCGATCACGACGTCCTCGCCGTCGGAGAGCGCGTCCACATCGACTTCGATCGCATCTTCCAAAAAATGATCAATGAGGATGGGGCGATCGTGGGAGTACTCGACGGCTTCTTTCATGTAGCGAACGACACTTTCTTCGTCGTAAGCAATGACCATAGCCCGGCCGCCGAGTACGTAAGAGGGGCGCACCAGCACCGGGTATCCGACGCGCGCCGCACCTTCGACCGCTTCTTCAATTGAAGCGACCATGGCGCCGGGCGCCTGCGGAATCTGCAGCTCTTCCAGCAGTTTGTTGAAACGCTTGCGATCTTCGGCAAGGTCGATGGATTCCGGTGAGGTGCCGATGATATTCACGCCGGCCGCTTTTAGCGGGAGCGAGAGATTGAGGGGCGTTTGTCCGCCAAATTGGACGATCACGCCGACCGGGGCTCCGGACGAAGATTCGTGGTCGCAGATGGCAAGCACGTCTTCCAGAGTCAGAGGCTCGAAGTAGAGTCGATCGCTAGTGTCGTAATCGGTTGAGACCGTCTCCGGGTTGCAGTTGACCATGATTGTCTCGTAGCCGTCATCGCGGAGAGCGAAGGCCGCATGGCAGCAGCAGTAATCGAACTCAATTCCCTGCCCTATGCGGTTTGGTCCGCTGCCTAGAATGATGACTTTCTTTTTCGACGTGGGCGCGGCTTCGTCTTCGTCCTCGTAGGTCGAGTAAAGATATGGAGTGTAACTCTCGAATTCCGCGGCGCAAGTGTCGACTCGCTTATATACGGGCAAAATTCCGTGCTTCTTGCGGAGATGGCGCACTTTCTCCTGGCCCTGCAGCCGCCAGGCTCCGGCGAGCCGGCCGTCGGAGAAACCCTGGCGCTTTACTTCACGCAGGACTTCAGTCGGGATTGAATCCATCGGGTGTTTCTCCAGCTCAAGCTGCATATCGTTTATTTCTTTGAGCTGATAGAGGAACCAAGGATCAATCGATGTCATCTTCGCGAGCTGCTTGACCGAGTGCCCTTGGCGCAGCGCGTATTGCAGATAGGCAAGCCGGTCAGGGTGGGGAGTTACCAGACGCTGGGTAAGGATCTTGGGTTCAATCTTCTGTCCACCGACGCGTTTTCCGGTGTCGAGGGAGCGCACGGCCTTCATCAGTGCCTCTTTAAAGGTGCGCCCGATGGCCATGACTTCGCCGACGGACTTCATCTGCGGGCCAAGACTGGCGTCGGCGCCGGGAAATTTTTCGAATTGCCACTTGGGGATTTTTACGACGACGTAATCGAGGGTCGGCTCAAAGCAGGCCGGCGTTTTGCGGGTGATGTCGTTGCGGATTTCGTCGAGCGTGTAGCCAAGGGCCAGCTTGGCGGCGATTTTGGCAATCGGGAACCCAGTAGCTTTTGAAGCCAAAGCGGACGAGCGCGAGACACGTGGGTTCATTTCGATCACGACCATGCGCCCGGTAAGCGGATTCACGGCGAACTGGATGTTCGATCCGCCGGTCTCGACGCCGATCTCACGAATTACGGCGATCGCAGCATCACGCATCGCCTGATACTCACGGTCGGTGAGAGTCTGTGCGGGGGCGACGGTGATGGAGTCACCGGTGTGTACACCCATGGGATCGAAATTCTCGATCGAGCAGATGATGATGACGTTGTCCTTGAGGTCGCGCATCACCTCGAGTTCGTATTCTTTCCATCCGAGGACCGATTCCTCGATCAGGGCTTCATGCACAGGAGAGAAGTCCAGGCCGCGTGCCAGGACCTCCAGCAATTCTTCGCGGTTGTAGGCGATCCCGCCGCCGCTTCCACCTAGCGTGAACGATGGGCGAATGATGACGGGGAAACCGATTTTCCCGGCGAACTCCATCCCATCTTTCAGGTTGTTGACCAACGCGGATTTCGGGACGTCGAGGCCGATCTTCTGCATCGCGTCCTTGAAAAACAGACGATCTTCGGCTTTTTTGATTGCCGCGATGTTCGCGCCGATGAGCTGGACGTCATATTTTTCGAGAGTGCCGCCGTCCGAAAGTTCGACGGCGAGATTGAGCGCGGTTTGGCCACCAACCGTTGGGAGGACAGCGAATCCTGCACTGGGCGACAAATCGCGCTCGATGCGGATGACCTCTTCCAGATAGTCTAGGCTCAGCGGCTCGATGTAAGTGCGGTCGGCCGACTCAGGATCTGTCATGATCGTTGCCGGATTCGAGTTGGCCAGCACGACCTCGAAGCCTTCTGCCTTGAGCGCCTTGCAGGCTTGCGTGCCGGAGTAATCGAACTCCGCCGACTGGCCAATCACGATGGGGCCAGAGCCGAGAATCAGAATCTTGGAGATGTCAGTGCGTTTCGGCATTTATCCCAGTTTCAATTAAATCTTGTCATCCCGACCGACCGAGTTGATTGCGCAGCAATCAACTCCCCACGCCATCGAAGGATTCGTAATACACAAGCCGATGACAGCGGTATTGTTTGCTGAAGCTGTCAATCAGATCGTTCTTGTGCTCCCAAACTCGTCGATCCAAACTGTTAGTCATTCCCGTGTACAGCACCCGCGACTTACTGGCCACGATATAGACGAAATAGCAATGGCGCTTCATAACAGCAGGTCCCTCGGCTGCGGAACTTCATTCGCAAGCGAATCAAGTTCCTTCGCTCGGGATGACAAAGCTTCTATCCCACATGTTTCCATTCCTCCATCATCTTCACAAAATCCTTAAACAAGTAATGTGAATCGTGAGGACCGGGCGAGGCCTCGGGGTGGTACTGCACGCAGAACAGCGGCAGGTTACGATGACGCATGCCTTCGAGCGTGTTGTCGTTGAGATCCATGTGGGTCAGCTCAACTTCGCTCGACGGCAACGAATCAGGGTCGACCGCGAAATTATGGTTGTGCGCCGTGATCTCCACTTTGCCGTTGGCCAACTGCTTGACCGGATGATTGCCGCCGTGATGGCCGAATTTCAGCTTGTAGGTTTTGCCGCCGAGTGCGAGGCCGGTGAGCTGATGACCGAGGCAAATTCCAAAGATCGGCTGCCGTCCCATCAAGCGACGAATGTTGTCCACGGCGTAGGTACAAGGCCCGGGATCGCCGGGGCCGTTCGACAGAAACACGCCGTCCGGTTTGAGCGCGAGAACGTCCTCAGCGGGAGTTTGTGCGGGAACGACTGTGACCTTGCAGCCTTCGCCGCGCAGCTTGCGCAAGATGTTTTGCTTGATGCCGTAATCGTAGGCGACCACGTGGAACCGCGCCGGTTCGTCTTTGACGCCAACAACAGCCACCGGTTCATGCGATCGCTCACCCGTGTCCCAAACGTAGGGATGTTTGGTGGTGACCGCCTTCGCCAGATCCGTACCGTCCATCTTCGGGATGGAACGGGCCTTCGCAACCAGTTTTTCCGCGTCGATTTCGAGAGTCGAAATCACACCGCGCATCACACCCTGATCACGCAGATGCCGCACCAAGGCACGCGTATCGATATCAGCCAAAACCGGAATTCTGAACTGCTCGAGGTACTCTTCAGCAACCTGCTGCGAGCGCCAATTCGAGCTCACACGGGAAAATTCGCGAACGATAAGTCCCTCGATGTACGGACGCGTGGCTTCGTTGTCGTCAGAATTGGTGCCGTAGTTACCAATTTCCGGATTGGTGAGGACGACAATCTGTCCGCAGTAAGAGGGATCGGTGAAGATTTCCTGATAACCCGTGATGGAGGTGTTGAAAACTACTTCCCCGTAACACTCGCCTTTCGCGCCGTAGCCTTTGCCGCGGAAGACCCTGCCGTCTTCCAGCGCAAGGATTGCCTGCATCATTTCTCCGGGGAACGGATTTTTTTAATTCTATCAGCGATGAGAAATTCCGAAAAGAAATTCCGCAGGTGTAAGCTGAGATTCTGGAGTCAAACCACGGAATGACTCGGGAGATGCGATGCCCAGCGTAGATGTGGAAGGTGTGGCGCGCGAATTGATGTCTGCTTGTGAAAGCGCGCAAATGGTTTCTACGCTGCCGTCGGCGTGTACGGGATTCGATCTAGACGCGGCCTACGCTGTGGAAAACCAGCTCAAGCAGTGGCGCGAGACCGCGGGACACAAAGCTGTCGGGCGCAAAGTTGGCTATGCCAACAAAGCCATGTGGCGGATTCTCAAACTGGAAACGCTGGTTTGGGGACACATGTACGACGATACGGTCCATCAGAGCACGGCCAATTCCGCGACTCTGACCTTGCCACGCGCACGCTCGCTAAAAATCGAACCCGAGATCGTCTTTGGTTTGAAGCAATCAGTTACTTCGCCGGGCATGGACGCCTCAGGCGCCCTTGCCGCAGTAGATTGGCTGGCCATCGGATTCGAAATCATTGATTGCCCGTATCCAGAGTGGAAATTTCAACCGAGCGATTTTGTCGCGTCGTTGGGGCTCCACGCGGCGTTGATAATCGGAGAGCATCTGGCCGTCACTCCGGAAATCATTCCAAAGCTGGCGGACGAACTCACGAAGTTTAAGGTCAAAATGTTCAAGAAAGGCGAGTTTGTGGAAGAGGGATCAGGGAAGAATGCGCTGCGCAGCCCAGCCTTATGTCTGGCTGAACTCGGTGCCGCGATCGCAAAGCGTTTCCCCGACGAGCCCCTTCGCGCCGGAGAAATTGTGAGCACCGGAACGCTTACGGCGGGCCACCTCACCGCTCCAGGTGATCAGTGGAAGGTTGAAGTAGAGGGACTGGGTGTATCGAATCTATCCTTGGAACTCACTTAGGGAAAGTAAGAAAACAGGTCCCTCGACTTCGCTCGCGATGACAACAAAGCAGGCTTGTTTCTAACGCACTCTTCCCATCTTATCCACGGGCCAGTAGCCGAAAACGGCTTTGCCGTAGATATAGCTCTGATTTACCGGCCCAAAATCCCGGCTGTCATTTGACAGGCTGCGATGATCGCCGAGCACAAAGTAGGAGTCGGGAGGCACCACGATTTCAGGGTAGGAACGAAGGTCTTCGTAGACCTGCGGGACATAATCCTCCGGGAGGAGTCTGCCATTGACATACACACGCCCTGCGTCGATTTGAATGTGATCGCCCGCCAGGCCGATTACCCGCTTAATGAAGCTTTTGGAAGGATCACGCGGATAGCGAAACACGACTATGTCGCCGCGCTGAATCGGCTCGAGCCGATAGACTAACTTGTTGACGAAAATGCGCTCTTGATCTTCCAGGGACGGCATCATGCTCGTCCCTTCCACCTTGACCGGCTGATACAAGAAGATAATGATGAAGCAAGAAATGGCGAGGGAGATAACCAGGTCGCGTAACCAGACCGAAAGTAACATGACCCGCGGAGGGCGTGCCGAGCTGAGGCGTTCGTTACACAGCGCGGTAGCTTTCTGCAGGTCGGCTTGCTCTTGCATGGATTCTAATTATACGGATGAAGCGCCAAGACGCTAGTGTTGCATTATCTTCAGCGATCGTAGCTGCGTCGTTTTGGGCTTCCTGATGCGCGGACTAGAGTACACGAATTTCGGGTAAAATAGCTCCTGCAAAGGACCATCCATGTGGAAGCAGGGCTTGACGCTGGGCTGCCTTTTTCTGGTAACGCTGGTCGTCTCAACTCCGTGGGCGAACTCTGAGCCGGAGGGCGTGGTGCCGGCATATAACGCGGCTCCGCCACCGAAAGGCGAGAAACTTCCCCCGATTCTGACAAAGGACCAGCTCTGGGGGGACAATTCGCAGTACCCTTATCAGACCCATGCCTACGAGTTGGCGGCGAAGATCCCAGTCGTTCTGCATCAGCAGCCCTGCTATTGCTACTGCGACCGCATGGGCCATAACAGCCTGCACAGCTGCTTCGAGAACGCGCATGGAGCCCGCTGTGATATCTGTTTAAAAGAGCTGTATTACGCGTATGAGCAGCATAAGCAGCACAAGACGGCCGCTCAGATTAGAAAAGGGATCATAGCCGGCGAGTGGCGTCAGGTTGACCTGCAATCGGCAGCCAGCCTGAATTAACCGAAATAACCCGGAGTTGACGGGAAACTCGATGTCCGCGTATAACCTGCATTCGTCATCCAAGGAGAACGATTTCCACAGGCATAAGATTTGGGGCCCATCGATGATGCCGTTCGGTTCGTGAAATGGACGGACAAAGGCGTCAGTGAAACTTTACGTAATCATTGTAAGTATAGGCTGAATGGCCACTTAAATAATCGAGGAAGAGTTCGAGCGATGCCACAGAAGACGACGAACAAGAAAGTGTTGAACGAGGATCCGCGTTTTTCACAGGCTGTGCAAAACTACGAGGCTGGTTTGCGGGCCATGCAGGAACACAAGTTCGACAAAGCAAAAGGTCACTTGCAGAAGGTATTAGCCGGGCCCAGCAAGGAATTGGCTGATCGCGCTACCGTCCATTTACAAGCCTGTGACCATCAGTTGGAGCACACTTCCATTCAATTCAAGACTCCAGAGGAACATTACGATTACGCCGTGTCGCTCATCAATCTTGGCGATTATGTGAGCGCCCGCGAGCATCTGGAGAAACTGTCGAAGCAAGTTCCACGAGCGGATTATGTAGCCTATGGGCTGGCGGCCCTGGATTGTTTGACCGGCCATGTGGAAGATTCGCTGAGACACCTTGATGAGGCCATTCGCCTGAATCCGACTTTGCGTTTCCAGGCGCGTAACGATTCGGATTTCCAGAATCTGTCCGAAGATCCCCGCTTCACCGAGCTCTTGTATCCTGATCCCGGAGCCGAATTAGCTGCTACAGCCGGCTTCAGCGAGGAACAATAAAACATCGGGCATGCGGTCTCCAAAGGGCCTGCCTCTCAAAATGCGACCGTTGCGGGTGCTGGCCATCGGCGGCGGTACGGGTCTGTCTACTCTGCTGCGAGGCTTGAAGCGCTACACAGCCGGCCCCGAAGAGCCACCATGGGCCACGTCAAGTCAAATTTCCAGCTTGTGTGCGGTGGTTACGGTTACCGATGACGGTGGCTCGAGCGGACGTCTCCGCAAAGAGCTCAATATGCTTCCGCCGGGCGACATTCGCAACTGCATCGTCGCTCTCTCTGAAGACGAGGCCTTACTCTCGAAACTCTTTCGTCATCGCTTCGAAAAGGGATCCGGGCTAGAAGGCCACAGCTTCGGCAATCTCTTTCTGGCGGCCCTGACGTCGATGACCAAAGATTTCGGCGAAGCAGTAAGACTGTCGTCCGAGGTGCTGGCTACGCGCGGACACATTTTTCCGGCGACCACGTCGAACGTGGAGTTGGAAGCGCTGGTCGAAGACGGCACGCGAGTGCGAGGCGAAACCAAAATTACTGCGAGCAAGGAACGCATCCATGAATTGTTCCTGGTACCTCCTAACCCGGAGCCGCTGCCCCAGACTTTGGATGCGATCGCAAACGCCGATTTAATCACCATGGGTCCCGGCTCGCTATTCACCAGCCTCATCCCAAATCTGCTGGTGCGGGGGATTCCCCGGGCGATTGCCGATTCTCCCGCGGTCAAGGTTTATATATGCAATCTGATGACCCAGGCGAATGAGAGCCTCGGGCGAACCGCCGCGGATCACGTTCACGCGCTCAATGCACATGCCGGTTGCCAGATCTTTGACTACGCCCTTATCAACCAGAAAATGGCCTCCGCGGAGATGAAGGCGAAGTATGCGTTGGAGGGTGCGACTCAGGTAGTTGCGGATTGCGAGGCAATCCGCGAACTGGGCGTCGAGCCTCTACTGGGCGATTACCTCTGCGAAGGCGAAGTTGCCCGCCACGATACGGATCGAATCACCGAGGACTTGCTGCATCTGATGGCGCGGGTCTCCGATCACGCCACGTCCTCACAGGAATAAATCGACCGCATCGACTTGTTGCTCCCGAGTGTTCCCTCCGTCTGCCCTGGGCGTTCAGCTCGCGGTATATTGGGAGCGTGCCGAAATCTTCCAAAACTCCGGAGCGTACGGCAAAAGCGAGGCATGCAGCTTCAGGCGTAAGCATGGGAGGAAGTAAGAACCCTCCGCGTGTTGCCATAGCCATCATGGCTGCCGGCAAGGGCACGCGGCTGAAATCAAAACATCCCAAAGTGCTTCACGAGGTGGGCGGCAAACCGTTGCTTGCGCACGTGATCGCCGCAGCAACACAGGTTGTTCCGGCCAGGGATGTTTACGCGATCATCGGTCATGAAGCGGAGCGAGTGCGGCAGGTAGTCGGAGATACGGGTGTGAACTTTGTTCTGCAAAGCGAACAGCGCGGGACAGGGCACGCTCTGATGGTCTCGCGTGAAGCGTTGAAGCCATACGATCAGGTTATCGTGCTATACGGGGATGCGCCGTTGATCAGGGCGGCAACCATCTCCATGCTTCGCGATTTCCATCAGTCACAAAACGCGGCGATGACTATCCTCACGGCTGATTTGAAGGACCCGACGGGGTATGGTCGCATCATTCGAAAAAGCCCGCACAGCGAGGAGGTGCGAGCCATCGTGGAAGAGAAATCGGCCACCCCAGCACAGAAGAAAATCACGGAGATCAATTCAGGATCGTATGCCTTCGATGTTGCTTCGCTGTACCGCTATATCGATGAACTCGGCACGGACAATCCGCACGCCGAGTTCTACCTCACGGATATGGCGGCGATTCTTGGCAGGAACAAAAAGCGTGTCTGCGCGGTCGCAGCCGATGATCCGAACGAAGTTTTGGGTGCTAACACCCGGGCTGAGCTGGTGGAGATCGATCAGTATTTGCGGATGGCAAAGTGTCGCGAGCTGATGGCCGCTGGGGTGACAATTTTTTATCCGGCAAGCTGTGTGATCGATGCTGGGGTTCAGATTGGCAACGACACCGTGATCGAGCCTTTTGTGCAGTTGCTGGGCGGCACGCGCGTTGGCAGCGAATGCCGGCTCCGCTCCTACAGCGTCATTCGCAACACAACGATCGGCAATCAGGTGGACATCCTGCCGGGCTGCGTCATCGATGACTCCAGGATTGAGGATCGCGCCATACTTGGCCCGTATTCCCGCCTGCGTCCCGGCAGCGAGATTTGCGAAGGAGCCAAGGTTGGCAACTTTGTCGAGACCAAGAAGATCCGCCTGGGCAAAGGTTCAAAGGCCAATCACCTGACCTATCTGGGCGATGCGGAAATCGGGCAAGGAGTGAATATTGGTGCAGGCACGATTACCTGCAACTACGACGGGATCCACAAGCACAAAACTATCATCGAGGACGGTGTTTTCGTCGGCAGTGATGCAACGCTGGTTGCACCTATTCGCGTAGGCAAAGGGGCTTACGTTGCGGCTGCTTCCTGTATCACCCAGGACGTTCCGGAAGATTCTTTAGCGCTGGGTCGCGCACGTCAGACTAACAAGGAAGGGTGGGCCAGGGAGCGGCGCGCGGCTCGCCCCAGATCGCACGAGTGATCACGCCTGGGCGGGGCTGGTCAGTGCAGCAAGAGCGTCATCGACGGTTGGAAAGATCAAAAACAGCGAATCCGTTCTAGTTACTTCGAAGAGCCGGAACACACGGTCATTCACTCCAGCCAGAGCCACGCCGCGCCCGGCCTTCTGCCGCGAGACACAGGCGCTCACCAGAGAACCCAAGCCTGAGGAATCAATGTATGGGACTTGGGTCAGATCCACGATGACTGTCTGTGACTTCTCCTCGCGACGGATCGCATTCTGGAACTGCAACACGTTTTCTATCGTCAGGGGACCATTAAGGCAGAGCACGCCGTGTGCTTCGACGTTCCCAACTCGCTCCACAACCAGAGGGTTCGCATTCATCATATTCAGTCAGAGCTCCTGCTACTGTAATGCGCTGTATGAGGAACAACCTTCTTCAGTAGTGACGGGTGGACCGCTCAAGGCCGGCGTGGCGCGGATGACAGCGTCCGCATTGGAACAGAAACCACGTACGCCTGTCTGGTTGAATCCCGCCGGAGCTGCCCCAACAGTGTAGCCGAGATTTACTCCATTGTTAGAGGCAACACCCATCCCGAAGTAGTAACCGCTTTTCGCGCTGGCAGGAGATGTGGCCTGCGATAGCGACCAATCGATCAGGCAAGCATTTGCTGAAGACGGAGCCGTGCAAGTCGGACCACTCGGCCCCAGCGCGGGAAGCGTCGCGGCATATCCAACTGTCGGATAGGTGGACTGATATGTGACCTGGGTAGTGTTGATAGTACGGACGGATTGCACTGCCGACGACTCGTTGGCGGCGATCTTTGCCCGGAGCAGGTTGGGTATGGCAATCGCCGCAATGATCAGAATAATAGCGACCACGATCAATAATTCAATGAGTGAAAAGCCTCGATCTCTCCGCATTGTGTCCCCTGGTACAACTACAAGCAATGATGCTGCCGGTTGGTGCGCAAACGTGCTGGACGACGGTGGTAGCCCGCTTACGCGAGGCAATGTCTTAACCTCCAGAACGCGGCACGCCGGCGAACTTGCGGCCCAATCGTCAGTTTACTTCATGTTGGGCGTTGGAAGCATCGTCTAACGACTCGTAGTAGAAGAAGAGGCAGAACTTCCGTGGGATAAAAGTCCCTAGGCGGGATGATTCGCGGGCGGAAGTTCTAATTCTTGGTTCGCCGGAAGCGTATTTCAAAACTGACTACACCGTTATAGTCCCGCACGCCAACGATAGAAACCCGGCTGGTGATGTTGTATTCGCCCTGAATGATCTGTTGGGAGGTCTGAGCGAGATTAGTGGTGTAAGTGAGCGTTACATTGTCTCTGACCGGCTGCTCGATGGTGACCGCCGGCAGCGGCGAGGTTTGGGTCGGCGCGGTTTCGGTGTTCAAACCTTGTGGGTCAATTTTGATATGACTGATACCAAACAAACGCTGCGAACGGTTACTCAGCGCTGAATTCAAAGCCTCACTCAGGACAGCGCTGGAAGCCTGCTGCGCGAAGGGTGATGGAGCCGTTTGCTGCTGCACCTGGCCGAATTGCTGGGTGGATCCAATCGGCGAGAGCAGGCTGATGATATCGGCCGTGGCCAAGGGCGGCTCCGAGTGATAAGTCAAATTAAGTTTGTCGAACTCGCCGTTAAGGTTCACCGTGATTTCATATTCCCGAAGGCGGGTTGCTGCCTGCAGGTCCAGGACCGGCGTGGTGGTCACCGGATTTGTGAAGTTTATATCGCCTCGCTCCAACCGGTACTTGGTTCCGTTGAAGGCGATCTGACCCTCGAGAATGTCGACGCGTCCAAGCAGAACCGGCTTGGCCGCGGTCCCACGAAGATGCAGATCGGCGTCGCCTGACAAAGTGAGGGCCGCAGTTTGCATTTGCAGCTGCGGGGTCGTATTAATGCGCACATCCAGCCGGATGCGGTTGAGCGATGGATTCGTTTGCGGCATGGCCGAACTTTGCGCCCGACTCTGCAGGTAGGAACTGAAATCAAAGCCCGGCGTGACCGCGAGTTTTGTGATAGTGGCGTCACCCGTTAGCGTTGAAGCGGTAGAAGTTCCTGACCAGCGCAAGGTCGACGTGCTCATCGAACTTATTCCGGGTGGATAACGGAGACGCGTGTCCTGAGCGTGCAGCGTGAGGTCGAAATTGAGCTGCCGGTTGTAGATAATCGCATAACCTGCGAAACTCAGCTGCCCTCCTCCGATCTGTCCCGTGAGACTCTCAATCTGAAGGCGATTTTGGTTAAAGATCAGCGAACCGCTCAGGTCACTGAGCGCGCTCGGTAAATCGCCGTATTGAATTGTGCCTCGGCTTACCTGGAGATGTCCCTGCAGGTTGGGCTGTTGCGCTGTACCGTTCGCTATTAAGCTCACGGCAACCGTTCCAGAAGAATTGAAATCCGGATATAGGCTATGGATGAGTCTCAGGTCAGCGTGACCCTCAGCATTCAGGTTGAGCGAATGTTCGCCAGTCAGCTGCACGCTGCCGCCGATTTCCAGATCGGTTCCCTCCCCGATGAGGCGGAGACGCTGAATTCTAAGGGTTTGTTCCGAGGCTTCGAATCGGATGGGATCGTTGTTATGAACTTGAATGTGTTCCAAATCGGCGAAGAAATCATCCAGGTTGCCGGTGACCCGTAGCTCGCCCGGGTTTCGCAACGGACCGACCAAGTGAAGATCACCCGTAACCGCAGAGTGTCCCGTCACCCGCCCGCGGAGGTAAGCGGTCAATAGTGGATCCACGTCCAGGCGGCTGAAACGGCAGTCCAGCTTTGCGGGCCAATTCCCCTGCAGATTTACCTTGCCCTCGATCGTGAGGTCTTTGTCCGGAAATTGCGAATGGCCGCTGAGCTGCAGTTCGGAACCTTTCGTGACCGCATCCAGAATGTAGTCGCCCGCCCGCTCGTCACCGAAGGTAAGGTCATGCAGATGAATTTGCGCATTCATGACCGGTTGCTCCGGTGTTCCCGCAGCCTGAGCCACAAAATCCATCTCACCCTTCACAGGCACACGGCTGGACTGCAGCGTAGCAATGCTCGCCAGGTCAAAATTGCTTCCGGCAAACTTAAAGTCAAAGGCACGCCCCGCAAACTCGTAGCTTCCGTTACCGGTAACCCGGCCTGCTCCGTGGGCAATTTGGATGTCTTGCAGCGAGATTTGCTGCTGGTTGAGGTTGAACCGAAAGTTGATTTGTCGAATTGCTTCGCCGCGAATGGTGGCACCGGAGAGCTGGAATGCACCTTCGCCCAATGGCGACGCCCGGGTTCCGCTTGCGCGCATGGATAGATTAAGGCTTCCCGTAACCGGGTACTTATATCCCACGATGTCCAACAGCTCCGGCACATCGGCATCGTGCATCTGCAACCTTGCTTTGAAAGGACTGCTATCGGTGAATTGACGTTGGTCGAGGCCAGCATCGACATCGAAATGAATCACGGCTTTGCCCCGACGCAGAAATGCATTGTGCATTGCGAAGGCGTGGGGAGAAAGTTGGATGTCGCCCGCGAGCGAATCCCAGCGTATGTTTCTGCGGGCGGCGCTTGGGCTCGCGGGAGTCACCATTTCGAAATCCTGTGACTGCAGTTTGCCGGCAATTGCAATCTCGGACAGTTTGCCCGTCGCCCTTCCGGCAAGCGATGCACGGCCACGCAGTGAAAATGGAGATCTTTCCTGATAACCCAAGGCTTCGAGCACCTGCTCCCATTCCTCGAAATTCGATGTCGCCACAGAAAAGTTAACTGCTGCGCGGTTTGACAATGTTCCCGAGGCACTGATTTGGCTTGCCCGCGTGTTGGCTTTAAATTCCGAAACTTCGAGTTCTCCGGCTGCCGCACGATAGCTCGCCACGATGTACGCGTTCACGGGCAATTGATCCGGTTGAACAGAATCAGGGGCCACAACAGTTAATCTCACCCGGCTTTCACTGCTTTGCGGTGATCCCCTCCACTGCGTCTCCAAAGAGCCACTAATGCTTCCTGCGGGATTCACGCGGTATAGTGGCCGCGCAGTCGAAGACAAGGCGGTGGCAACCGCCTGGGCGGATAGATTTTTCGATTGCAGACGAACGCTTCCTCTTTGCTGCTCGTTGCCACGGGCCGTCCCCGGCGGAGTCGGTGAGCTTTGCCAATTGAGCACTTGCGCGTCCCCACTGACTTCCCCTCCCAGCACTTTGGCGTACAAATCGGTGAGCATGATGCGCTGGGGATTAACAGTAAACTGGCTGGAAAGGCTGGTGTGCTGAAGACGCAATGATTCAGTGTGCCAATCCAAGTCATTCCCTTGTAGTTTGCCGCTGGTCGAAAATGCTGCTTTCGACCAAGAGCCCCGCCCTACCGCGTGTAGGGTGCCGCTTCGCATTTCTCGACGGCGGGCCACGCTGCCAGCTTCTGCGAGGTCAACGGTAACGTCATATTCGCCGACGACGCTTGGGTTGCTGAAATCCACCATGCGGCCGCGGACGGCGAACTGAGACCGGCCTGAACTGGCATTCGCTGAAATCACTACCAGGCTGTCGCTGCTAAGCTCGAACTGGGCTTCCCCGGTCCAGGCAACCGGACGGTAGCCATCAAAATTCGTGTCCACCTTGCCTACGCGCAGATTGCCATCGTATCGGCGGTGCAGGAGTGAATAGTCGAGCGTGGCAGCAACGTTGTTGGCGGCAAAATCCAGCGGAAGTTTGTGATCGTTCCATAACAGCGCGCCCTGGCGCACTTCTAAGCGTCCGATCGAGAAGGAGAACAAGCGCTCTATTTGCGCTCTGGCATCAACTGTGGCTGGCGTGGGTGCAGGCTGATTCGTGGTGCCGTCGAAATAAGTGATGATGTGGACGACGGGGCGATCCAGCACAACTGAGTGAAACCCAAATTCCGCACCAAGAGCGGAGATGAGTTTCACGCGCGCGACGAGACGATCAACGTGAAAGTACGGCACGTCGCCCGGAACTTCCCGCCCATGTATGGTGAGGTCTCGTACGTCAACTTCGAAGCGGAAGGGGACGGTATGGAAGCCGCCCAACTCGACGCGTCCGCCGGTAACTCGCTGCAACTCAGCGACCAGCCGGTTGCGAACCACCAGCTGAAAAGATGGTGTTGTGGCATACCAGGCAAGAGCAGAGACCAGAAGCAGGAGTCCTGCCGCCACGATCACGAGGTACCTCAGCCAGTGCCGGTGAGGAGGTTTACTGCTGGAAGTCATCGCGAGTTAGTCCGCGAGCTGGGCGAAGATTCCTCGGTTTGAATTTCACTCCCGGAGCGTAGATTCTGAAGCCAAGCCACGAGCAGCTGGTTTACTTTTTGCTCGGTCAGTAACTCTTTTATCCTGGGGCTCACCTCCGCCAACGGGACTTCCCTCGCCCCGGATTGACGGAGTTGTGGCAAAAGCTCCTGGTTGTAATAGCTCTCAATACTTTGGACATCGATATCGACGCCGGGCCGCAGGCGCACATCCACAAGCCGAGCCAGATCCAATTGCAGAGCAGCCCGCTCCTTGAGTTCCTCTTCTGTGAGCCCATAGCGCGACAGGAGATTGTGCCAACCTTGATCGTCCGCGGCTTCAGAATACTGTTTGCGAACCTCAGCAATACGCTGCTTCACCTGCTCATCGCTCGCTTGCTTGAAGTCGGGGGCGCCCATCTGCTCCTCAAGAAGTTCTTGATCTATCAGGCGATCGAGAGCAGCTTTGCGATCGTCGAGCGAGATTTGTTGCAGGCTGCGGCCATCCACAAGCGCCGCATATCGCGTGGCTTCGTCCCAGTCGCTCTGCAAAATGATCTTGCCGTTGACAGTTGCCACGATGCGGTCCAGCACATCCGCGGCCGAGCACGGCAGACCCGGAGCAAAAACCGCGATGGCGCACAACAAGACCGCGAACTTATATTTCATCAAAAGCTCTGCCCGATACTGAAATAAACGTTGAAACGCGATGCGTGTTGCGGCACGAAGTACGGCAGCGTCGCTGCACCGCTTGCAGTCCTCGTGCTGCCTACGCAGTAAGTCGACGGCGTTTGACCGCTAAACTCGGGACTTGCCTCACAACTTGGAAATGCCGGTGGATTCAGATTGTACCCGAAATCGAAGCGAACGGGGCCAATTGGGGTCTTGTAACGTACCCCCAAACCCAACGCGTGCGAGATATAACTAAAGTCACATTGCTTTACGGCAGGGCTGTCCTGGAGGCAAACGCTGGGGTTTTTCTGACTCCACCTTAGCAGGTTATTAAGCATTTCCCGCCCGTCATTGAACACATTCCCGGCATCCCAAAACAGCGCAAAACTCATATTGTCCTGCGCGTAAGGCAATCTGAGGGGCGGCAGGCGCAATTCGACGTTGTTCAGGAATAGTGCGCTGCCGCCGAGCGGGAAGCCGGTTACAGGATCACGAGGACCCGCCTGGTTTAACCCGAAACCACGGTGAGAGTTGCCACCGCCAGACAGAAAACGTTCGGCCAAGGGAATCACGGTGAGATTGGCACAGTTGGTTTGCGTGACCCCGGGACAGGCCTGACCTGGCGGCAGGATTGATGTGTTGCCAAAGGCGTTTTCCACCCCTACGGTGGTCCTTCGGGCAAAAACGAATTTCTTATCTTGGGGCCGGTTCTTTCCGAAAGCGTGATAGGTGGCATTTTGAATCAGAAGACGGCTGAAGTCGGTTTGAGAACCGAAACGGCTGTAGGCCACGCCCGTGGTGCCAGCTATGTACATCCCCTTGGTTGGATCCAGGTCGTTATCGCGGGTGTTGCGAATATAGCTTAGTCCCGGTTCACCCACTCTTGTTGGCAGCGAGAGCAGGGGGATCTCTACCGGGCTGATTTGAATGTTGCTGGCTTTTACCTGGCGATAAGTGAAGCTGTAATCCATGGTGCTGGTTTTGTTAATGATTTGCTCGGCCTGAATCGAACCTTCAGCCCGCCGCGATGTGAAGGTAGTAACGTCGATGGTGTTGTCGTAAAAGGCGAGCAAGGAAAGCTTCCAGTTGGCGCTGCCAAACCATCGGGGTGCGACATAATTGGCAAGGGCTCGCTGTTGCAGACTGCCGATGTCCCCTCGGAAGGTAATGGTGTGATCCCGGCCGCGAAAGTTGAGTCGTGTGACCGCCAGCGAGGCTCTGGGACTTACGCCAGTTTGACCTAACGCCTGATTGGTTCCGATGGCGCTCGGCTGACCCGTCTGAAACTCGAGCCCAAAGCCGTACAAGAATGTGTAGCGCCTCGCCTCCTGCACATCCACCAGGACGTTCTTCTCTGTTTCGTTTCCATTGGGATTCTGCACGGCGGTATCTACCTGGTTGAAAATCCCGAGGTCGTACAGGCGCTTTTGCGTCTGCAGCATATCAATCTGGCTCAGGGGATCACCCGGTGCCACCTGCAGCTCACGATTCACTACGTACGGCCTTGTATGCACGAGTCCCGAGACATAGACATGATTCACAAAAACCCGCTCACCTTCGGTAATGGTGAACGTGACATCCACGCGATTCGGCGGGTTCGCCATCGGGATGGCATTTGCCTCGAAGGTTGCTCGAGGAAACCCATGATTGAAGTAGTAATTCAGCAGATTGTCTCGATCCTGAGCGACCCGGAATTCTGAAAAAGGCTGCCCTTCGGCAGTATTGATTTCGCCTTTCAGTTGGGGGGCTGAGAAGGTTGTGTTTCCCAGGATGTGAAAAGCACCTACCAGCGTTTGTGGGCCCTCGTCGACATTGATTTGGACTGCCACCTCGTTCTCATGCCCTTCGAAATCATCGATGACTTCAGATGTAAGTTTGACCTTTTGAAAGCCGTTCGCAATATAAGTGTTGGTCAAGCTGCCGACATCGGCGGCGAGCAAGCGCTGCGTAAAGTGGCCGTATACAAAAAGTCGTCCAGCGGGCTGCACCTGCATGCGTTCGCGGATGTCTGAAGTTCTGAAATACTGATTTCCCGAAATCTCGACTTTTACAAGCTTGTGTTGCGCGCCCGCATTCACCAGATAGACAATCTGCAATTCATCTCCGGTAGTGCCCGGAGGTCCCTTGAGTTCCACCTTGGCGTCGAAGTAGCCGCGGCTCTGAAGATAGTTCAGCAGATTGTTGCGTCCTTCGTTCAAAAGGTCAGAATCGACTGCATTCTCCTCGAAGACCGGTACACTCTGGCGCATCAGGCGCCGCGAGATCTTGAATCCTTGCGCAATGATGGTCACCTTTGGACCGGGATTAATCTCAATCGTGTAATCGACCGTATTGGTTTCTGGCTGGTATAGTTTTTCGGCGATCCGCACCTGCGCCAGGAGATGGTCACGCTTCTGATACCGTTTGCGCAGACGCTCCAATGCGCGACTGGCGCTCTGAATGGTCACCAATTCTTTCGGTTTCAATTTTGCAATGCGCTGAACATCAGCGGGTGAACAGGTGGCCTCGCACTTGACATTCACTTTGCCCACACGGGCCTGCGGTCCAGGATCGACGCGGAAGAGGATGGTTATTTGTTGGGTTTTGTTGTCCCGGCGTTCCTCGGCGGAGATGGCAGAACCGTAATAGCCGTTGGCGCCCATGAATTGGGTGATGCTGCTCAAGGCACGATTTAACTTCTCGCTGGTGAAGGTTTCTCCCAAAATCAATTTTGAGGCATTTACAATCTGTCCAGCTGTGGGCCGGCGTGGGGCCCCCGCGACTCGAACCTCACCGACAAAGTAGTTAGGCGAAGTAACAATCGTCAGTTCGACTTTGTTGCCGGCGGTTTGCTGCGCCTCAACCCGAATCTCGGCAAACAGCCCGGTTCCGTAAAGTTCGTGAATGCTCTGGCGAATACGGTCCCGGTCCAGCGGAGATCCTTCCTTCTGAACGATCAAGTCGCGTAGCTTTTGCTGCTCGGCATCCTCCGGAAGACTTGGCCAAGTGATTCGCTCGACGATGAGACCTTGATAATTGGCAAAACTATCTTGCAGGGGCCCCTCTGGAGCGGCTTGAGTTTCGCTCTGCGGTTCGGCAGCCAGGACATCGCCAGTTGCCCCCGCACACACCAGTGCGAGCGCCAGCACAGCCCAGCTTATAGCCAGAGCCTTCCTTAAGCGCAAACCCACTCCCCTTTTCGAGCTTACCTGTTTAAGTTCGATGAGGCGGTACAGGTCCATGTTGTATTTGGCGCCATGGTCGGTCTTTGACTGTTCATGGCGCGGCAGCACCGCCAACCGCACCTATAATAATGGGTGGCAACCTTGGAGCACGGTGATCTCCTTGGAACCAGATAACAGATATTCGCGGCAAATCCTGTTTCGTGGCATCGGCGCTGACGGCCAGAAGAGGCTATCGGGTGCACGAGTCGCTATTGTGGGCTGTGGCGCCACAGGTTCAGCGCTGGCGTCATTGCTGGCTCGGTCGGGGGTTGGCAAAATCCGCATCATCGACCGCGATTACGTCGAAGCCAGCAATCTGCAACGGCAAACTTTGTTTGATGAATCCGATGCTGCAGAATCCCTGCCTAAGGCCGTTGCGGCGGGACGGAAGATCGCGGCTTTTAATTCGGAGATCTTGATAGAGCCACAGGTTGCCGATCTTACGCCGGAGAACATTTCTTCCCTGCTTGCTGATGTTTCGCTGATCCTCGACGGAACCGATAACTTTGAGACGCGCTACCTGGTCAACGATTATGCGGTGAAGAATTCTCTCCCGTGGATCTACACGGCAGCGGTAGGCAGTTATGGCGTGACGATGAATATCCTGCCGAACCAAACGGCGTGTCTGACCTGCATGTTTCCCGAGCCGCCCGGCGGGATTTTGGAAACCTGCGACACTGCGGGGATCCTCAATTCGGCGGTCAATCTGGCGGCCTCGATCGCGGCTACTGAGGCGCTGAAGTTTCTGGTGGGCGCCACTTCAGAGCTCAGGCGCACCCTGTTGTCATTCGATGTGTGGCAAAATCAGCGCGCAGAAATCACTGCTGACAAACCACGCCGAGGGTGCCGCACCTGCGGCGAGCACGATTTCGCCCATCTCGCCGGCGAGGGCTGCCCGCATATCACTCTCTGCGGCCGCAACTCAGTGCAAATTCACGAGCGCCATCGCCCCATCGATTTGGCGCAGGTAAGCGAGCGACTGAAATCTCATGGGACGGTAAAACACAACGACTTCGTCCTGAAGTTCTGGCGCGAGCCGTATGAGATGACCTTGTTTCCTGATGGCCGGGCGATCATTAAAGGCACCACCGATACCGCCGTCGCAAGGAGCCTTTATGCTCGCTACATCGGAAATTAAATAAAATTCGTGCTGCTTTCCTGGTTTTCCGGTGTATCATCTTCCCCGCCTGAACTACCAAGCTGTTCAATAGGAAAACTTTTGCACATTCAAGTAGTGGTTTAACAAAAAAGCATCCTGTCCGGCATGTTTTGGAATCTGACTACCTGAGGTTTGTGGAGGGTTTTATGCGGTTAGTTTCACTGTGCTGCGCGTTGTTGATGTTTTGCGGATTGGCTGCCGCCCAAGCGACGATCGTCGGCGGGCACGCCAGCAACTGGCTGCCGTCTTACGGGGTGTTCGTCGGACCATACGTTCCTCTGATCACCACTCCGGAGGTGAGCTTGTCCACCGTTTCGCCGTGGTCGGCGGGGGCCAGCAATTCGGCATTTGGATTGGTGGCTGGCGCGGTTAACTCGACTATGTCGGATGAATTTGTCGGCGAGCCGCCGGCCCCTGTATACACCCAACCCGTCTGGTACGGGCAGACAGAAGCTGAGTTGACATCGCCGTTGCCTTACGCTGGACCACCTCATCCCATACGTCGCAAGGAAGCGGAACGCGAGCAGGCGTTCGACTTTGTTGCTACTCCGCGGGCGAGCCGCGAAAGTGTCGCCGTACTTATGCGTGAGCGCGGGATGCCAAAGCAGGCGGGCCGCACGTACACCAATCAGGATGTCGAGCGTATGAATCAGAGTAATGGATTGGTTAAGTACGACGGGAAGACTGAACACATCTGAGAGCATTGACCGGGGCGCGAGCGAGAGCCGCGCCCAGTTTTTTTCACCGCCACCTTCATCCGTGCCCAGCGGGCGGGGTTTCGAGATCGAAATGCTCCTGCACAATCGGCAACTCAATCTTCTTGCCATTTATGGTGAAATCCAGAACCGGCCCACGTTTCCGCATCGAATAGCTCCTCCCTACCGCAAACGAGCCACACCAGTCGCCGCAGCTGACAGTGAACTTTTCCTCTACTCGCGAGAGGGTCATGGTCCTGGCCGACGGGTCGATCTGGGTCACTGTGAACTGGGGTTGAAGGAGAACGAGTAATCTTTCCCGGCCGCCGTTCTGCCAAACATCAACCGTGATGAGGATAAAGGCGAAAGCCGCGAGCGAGAGAAGCGCCACCGCTTTCGTTCGCCGTTTTGGTTCAGGAAGAGGTTGCTTGGCTGTGCCTGCACTACTCACAATTTTACCTTCTGATGACCTACCGAAGGAGCGACCCTTATTTTACAAACTCTCCGTGTCCGCCGTTTGCCCAAGGATCATACGTCAAACAGAACTGAACACGATCGGGGATACTCGGATGATCGTAAAACAGGAAAACCTGCACCGGGCTGGGCTCAGGATCTGAGAGGCCGACCTCACCCAGGATTTGGAATGCCTGTGCGGCCACCTGACCTGAGTCGGGCGTCAAGCCGTGCGTGACCTCCAGCGCATATTGGTCCGCCTGATGCTCATAATGGCGGCTGATCGCGCTCGCTACGGGGTTCGCTGCAAACGAGAATATTGAGAGTAACAGCAGCAAGGCTGGCAATGACGCCCAATCTTCCAGGTTCCGAATCTGCCAGCCACTGCCCCAGCGCGTGAGTACCCAACCGATCGATCGATAACCGAGGTAAAAGAAGATCAGCAACAAAACTGCAAAAACGGACAGCAACTTGGGAATGTGCTGCAGAACGTAATGTCCGGTTTCGTGCGCGGCCGCGAAAACAATTTGCTGAGTATTCATCTTGGCGATCGTCGTGTCCCAGACGACGATGCGCTTGGAAGCTCCAATTCCGGTTACATAAGCGTTCAAGTCCGTGGTCTTTTCCCCAGCTCCCATCCAAAACATGCGTTCCGGAGGAATATGTTCCCCGGCCCGTTGCACCATCTGTTCAAGGCTGGCGGTCAGTTCGGGATCCTTCTGCCGCAGGGGCTCGAATTTGTGGAACATTGGGTCGATCACCCAAGGTCCGATAAAAAACAGGAAGATGCCGATGGGGATTGAAATCAGCCAGAAGTAAAACCACCATCGCCGAGGGCTGCGGCGGATCACGATGTAAAGCAGCCAGATAAGAATGGTTCCAATTATCAGACCAATTAACTCAGCCTTGATCCAATCCCAGCCCCACGATGGCCAACTCTGGACCGAAATTCCGTATTGCTTCTCGACCCACTCGCCGTAGATATCGAGAGGAAGTGTCATTACCGCGGTGGTGAGCAGAAGCAGAGGCGCGAAGACGATACTCTGCAGAAAGCGTCTTGCAGAAAACGTTTCAGCCCAATCCCGATATTTGGGGGCGATCCTGAAGTGCAGAATTACCCACAGCACAATCAGACCGTACACGAAGCCGATCAGGGCCAAGCGAAAGTGAATCTTGCTAAGGTTTCTGGCTTTGCGGTAGAGATCAGGTGGAAGGGTATATGCAGTTATTTTTCGTGACTGCACGGTGGCGGTGGGAGCGGGAGTTGCCGCCTGGCTGGAAGCGGATGCCGGCTGCGAATTTGGCGCTGGTGAGGTCTGGCCCACAAGTGAAACTGCCGAAACAGCAATCAATAGAAGAAGAATAAGCGTGATGTGCTTCACCGATGACCTCCTCTGGACTCAGTCTTGCTCGAATGCGAAGAACTCGTCAAGGACACAGAAGCCGACATCGCGACTCGGTACCCACCGAGCCGTTTAACGCTGAACTAATTCATCCAACGCCGTAAAGAAGCCGGGGTACGAGATCACTGCCGCGTCTGCTCCGCGGATCGTGGCCTGGCCGTTTGCGCGCAGAGCGGCGACGGCAAAGGCCATGGCAATGCGATGATCGCCGAACGAATCGATTTCTGCTCCATGCAATTGCTGGCCGCCGGGAATCTTCAGTCCATCATCATATTCTTCAACCGCGGCCCCCATCGCACGAAGATTCGTGGCGATGGAGGCGATTCGATCCGATTCCTTCACGCGCAGCTCTCGGGCGTCCCGGATTTCGATTCCGTTCCCGGTGTATGGCGCAATGGCAGCGAGCACAGGAATTTCGTCGATGAGCATCTCGGTTTGCGGGCTACGGATGGTTGCACCTCGCAGTTCCGCTCCCTCGACCTGCACCGTGCCGACGAGTTCGCCGTGCGTTTCTTCGAGTTGTGTGAGAGAAATTCGCACGCCCATGCTGGCCAGCAGATCCACAAGATAACTCCGCGTCGGATTCAGGCCAAGGCCGGTCAGAATCAATTGAGATCCGGGGAACAATGCGGCACCGCACAAGAAAAATGCCGCGCTGGAGATATCGCCGGGAATGACAGCTTCAATGCCGCGGAGCGCCTGCCCGCCTTTGATCCGCGTTTCCCTGCCATTCTGCATCACCCGCGCCCTGAAAGCACGCAGCGCTAATTCTCCGTGGTCCCGCGTGCGCACAGGTTCTTCGACGGAAGTTTCTCCTTCGGCAAACAACGCTGCAAACAGCAATGCCGATTTCACCTGTGCGCTGGAAATGGGCATTTTGTAATCAATCGCCTTCAGGTTTCCGCCCGAGATTCGGAGCGGCAGACGGTCGCCGCGGTTGGCAGAAATCTGCGCGCCCATCTGCTGCAGGGGAGCAATAATTCGCGCCATGGGGCGTCGAGACAACGATTCATCACCGATGAGTTCGCTGGTGAATTCCTGGCCTGCCAGAATTCCGGTCAACATGCGGATGGTCGAGCCGGAATTGCCGCAATCGAGAGGAACAGCCGGCGATTGCAGTTTGGAACCCCGACCCTGAATGACGACACAATTCCCCTTGCGCTCCCATTCGACGCCGAGGGACTTAAGGCAGCGCAGGGTACTTGCGCAATCTGCTCCCGTAGAGAAATTCTCCAGGCGCGTGGTACCTTCCGCGATCGCGGCCAGCATTGCGTAGCGATGGGAAATCGACTTATCCCCGGGCAGCGACAAAGTCCCGCGAAGGCTCCTCGCCGGACGAAGTAGCACGGTGGCATTATCGGGCATTGGAGCAACTCTAAAGGAGGCAGTAAACGCGAGCCACAGAACGCGTCGCTAGACCAGGGCCTTCGCCTCTGCAGTGGCTTCTTTCAGAATATCGCTCGGAACTTCCTTCATGCTGATACTGAATTCAAACATCGGCGTCTCGCTGCCTCGGCCCCAGCGACCGACTTCCCAATGTGCCCGCACGAACTTAATATCCGGTTGTGCGGAGAGATCCAGCAGCAAGGGATGCTGCCCGCGATAAAATTTCTGGGGAAAAACAGTCAGAGGCTTCGGATTCCAAGTGGTGCCCTCTGCCGAACCCTGAATGCTTACATCCAACGATTCCTGCTCCACGATATTGGTGATCTGGAGATTCAGCAGGAAGACCCGGTTGCCAGCGTCTTTGACATCAACCGCGGCTCCGTCTCCCTTGGCGTTCACCACGGTCGTTTCCGGGACGAGATAGGTATCAATCATGCAGGGATTGTAGCAAATGCAGTTTTGCGCGATTGCTCGTTAGCCACCCGCCGCAGCGCGGTCGGCGAACTGGCGGAGGATCCGCCCGACTGCTTCCGGTTGTTCCCAAGGCGAATAGTGCCCGGCCCGAGGCACAACCATCATGTCGCTTCCGGTAATGTTCCGTTTGATAACCTCCGCCTCAGGCACGCCGGTCAAACCATCTTCTCCACCAGTCACGATCAGTGATGGGACATTGATGGTCTTAAGTGTGTCGATCGAGTCCGGGCGATCGGCCATTCCCCGCTGCACCAGGGCAACATCCTCAGGAGACATCTTGCGCATCATGCGAAACGCGCCGTCGACCAAGTCGGGACGTGTTCGTCGGGTGGTTTCTCCAAGCACCCTCGCGACCATGCTCTCGAAGAACGGTTCCGTTCCCCGCTCCAGGACGTCGGCAGCCGCTTGCAGGCGAGCAGCGCGGCTTTCCGTGCTTTCACCGGCCGCCTTCGTGTTGCAAAGCACCAAAGCTGCCACACGTCCGCGGTATGCGCGCCAGAATTCGAAAAGGATGTATCCGCCGATGGAAACGCCGACACACAGTGCGCGGCCAATCCCCTCGGCATCGAGAATTCGCCCCAGATCGGCAGCGTGTTTCGCCATCGTCGCCGGGCCTTCACCTATTTCCGAATCCCCGTGCCCACGGAGATCGGGAAGAATCAGCTGATACCGTGACTCCAGCGCAGTTGCAGACGGTTGCCACAAGTCATGATTTGCCGGAAAAGGGTGAAGCAGGACGATCGGTGGTCCGCTTCCGCGCACCTCGTAGACGATGTCGGCATCGCCGCTCCTGACCTGTTTCATTCCGCCCGATTTAAACATAGTGCCGCAACCCGCTTCCAGTCACGTTTAAGACAGGCCCGGCGACCACGGTGTGGCCCATGCTGAGATGGTTCTCCTAAGATCGAGTGGCAAATTTCAGGGGTGCTTTTTGCACAAAGATGACGCCACTTCCTTTTTTGGGCGTTCACCGATTACCGGCGGGGTGGTTATCGATTACGGAGCGGACGGCTTTTCCTGGTTTCTTCTGAGAGCAGAGAAGAAAGTTTGCAATGAAGAAACCGCTGTTAGTTGTCTTGTTATGCTTCGGGTCGCTCCCCGCGCAGGAGTTGCCTGCAGCTCCCCACGCGAGAGCGCTAACGATGATCCAGCTAGCCGCAAGCACTGCCGATGCAGTAGCAACCTACCGCAATGACAGCCGTTGCTATAATGCGTCGACAAACCCGCGTGTCCATTGTTCCGAGGTCAATCCCATTTCTCGCCCTTTTGTCATGGAGGGCACCCCTGAGCTGGCGGCGTATTTCGTGGGCGAGACCAGCATCAAGCTGGTTGTTCCTTTTGTTCTTGACCACTTTGGACATCACAAGTGGGCGAGAGCAATTCGCTATTGGGGTATCGCGGACAATGCCAGCGGGGCGACGATGAGCTTTGCGGGGCATCATCGGTAGGCGTTGGGCAAACGGCTCTCTCCAACCTCGGAGGCTGACCCACCGAACAGGCTCAGTGGCTTGTGACCTGCTGGCTCGCGGGTGCGGGTGCAGGAAGCGGTAGCGGCTCATCCGGCATGATGATCCAAGCGGCCACGTAAGCGATGAGGCTCAGACCAACGCCCAGGAAGACCGAAATCAGCCATACCACCCGAACTAAGGTCACGTCGAGGTCAAAATACTCGGCGAAGCCTGCGCAGACTCCTGCAATTTTGCGGTTTGCGCGCGGTCGAACCAGACGCTTACGAGCCAGCACTGAGCCGACTCGCGTGCCGCAATAGGCGCAAACATTGGCGTCGTCCTGGATGACCTTCCCGCAGTAATTGCAATACATGATTGCCTCCTGGCTAAGAATACGCCAAATGGACTATCCGAGTTCCACGGGGATTTGGCCGATTGAAATTGGCACTCAGGGGAGCGAAGAGCGGCGCGGTCCTCGAACCAAGGCGGTCACTGTTGCTGCGTCCCTGGCGCGTGACAACATCCGCTTTACTGAGAGAATTTTGCGGGGACACGGTAATTCTTGCTCGACGCACAGGGTGTGCAGCCTTGGTGGTTATTAAGAACCTAAGCAGTTGCAAGTAGTTTGCAACGCGGGTGTTTGGTCACCCGCGTGCCATACATGGTGAAAAGGAACCCTATGTCTGAGGTAATGCATAATGAGGCGCACGAGTTTTGGCGTCCCCCGGTAATGCCTGAGACACGTTCCGAAGTCATGGCCGGAACCTGTGAATGCGGCACAGAGTTCATCATGGGCGCGCGCTTTTGCCACGTTTGCGGTGCCGCTCGAGTCGCCCGCGGTTCGTCTTCTGCCGCGCGGACCTATGCGCGTTATGCTGAGTTACTAAAGGCCGTCGAGTTCCATCGCCTGCAAGAATGGGTAGCCCTCCCCACAGCTTCCTTCGCTGCCTTCTTGACTGGCATGGCCTGCCTGCTGGCCGCAGTAATGGTCGGCATCGTCTATTCCGCCCAGAACGTCGCCGACTTCCAGGCCATTCACCTGTGGCGCATTGAATGGCTGCTCGGGGCCCTCGCCGCCTTCGTTGTTGGAGTTCTGCTAAAGCGCTAAGCCGCTATCGCTAGTTGATGGTCTCGGGGTCACTGGCGATGACCCGTCTCTGCTGATTCATCCGGTAAAGATGGTGGACCGGGCCGGTGCCCCGACCGACGGGGTGCGCGTTGCTGATCGTCGCAGTCACGTACGCCTTAGCCAGCAACACCGCCTCGGGCAAACCTCGTCCCAGCGCCAGGTGACACGCGATTGAGGTAGCGAATGCACAGCCCGTACCATGAGTCGAATTAGAGCGCAGCCGCGCCGACTTAAAAACTTCCTGCTCCGTACCGCGTTTGCTCACAAAACTCAGAAGGTCGATTGCCTTTTCCAGGTGTCCACCGGTGATAACGACAGCTGGCGAGTGCATCTGATGCAGCTTGTGGGCTGCCGCCCTCATTTGGTCTGGAGTTGCAACTGCCAGACCGGTCAGGACGGAGGCCTCATCCACATTCGGAGTAACGACGGTGGCCAGCGGCAGGAGCTTTTCCGACAGCAGGCGAGTCCCTGCAGGGTCGAGCAGGTCAGTTCCAGACGAACTCCTGAGAACCGGGTCGAGAACGACGTTTGGTGGTTTCTGTTTCGTGAGGAACTCCAGAACCGCTTTCGTCACCCGCGCCGAACCCAACATTCCTATTTTCACGGCGGCGATCTCCATGTCTGATGCAAGTTCGTCCAAAGTTTGGAGAATGAGATCGGGGGCAACCGGCTCTACTCTTCTGACACCGCCGGTCGATTGCACAGTGAGAGCGGTAATGCAAGCCACCCCATAGCACCCGTGGGCAGCCATAGTCTTGATGTCTGCAGTAACACCTGCCCCAGAGGAAGGGTCAAACCCGGCGATGGTCAGAACTACAGGTGGCGATTGCGCCATATAACTAAGCTATGTAGCAAATCTGCGTCGAACCTGGCGCGTGACGTTGAACACGGTGGAGTCCGGAAGTTCAGCCACGATCAATGTACCGCCGTATGGCAAACGCGCCAGTCCTGATGGTGCTAACTAGCTGAAGTGAAACAACAAAGCCGAACAGCTATCGTAAGCGGCTGAAAATAAAAGGCAAGCAAATATTTCACGGTCTCTCGTACTTTGGTGATTAATCACAGTATAAACAGCTAAGTGTCTACGCTTACAGTGAAATTAGTAGCATTACTCAACCTATCCAGCATGTTACGTAAGACATCCATAACTCCCTGATTACGTTTTTACCCTGCTTTTGGGATTGACTTGGTTCCCTCACGCCTTTAGGATTGCGCAATCGTTAACGAACTTGGTTCTGGGGAGGCACTTTCGAGATGAGAGGTGACTAATGAGAGGAAGTATTGCTCATGGACTGGCGAGCGTTTTGTTGGTCGTCAGCCTGGGAGCGGCTCAGGGGCCAACCAGCTCAGGGTCGAAAGCATTCCAGGAAGCGGTATCAAAACCTGTCGTAACTTATCAGGCGGTAGGCCTGAGCAAACCCACTAACCATCGGCCATACCAGGTCGGGACCGCATCCTGGTACGGAAGCTATTTTGATGGCCGCGTTACCGCGAGCGGCGAGCCTTACAACATGTATGACCTGACCGCCGCCCACCCCACTTTGCCGCTGGGCACATGGGTGCGGGTAACCAATCTCCACAACGGCCGCAGGATCTACGTGCGCATTAACGATCGCGGACCAATCGTTCCCGGCCGGATTATCGACTTGTCTTACGGCGCCGCCGAAGCCCTGGAGTTCAAGCATAAGGGACTTCAACGGGTGCGCCTGGATTTGGCCACATCCGAAGAACAGCCGCAAGTAGTGGCGATGCTGCAGCCACTAGTCAACTAATCCGCAGCGTTCTACACTGCCAAGGATGCACGATGCGCGTCAGCGCCTGATCGTGGCCCTGGATGTTCCGTCGGCAGCCGCAGCGCAAAAAATTGTTGCGGCTGTCGGCGACTCCGCGTTTTGCTACAAGGTCGGCATGCAGCTCTACACGGCAGAAGGGCCCCGCATCGTTCGTGACCTTATTGCTTCGGGCCGACAGGTCTTTTTGGACCTTAAGTATCACGACATTCCAAACACCGTGGCCTCGGCGGTTCTTGAGGCGGCCCGGCTCGGCGTCAGGATGCTTACGGTGCATGCCTCAGGCGGGAGCAAAATGCTGCGCGCCGCCACCGAGGCCGCGCGCTCTGCCAACACCAGTCTCATGGTTCTTGGAGTCACTGTGCTCACCAGCTTTACCGATGTCGACCTGGAGGAAATTGGGATGCAGAGGCACTTGGCGGACCAGGTCGTGCGGCTGGCAACGTTGGCGCTGAACAATGGTTGTCAAGGGGTGGTTACATCAGCTCGAGAATCCTCGCGGCTGCGCGCGGAACTGGGAGATCAATTCGCCATCGTGACGCCCGGAGTTCGACCAGCCGGTGCAGCCCACGAAGACCAAGCTCGGGTGGCGACGCCGGCGGAGGCAATCGCGGCCGGAGCCAGTTATATTGTCGTGGGAAGGCCGATCACCGCAGCTCCTGATCCGGCGGCAGAAGCGCGCGCCATTTTGGCGGAGATCAGTGGAGAAGCTCGGCCTTAGTTTCAGCGGGCCGGAACGCCTACAGCTTCTCGAAGAACTCGCACGCGGAACAGGAAATAAAAATCCCTCCCGGCACTCCGCGCTCGCGATCCTTGACGCGCTTCACAATGCGTGTGGGTTTGCCGCACTTGGGGCAATCCGTGCTCTTGGTGGTGTCCATGACCTTTTTGCGGTCGGCTGTTTTTGCGATCTTGGCGCCTACTGCCATGTTCTTTTTCTCCTGATCTTAGTGTGCGCAGCGCGAGGCGGATGACGTTCTCCGCTCATGAATTGTGGATGGGATAAATACGGAAAATCCACGTCGAAAGCTGCGGCTCGCG
>DASPTU010000034.1:0-45403 GCA_035623255.1 Terriglobales bacterium | reverse complement strand
TGGATCGAATGAACCCGTGATAGCCCACTCAGCGATACTTCCTGGAGAGGAATCAGATCGGAAGCTGGCGCGCCCGAAGGGACTCGAACCCCTAACCTACGGCTCCGGAGGCCGGCGCTCTATCCAATTGAGCTACGGGCGCGCTCCACTGCTCAAGTGTAATGCAGAGGTTGACGCTCATCAATTCCACCTGTGAAGACAGGCACGCTATCAACGATTCCTGCCACCGCCTCGACCTCCGCGGTCGCGTCCACCACCGCCGCCGCCAGCTCGCTCCGCCTTAGGACGGGCTTCGTTTACATTCAACGTACGTCCTGCCAGCTGCGTGCCATTCAGCGCCGCGATGGCTTTCTCGCCGTCCTCGGTGCTTGTCATCTCCACAAATCCGAATCCGCGCGAGCGCCCTGTGTCGCGGTCGGTCAGAATGGTTACCCGGTCCACCTGTCCATAAGTCCCGAAGAGGTTGCGCAGCTCATCCTCTGAGACGTTGAAGTCGAGGTTCCCGACAAAAATGTTTTTCACGAACTTGCCTCTGATTGAGCTATTTGAGTGTGCGGCTTCGGCGCCGACAGCAGAGGCTGGTTGGCCAGAGGGCCAAAGTTAACGAACAGTCAAACGCGGTGGAAGTATAGCAAATCTGATGCAAATTCATCACGCGCGACTGCCTACAAGTTCAAAGACCTGATTGTTTGTTTCAGGATTTCCGCGGACCGGCGCAGGTTTCCTAATTCCTGGGAATCGAGTTCGAGACGCAGAACCTGCTCAACTCCACCGCGATCAATCACGGTCGGAAGACTGAAGCACACGTCATCTATGCCGTAGTAATCCGTAATCAGACTGGAAACCGAAAGTACAGTTCGCTGGTTACGCAGAATTGCTTGCGTGATGCGCATAAGGCCGGCAGCAACCGCATAGTAGGTAGCGCCTTTGCGTTCGATGATGTGGTAAGCGGCGTCTCGCGTTTGCGCGAAAATCTTGTCCACGACCGGCGCATCGTAGTGCATGCCTTGCATTTTGTGGAACTCGCGCAGCCGCATACCGGCGATATTGGCCGAAGACCAAACAGGAACTTCGCTGTCACCGTGTTCTCCGATGATGTAGGCGTGAACGCTACGCGCATCGACGCCAAAGTGCTGACTGAGCAGATAACGAAAGCGGGCTGTGTCGAGAATCGTCCCTGAACCGATCACGCTTTGCGGCGGCAAGGCGGAAAGCTTGAGTGTGGCATACGTGAGGACGTCAACCGGATTGGTAGCGATGAGGAGAATTCCATGGGGATTGTGTCTGGCGACTTCTGGCACGATCGAGCGCCAGATTGCTGCGTTCTTGTTGATGAGGTGGAGACGAGTTTCGCCAGGGGTCTGCGGTGCTCCGGCTGCCAGCACAGTGACAACAGCGCCGGCACAATCAGAATAGTCGCCAGCCCACACATTCGTCGGGTGCGTGAAGGGCACGGCGTGGTTCAGGTCCATCGCTTCGCCTTCGGCCTTCGCACGATTGGCGTCGATCAAGACAATTTCCGCGGCAAGACCGCTTAGCAGCAAAGCATAAGCAAAAGTCGCACCCACGTTGCCCAGTCCAACGATGGCGACGCGGGTGAGAGTAGCGTTATTGGTGTCCATGGCTCGCGGAGGATGTGCTCATCGTGGATGACGCATGCTGCAGTTATGCGGCGAGGGATTCTTCGACTTCGCAGCCGATACGCAACCCAATCGGCTGGCTTCGCTCAGAATGATAACCTTAACATCTGTCCACCTTCCAATAACCCTCAGATTCATAGCCAACTTCGAGCAGACGGTTTTTAGGGTCGTGGCGCTTGCCACAATTCGGACATATCAAGTATCGCGTCCAACTTGTACCCTGGCTGTCGTAATCCCGGGATACAGCGAACGTCTTGCCGCAACTGCAGGGTACGAGGAGCATTCTTATCTTCGTCTCGGCCTTCGGATTGCGTCCTGATTTCGCCCGCGGCATTAATAACCCTCTTCTATGACAGCCATCGAACTCTTTTTGCGCCTGTTGGCTTCCAGGATTTTTTTGCGTAATCGCAGTGATTTCGGCGTGACTTCAACGAATTCATCGTCGGCAATAAATTCGATCGCCTGTTCAAGATTGAGCTGGCGAAACGGTACCAGCCGGATAGCTTCGTCCGCTGTTGAGGCGCGCATGTTGGTTAGCTTTTTCTCGCGTACGACATTGACATCGAGATCATTGTCTTTGGCATTCTCGCCAATGATCATGCCCTCATAGACTTCAATGCCAGGGCCGAGGAACAACTCTCCCCGTTCTTGCAGTCCCCAAAGTGCGTACGCAGTCGTCACCCCGGCACGGTCGGCAACCAGCGCACCGGTTGGGCGGTGGGGAATCTCACCCTGCCATTCGGTGTATCCATCAAACAAAGAGTTCATCACGATGGTTCCGCGCGTGTCTGTGAGCAACTGACTTCGCAAGCCTATGAGTCCCCGGCTGGGAACCCGAAATTCGATGCGCACTCGACCATAGCCGTGGTTGTGCATGTT
Organism: Terriglobales bacterium; assembly: GCA_035623255.1. Classification (GTDB taxonomy): domain Bacteria; phylum Acidobacteriota; class Terriglobia; order Terriglobales; family Acidobacteriaceae; genus JAFAGX01. Next base: position 42,884 of record DASPTU010000034.1, on the reverse strand, counting down.
TACGACTTCACTCTTGCGGCTGCCGAGCTGCTCCATGACCACGCCGACGAACTCTTCAGGGATGTCTACTGTCAGCCGTTCGACGGGTTCCATCAGTTTGCCGTCCACACGCTTGGTCACGATCTCCGGCTTACCCACCATCAGTTCGTAGCCTTCGCGCCGCATCATCTCAATCAGGATTGAGAGTTGCAGTTCGCCGCGGCCCATGACGGCGAAGGAATCGGTGCTCTCCGTTTCCTGCATCCGCAAGGACACATTCGTCAACAGCTCTTTTTCCAGCCGCTCGCGAAGGTTCCGCGACGTCACATAGGCGCCTTCGCGACCGGCGAACGGCGAGGTATTCACCGTGAACTGCATCGCGATCGTGGGTTCATCTATAGTGATTGGCGGCAGCGGTGCAGGATTCTCCGCGTTAGTGATCGTTTCGCCGATCGTAATGCCCTCGACTCCGGCAACTGCGACTATGTCGCCAAGACTGGTTTCGGTGATATCGGTGCGGCGCAAGCCGGAGAAGGAAAACAGCTTGGTGATTTTCGTCTTTTGCAGCGAACCGTCCAGCTTGGCGATGCCAACTTCTTCGCCAGTGCGCAACGTCCCGTTGAACACGCGGGCGATAGCCAGGCGTCCCAAGTAATCACTGTAGTCGAGATTTGCGACCAGGACCTGCAGTGGCCCGCCCGGGTCACCGGCAGCTTGGGGAATGGTATTCAGGATTGCATCGAAAAGTGGTTGCAGATCTTCGCCTGCGGTTTTTGCATCGTTTGTGGCTGTTCCTGCTTTCGCATTTGTATAAAGGACTGGAAATTCGAGTTGCTCTTCCTGCGCGTCGAGGTCGATAAAAAGGTCGTAAACTTCGTTCAGAACCTCCTGCGGACGGGCGTCAGACCGGTCGATCTTATTGATCACGAGAATCGGCGGAAGATGCGCCTCCAGAGCTTTACCGAGCACGTAGCGGGTTTGTGGCAACGGGCCTTCACTGGCATCGACCAGGAGCATGACTCCGTCCACCATTTTGAGGGCACGCTCTACTTCGCCGCCAAAGTCGCTGTGTCCTGGCGTATCGACGATGTTGATCTTAACGCCCTGATAGAAGACCGCCGTATTCTTGGCAAGAATAGTGATGCCACGCTCGCGCTCTAGTTCGTTAGAGTCCATAACACGTTCGACAACCGTTTCATTGGAGCGGAACGTGCCGCTCTGCTTGAGCATGGCGTCCACTAGCGTGGTCTTGCCGTGGTCCACGTGGGCGATAATGGCGATATTGCGGATTCCCGAAGCCAAAATGACAGACCTTTCTACCAACTTCTCACTATAGCAGTATTCTGCAGGAGAACTGCGAGTTGGGCGTGGCTTCGTCCCAGGCGAATTGAGTGTCGCGCGAATCTTATCCCGCGATTGCTGCCTGATTTGGTGTGGGCTTCTCCTCAAGGCGATGGATCGCCTGTTTGACCGCACGTTGTGCAGCGTCGATTGCCCCGCTGGTCGTGGACTCGGGGCCCTCGGAATCGGTATTGGCGAAGAACACTCGGTCCATTGGCCGGCGGGTAATCGGTTGCACTTTTGTGAACAGCCCCGGAGTACACATGTACATGGGATGGCCGCGCCGGTAGATATGCACTTCAATTGGATCGACATTCGAGCCGGGAAAAAGCTTTTGAAAATCTGCGAGGACACGGCCGGCAACTTCTTGTGTACCCTGATCGGTCAACAGATGATACCGGTCCTGCTCCTTCAACGGCGTATAGCAGGTCAGGATGTTGTATTTCTGCCGGTAGCCGGGTTGGTTGCGCACGACCCAGTCGGCGACTACAAAATCCGTAAAGGTGTTGCCAGGACACCACGTGTCGTACCCTTTCTCAAACACCGGCCTGTCGAAAATCAGATTGACGACAGGATAGGGAACATAGCGAATCGCGTGCATTGCATTTCGCTGCTCGTCAGGAATTCCTTGAACGATGCGCCAAGTGATGAATTTGGGAGTCGCCATGATGACGGTCTTGGCGGCAACAGTTATAGGCTCCCCGTTATGCAGGTAAGTAACGTCGACTTGATTTGCGCGCGGTACGACTCTTACCGTGGTTGCGCTTAGGATCATTCGTTGAGAGGAGTTTGTTTGGAGGATCTCGGACAGTCGCTGGCTGATGGCGCCATTTCCTCCCGGCCATGTGTACCGGATGTCTTGTCGTTTGTCGCCCGCAAAGAACCCAAACTCTTCAACTATTTTTGCTACTGGCGTCTCGTCGCTGACCGCGCCCCAGTTCGACGGACCGTAGGCATCCCACCATTGCTTTACCTCGGGAGCATAATTCTTCATCAGTTCTGAGGCGGGAGTTTCGTATAGTTCCTTTTCACGCTTCTCGAGATCGATCGCCAGAACTTCCTTCCTGAATTTTTTGAAGCTCTCGCGTACCGAGGCCGCATAGGGGAGCTTGTCCAGACCGTCCCCCCATGTGTCGGGGACGAACTCACCATTCACGATGGTCCCGTCCCAATTGTTAACGAGCAGTGGTTCGAGCCCAATTTCTTTCGCAAAGGGGTAAGCGCTGTCACCACTCCAGATGAACGCGGTTCCCGTCGCGTACGGGCTTCCTTTGTAGTCCATCAAATAGGCGTTGCCACCCCAATGTGGCTCTTTCTCAAGCAGCAAGAGATCGTGTTGGCGGAGAAGATACGCCGCTGTCAGGCCACTGATGCCGCCGCCAACGATCACCAAATCGTGACGGGCTGAGGCGGCAGGCACGGGAAAATCTTCGCCGTCCCTAACCTTGTGGCAGATGCGGTTGTCCTCGGAATCGACTTGTGGTGGTGGCGACGTCTCCGCCGACACAAACGAAAAGTCCTTCGGGCAACCGGCCGCAATCGATCCGCCTATGACGAACTTTATGAATTGCCGTCGGTTCGTGCTCATGGTTTGTTATCCTTCCATCGCCGCTTCTGCAAGCTCCGCTGTAACTTCAGCCCGTTCACCGCGACCCCTTAAGCGATACCAACCCACGATCGCGATGAGAGAAAACACAAAGATGATGCTGGAGATGGCGTTAATCTCCGGCGTAATGCCGCGGCGGAGGCGTCCCCAGATCTCGAGCGGCAGAGTATTGTCGCGGCCAATCAGGAAGAAGCTCACCGCGATTTCATCCATGGAAAGCGTGAAGATCAGCAGCGCCGCGCCGATGATAGATAAGCGTAAATTGGGAATTGTTACCCGCCAGAACGTCTGCCAGTAATTTGCACCGAGATCGAGAGACGCTTCCTCCTGGGCGCGATCGAGCTTCTGTAATCCCGCAAAAACTTCTGTAGTCGCAACTGAAATCAAAGCCGTTCCGTGACCAAGAACAATGGTCACCAGACTGAGCTTCACATCCGCCTCGCGGAAGAGCATCAGCAGCGACAGGCCGGTGATGATTCCCGGGAGAATCAACGGCAGAAGCACCAGACGGCGAAAAAGCGCCTTCCCGGGGAAGCTGGCACGATCCAGGGCCAGAGCGGCGGGAATGCCGAAGCTCAGCGAAATGGCGACAGCGACTACAGCCACCAAGAGGCTGTTCAGAACGGAAGCCCAGATGGCGTCGTCGGCGAACAGCGTGCGGTACCAGTCAAGCGTGAGATTGCGCGGCGGGAATCCCCCAACGCCAGTGCCATTGAATGAGTACACAATCAAGGTCAGGATTGGAAGGTAAAGAAATCCGAAGACCAGCAGAGCGTGCCAAGGCAACCAGCGGGAGGAGGTGTGATGCTTGCTCATCGGAAACTCCATCTCTTTTCCAGATTTTCAGAGAGGAAAAGCAGAGCTACCACGATCATTAGCATGCAAAGCGAGATCGCAGCTCCCAATGGCCAGTTATAAGCCGCTCCAAACAGGCTGACTACGATGTTAGAAATCATGATGCCGCTCGGTCCACCAAGCAGTAGTGGGGCCAGAAAATCACCGAGGCTAAGCACGAAGGCAAAAGTGGCGCCGGCCAATACTCCCGGAATTGAGAGCGGAAAAATAACGCGCCAGAAGGTTTGAAATGGCGAGGCGCCAAGATCGTGCGAAGCTTCCACCAAATTCCGCGGAATGTGCTCGAGCGAAGCGTAGATAGGTAGAAATGCAAATGGAGTGTAGATGTGGGTGAGAGTCAGCACCACCGCAAACGGACTGTAAAGCAAGAATTCCAGCGGGTGCTTGGTTACGTGAACATAACCGAGGAGCGTGTTGAGCACGCCGTCGCTGCCAAGAATCGTCTTCCAGGCGTATGCGCGCACCAGATAGCTGACCCACAGCGGGATGATCACCAATTGATAGAAGAGATCTTTTCGTGCCCCAGCATAAAAGGAAAGGTAGTAAGCCAGCGGATAGCCCAGCAAAAGAGAAAAAATCATCACCCGGGCCGCAATCCACATAGAGCGAAAGAGAGTTTCGCCATAAACGCTGACACGGAATAATTCACGATAATTGTCCAGGTTCCAGGAGTGGATGATCTGTTGACTTGTAGAGACCGACCAGAAGCTGTAACAGAACAGCAGTGCATAGGGAACCAGCAGAAACACCGTTACCCAGATGAGAGGAGGAACAGTGATCGCGGCTCGGTAGGCACGGGAGAACATCAGGGCCTCTCGTCGGATTCGCTAACAGCCACTGCATCGTCAGGCGAAAATTCGAGTTCCAGTTCGTTCTGCCAGTTGTCACGAGCGGCGGCTCGTACTGAGAGTTGCAAACCATCGGCGCACTCAACCCGCAACAGTTCGGTTGATCCGTGAAACGCACGGTGACGAATGCGGCCACGAAAGCAGACGGCGCCGGAAAGGGAACCGGCGGTTCCCGGCGTGGCAACTCGAATGTTTTCGGGACGCAGCGAGAAAAAAGCACGGCCGTCAGGCAAGGAAGCAGGCCAGCTCAAGGAGTTGCATCGGGCGATACCGGCTTTTACTTCTCCCCGCAAAAGATTGGTGTGGCCGATGAATTGCGCCGTGTAACTGGTCGCAGGTCGATGGTAAATTTCACGTGGGGAAGCGACCTGCTCAAGTCCACCCAGACGCAGGAGAGCGATGCGGTCCGACATGACCATCGCCTCTTCCTGATCATGGGTGACGAACACAAACGAAATGCCTATTTCGCGCTGCAAGGACTTGAGCTCGACCTGCATCTGGCGGCGCAAGTTCGCGTCGAGGGCAGAGAGCGGCTCGTCCAAGAGCAAGAGACGGGGGCGGTTCACGAGGGCTCGCGCCAACGCCACCCGTTGCTGCTGGCCGCCGCTAATTCGCCCCGGTTTTGATTTGGCGAATGCGCTCATCTTCACCATCGCCAGCGCCTGCTCAACCCGTGTCGTCATGTCCGCTTTGGGCGACTTAGCGACTCGCAATCCATAACCGATGTTTTCTTCGACCGTCAAGTGAGGGAACAGGGCGTAGTGCTGAAAAACCGTGTTCACACGCCGCCGATAGGGCGGCAACGAATCAAGCCTCTCACCCTCCATCCAGATAGAGCCGGAATCAGCATTTTCGAAACCGGCAATGATACGCAGCAGCGTCGTTTTACCCGAGCCGCTTTCTCCGAGGATGGTGAGAAACTCACCTTCCGAAATCTCCAGAGAGATCTCGCGGAGAACCGGATTCTTCCCGAATGATTTCGCAATATTGCGAATGGAAAGCAGAGGCTGCACGGCGGGGGTCCGCGAAGATTGCCCGGTTTCAGGTTGAGTCACAGTAGCCATAGGAGTCGCAACGCCGGTCTCCTTCGTGCTGCTTAATGCGCGTTACTGAGCTGCTTTCACCTCATTCCAGATCTCGTTGTACTTGGCGCGCCGCGGAACGTTCTGCCAAAAGTAAATGTGCCTCTGATAGTTGTCTACGTCGTCCAGATGAAGCCCCTTAACCTGATCCGCAGTCATGAAGGTTGCAGCGGCAGGATTGGCCGGCGTATAGCCGGTAACGTCGGTGACTTTCTTCTGGGTTCCTGGCTCAATCATGTACTCGACAAACTTGAGAGCCAAATCTTTGTTCTCGCTGCCAGCCGTAATCATCAGGTGATCGATCCATCCAGTTGTGTTTTCTTTGGGGATGGTCTCGCCCACGGGAAAGTTTATTTTTCGAAGCTGATTGGTCATGAGAGGCCATCCCATCGCCGCCACGACTTCATGGTTCTGGAAAAGGTTCGTCAGCTCGCCACCTGTAGACCACATCTTTCTTATATTCGGCTTCAACTCCAACAATTTCCTCTTTACGGCATCGAGCTGGTCGTCGCTGAGGTTGTAGAGTTGGCTGGGGTCGGGTTTATCGAAGCCCAAGACTTGAGCAGCCATGTAGACGGTGGAGAGATCATCCCACACCGAAATTTTGCCGTGATATTTGGCATCCCAAAAGATTGTCCAGCTATCGGGTGTCTGTTTGAACACAGTGGTGTCATAGATCATAGGATCAGGACCCCACATGAACGGCGCTCCGTAGACTTCTCCCTTGACCCGGACCAGAGGCAGCGAAGTGAGTTGAGGAGATAGTTGGCTGTAACTGGGCAGCTTGGAAACGTCGATGGGGGCGGCCAGTCCGCTCGAGGCAATGGAGGTCGCCACGTCGCTGGACGGCGAGATGACGTCATAGTTTCCCGCGCTGCCGCCGCGTAATTTCGCTACCAGTTCGTCACTCGATCCCATGTACGATGCCGAAACTTTGCAGTGATTTTGCTCTTCAAAAGTCCGCACGAAAGATGGGTCCGCATAGCCTTCCCAAACCAGAAGATTCAAGGTGGGCGTTTTCTTGGTGCAGGAGCACAACAACAGCAAAGGCAGCAGCAGTTGAAGGCGGCACACAGTCCGTTTGCGAGGTGAGTCCTGCAATGTTGTTTGCGCTAGGAATGTGCTTTTCCTGACTAGAATGTCGGCGGCGTATTGACCCATAGAATCACGCTTTCACTCTTTCCTGGGTTGGACCAGTGATGTGGTGAGGAACTTTCAAAATAGAAGCTGTCCCCAGCTTTCAATCGGTATTGCTTTTCCTCAACCGAGATATGCAGCCTTCCCCGCAAAACGTAGAGAAATTCTTCCCCATCGTGCGTGTAGGATTCACCGCTGCCGGAGTTTGGCGCGATGCGGAACAGGTGCGGTTCCATCACGGTGTTTCCCCAGGCTAGTAACTCCATGCGCACGCCGGGACCAGCATCCAAAGCCTTTCTCTTTGCGGGCGTGACGAGCTTGCCGCTTACCTCGGCTGGGTCGAAGAACTCCAGGATGTTGGTCTGATAGAAGCGCGCCAGTCTGCGCAAGGTGCCAACTGAAGCACTCATCTGAGAACGTTCCAGAGCACTCAAGAAGCCGACCGAGATGCCCACTGACTCGGCCACATGGGCCAGGGAGAGGCCTCGCTGGAGGCGCAGGCGCCGCAGTTTTTTGCCGATTACGGCGCTGCCGCTGCCATTCGGACTCGCGCCCATTTTGCCATCACGCTTGAGTAGCTGGACAATCGCTGGAGCGTTCAATCCACGTACTTTTCTCAAGAAGCGAGCACGCTTGAGCAGCTTGACGTCTTCTGCAGTGTAGAGGCGATATTTGCTGCGAGTGCGCTGCGGACGAGTCAATCCCAACTTTTCCCAGGAACGGATCACAGAGGGAGAAATGCCCGCCATGCGCGCTACATCTCCGATCTTCAAGTACGCTTTGGGAACCCGTTGCTGCATCACGCACGCCGCTGTTTGTCCTCAGCGCTGACCGTTGACCAGCGGTTTTCTCTTGACAGTCTGCGCTGGCTTTCACTAACCTTGCGGGATTATAGCAAGCTTTGTGTCGCGCGCAAGAGCTCCTTGTATCCGATTCTCTTGCCCCAGGTGGGGAGGACCCAGTGAAAACATACCCGTCTCGCAGCTGTCTTTGGTTGCTTTTGGTGACCGCAAGCATTGCAACACTGGCGTGCTCGGCCCTGGGCCAGAGCACCAGTGGTCGAATCCTGGGCCGAGTGGCAGATCCCACCGGAGCTGTTCTGGCAGGGGTCAAGGTCACACTCACCAATGAGGCCACCGGCGTGAGCCGCGCCGCAGATACGAATACCAGCGGAGACTACAACTTCGTGGAGGTCCAGCCGGGCACCTACACTGTCGCCTTTGAGGCTGCTGGATTCAAGAAGAATATTCAGAGAAATATTACGGTCGATGTGAATCAGGTGGTCACGTTGAATTCCACGTTGCAGATCGGGCAGACGCAAGAAGTGGTGGAGGTCACGTCGGAAGCACCTCAAGTCGATACGACAAGCACGCAGCTTGGTGCGGTGATTAACGACCGTTCCGTAAACGAACTGCCTTTGAATCAGCGTGACACATACCAGTTCCTTCAGCTGCAGCCAGGCGTCCAGTCACAACTTGGCAGCGGCAATGGGAGCTTGTTTTACGGATCAGAGAGTACCGGTTCGGTGTCGGTAAATGGGGGACGTGGGCGTGCCAACAACTTTAGCGTGAATGGCGGAGACGCCAACGACCAGTTTGTCAATTTGCCGACGGTGCAGCCTACACCCGACAGCGTCGCCGAGTTCCGTGTCTTGACGAACACGTTCGATGCCGAGTACGGCAGGAACTCTGGGTCGGTTGTGAACGTCATTACTAAGTCTGGAACCAATAACTTTCACGGCGACATTTATGAGTATTTCCGCAATACGGTGCTGGATGCGCAGGGTTTTTTCAACTCGACGCGGCCTCAATGGAACCAGAACCAGTTTGGCGGCACCTTTGGAGGGCCGATCAAAAAAGATCAGACATTCTTTTTTATCTCCTACGAGGGCCGACGAGTGCGGCAAGGGATTCCGGGGCAGGTCGTTAATGTTCCAACTCCTGCCCAAAGAACCGGCGACTTTTCAGGAGTTGGAGGGTTTGCTGGGGGCGGTGCTATCAGTAATCAGTTGGTAGCCGACGTTCTGAACGGGCGCACGGGTTGCACCACCGCGATAGGTGCGTCGGGCGGAACAACGCCGGTCGCTGGCGCGGCGTGGTCTGACATTTTTCCCACGGGAGTGATACCGAGCGCTTGTCAGGATCCTGTGGCGGTTAACCTGATGCAAAAGTATATTCCGAATCAGAACGTTGGGCCTGGCCTGAATCAATTGGTACCGGTCAGCACCAACAACGAGGACCAGTTCACGCTGCGTTTCGATCATAAAATCACCACTCGTCAGGATTTATCCGTGTACTACTACTTCACGGACCTGCGAGAAATCCAGCCTTACGATACGTTTGAGAACGCCGGCGCGAATGTTCCGGGCTTCGGCAGTTTCAATAACAATCGCAATCAGCAGTGGAACTTGAGCCACACCTGGAGCATCACCAACACCATCGTTAACGAGGCGCGCTTCACCTACATGCGGGAAGGGCAAATCGGATTCATAAAGCCTACAACCACTAATGCGGTGACCGGTTCCTGCAATGGGGCAGCGACGGCTTTTTGCTTTACGGGCACATCAGATTCATCTGCAATCACGAGTACCTACGGCACCAGCCCCAAACTCGGGATCACCACCGGTCTGCCAGCCTCACAAACCGGCGTACCGTACATCAACATTAGCGGAGGAGCGGCCATTGGAAACAATTGGGAGGGCACGCTGCCTCAAGTTGGAAATACGTTCCAGTGGGCCGATAACCTGACTTGGATCAAGGGGAACCATACCTTTAAATTCGGTGCCGACATTCGCCGCTCGCGCTTCGATCAGTACTACTATTTTGACGTAAACGGCGAATTCACGATGAACAACACCGGGCCCAACGCAATTATTCCGGGTGACGGCGACAATTACGCTGAATTCCTCCTGGGCCTGAATGACACCTACCTGCAAGGATCTGGTCAGCGCGAGGATGTTCGCGGCACCTCCCTTTATCCCTTTGCCCAGGACAGCTGGAAGATCAAACCTAACCTGACATTGAATTACGGGTTGCGCTGGGAACTGAATACACCACCGACCGACATCTCTGGGCACGTGGAAACGTTTCGTCCCGGACAAAATTCAACGGTATATCCTTGTCAACTCAGCCCGCTCAGCGTCACTTACTTCCAGTCGTTCGGCGTTGCCAATCCCAATTGTGCAAATACTGGTGTAACGCCGACCGGGCTATTAGTTCCTGGGGACAAGGGCATACCCGCGGGCATGACCTCGACTTACTACAAGGCGTTTGCTCCGCGAATCGGTCTGGCCTATAGTCCCAACTTTGATAGTGGCTTCCTGGGAAAGCTTTTCGGCAACAATGGCAAAACCAGCATTCGCACTGGTTGGGGTCTTTTTTATAACCCCATCGAAGAACTCGTGATGGCGCAGTTCGGTGCCGAGCCACCATTCGGCGGAAGTTCTTCGATCTTTAATACCTTCTTTAACACCCCTTTCGTGTATCAAGCGGGCGGCACTCCAGCGCCCAATCCCTTCACTGGCATCATTACTCCAACTCCGGGGAAGCCGGTCGACGCGTCCCTGTTTCGACCAATTCTTCTTTATGGGGAGTTTCAGCCGCACCTGCGCACCCAGTACACCGCGCAATACAATCTGACGATCCAGCGGCAGCTGGCCCAGGACTTGATGTTGCAGATCGGATATGTGGGTACCCAAGGCCACCGCTTGCTGGGGACCCACGACGTTAACTATTCCAATCCGCAAACCTGCCTGGACATGATCACGCTCTATAACCTGAATCCCAACAACGTCACTTCCTTCGGAACGCCAACTCAGTGCGGTCCCTTTCTGCAAGATACACAATGGAGCGTTACGGTGCCGTCGGGATTCCCCTTCCACATGCCGAGCGGTCAGATCGTCAACGGTACGGGCCAGACGTTGCAATTTGTGGGTTTGAGGCCCTACTCCTCTCCGACCTGCAATCCGTTTACAGGCGTTGGCTGCCCAGTGGATGGAATCCCGGTGTTCAGCGACATCTTCGCCGAGGATACAATCGCGAATTCGAACTACAATGCGTTGGAAGCCATGCTGGAGAAGCGATTCTCCCACGGGTTGCAGTTCCAGGCGGCGTACACATTCAGCAAGTCGATTGATGACGGGTCAACCTTCGAGGAATCGCTCGATCCGTTTAACTTCCGCGCGAGCCGAGCACTCTCGCTGTTTAATTCCGCGCAGCGTTTTGTTATCAGTTATGACTGGGAGCTGCCCATCCCCAAGCACCAAGGCTGGAAGGGCAGGCTGGTAGATGACTGGGCTATTTCCGGAATCACTCAATTCCAGTCAGGATTTCCGATTCGACTCAACACCGAAGACGACAACGAACTCATTGCCAGTATCTTCTTCACGGGTACAGAAGCGCCTCAGCGGGTCGCGCCGTTCCAGAAGTTGAATCCCAAAACAAACGGTGGATTCTGGTTCAACCCCAATGATTTTCAGGATCCGCCACTCGGGCAATTTAACATTGGCACGCAGCGAACCATCTGCTGCGGTCCTGGCCTGCAAGAGTGGGACTTCGCCGTTCACAAGAAAATCGCGATTAGCGAGAGCAAGTATTTCCAGTTCCGCGGTGAGATCTTTAATGTGTTTAATCACACCAACCTCTTCAACCCGGATGGTAGCTTCTCGGACGGCCCAACGCTATTCGGCAAGATTACCCAGGCCGAGGATCCGCGCTTGGTGCAGTTTGCGTTAAAATTCTTCTTCTAGCCTTCAGCCGGGCGGTTTCGGCTGCCCGGCACATTCTAATGGCCGCAAACGCGGCTTGAGATTCCTGGAGACCTCGATGTACCCCGAACTGCAGAAGGAAGTGGCGACCTACGAGCGTCGCACGCCCAAATCCGCCGAGTCCCATAAGCGAAACCTGAAGAGAATTCCTCTTGGTGTGGCCAGCAACTATCGCGCTTATGACCCGTATCCGATTTTCGTCAAGGAAGGGCACGGCGGGCACTTCCGGGATCTCGACGGCAACGACTACCTCGATCACAACCTTTGCTTCGGAGCCTTGATGGCGGGCCACTGCCATCCTGCCGTGATGAAAGCCGTCGAGCCGCGATTGCGCACGGGAACGATGTTCGGCATGCCTCACGACATGGAATGGCAACTTGCGGAGGAAATTGCCCAGCGATTCCCAGTTGAAATGGTTCGCTTCGGCTCGAGTGGCACCGAGGCGACTATGCACGCTTGCCGGTTGGCGCGCGCTGCCACCGGCCGCGATAAGATTTTGAAATTTGAGGGCTGCTACCACGGATTGCATGATGCAGCCCTGGTCAGCGTCAAGCCGCATGCGCCTGATTTTGGTGACGTGAATGCTCCGATTTCTGTCCCCGGAGGTCTTGGAGTCCCCAAGGCTGCATTGGCCAATGTGCCGGTGGCTACCTTCAACAATCTCGCCAGCGTTGAACGACGGTTCAAGGAAAACCCCGGCCAGATCGCTGCGATTATTCTCGAACCCATCATGATGAATGTGGGTTTGTGTCTGCCGCAGCCTGGATTCCTTGAGGGATTGCGGGAAATCTGCGACAAAAACGGCTCGTTGCTGATCTTTGATGAAGTCAAGACTGGTGCCAAACTCGGCTGGGGCGGGGCGTCAGAGTACTTCGGCGTAAAACCGGACATAATCTGCCTGGCCAAATCGATTGGCGGAGGATTCCCGCTGGCTGCCTTTGGTACTCACAAGTCCGTGATGGATCTGATCTCCCAGCACAAGGTTTTCCACGGCGGCACTTACAATACGAACCCCGTTTCTATGGCGGCTGGCTTAGCTATGTTCCGCGAGGTGCTCACTCGCGAAAACTACGCGCACGTTGAAAGACTCAGCAAGAAACTTTCGGAAGGTTATCGCAGGACAATCGCGAAGACTGGCCTCCAGGCATACATTGCCACCGCTGGCGCCAATGGCGTGCTGATGCTTTTCCCCGCCGAGATTCGCAATTACCGTGACTGGACCACGATTGATACCGATTTGTGGCGGCATTACTGGTTCGCCATGATGAATCGTGGCGTAATGGCGCAGCCGTTCTGGTGGGACGAACAGTGGACGATCTCAGTGCAGCATACGGACGCCGACATCGACAAGCATCTTTCAGCCTTTGAAGATGTCGCGCCGGCGCTGGCCAAAGCTCAGCAGGAGCGCATGGCGCCCGTCGCTGTTGGATAGGGGCATAAGAATCCTTGTCACCCGATAAAAATGAGGCCGGACAGCCTCATCTGAAGCGTGTCCTGGGCCGTTGGGACCTGGTTCTGCTGTTTGTTGTAGCGGTTTTCAACCTGAATGTGGTGCCTTCGATTGCGGCCAACGGTGGCGTGACCCTCTGGTTGTGGATCATTTCGCTGCTGCTCTTTTTCTGGCCACAGGGCATCGCTGTCATCGAGTTGGCGCATCGCTATCCGGGGGAAGGTGGCGTGTACTTGTGGGCGAAAGAAGTGTTTGGCGACTGGCACGGGTTTCTTTCTGGCTGGTGTTACTGGACCAACAATATGCTTTACGTGCCCACGGTCATGCTCTACTTCGTCGGAGTATCAGTATTTGTTCTGGGGCCGGGCCATGAAGCGTTGGCAGATAGCAAGACCTTTGCCTTGATCGCATCCTTGCTCTTGCTCGGGCTGCTGACGATTCTGAATATCGTGGGACTGGGCGTTGGGAAATGGCTCAACAATTTAGGCGCTATCGGAACAGGAATTGCTGCTGCCACTCTGATTATTCTGGGAGTTGTGATCCTTGGTCACTACGGAACAACCGTAAACGCGTCCGAGTTTCGAGTTCCAGCTAATCCACGGTTCGTTCTGAACTCGTTTGGTGTGATCTGCTTTGGTTTAGTCGGCTTGGAACTAGCCTCAGTGATGGGAGATGAAATTCGGGATCCCCAGCATACCTTGCCGGGAGCGGTCGCGTGGGGAGGCTTCATCTCCGGGGCGTTATACGTCGCGGTTACATTGACGCTGCTAATTGCGGTTGGCAAAGACCAGATCAGCGTCCTCCAGGGAATCGTACAGGCGGTGAGCCACATGGCGTCCAAGGTTGGGGTTAGTTGGATGGTGGCGCCGTTTGCACTCATGCTCAGCCTGTCAATTGCCGGAATCGGCTCTGCTTGGATGGGGGGCTCAGCGCGAATCCCGTTCGTCGCCGGGCTCGATTCTTATATGCCCTCGTGGCTGGGCAGAGTGCATCCTCGATACGCCACGCCGCATGCGGCATTGATTGTGCAATTTGTGGTTTCGCTAGGACTTTGCGCTATCAATTTCGCCGCTACGGGTGGAGTACAAGAAGCGTTTCAGACGATGCTTTCTCTCGCCGTTGTGTTGCAGTTGGTGCCGTTTGTTTATGTTTTCGCAGCGTTGTTGAAATTTGCATTCCGTGAGCCTGAACCCAGCGGTCGATACGGCAGGAATGTTCTGATATTTGCCGGAGCCAGCGGCTTGCTGACAACAATTTTGGGTATTGTGCTGGCGTTCTCGCCTGCCAAGCAAATCACGTCTTTATGGCGCTATGAGGCGACGATGTTTGGATTCACGGCGTTCTTTGTGGGGTTGGCGGCGTTTTTCTTCTTTGTCTATGGCCGTCACAAACCACAGCTTCGGGTAGCTGCTGACTCACTCGTGCGAGCAGGGGAGCGGAGCCGGTAGGAGGTCCATATGCCATCAGGTGTAAAAGCGGATGTGCGCACTTATCAAATGTATGTGAATGGCGAATGGGTTGACAGCCAGTCGAGCAAAACGTTTCCGGTGTACGATCCAGCGTCGGAAGAGGTCATTGCTCAGGTTCCGGATGCCAATGCGGAAGACGTCAATCGTGCGGTCGTCGCTGCCAAGGCTGCGTTTGAAAATGGTCCGTGGAGCTCAACGACTGCTCAAGAACGCGGGCGTGTGTTGTTTCGGCTGGCTGACAAGATTCGCCAGAATGCAGCTAAACTCGCGGAGCTCGAGGCACGCAACTGCGGCAAGCCAATCGTCGAAGCGGAGTTCGACATTGCTGATGTGGCGACGTGCTTCGAGTATTACGGCGGGCTGGCTACGAAAGTTCTGGGATTCGTCAACCCGGTTCCGGACAACGCCGTCAGCCTCTCACTGAAAGAACCTGTCGGTGTCGCTGGTCAGATCATTCCGTGGAACTACCCACTTCTGATGGCTGCCTGGAAGCTGGCTCCAGCACTGGCGGCGGGGTGTACCTGCGTGCTGAAACCAGCGGAGCAGACGCCGCTCACGGCTTTGGAGATGGCGAACTGGTTTTCCGACGTGGGCCTCCCGCCGGGCGTTGTCAACATTGTAACTGGATTTGGAGAAACTTGCGGCGCGCCGCTGGTACAGCATCCAGACGTGAACAAGATCGCCTTCACCGGGAGTGCAGCGGTTGGCAAAATCATCGTCAAAATGGCGGCCGATACGGTAAAGCGGGTAACGCTGGAGCTAGGCGGCAAGTCGCCCAATATCTTCTTCGCCGATGCTGATTTTGAAGCTGCGATTGATGGGGCGCTGTTCGGAGTCTTTATCAATCAGGGGGAAGTTTGTTCTGCCGGCAGCCGCATTTTGGTCCAGAAACCGATTTACAAAAAGTTTGTTGATGCGATGACTGAGAAAGCCAGGAACATCAAGCTGGGAGCTCCTCTGGAGCGCGATACTAAGATGGGCCCTGTGGTCAGCAAAGAGCAGTACGAGCGCGTCCGCTCCTATCAGGAAGTCGGAAAGAAAGAAGCCAAGCTGGCCATTGGCGGTGGCCGGGCCGGAGAGTTCAGCAAGGGCTTTTATATCGAACCGACGATTTTCTATGACGTCACTAATTCCGCCCGCATCGCCCGGGAGGAGATCTTCGGTCCGGTTGCTGCCGTCATTCCCTTTGAAGACGAAAAAGAAGCCATAAGAATTGCCAATGATTCTCCTTACGGATTAGCAGCGGCAGTTTGGACGCGCGATATTTTCAAAGCCTTTCGCGCGGTGAAGTCGTTACGCTCCGGTATCGTGTGGGTGAATCACATGCAGCCGACTTATGTCGAGGCCCCCTGGGGCGGCTACAAGCAGTCAGGATTCGGACGCGAGCTCGGGCCCTGGGGAATCGAAGAATACTTGGAGACAAAACAGGTCTACATCAATCTGAATGAGTCTCCGATCGGCTGGTATTGAGGAGCTGTCATGGGCACGATTCAAGTTCGAACAACGATTCCTGGACCAAAGTCGAAGGCCTTAGCGGAAAGACGAGCCGCAGCAGTCCCTCGCGGGCTTTCGCACAGCACTCCTGTGTACGTGGCAAAGGCCCAGGATGCCTGGATTGAAGACGTCGACGGCAATCGCTACATCGATTTTGCCGGGGGCATCGGCTGTATCAATATGGGGCATCGTCGCGAGCCGGTAGTCTCAGCGATCCGGTCACAGCTTGATAAATTTCTGCACACTTGTATTCAAGTCACGCCCTACGAAGGATATATACGGCTAGCGGAGAGAATGAACCAGGTAACGCCCGGCAAATTTCCCAAGAAGACCCTCTTCGTCAACAGCGGCGCCGAGGCGGTCGAGAACGCGGTCAAGATCGCCCGCGCGCACACGGGCCGGCCGGGAATTATCGCATTCGAAGACGCGTTCCACGGCCGCACGATGATGACTCTGGCGCTTACCAGCAAGACGCACCCCTATAAGGCGGGCTTCGCGCCGTTTCCCAGCGATGTTTACCGGATTCCTTACGCCTACTGCTATCGCTGCTCGTATTCGCTGAAGTACCCTTCGTGCGATCTCTACTGTGCACGCCACCTGGAAGACACTTTCAAACGCGTAGTTGCATCGGAGGATGTGGCGGCGGTGATTGCCGAGCCTGTTTTGGGTGAAGGAGGATTCGTCGTTCCTCCGCCCGATTATTTCAGCGTATTGATTGACATTTGTCATAAGCACGGTGTTCTGTTCATTGCCGACGAAGTGCAGAGCGGGTTCGGGCGTACGGGAAAACTATTCGCAAGCGAACATTACGGTATGGAGCCAGATATTCTGGTGACCGCGAAGTCGCTGGGTGGTGGCTTGCCATTGGCTGCAATAACCGGTCGTGCTGAAATCATGGACGCGCCTGGCCCTGGCGGTCTGGGTGGGACCTTTGCCGGGAATCCGGCTTCGTGTGCAGCAGGATTGGCCGTCCTCGATCTGTTTGAGCATGAAAATCTGCTGATTCGCGCCAATCAGATTGGCACCCATTTTCAAAAACGTGCCAGGCAATGGCAGAAACATTGGCCTGCGGTCGGCGATGTTCGGGGCTTGGGGGGGATGCAGGCTATCGAGTTAGTCCGATCGGCCGAGTCTCGCGAACCTGCTGCCGCAGAGACCAAGCAGATCGCGCAATACTGCTACGAGCACGGCTTGATCACAATCACCGCCGGTTCTTACTCAAATGTGATCCGGGTCCTGGTTCCGCTGGTAGTGACAGACGAGCAGATGGACGAGGGTCTGGACGTGCTGGAAGCCGCGCTGGAGACAGTCTGCGAAAAGAGCCAAGTCGTGGCCCAGCCGGTTGGGTAACGCGCTGGCCGATCTTCTTGTCCGCGGGTAACTTTTCAATTGGAGGTGACAACAAATGACGGTTGCAGCTCCGCCGCTCACAAAGGTTCCAAACTATCTTGGCGGCCAATGGGTAGATTCCAGTAGCTCCAATTGGATGGACGTGACAAACCCGGCGACAGGCGAGGCGATCGCCAAGGTTCCTCTTTCGAACCCCGCTGAGGTTGCCACCGCCGTCGAAGCTGCGGCGGGCGCTTTTCCGGAATGGCGCCGCACACCACCTGAGGACCGAATCCAGCCGCTGTTCAAGTTGAAGCAGCTTCTCGAAGATCACATCGACGAACTGGGTCGGATCATTACTGAAGAAAACGGCAAAACTTTTGCGGAAGCGAAAGCCGAACTTCGCCGCACCATCGAAAATGTTGAAGTTGCATGTGGCATCCCGACCATGATGCAAGGCTATAACCTCGAAGATGTTGCACGGGGAATCGACGAAACCATGATTCGTCAGCCTCTGGGGGTTGTGGCCGCGATTACTCCTTTCAATTTCCCCGGGATGGTTCCGTTCTGGTTTCTGCCCTACGCCATCGCATGCGGAAATTCATTCATCTTGAAACCGTCGGAGCGAGTTCCGCTTACCATGCGGCGGGTTTTTGAGTTGCTGGAGCAGACCGGACTGCCTAAAGGCGTGGTCAGCATCATCAATGGCGACAAGGATGTGGTGAACGCCCTGATTGAACATCCGAAGGTCCGAGCCATCAGCTTTGTCGGGTCCACACCAGTGGCGCGGCATGTTTATGCGCGAGCTGGCGCCAATGGGAAGCGCGCGCAATGCCAGGGGGGAGCCAAGAACCATGTCATCGTTCTCCCCGACGCGGACATGGCTATGGCAACGCAAATCGTCGGCGACAGCGCCTTCGGCTGTGCCGGCCAGCGCTGCCTGGCTGTATCGGTCGCGGTTACGGTCGGTGAAGCACAAAGAACTTTCCGCGATTCGATTGCGGATGCTGCTGCTAGGTTGCGCGTCGGCAACGGTCTCGACGAAAGCACGCAAATGGGGCCAGTAATCACGCAGCAGAGCAAGTCGCGTATCGAATCTTTGATCGGTATCGGCGAGCAACAGGGAGCAAAGGTTCTGCTGGATGGACGTAATGCAAAGATTGCAAAGCACGAAGCGGGAAATTTTGTGAAGCCGACGATCCTCGACAATTTGCCATCCGACAGCGAATTGGTGGATACCGAGATTTTCGGACCGGTGCTCAGCCTGGTTCATGCCAGCGATCTGGACCAAGCCCTGGCATTCCTCGAGCGGAGCGCTTACGGCAATCAGGCGTCATTATTCACTTCCAGCGGCTCGGCGGCCCGCCGCTTCCGCTATGAAGCGCCTGCGGGCAATATTGGTATTAACATCGGTGTGGCTGCTCCAATGGCGTATTTCCCCTTCAGTGGCTGGAAGGACAGCTTCTTCGGAATCGTGCACGCGCAAGGTCGTGACGCGATTGAGTTTTACACGGAAAAGAAAATCGTCATCGAGCGTTGGGCGAAGGAACATTCGCGAAAATTCTGACCCCGGGAAGGTGCCAGAGCTCGTGCTTGTCAAGGAAGTTGAGGGATTACTAAGTCGGAAGGTTTGGCGCTTGCTGAGTGATCTCCCACCTGCAGTCTGAAGAAGCGAATGTTGTTTCCGAACATTTGCGTCTTCAGACCTGCCAGTCCGGGAAATTTCTCTCTTAGTCCCTCATCCAGATTGACCACCCATCCAGCCTGGGCTACGCAGACCGTGTCCCCAGGCTTCAAGTATCCACGCGCGATAAGGACAGTCCATTCTTTCTGGAACGATGCAGGGGTAAACGCCCAAACCTCCGGAACTGTAGAGATGAAGCGATGACCACTACAGTGAAAAACGAGAAACCCCGGAATTGAGGCGTCATAAGTTGTTGTTCTTTGCTCACATCCATAGTGGCCAAGCTCGATGCCGCTTTCGTAGTCCACCAGGATAGGATCCGCCACAGGAATCTGCTCGCGGATAAAGTCTGCGGCCTGATAAACATGAGAGCGTTGTTGATCCGCCCGGGCGATAAAAGGATGCTGAGTGGAATGCAGGGCGAAACAAAGCGCGAAAATACTCAGGGCGATTGCAACTGCACGCAACGCACTCTGCCGTGTCACGGTCACGACACACGCGGCGATCCCAGCGATTGCGACAATGCTGAGATAAACACAGTGACGCGTGCCTCCAAACGGATACACATCCACCAGCGCAGCAGTGAAATTCAGAATAAACGGAACAATCAGAAAGGATCCGAACGGGAGACGCCGCACTCCCAGAGACTGCACCTTCCCGCGAAGAAGTAAGGCCACTCCTAATAGAAACAGCACCGCGAGGATGTCGCCAATGACGAGTTGCCCAGCAATATACTGAAAGACGCTGAAGCTCCGAGTGACCAGGAAGGTTAATGGGTTTTCCTGTCCACGATGAAAATAGGACCGGCGCAGCCAGATATCGAAGGCCTGCTCCGCCATCGCGGTGCCCCTGATTTTCGAGATGTGCGTGAGATAAAGAAAGATCGCAAGCGTTAGTGTCAGAATCTGGTTGACTGTCCAGGCAATGATTGTTCGCGCTGAAAATTCACTGCCCTTGAATCGCAGAAGCGCATATACACCAAGTGCGGCGATGAAGAGAAATGCGGAGTAATGGGAGAGCATCGCAAGCCAGAGAGATATCGCTGAAGCCAGCATTAGCGCCGGTGAATCGTCGGTCAGCGCAGATTCCAAGAAGCAAGCTCCGCTAATAAGAAAAAGAAGCAACAGTCCATATTGGCGCGCCTGGGCGGTGACGCTGATCATGGTTGGAAGTAACGCCGCAAAAATCACCCCGACCAATGCAACCGCAGGCCCCAGAGTGCGCACCAGCCATCTAAAGAGCACCCAGCAGAACACCGTGCCCGCGAGAATCGATGGCAGGCGAAGCACCAACTCCGAATTGCCGAAGGGGCGCAACGCGTAGAGCACGAAGAACAGCAGCGGAGGATGTGCCTGGGTCAGGCTTGCGTTGTAGACCGCATCCAGTGATGAGCGATCGGCGATGAAAAAGTGTACCGCCTCGTCTGGATTCAGGAAGGTTCCCCATGCTTCTCGGATTCGCAGCAGGCAACCGAAAGCAATGACCGCAAGGGCCATTACGTCGGTATGCTCACGCGTCCACCGCTCCCACGAACCAACCGACGAAGATTTCGCCGGTGCGAACTTCTCAAACGCCTGTTGCGGCTGGTTCATTTGGGAATGTCTGGGGGTTTATGAAACCGTTCCATGAGCAAGCTCCATCCGCGGGTCGTGCGTCCGGCGGAACGCGGCCGAAATCCCGTACATGATCAAGATTACTAGCTCGGGTTCGATAGGGTGGCGATATCGCGGCAGGACAAATGTGATGTAGTAAGGCAAGGGGTAGAGCAACATCAACCAGAGAAACAGCCACGCTCCTGGCCGATGTTTTCGCAACGCCCGCGCCAGACCCCAAATTGCCAGGAATGAGGAGCCGACATATAGCGAATTCGCTAGCAACGTACGGAGTAAATCTTCTCGTGGAACTCCTGCCCAGAAATAAAGGAATCGCTTTAAGCAAAGACCGGCGAAACGCCCGTAATCCTCGCGGATGAAAGTGATGGCCTCCCGTGTACGTTCAGTCACATAAGCAATCTCGCCCATTTCTCCGTACGAATGCAGCTGCTGGATGTTTTTCGTTGGATGCAGGTAATCCATCCAGCTGCCGTTTGCTCCTGGTCCGTTTCCAAGCCGCAGCTCTGCACCAAAGTCGGATCGGATGAAAATGAACTTACCAAAGACGTGATAGTTTCGAGCCACCCAGGGCGTGAGACATAAGGCGAAAACAAAGGTTACAACCAGCATATTGGTGACAGACGATTGCCCGCGCTTCGCGCGCCGATACCAGACCCATAACGCCGAGGCTGGTAGGAATGAGAGCAGGCTGGTGTTGACCAGCGCGCTAACGCCCCAGAGTAGTCCGAAACAAACCCAGCCTTTCAGCCCGTTCTGCTCTTCCAACAAAAGAGTCAACCAAAAGATCAGAGCTAACAGCAACGCAGCGAGGCTTGTCTCCCATACGTAGCGGGTACTCCAGAAGATGATGGGGGGAAGCAGTGCCCAGGCCCACGCACTCCACACCGCAACTTGCTCCGTGAAACATCGTCTCGCAATTAGAAATATCGGAATGCAAGTAAGTGCTGAGAAAAATCCGTTGACGCTCAGCAGTACGAAGGCCGAGACAGGCGTGTAGATCCCGAAAAATTTGAAGACCCCGGCCACAAGAAAAGGGTAGAGCGGCGGTTCCCAGGCAGTCGGCCCGGTGATTCCGTCAAATGGGTTACCGAAACCCTCGCCGAGAGCGAGCGAGCGCCCAATGCGTCCCATTTCGAAGCCGAAACCGAAGTTATCGTTGTCGGGTTTGAACCGGTAAGTATGTGCGACGACGATATAGCCGATCCGCAGAATGAGGGCGAAGAGCACGATCCACAGAAACGACGTGCGAGCGTCGCTCCACCAACGACGCAGGTCGATCGTTCCACTGGGTCTAAAGGTTTGTTGCAAATCTCCTGAACCTGGTGGCGTCTGACCCGGTATCTCGTGATTTGTGGCGGAAGGAGAGATAGACAAGTTGCTCAAAATTCACACATTTGAAACGAAGAACCTCAGAGAAAACTCGCAACGTTGCTTATACGCCTAGCTTTTTGACCTCTTCGCCGTAGTATTTACGATAAAGAATGTCCCATTCCTGACTGCCCTCCAGAATGGTACGCTTCTGGCTTTCAATTTTCTGTCGAGCCGCCTGATCGATCTTTTCTTCCCGATTTAGCAGTTCTTCGAGGATTTTACGCACCTCAAGGCGAATGGTATTTCGATCTTCGATAAATTCGACTTCGGGCATCTCCGCAAGTGCGTCAGTGACTACATGTGCCACTTTATTGGCTTTGTCACGGTTTAGTCTCACAGCACCGCCTTGTATTTCCGCACGAGTTCGTTTTTCACCTTCCGGAACATTTCCTGATAGTTGGCGCCGGTTTTACGCATTTCTTCGGAGTAGGCTTCGAGGATAACCCGCACCTCGTCATTGATGCGGTCTTCCAGCGAAAGCTCCTCCAGCATGGCAGCATGAACCTTCTCGTTGACCGCAGGAACAGCTTGGGTCTCAATGAACTCGCCAGCTATGAGCTTTTTCGTGACTTCGCGAGCCAGGTAGCTCACATATTCTTTCGAGAGCAACATGATGCGGATCGGATGTTGTTGGTGAAACAGTTAGTTTAGCATAGGAACATTGGGCGCTCACCGGAGCCGACGCGGGTTTCGCACAAAGTGAATCCAGGTTGAGCGCTTCAGGGCTGAATAGTACGTTCTCGTACCTGACACCTGCCCTTCGTCGGGCATACAATGCTGAAATACCCAATAAACTCTTATGCCTGCACTTTCCGACGATCTCTCGGTTCTTAAAGACGACATGGTCGCGTTTATAGAAGGACACGGCATGCGTCGCTTTCCCGGCCTCGTCGAATACGACGAGGTGCAGAGCGTCACCTGGAAGTCGCAGGATAACCCCGAGGGCTGGAAGGATTTTGTGGAGCTTGCCAAAGCCGCCGGGGCACCTTTCCTGACCATGGATTCGTGGCGACTGGAGCGCGGCGAATTGGATGAATTGATCCAACACATCAGCAGCGCTGAATTCAGCGGTGACGAAGAACTGGAAGATGCCCGCTGGTTGAGAATGTACGTTGGCAAAACCGGATTTGTGCAGCTCGGTTTCGCGCATCAGGGGGTGATGATGATCTACGAGGCTTGCACTCCGTGGTACGAGCGATATCAGAACATTTTGGAGATGGCGGAAGATTTTGCCGGCCTTCCTATCGATGAACCCGACCAGGGCGACGAGCCATAATGTTTCGTGGCCCCGGGTTCCCTTGTGATTTCAATCTAAATTCATCCATTATCGGCAATGAATTGGATTTTCAAGAGCGCGAAGCCGGAGCAGGTGGCGTGCCTCGCCGAGCAACTGCCCCCTGATCCCCTGCTGAAGAACCGGGGCTTCTCCACGATCATTGCTCGATTGCTGGTTGTTCGAGGAATCACCGACCCCGAGGCTGCCGAGCATTTTCTCAATCCATCACTTACCCACCTTCACTCACCATATCTAATGTCCGGCATGAAAGTGGCTCTTGATCGTATCGAGGCTGCCATCGAACGGAACGAAGGCATTCTTATCTACGGCGATTACGATGTCGATGGCACCACCGCGATCGTAATCCTGAAGACTGCGATCGAGCTTTGTGGAGGCGCTCCCGACTTTCACGTCCCTCACCGTATTAAAGAAGGGTACGATCTTCGCGGCGACGTAA
This sequence comes from Terriglobales bacterium, assembly GCA_035623255.1. Classification (GTDB taxonomy): domain Bacteria; phylum Acidobacteriota; class Terriglobia; order Terriglobales; family Acidobacteriaceae; genus JAFAGX01. Next base: position 19,128 of record DASPTU010000034.1, on the reverse strand, counting down.
TTGAGCGAGCGGCCGGGGCGGGTATTCGCCTTGTCATCAGCGTGGATGCGGGTATTCGCGCCTTCGCTGCCGCTGAGACGGCCCGCCGGCTGGGCATCGACTTGATTGTCACCGACCACCACCTTCCTGGCCAGGATGGTACGCCGCCCGCCTTGGCCGTGCTGAATCCGAACCAGGCAGGATGCTGCTATCCAAGTAAGGCGCTCTGCGGGGCGGGGGTGGCGTTTAAGCTGGCCCAAGCCCTGATGGAGCGGAGGCTCACCACCCGTGATCAGGCTGCCTTACTCAAGTCCTTTGCCAAAGTTGCAGCCATTGCCACAATTGCAGACGCAGTACCCCTCACTGGCGAGAATCGGATTTTCGCCAAGCTGGGTCTGGAGGCGTTGCGGAACGCAGTAAATCCCGGTCTCAAAGCCCTGCTTGAGATTGCCCAGGTAAGCGGGCGTCCACTGACCTCCGGCGAAGTCGCATTTCGCATTGCACCGCGGATCAATGCCGCTGGGCGAATGGATATCGCGGCAGATGTTATCGAACTCTTCAGCCTCAAAGATGCAACCCGCGCCCGTGAGATTGCTTGCAAGCTGGACAAGCTCAATACTGACCGCCAGGAGGAAGAACGGAGGATTCTGCAGGCGATTGATGCCCGATTCGAGAGTGATCCTGCTTTGCGCAATGCGTTTTGTGTGGTGATCGATGGCGAGGGATGGCACCGCGGGGTGATTGGAATTACGGCTACGCGCGTTGTAGAGCGCTATGGCCGCCCCACGATCGTGATTTCGTGCGATGGGGACGAAGCCTATGGCTCCGGCCGCTCGATCAAACCCTTTCACTTGCTCAATGCGCTGGAATCGTGCGGACATCTGTTCACGCGGTACGGTGGCCATGCGCATGCCGTGGGTTTCTCGATGCCGACGCCGCGGATTCCAGAACTGCGCGCCCACCTGGATCAGTACGCACGAGCCTGTTTGACGCCCGCTGATTTCGAGCCCACGCTGGAAGTGGATGCTGAACTGCCGTTTGGTCGACTGACGCCCGAACTGTTTCAGCTTATGCGGAAACTCGAACCTTTCGGCGTAGGCAATCCCGAACCCGCCTTTGTGGTCGCCAATGTCCGCCTCGCATCCCCTCCGCGAATCATCAAGGACAAGCATGTCAAGTTGAAGCTGGGCTGCGGGGAAGAATCAGCTGACGAACTCACCGAGAAGGCCGTTCTGGTGACTCCTCGCTGTCATCCTGATTCATCGGCAACTCCTCGGCGCCGCACTGAGAATTGGCGAAGGTCAATTGTGTTTAACGCCATGGGGTGGCACATGGCGGAGCGAGTGCAACTTGCACAGTTACTGCCCGGTGACACCATGGATATCGCCTTTTCACTCGGCTACAACGATCATTCCGAGTTCGGCGGCCTCGAATTATCACTTCGCGACTTCAGGGGTTGGGAGACCCAGCAAAACTCTGCTCGAGCAGGGTCGCGGTAAAATTGGCAGGAATGACTGATTTCAGTCTCAAGCCACCCATCTGAATTAGACTGTTTTCAGATGCCCATATGGATTTCCCATCTGCGGCGTTGGTTCGCCGGCGCGGCGATTGCTGCCGTGCTAACCGTGGCCGGAATAGCTTTCTATGCCCGTCGCGGGATGCAGAATGCCCTCAAGCAGGTTCCCCAGAAGATTGGAGTGGAAATCCAGCAGAGCGCGACTGGTTTTACAATTTCCAAGTCTGATCAGGGACGTACCGTCTTCAGGATCGACGCCAGCAGGGCGGTGCAGTTCAAGCAGGGCGGCCGCGTTGAGTTACACGACGTTGTAATTACCGTTTATGGACGCGATTCTGAACGATACGACCGAATCCGTGGCTCCGATTTTGAATACAACCAGCAATCGGGGGACGTCACCGCAAACGGCGAGGTTCAGATCGATCTGGAGGCTAACCCTGAGGGTATTCTCAATCCTGATCAATCCCCACCTAAGCAGTTGAAAAATAGTGTACATCTGCGCACCAGCGGCTTGGTCTTCAACCAAAAAACCGGAGATGCCTACACCGATCAGAAAGTCGAGTTCCAGTTGCCTCAGGCCAACGGGTCGGGCGAGGGAGTAAGTTACGTCGCGAACACGAACGTGCTAACCCTCCGATCCCACGTGAAAATTCTGAGTAACAGACCCGGGGCACCCACTGTGACAGCGCAGCGAGCGGTAATCACCAAGGATCCCTATCAGGTAGTGCTCGAACATCCGGAATTCGAAATGATCGCCCGAAGCTGCCAATCCGACGAAGCCACTATCTTTCTGACGCCAGACAACACCGTGGATCGTATCGTGGCTTCGCGGAATGTACTGATGGAAGTTACTGCACCCCAGCGAGCGAGGACTCGATCCGATCTGCTGGAGCTTGCGATGACCCCGGAGAATACGTTGCGCAGCGCAATATTCTCGGGAGCCGTCAAGGCTGAAGTTTTCGGCGACCAGTCAGCTTACGCGGATGCTGGCCGAGTAGAGCTTAAGTTTGCTCGGGAAAACGAGCTTTCCAAAGTGCGTGCAGAGAACGCGGTCAAAATTGTTCAGCAACAGAAGGCGACAGCTCAGTCAAGCAACGCACAGAATCTGGAGTTCACCGCTTCAGCCATCGATTTCATCTTAACCAACGGGAATCGTCTCTCTACTGCTGAAACTTCGGGGGTCGCCCAAATCGCATTTGTTCCAATTACGGTCAGCCCGGGACCACAAACCTTGGTGACAGCCGGGAAATTTGAAGCGCGATTCGATGAGTCCGGTCAGCTGAGCTCGTTACACGGGGCTCCGGATGCGCGGATCGTCAACAAGACTCCCGGCCAACCAGACCGCGTCAGCACTAGCGAGACGCTCGACGCAGGTTTCCGACCAAGGCAAGGGATCGAGTCAATTGTGCAGCAGGGAAGTGTCGCATACGTGGACGGTGATCGAAAAGCCTGGAGCGATCGCGCCCGATATACCGTTGCGGACCAGGTGTTAACGCTCTCGGGTTCTCCACGTGTAGTTGAAGGTGGGATGACGACAACCGCGCATTCCATGCGTATGAATCGCGCCACCGGGGACGCCTTTGCCGAAGGCAGCGTGAAAACTACGTACAGCGACCTCAAAGATCATCCCAATGGTGCGTTGCTGGCGTCTTCCAGTCCGATTCATGTCACCGCAGGAACGATGTCGATTCACGGTAGCTCGGCAGTCGCACTTTATAGCGAAAATGCTCAGCTTTGGCAGGACACAAATAAGGTCCAAGCGCCTTCCATCGAATTTGACCGCGATCAACGGGCCATGTTGGCTCTCGGCACAGCCGACATTCCGGTATCTACAATTCTGATCCAGACGGATAAGAACGGAACTGCGATTCCGGTCACACTCACTTCATCCCGCCTGAGCTATATGGATAGTCAGCGGCGAGCACATCTCGATGAGAACGTCACCGCGAAGGGTTCAGATATGACGATTACGGCAAAGCAAATGGATGCTTACCTGCAACCGCGTGGAGAGGCGACGGGGCAGCCGTCATCGACCGGGAAACTGGACAAGATTGTCGCATCAGGGCAGGTCGTCATCACCCAGCCCGAACGCCATGCAGTGGGCAATCAGTTGGTGTACACGGCCGCAGACGACAAATTCGTGTTGACCGGCGGGCCTCCTAGCATTTTTGATGCCGAACATGGCAAGATTACCGGCGTTTCGTTGACTTTCTTTAGACGCGATGCTAGGGTGCTCGTAGAAGGCGATACTAAGTTTCCTACCGTCACCCAAACGCGAGTGGCACGATAAATGCGTACGCTGGCCACCGACGAAATCGGTAAATCATACCGCGGTCGGCGGGTTGTAAATGGAGTCAGCCTTCGCGTTGAGCAGGGTGAAGTCGTTGGTTTACTTGGACCTAACGGCGCCGGAAAGACAACAACTTTCTACACAATTGTTGGCCTGATCCCTCCCGATACCGGGCGCGTCGTTGTGGACCAAGAAGACATTACTGACTTGCCCATGTATCTGAGGGCGCGTCAGTACGGTATCAGCTATCTTCCGCAGGAGGCTTCAGTTTTTCGCAAGCTTACTGTGGAAGAGAATATTTTGGCAGTCTTGGAAGCTCAGCCGATCTCATGGCACGAACGCCGGGAGCGCATGGAAAAACTGGTCGACCAACTGGGTCTGGAGCACATTCGCCAAAATCGCGGATATGCCCTTTCCGGAGGGGAACGGAGGCGCGTAGAGATTGCCCGCGCCTTGTGCATCAACCCGAGCTTTATTTTGCTGGACGAGCCGTTTTCCGGAATCGACCCAATCGCAGTACTCGACTTGCAGAAGATTATTAGTGGTATGCGAGCTGGTGGGATTGGAATCCTGATAACCGACCACAACGTTCGAGAAACGCTGTCGGTAACGGATCGGGCTTACATAATTGACGAAGGCCGCATTTTCCGGCATGGGACTCCCGAACAGCTGGCCCATGATCCCGAGGTAAGGCGAGTTTACTTGGGAGAGAGTTTCTCCCTGGTGTAAACCAGGCAATAGGTTAGTAGTCGGAAGCTGATTCTTATGGTTTTGTTGCAACCCAAACTGCATCTGAAGGTCTCGCAACGGCAGATCCTCACTCCGGGTCTGGTGCAGATGGTCAGTGTCCTTGCCCTCAATAAGCTCGAGTTACGGGACATGATCAATGCCGAGATGGTGGAGAATCCGGTTCTGGAAGAACTGGAAGAAGCAGTGCCTTTGCTCGACGATGTCGATCGCAAGGAAGAAGACCGCGACCGTCCGGCTCCGACGCCCGAAGAAAACCCCATCGCCGCAACCGAGAAAAAAGATCCATTCGAAGAGATCGACTTCGGATCCTTCTTCCAGGACTATCTTGATCCTGGTTATCGCAGCCAGGGTGAATCCGAAGAGATCGAGCGGCCCTCGTTTGAAAATTTCCTGTCGAAACCAAGCACTCTTTCAGACCACCTTATATGGCAACTGGGATCGCTTTCAACGCGTCCGCCGGTGCGCGAAGCGGCTGAACTGGTCATCGGCAACTTGAATGAAGATGGGTATCTCATCGCCACAGACGAAGAGCTTTTAGGGGCTGTGCCACCAGCTGCTCCGGAATCAGACGCAGCCATGGCAGAGAGTGTGGTCAAGGAGGCTGCTGCCCTCGGTTTAGGTTCATCGGACGCCGTTGTTGGGGAAGAGGTTCCGCCTGCAAATCCTGAAGAATACTCTGATGAGAGCGTTCCGCATTCCTCCTCAACCGAGTCGGTTGGTGACGCCGGTGACCGGCACGGAATTGCCGTCGAGGCTGCTCCAGAGCCTACTTCAGCTTCTGGGGTGGCAGCGTCGGTCCCGAATTCACACCCCTCATTTCAGCCGACCTTCAATATTGCTGACTTGCACGAAGCGATCGAGCTGGTGCGCCAACTGGATCCGCCGGGTGTCGCATGCCGTGATTTGCGGGAGTGCCTGCTCTACCAGTTGCGCTCCCATCAGCTACAGCTTGAGTCCCACAAGAACGGCAATGGGGATCGCGAGGCGACGGGGTATTTGCTGGCTGACGCGATTGCGGTGGTTGATCAGCATCTGCGGGCTTTAACCTTGAAACAATTCAAGGAAATCTCTCGCACCATTAATCGTCCGCCTGAGGCTGTTCAATCCGCTCTCGATTACATTCGAACACTCGATCCACGGCCCGGTCTGCGTTACAACAAGGTTCAGCCGCGGCTCATCGAGCCTGACGTAGCCTTCGTGAAGCATGGCGACGAGTGGCTGGTCATCATGAATGACGAGGATGTTCCGCAGCTTCGTCTTAATCCTGCCTACCGCAGATTGCTGACCAAGGATGTAAACGACAAAGATACGCGTAATTATGTAAAAGAACGTTACAAGTCAGCCATTCAGCTCATCAAGAACATTGAGCAACGCAAGCAGACAATCATGAAAGTCTGCTACAGCATTGTCTCGCGGCAGCAAGAGTTTCTGGAAAAGGGCATTGATTGTCTGAAACCCATGATGATCAAGGAGGTGGCCGAGGAAATTGGCGTGCATCCCTCCACCGTTTCCCGAGCGGTGGCCAGCAAATACGCCCACACTCCACAAGGCGTGTTCGAATTGCGGTATTTCTTCAGCGAGAGCGTCAATGGCCCCGAAGGCAGTAACACTTCGTTACTGATTCTGAAACGGCGTGTCAAAAAGCTTATCGACGAAGAAGATCCCACCCGGCCGTTGACTGACGAGCAGATCACCCGCATCCTCCAGTCGCAGGGCATCCAGGTCACCCGCCGCACGGTCGCGAAATACCGGGAAGACATGCGCATTCCCAGCACCCACCAGCGCAGAGTGAAAAAGTAGGGCAGAAGGAAGAAGTCTGAATGAAGAAGTAAATTCTGCATTCTGACCTTTCACTTCTGACTTGTTCCAATGCAGTGCCCGTAATGAGTTGAGCAATCTCCAGGAGGGGCGCTCATGAACGTGGAATACACCGGCAGACAGTGTGAAGTAACACCTGACATTCGCAAGGAAGTTGAGACCCGCCTTACTAAACTCCGCAGAATTCTTGGCGACAGATTCGAAACCAAAGTCATCCTGGCGGTTGAGAAGCACCGCCACAGGGCTGAGATCACCATCAGCCCGCGAAATGGTCCGCTGGTCGCCCTGGCGCAAGCGGGAGACATGAATTCAGCACTTAATGAAGCTTTCGACCACCTCGAGAAGCAAGCGGTCAAATACAAGACCCGATGGCGCACACAAAAACGTCGCAATCACAAGACTCTCAGTCCTAAGAAATGGAATGGTGGGGCTGCGGAAGCTGTAGTCGCTGGAGCCGCCGGTTTAGGCCAAAAGGCTGAAATCGATGTTGTGGTGCATAAGTTTCCTGCGGTCGCCAAATCTACCGAAGTTCATCTTCTACGCTCCGACGAAGCGGTGGCGTTGCGGCCTATGACGCTGGAAGAGGCCATTAAGGAAGCCCACTTTCGTGATCGCGACGTATTTGTCTTCCGCGATCCCAAGGGCAAGGTCATGGTGTTGCACCGGAGAAGAGATGGCAAGATGGAATTGATTGAAGCACCGTAGCCAGATGCCGGCTACTAGTCGCCGGCCTTTCGGCGTATCATGCTCCTCGCTGGTTTGATCAACTTCCCACGAGGAGCTTTTTCATGAGAAAAGTCTGTGCATTGGCTGTTTTTGCAGCATTGTTCGTACCCGCACTGTTTGCGCAGGAACACTACACGGAAGGCCCAGTGTGGCGGGTTTCTCTCATCCGTGTGAAACCAACCCAAATGGACGCTTACCTTACCAGCCTTCGGCAGTCCAGCAAACCCCTACTCGATGAGGAGAAGCGCCAGGGCGCGATCATGGATTACAAAATCTTCCTGAAGGAGACCAAGAGCAGCCCGGAAGATTGGGACCTCTGTCTGGCCGTGGAGTACAAGAATCATGCCGCCATGGACGGGTTCGCCGCGAAGGGTGAAGCCATCCGCGACAAAATTCTCGGCGGCAAACAACAGGCGCAGCAGGTCGGAGAGAAGCGCACAGAGATGCGCGAACTGATCAGCTCGGAACTCTTGCAGGAGATCATGCTGAAGTAGCGTGCCCGACTTTTCACTCGTTTCGGGCTGCGTTGGCAAGTCGGCAGGAAGACGGGTACCGTTGCCCGTCTTCCTTCGTGCTATCTTTCTCCGACCTTTGTAGTCCTACTCAGGAGGTCCTCTTGGAACGCTCTTGGCTTGCTGCTGCGTTCTTAGTTGCTTCTTTATCCAGACCTGCGATCCCTCAACAAGGCGAGATTCCCAAAACCATTGCCGACAGCGTGGCGGATTCGCTGAAATACACCCAGGATCAGTTCTACTCGGTTGCAGATGCCATGCCTGAAACCAAGTACGACTACATACCAAGCGCTGGCAACTTCGATGGTGTGCGGTCCTTTGCCGAGCAGGTGAAACATGTGGCTTGTGCCAACTATGCCTTCTTCAACGAGATTGAGGGCAAAACTCCGCCCGCTCATTGCGAGAAGGGCGGCTCAGCCCCGGCGAAAACCAAGGCCGAATTGCTGAAGTATCTGAAAGACTCCTTCGATTACGGCAACAAGGTCCTGCAGACGATCAACGCCACCAACGCGCTCGATCGGGTCGAAGGTCCCTATGCCGGGCCGAATACAAAGCTGGGTCTCGCCGTGGCTGCAGTTTGGCACATCGCCGATCACTATGGGCAGATCGTCGAATACTTGCGTATGACTGGTATCGTTCCGCCCCCCACTCAGCAATATGGGCTCAAAGTAAGATGAATCATGTGCGTCCTGCTGTCCTCAACTGGACTCTGCTTTTTGCGATCGGGTTCGTAGCCTGCCTGATTATCTGGCTTGGCGCACACTACGCAATCCAAAGACATGTCCAGCAATACAGCTTTACCGGCACGGTTTCGCCATCCAGCGGGAGACTTCTGTCGTGAGAGTGCATAGTGACAATATGCCTGGTTTCATGGCGCCGATGGACATGGATTACGAGTTAAGCCAGGCTAACGTGATCTCCTCCCTCAAACCTGGCGACAGACCCCAGGGCCACGTTATCTAGTAATCGCACAGGACTCTGGCAATTGCCGCACGTAGAAATCAAATTGGGTCATTGAGTGGTTTATTAAGGCAAGCTGTGTTGTCCCCATCACGGTGGACCGTGTCCAATGAGAATGCGGGCACGCAGACGGCAATGTACTCAGCACCTCCTTTTGAAGGAGTGGAGTATTGTATCCACTCCCCGCCATGCACAATGACAGCCTGACCAGCCATTACATCCATCACTCCGCCTTTGTGTCGCACGCGCAGCATCCCCCGCAGGACCAGTGTGAATTCACCGAAGTCCGGTTTTTGTCCGGGTTCTTCCCAGCCTTCTGGACTGCGCATGTGGGCAACGCTGACTTCCCCCGTAGCCGTATTCACTCGTCCAATATATTCATCGATCAGCTTCGGCTTATTTCCCGCAGCGGTGATGCGGGTTGGTTGATGGACTAACGTGGGCATGAATGCTCCTCGGTGGAGCTTTCACTGTACCAAGGACCTCTCGCAACGGGAAAGGTAAGCAGATACCAGCGCCTCGTCACGGCGGGCCTTCCATTCCGGCTCAACGACGGGAAAATGTTTATGCGGTGCCTGCCGAGCGAGTTTTCTTGGCGACCGATGGCATTAGCGATTCGAGGGCCGGGATGGAGATTGGTATAGTCAGCGTCTGCTCCAGTGGCAGCGAACCAGTCCGCAAAGCCTGGGCCAGCATGTCAACGGCCTTACCCGCATTTGCGGGGATATAAATCGTTGCTGTGAGCAGCCCCTTTCGCACCCAGGCCTGCCCGCTGTTGGGCAAACCATCACATCCAATGTAAGGCAAGCTCAGCCATCTTTCACGGGCTGAGCCTTCCGGCAGTTCCTCGAAAGCTTTCCTGGCTCCCAAAGCCATGGAATCGTCCTGTGCGGCGATCACATCGATGTGAGTCTGATGTGAGGTGGACAGCCGTAACCAGGAGCTTACCGTTCGATGAGCGCTGGCTTCGGTCCACTGTGCCCTCATCATTTTGATTTCGATTTCGGCCGGCTTGGTATCGTACATGCCCGTCGCACGTTGTTTTGCCGCCAGGTTCTCCGACGGACCTTGAATGTAGAGGACGGACCCGCCTTGGGGCAACAATGCAGCGAGTTGCCGGCCTTGGATGCGACCTACTTCCTCGTGGTCGGAGCTTACTGCGAAAGCGGGAACTTGATAGGTTTGGCGCAGATCGTGGAGATACTCGACCTCGCGATTCAGCACCACCCACCCAATCCCGGCGATTGCCGCCGCCCGGGCCACCTGTGGCAGTGCGGTTCCTCCAACGGGTTCAAAGATGATTCCGTCCGCCACAACTGTCGAGCGTGATTGGATTAATTGCAGCAACTGCTGGCTTTGAGTGATCGCGTCATTCTCAGCGGACAAAATCTGCAGGCTCACGCCGAGGCGCTTCGCGGCTTCATCCGCGGCGGCCGCCTGTTCGAGTTGATAGTCGTTGTCTTTATTAGTTAGAGATAATATGAGGTTCAACTTCGTCATGGGACCCACTCTGCTGCATCATATCTTGCCGGCAGCAGGCAATCCTTGTGACGAAGGTAATCAGACCCCGAGGTCTATCTGCAGCTCAGACCCGAAAGTCTAAGAGCAACAGGGGTTCCCCGATGCTGTGCTGGTACCGGTGCTACAATGCTGCGGTCTGGAGAAACGATTTAGTGACAAGGTTTTGCGCTGTATTCATAGTTTTCTGCTGCACTACTCTTGGTTGGACGCAAGTGCCGCTCTCAGCTCATTGGGAAGAGCTGACTGCATCAGACTTCCGATCGGCTATAGATCAGTCCAGAGGAACCTGCATCTTGCCTTTCGGGATTGTTGAAAAGCACGGTCCTCACTTGCCTCTGGGGACAGACTTGCTCAAAGTACGTTTCGCAGTTTTGCAAGCCGCCCAGCGAGAATATGCCGTTGTTTTTCCCGAGTACTACTTTGGTCAGATTTTCGAAGCCCAGCACGAACCGGGAACCATAGCCTACAGTACGCATCTGCAACTCGAGTTGCTGCAGGAGACTACGGATGAAATGTCGCGCAACGGCTGCAAGAAGATCATTATCGTGAACGGCCATGGTGGCAATGAGAACCTGCTGCCTTTTTTTGCCCAGACCCAGTTAGAAAAGCTGCATGACTACGTTGTTTACGTGCTTCCGATTCTGGAAGCACCGCCCGGTGGGCCGCCGAAGCAGAGTTCCGGGCCAGACATGCATGCTGGTGAATCGGAAACTTCGAAGATGCTGATTGCGCGTCCTGACCTGGTCCACATGGACCGCGCCGACCGGGAGTCAGGAGCCGACCAGGCCAGGGTTAAGCATCCCGACGACCTCTACACCGCGATATGGTGGTATGCGCGCTTCCCAAATCATTACTCCGGCCAGGGTTCAGCGGCGACGAAAGAGCGTGGCGAATTCGAGATGCGTCATTGGGAGAATGCAATCGTGGAGGCAATTCGCGCAGTCAAGTCCGACCAAACGAGCTTGCAGCTGCAAAGCGAATTCTTCGAAAAAGCCAAACATCCGCTGGATACACACCCCTAATGTCAGCAGTGAGAAAATCGACCACGCCTTCGAGACAAATCTCATACCGCATGCCGGCTGAATGGGAACCGCACGAAGCGACGTGGCTAGCCTGGCCCCACTATAAACAAGACTGGCCCGGCAAATTCGAGCCGATCCCTTGGGTTTACGCCGAGATCATCCGGTATCTTGCGCGGCATGAGAGGGTCGAACTGATCGTCAACGACAGCGCTGCCGAAAAGCGGGCGCGCACGATTCTCGATCGCGCCAACGCGTTAAGTGATAATGTCCGCTTCCACCGCTGGCCCACAGATCGCGTCTGGGTCCGGGACTCGGGTTGTTCGTTTGTCGTCTGCAACGAGCGCGGGACTACAGCTCTTGCATCCGGGCATTCTCCGGCCACTCTCACGGGCATCACCTGGCAGTTTAATGCCTGGGCCAAGTACTCGAATTATCAGTGCGACTCGAAAATAAGCGCCTCTATGGTGCAGGCCGCCAATGCGGCAGCTCTTCCTCCAACGTTGCGGAAGCGACGTGTGATCCTCGAAGGAGGCTCAATCGATGTAAATGGTTGTGGAACGCTGCTGACCACGGAAGAGTGTCTGCTTAGCCACACGCAAGAACGAAATCCAGGCATGAAGCGCGCCGACTACGAAAGGGCTTTTGCCGAGTATCTGGGCATCAAAGGGGTGATTTGGCTAGGGTGCGGCATCGTGGGCGACGATACGCACGGCCACGTCGACGATATTACTCGCTTTGTTGCTCCCGACACGGTGGTCACGATGGTAGAGTCCAATCCGGACGACCCGAATTACGAGCCGCTGCGAGACAACATCCGCCGCCTGCGAGAGGCTTCCGACCAGAATGGCAAGCCGATTTCAATTGTCGAGACGCCCATGCCGGCGCCAGTTGTTTTCGAGCATCGCCGATTGCCCGCTAGCTATGCGAACTTTTATATCGCGAATGGCGTTGTGCTGGTCCCCGTATTTAACGATCCGAATGACCGCGTCGCGCTCGATATTCTTGCTGATCTCTTTCCCGATCGAGACGTGGTAGGAATCTACTCCGGGGACCTGATTTGGGGCTTCGGAGCCATACACTGCATGACCCAGCAGCAGCCAAAGGCCTGACGCAGGACTGATCAGTCGCTGAAAGTTATAAATTGCTGACGGCTACTTCCTGTACTGTGTGGGCTGCGGGCCCTTTTCCAGCATCTCGCGATTCCAGATGGCGCCCTCACGCGTGTAGTTGGCCAACTCAAAATCCTGCGTCAATTCCAGCGCATCAGTCGGACAAGCGTCTTCACACAGCCCGCAGAACATGCAGCGGCTCAGATCATAGGTAAACGTTGTGAGTTCCTTGCGGCGGGTCTTTTCGTTTCGTTCGCTGGAAACTACGATCAGGTGTTCCGGGCATGCCAGCGCACACAGGTCGCAAGCAATGCACATGGTCTCATTGGTGTCTGGATTTACATTCAGTCGCGGCGCCCCACGATAGCGTTCCGCCACCTGGGGCCTTTGCAGCGGGTATTGCTCGGTGTAGATTTCTTTGGGGTCCTGGTAACGAAAGGTAACACGCAACCCCTTGATCAGGTCGAGCAGCAAGACTTTGCGCAACACGCTCGGCATGCCCATAGGCAGTTAGCATACCATCGACGGCGACTGGTCAGAAACGGGTTTTTCACCGACGCCAACCAGGACGTCCTTCGCCCAGCTAGAATATTCCGGATGGTAATGCAACAAGCGCGATCGGAAGCACAGCCCGGCAGGGAGCCCCGGACCGACGAGATCTGGATGGAGGAAGCGATTCGCGCCGCTCGGCGCGCCCTCCAGGCTGGCGAGGTGCCGGTGGGTGCCATAGTTGTATGCGAAGGAAACATCGTGGGGCGCGGTTGGAACCGCACCCTGACCGATTCTGACCCCAGCGCTCACGCCGAGATCGTCGCCCTGCGCGAGGCCGGGAAAAACGTAGGTAACCACCGCCTAAGTGGCTGCGAACTGTTTGCTACAATTGAGCCGTGCGCGATGTGCGCCGGGGCGTTGGTTCATGCTCGCCTCAAGCGTCTGGTTTATGGCGCCGACGATCCCAAGGCTGGTGCAGTTCATTCCGTACTTCAGGTTTTGAACCACCCGCATCTGAATCACCGTGTGGACGTCCGTGGCGGTGTACTCGCCGGCAGATGTGCGGAGTTGCTGCAGGAGTTTTTCGCAGCGAGACGTTAACGGCGGCTGCCAAACGAGTGTTCGGCCAGCGATTTGGCTGAGCCGTTTCGCGATTGACGTTAGTACGGATTTGTCGCGGAGAGGTGCGTGAGCGGTTGAAACGATCCGCCTCGAAAGCGGACATACCTTAACGGGTATCGGGGGTTCGAATCCCTCCCTCTCCGCCAGCTATTCACGGCAAAGGGTTTGTAAGAAAGCTACAAGGCTTGTACTGATTTTCCAACTCTTTGGGTATTAGTCAGAGAGGAAAGAAAATCAGGATGCGCTATAAAGCAAGACCCAAACTGTACCTCAAGTTTCGCCAGCCGGACTTGCTGACTAGCAGCTTCTATATTGCTAACGGTAGCTATCATCGGGACCTCAGTGCATTCTTGCCCTGCAGTCTAGCTCATTCCTAATGGGTTGACAGGCTCCCATATTTCTGCAATCATCGAAATATGCCAACGCCCCGCCGAACATCCGACAAAGTGGTCAAATACGCAGACATGTTCTCGGCAATGGGCACCGAGGCACGTCTGCGAATCATGCAACTCTTACTCGCCGCACACCCTGACGGTCTTGTGGTCAGTCAGATTCAGGAAGAATTGGACATTCCGAACTCGACGTTGTCCCATCACCTCGACAAATTGAAGGCTGAAGACCTTGTGAACGTTCAACGGGAAAGCACATTCCTGCGTTACACAGCAAACACCGATGCCCTTCAGGAAGTCCTGCAATTCCTCTATGCCGAGTGCTGCACGAGGAACAAAGCACTGAAGCCGGAGTCGATCATCACAGTCTGTAAATAGGAGCAGCGCAATGGACATCAAAGAAGTCGTCAAAGAGAAGTACGGTCAAGCCGCCTTACGAGTGACTACGGGCGGGAGTTCGTGTTGTGGTAGCAATCCTGCAACGGGGTGCGGTGACCCGATAACATCCAATCTGTACGACGCCTCGCAGGCAGGCCAGATTCCAGAAGAAGCACTGCTGGCTTCACTCGGTTGTGGGAATCCGACCGCGTTAGCCAAGTTGAATCCTGGCGAGACTGTGCTTGATTTGGGATCAGGCGGCGGGATTGATGTTCTGCTCTCTGCGAAACGTGTGGGTCCGACCGGGAAGGCTTACGGATTAGACATGACGGATGAGATGTTGGCTCTCGCCAACGAGAACAAGCGCAAAGCCGGGATCGCGAACGTCGAGTTCCTAAAGGGTGAGATTGAGCACATCCCACTGCCTGATGCCTCCGTTGATGTCGTCATCTCGAACTGCGTCATCAATCTGTCCGCCGACAAAGGCCAAGTTCTGCGGGAAGCGTTCAGAGTATTGAAACCCGGAGGCCGATTTGCAGTGTCGGATGTTGTCACCCGTGGCGACGTTCCGCCTGAAATCCGTCAGAACATCTTGTTGTGGGTCGGCTGTGTGGCCGGAGCGATGGAAGAGAACGAATATCGCAGCAAGCTCACATCCGCTGGGTTCGAGCAGATCAGTGTCGAGCCAACGAGAATTTATCAGATAGAAGACGCTCGTGAGGTCCTCGCAGGTCAGAACGTGGACGTTGATCGTATTGCGCCACAGGTCGAAGGAAAGTTCATGAGTGCGTTCGTGCGTGCAGTCAAGCCGAAATCTTGGTGTCCACCGACGTGCTGCAACTGAGATGAGGAATAAGCACTACAACGTCCTGTTTCTCTGCACTGGCAACTCGGCTCGTTCGATCATGGCTGAGGGGATCATGAATTTTAAGGGGCGACCCCAGTTCACCGCCTACAGTGCTGGGAGCCATCCGTCCGGAAAAGTTCGCCCTGAAGCACTGCGGCAGCTTGAAGTCGCGCACATTCCCTCTGGCGGGTTTCGGAGCAAGAGTTGGGACGAATTCTCGAAGCCAGACGCCCCAAAGCTGGACTTCGTGTTTACGGTCTGCGACAACGCAGCGAACGAAGTCTGCCCAGTCTGGCCGGGACAACCAATGACCGCACATTGGGGTGTTCCTGATCCGGCAGCGGTGAAAGGAACTCCCGAAGAAGTACAAAAAGCATTTCGGGATGCCTTTTTCTTACTAGATCGGCGGATCAGCCTCTTTCTTTGCCTTCCCCATGCTTCGATTGACAGGCTTGCTCTCAAGAAGGAACTCGACCGGATCGGTAACGAATGAGATTCAGCCTTCGCGCTCGAATGACCGCAGAATTCGTGGGCACGGCGCTGCTACTGGCTGCCGTGGTCGGTTCTGGAATTATGGGGGAACGACTATCAGGCGGAAATGTCGCCATCGCTCTGCTCGCCAACACGATTGCGACGGGTACAGCACTAGTCGCGCTAATTCTGACCTTTGGATCAGTCTCAGGAGCGCACTTCAACCCCGCTGTGACATTGGCCGATGCATCGCAGCGAGGAATTCCGTAGAGTGAAGTGCCTGGGTATGTAGTCGCCCAGATTGCAATACTGGTTAGTACCAAATGTGAAGGGTGGGCCAGCCCGCCTATCTACCGCATCTTCAAATCATGTGGTGGTTATCAAATCAAAGCGGGCAGATGACCGGCTCACCGATCCGTATACCGTTGACGCCATGGTGGCCCTGATCTCAATTAAAGATAACGGGGGCAACGATGAAACGAAACGCAATCTGGAGCTTGGTGGTTCTTGGTTCAGCACTGGCTGTCTCGACGGCATACCTCCTAAGAGCGACGACGAGAATTGGAGTCTGGGCCGGATTATTTTTTTTGTTGATCTGGATAGCTACTTTTCTGTATGAGAGGGGTCGGCAAAAAGACAGGAAACGCTAAGTTTCCAGTAACCTTAAGTATGGCTGCACATCGGCGGCGCCGCAGCGAGTGCAAAAGGGCGCAGCCTCTGGCATATACCGCTTAATCCTCTTTCTTGGTTAGGTTGGTGATGCAGTGTCAATAAGGATCAGGGTTGGTAACCCGAGGACCGGTGGAAATACAGTCTGGTCGCGCGTAGAGGGTGATTTCGCACACTTCAAAATAGCCGCCAACGCTGAAGTCCGTGATTTGGCAATTCTGTTTTACAGCAAGGTGCTCGACCAGTTCCGCCCTGCGGGAACACTATGGGTGCAAGTCCAATCCAAGTGGGGACGAAAAAAGGACCTCGCTTTGGCCACGCGGGAACCCATTGCGGCGCTGCCTGGTTCGCTCGTCTTCACCATAAAAGACAAGCACGACATAGAAGAGTTTCTTTATAAGTTCTGGCATCGTGGACCTCTGCGATTTTATATTTGGCGTGATTCCCCTTGTGATGAGAAAGCCCGTATCTCCTATGTCGCGCATGGATGGAAAAGCATTGAGGAATTCCACGATCTTTTCCCGAAAGAGTTATGGCTCATTGCGGATATCGACCCTTGGGAGAAGTATCTTCACGTTATTACTTTGAAGGAGGACTCCCAGGCTGTCACCAACGCCGTTGAAGAGGGAAAATTACTCCTTTCGGTCCCGATGACCCATTCGCATCTGCAACCGGATTGCTGAACTCCAACGACTTTCGCGATACGGGATGTAGGGTTAAAAGGATGCTTAGTTGGGTAATCGGTTTGTTACTTGCGGCAGGTGCGTTGTTTGGGTGTCTTCGCTGCACAAGGTCAAATCGCGAAGCTATGGGTGATGTTGAGGTTGCGGACATCATCGAACACTATCTCCACGGTGGCAATGCCTGGAGTTGGGGGGACTTTGTGGATGTGCAATTTCACAATCCCCGTCTTGAGAGACTTCGCAGATTATGTCTGGAAGCAGAATCGAAGCTGCCGAGTGAACGTGAAGCGTTCTTGATTGAGCTTGCCGGGAAACTACGTAGGGGCCAGTTCAGCTAGCGAGAGTCGCGGTCATCGCTCCTATGAGGGAAGAGAATGATGTATGTGGTTGCAAGTCTGTTTGGTATCGTCCTTCTGTTTCAGCTGCTCACATTTCTTAGCAAGCATCTCAACCGACTTACCTATGATGAGGTTGCGGACAAAATCGAACGGCACATTCAGCTCGCTCTGTGCGCATAAAGCTAAGACCGTCACCACGGGAGATTCTTGGCTTGATGCTGGGATCTCCCGTTCTCGTCTTTGGGCGGTTGGTTTCCGAGTTCCTTGTTAAACGAGCGCGGATGTGTCGTTCGGCTGTCGCAAACGATCGATCCAATATGCCCAAACAAACACGATCGGGAAGAGGATGAGATCGACCGTCACGAGAACGTGGACGCTTGGTGGTGGCGCACCGTTGAAGCTGACTAACCAAAGCGCAGTGAACGCCACAATGAATGTCCAGAGTACGAGATCGCCAGCGAGGTTGCGCGTATGCGTCGCGCGCAGATACAGAATGATCCCGATCACCCAAAGTCCGCCTTCGACGATCAGTAATCCGAGTGGTGAGTTGTACAGGCCGAGACCGTAATAACGCTGAAAGCCGGGTGCCAGAGGCATATCCGGCCTGTGGCTGGCCCAATCGAGGACCCAGTGGCTCAGTACAGCCGCGAACAGGACCCAGGCGCCGCGCCCGTAGCGACGAGTCAGGCAATAAGCAGCGGCGAGGATCGCGCCCCAAACAACGTCCATCACCAGGCTGTGGCTCCAGGCAAAGTCATAGAGGTTCAGGGCGTTGACGCGGGTGATGCCCGGCCGAATGCTGATGTGCTCAATGCCGAGAGCGACGAACACGAAGAGCAACAGATCGGCCAACAGGGCGGCGAACATAAGAGTGCCGACGGAAGTTTTTGGCGCCCAGCGTTTAGCTCCGAAACCGATGGCAAAGTGTCCGACGAACATGCGCTTTCTCTGGTCGCGCCATGGTAAGGCAAAACAACTTGTCCGTATAGTCGGCAATCTGGAAGTTGACCCAGATTCTGGGCGGTGAACACCATCCCAATCCGCCTCGGTCACGAGTCTCTGGACGTGACGCTAGCATATCTCAAAGGCAAAGATGCCGAGTCGGAAGAAGCACAGGAGCATGCGAACAGCAGCAGCTTAGCGCTGTACGCATAGACTCAGAACACCTGGAGGGAGATCCCTGGGGTAAACTGAGATCTCCCGTGGACTACTTGGCATTTACCTTCTGCAAGCGGCGGACCCAGCCGCCCCGACCGCCTCTTGCTTCTCGCAATCTTCAATCGTTGTAGCGTCGAACTTGTTCAGCTTAACGATACATGCCCGACTGCGCACCAACGGCGGTACCACCAGCCGAGCTTGTGCCACGTTTTCCGCCTCAATGATGGCCCATCCGCTGTGGATGCCGGCTTTGCATCCCCAATCAAAATGCATGAGATAGCCTTGCGCATTGAGCACCTTGATCAAATCAAGGCATTCCTCGGCTGTGTGTGGCGTCTCTATCAAATAGCGATTCATATCCTTCTCCTTTTGCGAAAGGTTGATCCTACGTTTTCGTGGCACATTCGGTGATGCCTCCTCGAAGCAGGCAATAGGTGCCAGAAAGGGCACCCGCTGCCTGCCGAAAGGCGTTATATCTAAGCATCCCGGCTTGAATTTGCCATCTAGCGGCATCAAGCGCGAGTTGCGATAACTTCCAGGTACTCAGCCTGAACGACTGTCAGCTCGTTGCCCGCCCGGTTATGCCCAGACCACAATTCTTCGAGCTCTTCGCGGAGCTGTCGCGCGTCGGTTTCATTCAGCGATCCGAACGCGCGATTCGTGGGCCCATAGTACTGACGAAAGAACTCCACCACTTCAGCGGGCGGGAAGGGGTACGTAAAGTCGTATAGGCGCCGCGTCATTTTAAGATCCGAGACCCCGTTGCCTAACCTCTCACGAACCACTGCCTCGTCGCCCCACAGCACCGGAGCGGGCATACCAGAAGGAGCTATGAACTTGGCAAAGGTCTTGAACATTTGTCCCACAAATCCTTCGCGC
>DASPTU010000033.1:0-15808 GCA_035623255.1 Terriglobales bacterium | reverse complement strand
GAAACGCGCGATTTGTCTGCCCTCGGGGCGTTCGCGCGGCGCGCCCAGATCCTTCGGTCGCCAAAAGACGGCGATCTCAGGATAACAACGACAGATGAAACTTTCTCCCAAATGGATTCGCGACTTCGTCGATGCGCCGGTGGACAATCGGCGGCTCGCGGAGGATTTGACCTCGATCGGTATGGGAGTCGAAGGAATCATCGGCGAAGGCGAGAAGGCTGTCTTCGAGATGGAGATCACGACCAATCGTCCCGACGCCATGAATCACTACGGTGCCGCACGAGAAACATCAGCGATTTACGATGTCCACCTCAGGCCCATTGAGCCGAAGCTGCCGAGGTCCGCCGGACAGGCGAATTTCCCGGTCATCATTGAGGATGCCGAAGGGTGCGCCCGTTTCACGGCCAGAATCCTTCGCAATGTCAGCATCAAGCCTTCGCCCAGCAAAATTGCAGGACGCTTGTCGTTGCTCGATCAGCGGCCGATTAATAATTCGGTCGACGCGACCAACTACGCGCTATGGGAGATGGGCAAGCCGACCCACGTGTTTGATCTCGATCTGCTCGAAGGTGGAAAGATTGTTGTGCGACGAGCGCGGGATGGCGAAAAACTGAAGACGCTGGATGGGATCGAGCGCAAACTGACTTCTGAGGATTTGGTTGTGGCCGACGCCGAAAAGCCGGTCGGACTTGCCGGAACCATGGGCGGATTCGACACAATGATTACCGACAAAACCCGGAATGTCCTGATTGAGTCGGCATGGTGGGATCCGATCACGGTGCGCAAGATGTCGCGCCGCCACGGCCTGCACACGGACGCATCGCACCGTTTTGAGCGCGGAGCCGATTTCGAGTCAACTGTGCTTTCCTGTAACCGCGTTGCTGAGTTGATTCTGCAATCGGGCGGCGGGGAATTGATCGGCGAGCCTATTGACGTGATTGCGCGCCGCCTCGATCAAGCGCCGATCGCGCTCCGCCTTTCGGAGGTGCGGCGCATCCTGGGGCCCGGACTGGATGGCATCCTGATCGTACGCATTCTCAAACGCCTTGGCTTTGACGCACTGCCGGAGCGCGAAGAAGAGCACGAATTCACCGTGCGGATTCCAAGCTGGCGACTCGATGTCGAGCGTGAGATTGACCTGATTGAGGAGATTGCACGGCTGCACGGCTACGACAAGTTCCGGAACACGCTTCCGGCTTTTGTTGGTTCCGTGATCGAGTTGCCCGATGCGGGCAAAGATAGAAAAGTCAGGAGCACTCTGCTGGCGCTGGGATACAACGAAGGCGTATCGCTGAGCTTTATTTCGCCTGAAGACGCGGAGGAGTTCTCGGCTGTGCCGGTGATTGAGGTGGAGAATCCGCTGAGCGAAGAAGCGTCGGTGATGCGGACATCGCTGGTTCCCGGAATGCTGGGAATGCTTGCCTACAATTTGAACCGTGGCAACGACGACGTTCGATTGTTTGAGGCGGCAAACGTTTTTCAGGCCGAGCGAAACGGCGCGTTGGAGGTGAAGCGCGTCTGCATGGGAGTAACTGGAAGCGCCTGGCCGCCGAGTGTGCACCAGCGGGCACGACCATTTTCCTTCTTCGATTTGAAGGGTGACATTGAGGCCGTGCTGCGTGCATTCGAGCACAAGACGCTGCGCTACGACGCACTGGTTCCTGAGTATTACCATTCCGGGCGCTCAGCGCGCGCTGTGATAGATGGAGAACTAGCGGCACAGTTCGGGCAGTTGGATCCCGAGACTGCGGCAAAACGCAAACTGCGGCAGGATGTTTTCATTGCAGAGCTACATCTCGACGTTCTATACAAACGACGCCTGCGTGGCCTTTCCTACAAGCCCATCCCCAGATATCCGGCCGTAGAACGTGATTTTTCGTTCATCTTCTCCGATTCAGTCACGTTCGCGCTCATCCAACAGGCGATTGGAACGCTGAATCTATCTGAATTGAGAAGCTTTGTGCCGGTCGAAATTTTCAGAGGCGGGTCGATTGCGCCGGGTAAATACTCGATTCTGCTCCGCGCCACGATTCAATCGAACGATCGAACGCTGCGCGAAGATGAAGTGGCGCAATGGTCGGCGCAGATCATGAAAGCTCTGGAATCGATTGGCGGGACACTCAGGGCTCAGTAGCCCTCATCAGGGGGCAGGCACCCTCTGAGCCTGCCTTTGTGAAGCTGTGCTAGCCTAAGCCACTATGGCGGACGTCAGCATTCAACCCAAGCACTTTCTCAGCGATAAAGTCGAGCACTTCACCGAATCTGTCATTCGCGAGATGACGCGGCAGGCGATGCTTTATGGCGCCATGAATCTCGCGCAGGGCTTCCCGGACTTCCCGGCTCCGGCGGAAATCAAGCGTGCTGCGCAAGAGGCGATTGCTGCCGACGTAAACCAGTACGCCATCACCTGGGGCGCAAAGAATCTGCGCAATGCAATTGCCCGCCAGATGAAGGGGTGGCAGGGAATTGAGGTTGATCCGGAGACCCAGATAACCGTTTGCTGTGGCTCGACCGAGGCGATGATTTCGACGCTGCTCGCGGTCTGCAACAAGGGTGATGAAGTCATCGTCTTCGAACCGTTTTATGAGAATTACGGCCCGGATTCCGTGCTGTCAGGTGCGCAGCCGGTGTTTGTAAAGTTACATCCTCCATCGGGGTTGGATGGTGAGTGGGGATTCGATGAGCGGGAGCTGCGTGGGGCCTTTCACAATCACACCAAAGCAATCATTCTGAATACGCCTAACAACCCAACTGGAAAGGTGTTTACGCGGGGAGAACTTGAGCTAATTCGAGATTTGTGTGTCGAGTTCAATGTACTCGCGATCACGGATGAGATTTACGAACACATTATTTATGACGGCACGCGGCACATCTCGATAGCCAGTCTGGATGGGATGCCGGAGCGGACAGTAACCATCAACGGATTGTCGAAAACATACAGTGTGACGGGCTGGCGCGTGGGATGGGCGGTGGCCCCGTCGAACATTACTAATGCCATTCGGAAGGTGCATGATTTTTTGACGGTTGGAGCTCCGGCACCTCTGCAAGAAGCTGGGGCAGCTGCTTTGGCGATGTCGCCTGGCTACTATGAGAGTCTGGCGACCAGCTATTGCGCGCGGCGCGATCGGCTTATGCCAGCTCTCACCGAAGCGGGATTCCGTTGTTTCCGCCCGCGCGGCGCCTATTACGTAATGACCGACATCAGCGCGTTCGGGTTCGCGGAGGATGTTGCATTTGCGAAATATCTCGTCAAAGACATTGGTGTGGCCGCGGTGCCCGGATCGAGTTTCTACAACGACCCTCGAGACGGCGCCCGGCAAGTGCGGTTTGCCTTTTGCAAGCGAGCAGAGACGCTGGATGAAGCGGGCAGGCGCTTGCAGAAATTGAAGCACAGTCGACCGCGTTAGTGTTACGGCGTGACGATGGCGACTTTATTGACTCCGCTGCACGCCAGGTAGATTTTTCCGCCCTTCGTCACGGCCATGTTGCGCACCACTCCGCCGCCGGACGGGATGTTCCGCGTAGCAAAGGTTTTCGTTCTCGGGTCGAAGCGAACCAGCGTATTTGGGCTGACGCCGCTCTCGCTGTACCAGACCATTCCGTCAGAGGTGACCGCAATACCATACGGTTCGGAGTTTGCCCCGCCCGGCGAGGCCCACTCCTCTGTTTTTTCGCTAGCCGGATCGAAGTGCCCGAGCTTGCCCTGGGCATAGTCAGAAAAATAAATCGTGCCATCTGGCGCAAGTGCGAGCCGCCGAGGACGTGCGCCTGTTTCTGGCAACGGATACTCGCGAATCGTCAGGGAGTGCGGATCAATGCTCGCCAGCTTGTTGGTGTGAAACTCGCAGAAGAAAGGAACTCCCTGCGAGGTGACGACAATGCCATAGGGCACAGCGTTACGGGTGGGGGTCGCCACGAGTTTCATCTCGCCGGTCTTCGGATCGAGACGACCAATAAGGCTTGATTCTTCGTTTGTGAACCACAGAATTCCGTTCTCATCAAATACTGGCGTGTGCGGATCAATTTCCTGGCCGCCGGAGGGCCGATATTCTGTGATGTTGCCGATCTTTGAATCCAGTTTTCCTATGTATCCCTTGCCGATGGCGGTGAACCAGATGTTTCCTTCCCGATCGGCGACAAGCCCGTGAGGGCCGGAATCCGGCGTTTTCAGAGGGAACTCGCGCCACTTACCGGTAACAGGATCAAGCTCACCGAGCTTGTTCGCCCCTTGCTCCGTCACCCAAAGCGAATCATGCGGGCCGACAGCGGGATCGTGCGGGCGGGCGTTAGGCGTTTGAACGTCATATTCTTTGATTTGGACCGACAAGGTTGAACTTGCGGCAAAAGCAATCGCGGTCACGAAAAGTGCAAGGGAAATGGTGAATCGGGAGATTCGCATGATAAGCTCCTTCGGCCCTAGGCCCGCATTCAGCCTCCAAACCAATGCTCCACCACGTTCAGTTCGGTCGTCCTCTGGTAGTTGGGCAGGCTCTCGAGAAATATACGGCCATATTGCTTCTTCAGAATGCGATTGTCGAGAAGGACAAGCAGTCCGCGGTCATGCAGCGAGCGGATCAACCGTCCGAAGCCCTGTTTCAGGGTTATCACTGCTGCAGGGACCTGATACTGAAAGAACGCGTTGCCACCTTCGAGGTCGATTGCTTTGACGCGAGCGGCGACCACGGGATCGCTGGGAACTGCGAATGGCAGGCGGTCGATGATGACACAACTGAGCTGCTCGCCCCGAACATCGACACCTTGCCAGAACGAGGACGTTGCGAAAAGGATAGCGTTCGGCGTCAGGCGAAATTCCCCGAGCAACGCGCTTTTGGGAGCGTCCCCTTGTAGCAGCATGGGAAATTCGATTTCCCCGAGCAGTCGCTGATAAGTGTCCTTCATTTGCGAATAGCTGGTGAACAGGACGAACGCTCGTCCTCGCGTGATCTCAAGCACACGGCGAATGCGCTCGGTTGCTTTGGCGGTGAATTGCGGCGTGCGCGGATCTGGCAGATCGGGAGGCACATAAAAGAGCGCCTGGTTCTCATAATCAAAATGCGATGGCAAGACCAGTTCTCGGGCGTGTTCGAGCCCAAGACGCTTTCGCACGTATTCGAATCCATCGCCAACGGCCAAGGTCGCGGAGGTCAACACGGCACATTCCAACTTGTCGAACAGGGACATCTTGAGAATTGGGGCGACGTCGATGGGGGTGGCCTGGAGAAAGACACGCGATTTCTCACGGGCGAGGCCCGAGCCTCGCGAACCTCGACGCTCGATCCAGAAGACCGTGTTGCGGTCGTCGGATTCCATCAGGAAGCCAAGCTGAACTTGCAGCTCCTGGGCCCGCCGAACAAAAGTGAAGATTTCGTCCGGCTTTGATGGCAAGTTTTCCAGTTCGGAGCTCAGCCGTTGAAGAGATTGCTGCAGTCCGAGAAATTCATCCCCATTCTCTTCCAGAAAATCCTGCCGATTCTCAAACGCGAAACGTCCCTCCCCGGGAGGTAACAGAGTGAAGAAGAATTGAGAGTGATCGCGCAACGACTTGATCGCTCCGGACATTTTGCCGTTATACATGCGGTTGCGCTGCAGCGCGGCTTCCGCATCACGACACAGTTCTTCCACACGCGAATTGCTGACGGAGACTCCGAAATAGCTGCCGGCCACGTCTTCGAGCTCGTGTGCCTCATCGAAGATAACGGCGCCGACTTCCGGCAGGATTCCGGCATCGGGCGCGTATTCGGATTGCTGCTTGATCGCGAGGTCAGCAAAAAAGAGGTGGTGGTTGACAATGATGATGTCGCTTTCCAGTGCGCGGCGATGCATTTCGGTGATGAAGCACTTGTCCCAGGAACTGCACTTCTGGCCAAGGCAGGTGTCGGAGCGCGCGTCCAGCTTGTACCAAAGTGCGCTGGCTTCGGGTAGAGAAGAAAGCTCGGACCGGTCCCCGCTTAGAGTCGCTTTCTCCCAGGCGGCGATTGCCCGGTAATGCTCGATTTCATCGAGACCGCTGAGGACAGGCTGGCCGGTCAAGTCATATAGCTTCTTGCGGCAAAGATAATTGCTTCGGCCTTTCATGTAACAAACGCTCAGTTTTCGGTCGCCGCTGGGGAAAAGCGCCTGCTCGAGAAAGGGAATGTCTTTCAGGAAAAGCTGTTCCTGAAGGTTCTTAGTGTTCGTGGAGATGATGACGCGCTTGCCGCTACGAATGACCGGAAGCAGATAGGCAAGAGTTTTACCGGTACCTGTGCCTGCTTCAACAATGAGGTGACGTCTTTCTTCAAGGGCCTGCTCGACGGCTTGCGCCATCTGAAGTTGTCCACGGCGGAATTCGTAAGCTGGGTGCGCGCGCGACAGGAGGCCGCCACTGGCAAAAAAATTGTAAAGAGAGATCTCACTAGGCTTCGCAGTTGCTGGGGGGTGGGAGGTAGAGGCCACGGAGTCTCTATAATAACCAGTTCCGAGCAGGTAGTAGCGAGTACCTGGAAAACATAGTCATCCTTGACCGGTGCGCCATCGCCGGAGGATGCCATTGCCTCTAGTCACCCGCGCCGGGTTAGAACCACGCCCCGCAGATGCCGCCACTTATCGCCATTGTCGGTCGACCGAATGTGGGCAAGTCCACGTTATTCAATCGCATTGTGGGTTCACGACGGGCGATCGTGGGAGATGAACCCGGCATTACGCGCGATCGTTTATATGCGGAAGCGGAATGGCGTGGCCGACAGTTCCGAGTCGTGGACACAGGGGGGATCATCCCCGCAGAGAATGAGCTGATTCCTGCAGAAATTTTTCGCCAGGCCAGAGTTGCGGTGGAGGAAGCGGCAGCGGTGATCATGGTGGTGGATGGGCGCGCCGAACTGGCAGCGCCGGACATGGAGCTGGCGCGCCTGCTGATCCGAACCGGGAAACCGGTGTTTCTGGCGGTAAATAAAATTGACACCGACAAGCAAGAAGGGCTGAGCAATGAATTTCATCGGCTTGGTATTCGTGGGCTATTCCCGGTGTCCGCCGAGCACGGTCGAGGCGTAGATGATTTACTGGACGCCGTGCTGGAGGTCTTGCCTCGTCCGGAGGTGCAATCCACCGAGGACACAGGGAAAACACAAGAACAACTGCCAGAGATCAAGGTCGCCATCATCGGCCATCCCAACGTTGGGAAGTCCACCCTACTGAACCGGCTGACCGGGACGGCGCGAGCGATAGTGTCGCCGGTTCCAGGAACGACGCGCGATGCGGTGGATGAAATCGTCGTGCGTGATGGCCGGCGCTTCCGGTTTATTGACACAGCTGGGATCCGCCGGAAGGGGAAAACTCGGCTGATGGCGGAAAAGTTGTCGGTCATTATGGCACGCAAGCACCTCGAGGCTGCGGACATTGCGCTGCTAGTGATTGATGCCACGGAGGGCGTGAGTGCGCTGGATGCGGCGATTGCGGGCTATGCTCATGAAAGTGGACGATCGGTCATTATTCTGGTGAACAAATGGGACTTGATCACCAGCGGCGAGAAAAAACCGGTCAGCCAATCTAAAGCGGCGCGGATTCAGGAAAGCAAACGGCCTGCGGACAGGGCCGCTTATGAGCAAAGGCTGCGATATGCGCTGAAGTTTCTCAACTACGCCCCGGTGCTGTTTGTGTCTGCCGAGACGGCCAAAGGAACGGAAAAGATCATTCCCATGCTGGAGAAGGTTGCCGCAGAACGTCGCAAGAGGATACCGACGGGAGAAATGAACCGCTTCCTGCAGCGTATTGATTTCGAGCGAGCTTCCGTGCCGATGCGGCAGCGCGTAAAGATTTATTACATGACGCAGGCAGCCGTGGCGCCTCCCACCTTCATTCTCTTCACGGACCGCAACGTAAAGCTGCACTTTTCCTACCAGCGATTCCTGGAAAATCAGATCCGTCGCGCTTTTGGATTCGTCGGGACGCCGATCTGGATTAAGAATCGCGCGCGTGAGTAAAAGCGTGCGACTATCCAGTTGCTCCGGTCGGTGATGTCGCTGGAGAAAACCCTTGCGGTACTGGCGGTGCCGGACTTACCAGGGCGCTAAGTGCGGGATATCGCGAGGCAAAGAAGTAGATCGAGTAGGCGGGGAAAAAGACGATGGCGGGAACAGCGACGAGCGAAACTACGTAAAGAATCGCTGCCAGCACAGCACATCCTACGACGACGGCCACAGTGATGGTGTAAAGATTCCAACCAAAGCCAGCCGCTTTTCCCGCGAAAACGAATAGCGCTCCCAGACCGCCGATCGGAATCAGAACTAGCAGGATCACAATGGTGGTTATGACTCCCAGGACAATGCCCACACCGAGCGTCATGACGATCTTCATCAGCACATAACCCAAATACGGCCCCTTCTCCGAGTCCAGCATATGCAGGAGACGTCCCCATGCCTCGAATGCGGAGATGTTGTCGATCGCCATTTGCGGAATCACAAAGTCTTTGGTGAAGACATGCACGACGGCGGAGATCACGAGGAATGCCATCAGAACCAGAAATAGAGCGATGCCGAAGAGGATCAACGGCGCGAGGTGCTCTTTCGGTTTTGTCAGCCAACCGGCAGCCAACGCCAAAACAGCCGGAACTCCAATCAAGATCGTGAACCCGGCACCGACGGCGAGTCCGAAGACAATTTGCCACAAGAAATATTTCAAGCCAGGGCCTTGCCGCCGATTCCATCCATCCCGGATCGCGCAATTTCTTGCGATTATGCTATCGAACAGAATAAAGCGCATCACGCTATTGATGTAGAGGATAAAAATCCAGAAGAAAAAACCGATCACAAGCAGAAGAGCGACCAGGAGAGCCAGAAGCATCGGGTCCATTTTGGGGAAGGCAGCTTCCATGAAATGGTTGGGATTTCTGGGAGCCTGAAAATTGCCGTTGAAATTTCCACAGCTCCCTGTGGTCAGTTCTCCGGCCAATAAGCCGACAAACGCGAGCTTCACCCATTGTCCGGTCCGGAAAGGTTGGAAGAGCTGTTGCTTCGTATGCTGAAACGCCGGGCTGATGGCATCGATAGCGAAAATGGGCAAACCGGCCTCCGCAATTCTTCAGATGGGAGCAAGGTACTGCGAACCCACGGTAAGGTCAATGGGAATCGCTGACCAAGATCACAGCGTCACGCGCAGCTTCCGGGTAAACTAACAGGGAACTTTTCTTCGAGGTAACTTCATGTTGCGCAAGAACCGTCTTTTTACACCGGGCCCAACGCCGCTTCTGCCCGCAGCGCAGACAGCGATGGCTTCGTATGCTGCTCATCACCGCACGGCTGATTTCCGCGGTTTGTTCATACGCGTGCTGGCTGATCTGAAGGAATTCATCGGCACGAAGAACGATGTGCTGGTGTTGGCTTCTTCCGGCACTGGAGTGATGGAAGGGGCGGTCTCGAACCTGACGTCCCCTGCTGACAAAGTGCTGGTTCTGACTGCTGGGAAATTCGGTGAACGCTGGCGCGATTTGGCGAAAGCGTTCGGCTGTGCGGTGGAGACGATTAGTGCCCCCTACGGCGCAACGTTTTCGTTGGATGAGATTCGGACGAGGCTGACTCCTGAAATCCGAGCAGTTTACGTGCAGGCTACCGAAAGCTCAACCGGAGTTCGTCACGACATACAGTCGATTGCTGAATTGGTACGTGGGGCTGGGGACGCCCTGCTCGTAGTCGACGCAATTACCGGTCTGGGGACGACGGAGTTCGACGTGGATGGTTGGGGAATTGACGTCATCATTGGCGGATCGCAAAAGGCGCTGATGATTCCGCCGGGTCTGGCCTATTGCGCAATAGGCGAAGGCGCGTGGAAACGCATGGAAACAGCGAAGTCGCCCAGGTACTACTTTGATTTTCGGAAAGAACGCAAAGCTGCGGCGAAGGGTGAATCGGCGTATACGCCCGCGACTTCTCTGTTCGCGGCGTTGGCGGCGGCGCTGGACTTTATCCGCCAAACGGGCAGTGGCGGCTTAGCGGCCGGACGCGATGCACTGATTGCAAATGCTGAGCTTGCGGCGGAGATGACGCGTGCGGGGGCAAAGGCGCTCGGGTTGAATCTGTTTGCTCCTTCATGCCCGGCGGCGGCTCTGACGGCGATTCAGAGCCCGAATGGTCTGGATTCGAGTGCGATTGTGAAAGAATTTCGCGACCGGTTTGGCGCAGTGGTTGCCAACGGACAGGGTGAGATGAAAGGAAAGTTGTTCCGCATTGCGCATTTGGGGTATTACGACTATCTGGATACGATCGGCGTTCTGGCGGCTCTGGAGCAGATTGTGGCTTCCATGGGCCTCCCGGTGAAGTTTGGTGGTGCGATAGCTGCAGCGCAGGAGGTATGGGCGGGAAAGCAGCGCCAGCAATCAAGGGATGAGATCCTGGTTGTGCGCTAGTGTCGAAGTTGGAGTCAATTGAGAATGAAAATAGTGGTGTCGGAGAAAATATCGAAGTCTGCGGTTGATTTGCTGCGCGAACCGGATTGGGTCGTGATTACGCCTGAGGAGATGAATGGCGACCTGCCGGGAAATCTGCAGACAGCGGATGCATTAATCGTGCGCTCGGCGGTCCAGGTGGATGCTGAATTACTCGCGAAAGCGCCGAAGCTTCGAGTGATTGGACGCGCCGGCGTGGGAGTCGACAATATAGAGCTCGAACGGGCCACGCGCCAGGGAATTGCGGTGATGAATACTCCTGGCGCAAACGCAGTCGCCGTGGCTGAACACACACTGGCCATGATGCTGGCGATGGCGCGCCATTTGTGTCGCGCGAACGAGCTGACTCACGCTGGCAAGTGGGAGAAGAAGTCGCTGCAGGGTACGGAGTTAAGGGGCAAGACATTAGGGATCGTCGGCCTGGGAAGAATCGGAATGGAAGTGGCACGGCGGGCGCGCGCGTTTGGCATGACGGTAGTCGCGCATGACCCATTTGTTTCGACGGCAGTCGCGAAGGAGCAGGGGATTCGGCTCACAGATCTGGACGATGTCTATGCAGGGGCAGATTACCTTACGCTGCATGTCGGACTCACGCCGCAGACTGTCGGTATGATCAACCCTGAATCACTCGATAAAATGAAGCGCGGAGTGCGATTGGTGAACTGTGCGCGCGGAGAACTCATTGATGAACGCGCCTTGGCCGAGGCGTTGAAGCAGGGACAAGTCGCAGCGGCTGCGCTTGACGTGTTTGCCGCAGAGCCGCTAAAGGACTCGCCGCTTGCAGCCTTAAACAACGTGATTCTGACGCCCCACATCGGCGGCTCGACGCACGAGGCGCAGGAGGCGGTCGGCTATCAGATCGCCTTACAGGTGAAGGAGTATCTGAAACACGGCGTAATTCAAAATGCTGTGAATGTGCCCTCCGTGTCGCATGATGAATACATTGAACTGCAGCCATACATTTCGCTGGCCGAGAGGCTGGGGTCTTTTCTGGCGCAGATCAGCGAAGGCGCACTGGAAGAGATTTCGCTGCGCTATGGTGGACACATCGCCGAACGAAAAACTGAATTGATCCGGAATGCGGCGATCAAGGGTATGCTGAACCAGGCACTGGAAGAAAAAGCTAATTTGGTAAATGCGGCGACCATCGCCGAATCACGCGGGCTGCGCGTGCACGAATCGCGTAAAGCGAAAGTCTCGAGCGGAGGCGCGGGCAGCGTGCTCTCCATCATGGTCAAGACCGATAAGGAAGAGCACCTAGTCAAAGGAGCGGTGTTGCACCAGAATGCGGCTCGACTGTTGCATGTGGACGGAATTGAGGTGGAAGCGCCCCTGGAGCGTAATCTTATATATCTGCGGAATCGTGATGTGCCCGGAGTTATCGGAAGAGTGGGGACGATTTTGGGAGATCACAAGATTAATATTGCTGACTTCTCGCTTGGACGGCGAAGCGAAACCGCTGGCGCCGTGAGAGAGGCCATTGCGGTCGTTCACGTCGATGATATTGTGCCGGAAGCTATCCTGGCTGAACTCAGAAAGATTCCTGCGGTAGAGAAAGCAAAAACCGTGAGGTTGTTCTGAGAAATCTGCGGCGCAGCATCAAATACACAGAGAGGACATGGATGCTCAGGAACCTGGGAATTGTGGCCACACTGTTTTTTGGGGCGACGCTTTGCGTTGCCCAGGACAGTCGCTTCGATTTTGCCGCCAGCGCAAACGGGCTATTTACGAATAAGGTCAGCGGCAACCAGATCGTCCAGACGGCAACCGACGGTGGAGGCGGGTTCGGCACGATCCGCGTCAGATTCAGCCCTATGCACTCCTTCGCTTTCAATTATGGGAGGGAGAAAAACTCGCAGATTTATCGCTCGATCGAAGATTTTCATATCCTGGCAAACATTTCTGAATACAGCTTTGATTACATGTTTACGCCTTTTCGGAAAGGGCGATTTGAGCCGTTCTTGTTGGCGGGTGTGGGGGTGCTGCGATTTTCTCCTCGCACCACATGGGTTTTCCTGCCGCCATTAGAGCCGCCACTGGGAAACAATACCCCCGACAATATCCAGATCAACCTACACGCGGCCAAACAAACCCAACTGGCCTTTCTGTATGGGCTTGGGGTTGATTACCAAATTCCCAAGCTGAACCGGTTTGCGGTTCGCCTGCAATATCGGGGATTTGTCTACAAGACGCCCGATTTCAAGATCGACGCGAATTCGGGCAGCGAGATCAGTTTCTTCACCGGGACCCGAAGCCACATGGCTGAGCCATCGGCCGGAATAGTTTTCAGGTTCTAAGAACTGGGGTAGTGTCTGGGGTGCCGCAGTGGCGTTTTCCTCAGGAGAGTGCAGTCTTCCGCAGTTTGCGGCTCTCGGCCAGTAGCGCCATGGAGTGCATCAGGTTTTGCAAGGTCACGATGCCAACCAGGTGCTGGTCTTCGACAACCGGAATAATGCTTAGATTGCGAGCAGTAAGTTTGCGAAATGCCGAGGCCAGGGATTCTTTCTTCTGGGCAACCTCGAAAATGCGGTTCATTACGGACTGCACATAACCATTGCCTTCGGCGCGCAGAGCTTGCAGGATCTTCTGCCTGGAAATCACTCCGACCATATCGCTCCCGCGGATCACGGGGAAATCATCCTGAAGTGAATGGACGGCCTTCTCCAAGGCGTCTTCTAACGTGTCGGCCGGAGACAGGGTGGCGAAGTCGGTCAGCATAATGTCTTCCAAGCGCACGGTCTCAAGCACAGACTGAAACACGGCCGAGCGTTCTTCCAGTTGCGCCGCGATAAACAGGAAAAAGCCGATCATCGTCAGCCAGATGTTCCATAACATGCCAACCAGCATGAAGGCCGTTGCGAACGCCTGGCCGATGGTAACTGCTCGCCGGGTGGCGCGGACTGAATCCATGTGGCGGCTGAAAATCGCACGCAGGACCCTGCCGCCATCCATTGGGTAGGCCGGCAGAAGGTTCAAAGCGCCAAGCCAGAGATTTACCCAAACCAGGCTGCGCGGAAGATTGCCGGAATGTACCCAGGGCCTTTGCCAGAGATGAATCTCCGGAGCGACGGAGAGCAGGATACTGCCGGCAGCAAACGCGACAAGAAGGTTTACCAGAGGGCCCGCCAACGCGACGCGTATGTCGCGTTTCCAGGTTAGGACGCCGGGTTCGATTGGCTGTTGGGTTTCGTCGAGAACAGAAACACCGCCGATAGGGAGCAAGATGATGGCTTTCGCCGGAACTCCAGCGTGCATGCTGATCAGTGCGTGGCCAAACTCATGCAACAGCACGCAACCGAGAATGATTCCTACCAGGGCGAGGCCACGGCCTGCGCTGACATTGCCGTGCGGGGCGGACTCGGTCAGCCAAACAAAGATCAAGAGAAACAGGAATGTGAGATGGATGCGAAGCTCCACCCCGAATATGCGCCCCGCTGGAATTGACCAGTTCCGCATCCGAAGATTCTGCGCCTCCTGCTCTATTATAAAGTTTTAGACGCTCACACCTGCTCGCGAGTTGCGGATTGCCTAATCGAAGGTGCAGCGACGTCTAGCAAAGAGAGCATTGCCTGAACGCATGAGAGTGATCGCCGGTAAATACCGAAGCAGGCGGCTGCGATCGCTGCCAGGCTTAAAGCTTCGTCCCACCGCTGACCGGCTGCGCGAAACTCTGTTCGATGTTCTCTCAGCAGGGAATCCAGATTCGCTTCAGGGGACCGTCTGGCTTGATGTGTTTGCGGGAACAGGGGCGGTTGGAATTGAAGCTCTGAGCCGCGGGGCAGGCATGGTGTATTTTGTGGAATCGTCAGCGCGCTACGCAGAGTTGATCAGAAGTAATCTTCAATCGCTCCCGCTCGAAACCGGCTTCAAAATTCTAAGGAAGGATTCGATCCATGCTTTGCGGGAACTAAATCGAAGCGCGGTTCGAGCCGACTTCGTTTTTCTCGACCCTCCCTATGACATGGAACGATCTTACCGGGAAGTACTCAGCTTTCTGGCCACATCGGAACTGCTGAAAAGCGAGAGTGCGGTTATAGCCGAGCACCAAAAGAAGTTTGATCCGGGAGAGGCGTTTGCGAATTTGCAGCGATATAGAAATTTGGTGCAAGGGGATGCGGCGTTGAGTTTCTACAGGTTGTCGGGATAAGCGATCAGCTTCGACGCTGCGGATCGCGGCTTACATCAGGAATTCGGTAGCGCGACGCGCAATCGGATGCTGCATCTCCCGCAGATCGTTCTTGACGCGGTTCAACCCGTATACGCACTGTTCAAAATGGTTGGAAAGGCTGGCGAACAGGGGCGCGACCTTCGTGTACTCAAAGCAATCGAACTTCGAAACGATGTAATAGCTTTCTTTCCCGGCCTTCATCCAGTCAACAAAGTTTTCAAGGCGATTATGCCGGAGACGAAAGTGATTAATGCTCTCCGGGAACATGCCGGTGAAGAAGAGCGTGTAATCCCCTATGTGTTTGCGGACCTGGCGTTCGCGGTCGAAGGATGGGGCCGGCCCATATACAGGGTTAGATTCCATCAGCATCTCGCCGACGTCGGTAAGTGTGCGGCCAGCGGCGTTACGGATCTTGAACAGCTGCTCTACGTCGCAGAACTCGGTCATCAGGTGGGCGACATAGCTGACGATTTGGGGATCGCGAAGACCGATCTCTTCCGCGTAGTGCCGACCCACGAGCTCCATGAAGAGCTGTTGCAATGGATGCGATTCTGGAATCATCCCGGGTCTCACCTCCAAAACCCGCCTCCCAGGCGGAACCCCACAGTTGCCTGAATAATTACCGCACCTTTCTACGCAAGGCAAGTGACTTTCGTGTGTCGATGATCTCTCGACTGTAAGTTAGAACACGATCCTCGACCGAAGGTTTTACTTAGTTGTTGCCGACAGTCACTGTAGCTGGCAATCGATGCAGCTGAGTGCCAAACCGCGAAACTTCTGTGGCTGCAGATAAAATATCGGCCACGGAGGTATGAAGCTCGTGGAACGAAAGAACATATCGAGTGGCACCCTTTGGGAACCTATTGTCGGCTATTCGCGGGCGGTGCGAGTGGGTGACTATGTCCACGTCTCAGGGACGACTGCTACCGACCCGGATGGAAAAATCGTCGGAATTGGCGACTCATACACGCAGGCGGTGCAGACTTTGCGCAATATCGAGTCGGCTCTGCATAAAGCTGGGGCCACAATGAAGGATGTCGTGCGCACGCGCATGTATGTCATCAATATTGCTGATTGGGAGAATATCGGGAAGGCGCACGGCGAGTTCTTTCGCGAGATCAGGCCTGCGACCTCCATGGTAGAAGTCCGTAAACTCATCTCGCCTGAGATGCTGGTCGAGATCGAAGCCGAAGCAGTCGTAAGAGAGTGAGATTACCTGGCGATTA
>DASPTU010000032.1:0-5724 GCA_035623255.1 Terriglobales bacterium | reverse complement strand
GAATCCAGCCCTCGATTTCGGCCACATGTCGTTCGTGGTCCGTCAGGCTGGGGTTTAAGAGCCGTTCGAGACTGCCATCCAGGTCGCTCCGGCGAAGCCATTCCGCTGCGGCGTAGGCGTCCTGCTGATGGGGGTCGCGTCTATCGCGCGGGAAGCTGTGACTCCACAACGCGGGATAAACCTCAACGACTGCCGATTTGCCTGGCGGCACCTTCCAGCCATCGAACGGCCAGAAATGAACCCGATCTCCAAGGCTCTTACGGAGAAAACGCAACCACGGAATGCCTGCGTGCGTGGATTTGGCTACGGAGCCGGGCACGTCGAAGTGAAACACCGATTTCGCGCCCGCCCGCACTTCTGTGATCCGTCTCCAGCGAGAATCACCACAGCGAGCACCACCGTTTCCGCACTCGCCTTCGCGAACGAAATCCACGTAAGTGTTGGGCTCGTCTATCGGCCAATGCTTTTGAAAATCGGCCAGGAAAGCTGGCCAATCGTGCGGGAGATCATACTTTTCTAAATACTTCAGCGGGAAAGAAAAACCGTGGTCAATGCCTACCAAGGTGGCGACCGGCTCGGATAGACGTTCAACGAGCCAATGAACAATCGCCTTGCGCGTCCAGTTTTTGCGGGGGCTGGAAGGCGGCACGATTTCGCTGGGCTCATTCGCGCGATCAGCCATGTAGACGCGCAGGCCTTTTAGGCTGGACTCACACGTCTCTGCCCCGGAGTAGTCGATCCCAATATATCTCTCAAATGCTGCGCTCATGTTGTCGCTTGCCGACCCGGAAACTCGCTGAAGGTTACCAAACCAAGGGCCGTGCTGGGCCCAAAACTGGGTGATGGATAGGGCGGGCAACTATCGCTCAGAAATATGGCATAATGTGAGCGATAGGAAAACGGCCCATCGCTCATGGCTTGGAACTGGCAAAGAACGGACTGGCCCAATTTTCGTTGGGATCGCGCACGCCTTGAGGCTGCGGAGAAGCAGTTTCTCGTCGGCGGAGGTGTCTTCGTCGGCACCATTCGCCACCTCGGGAAAGAAGATCGCGATCAACTCACAATTGAAGCCATGAGCACGGAAGCGGTGACGACTTCCGAAATCGAAGGCGAAATTCTGGACCGCGCAAGCGTACAGTCTTCGCTCCGTAAGCAATTAGGCCTAGCCACGGATGAACGGCGTGTCCGGCCTGCGGAGCGAGGCATCGCGGAGATGATGGTTGACGTGTACCGGTCATTTGCCGAGCCGCTCTCCGAAGAAATGTTGTTTCGCTGGCATCGCATGGTGATGAGCGGGAGCCGCAACCTGAGAGATGTCGGACGCTACCGAACCGGCGCGGAACCCATGCAAGTCGTTTCCGGGCCCATTGGCGAGGCCAGAGTGCATTTCGAGGCGCCGCCATCTTCGCGCGTGCAATCCGAAATGGAGCAATTCATTGCGTGGTTCAATCGGACTGCGCCTGGACGCGAAGAACCACTGTCTGCGCTGACGAGAGCGGGGATTGCACACCTGTATTTTGAGAGCATCCATCCGTTCGAGGACGGCAACGGGCGCATGGGGCGAGCCATCGCCGAAAAAGCTCTGGCGCAAAGCCTCGGGCAGCCGACACTCACCGCCCTGGCCGCAACGATTCTTGCCCGACGCAAGAACTATTACGGCGCGCTCGAAGCCGCGAACAAGGGAAATGAGATCACGCACTGGCTCATGTGGTTTGCCGGGGTCGCCATCGAAGCCCAACGCCGAACAATTGCCCTCGTGGAATTCCTGATCGACAAAGCGAAGCTGCTCGACCGGCTTAAAGGCCACCTTAATGCGCGGCAGGAGAAGGCCCTCTTGCGCATGTTCCGCGAAGGCCCGGAAGGATTCCGAGGCGGTCTTTCGGCAGGGAAATACAGCACCATCACAGGAGCCTCGCCCGCAACGACGACGCGCGACCTGTCCGACTTAGTTGCCAAGGGCGCGTTGGTCCGCGAAGGCGAGCGCCGCTACGCCCGCTATCGGCTCAGTGTCCCGCTTCGGCCTGTCCCGCGCATGACGCTCACCGAACGAGGTGAGTTGGCGGAACGGTAAGAGCGCTAGTGTTTGTGAGTAAGCTCGTCGAACAATTCCTGCATCCCTGCGATGCCGCGCAGAGTTTCAGCGTACGAGAGGACATCTTGCCTTTTGCCCTTGTCGGCCAGCTTTCGGAGTAGTGCCTTCAATTGGTCTTTGTAGTCGAAATCCGGCGCTCGGTTCGCAATCATCTTCCCTAGGACTGCACTAACTCCGTCTGGGCTTGTCTCAGCGAGACGCAAAAGTTCCCCGATGAAGGTGTACTCAGTACGGCCCACATATACATATGGCGCGACGGCTTCCAATAGTTCTCTGGCGGAGTCATCGACGTTCGTCAGGTAACAAATTAGCATGCTTAATGAGCAAAGCAGTCTTTCAGGCTTTTCGCGCCGCCCCCGGGCCCAGATAACGCACTTCCTGAAGTATCCCAGTATTCGTTCCACTTGCTCTTTGGACAATTCCTGACCCCGGATCATCCAGAAGAATCGCGAGATCGTTTCGAGATCTTCGCAAAATATCATTTACCAGAGCTTGGATGTGAGAACGTTGCTCGACGCGATGATATTTATACGCCAGCGCGGCTTGTACTGCACCACATCCCTGGTGGCCGAGTATGACGAAAAGGGGCGTATGCAGGAGAGAACCCGCGTACTGCAAACTACCCTTCACCTCGGGAGACATTACGTTCCCCGCGACACGGATAATGAATAACTCTCCGAAGTCCGCATCGAAGATCAATTCCGGAGGGACTCTGGAGTCGCTGCAGCCCAGTATGGTCGCATATGGATGTTGCTCCCTTGCCAAATCAGCAAGGGTCTCCTTGCAGAAGGTGGAGTAGTGCGCTTTACCTTCCATGAATCGTCTGTTTCCGTCGATAAGCCTCTTCAGTCCTTCGTCGGCGGATATTAGCGCCCCGTCTGTGTGGGCGAAGGTCATCGCACGCTCTTTTTGGAATGAACAACAATCAAAAGGAAAAAATGATTCCGCATGAGTGGCTAAAATGGAGGCCACGCTAATCCCGCCTCCTCAAGCGAGGAGCAAACCGCCTCCATGTCGTCGATTGACGAACGGTACATCCCCTTTTGTCTATACCCACCTGCCAAAACTGACAGGCGAGCCTCTTCGAAACGCAAGTCCATTGGGGCGAGCACTATTTGACTGGCAGTATCGTGAGCAGCGATAGGTCCTGATTAACGGGGTTACCGCCGAAGTGGGTACTGATACCAAGATGTCCGGGTATCCGACTTGCCCGGCATAGACCATCGTGGGACAACATTATTCTCCTGCTTGTGTGGTGCGTTTCCGTTATGAACTCTCAATTCTGGCGAGCCGCTTTGGTTACTACTCGTTCTGCTTGTTGCTCGAGAACTGCTGCTCAATTTCTTATTGTCAAAACTGGGCAATATGCACTGCTCACCACTTTGTAAGCAATGTCCCAAGGCGTGTGCGCAGCAACTTCACTATGAGCGGGGCGCCGTAATCCCAAAATGATGAGATCGCTCCTGAGCATGTGGGAGGCCAGCAAGATTTGGTCGCTGGGTATCCCGTACTTGACCATAAATTCAGGCTGGGTCTCCATCGGGCCACTTTGCCGAATCATCTCCCCAAACTGCCGCTCGCTCTCCACTCGCGCCCTTTCCCTCATTTGATCCAGGTCGCCCGTGGTGGACCAATGGAATCCCTCCGGAATCGGAGCGGCTGGGAGGACGTGCAGCACGATGAGCCGTGCCTTGAAGTGGCTGGCAAAGGAAAGCGCGTAGGGCAATGCATGCAACGAAGCCACGCCAAAATCGGTAGCGAAGAGAAAAGGACGAACTTCCCCGGTTTTCTCGGTCAGGGCATCCTCATAGGAGCCAGGACCTACGGTCCCCACAAGGCATTCTGCGTTCCTAAAGACTCTTTCCGCCACCGAGCCGAGGATCAGTTTTCCCAGGCTTCCACGGCCATGCGTGCCCACGACCACCAGGTCCACTTTCTTTTCCTTGATGACAAGCTCCAGTTGTTCCCAGACCTCGCCTTCCCGGATGATGAACTCGTGCTCCAGGCCCGCCAGCGCCCCACTTGCTAGCAGCTCTTTCTCTAGCCTCCGGGCGTCCCGTTGAGTTCTTTCGGCCGCCAAGTTCGCCGCTTGCGGACCGACGATGGTGTATCCAAGCGAAGAGACGACATTCACCAGATGAAATTTCGCTCCATAGTGACGTGCCACCGCCAGTGCGTGTCGCAGCGGCTTTTGCGCTGCTTCCGAGAAATCGTATGCGATCAATACCGACTTGACTTCAGCACTTGCCTTCGCTGCCCTAGATGCCATAACGCCCTTCCTGGCTGCTGCTATTCTCCATTCACTGTATTTGAGGTATCTGACGTCCCTCAAGTCCCGATTAACGTTAATCAGGCACTGACCATTACCCGTGTCGTCGGGCACGGGCATAGATGTCTTGCATCACAGCATTTTTTTTTGCGCATCCGGATTACTTGATGTGTTTATTCCTTCCTCAGCGAGGAAACCACCATGAAGCCTCTTCTAATGGGTGGAATCATAATGCTCCTCCTGATGGGCGTCAGCTCTGCCGAGGAGCCCCCCGACTGGGCCAAACACGACTATTCTGCTCCTGTCGACGAGGTCTACGCGGCTGCAATGCAGGTGATCCTATTTCAGCATTTTCATGTGACAGGCAAGGCTGGCAGCACCTTCTGGGAATTTCATATCGGAAAGTCACCTGGCTACGATGTACGACTCACGGTCACACGCATCGATGACAAACATTCTCATGTAGCTGTGGAAAGGTTGTGCCCTGGCGACAAGACTTGTTCCTTAAACCCAGTGCGAAAAGAAGTACGCAAAATTATCGATGGCATTGACGCCGAGCTCAGGGGAAAGACGCCCGGGGCGAGCTAGTGAGCGGCCTGGGCATTGCTTGGAAGTGAAAAGCAAGGTGTCGGTGGCTGGAGGTACCCATGAGCCACAACTTTCGTATGTTCTTCCTCTGTTATGCAATAGCGATGGTCGCGATTGCGGTCGCTTTCACCCATCGTAATTTTCAAATTGACAATGGTCGCTGGTCGTGGCTTTCAACCTGTGGATAAGAAGCGACAGCGATAGCTCCCGCAGCCGGGGCGTGAACGGCAACCTGGTTTCGTATTTGTTGAGAATTTTACTTGTCACCGGTCATCCGCTCCTTGGATGCTCGACTAAGTCCTGGTAAGTTCTATAAAGGTAGAAGTCAAGAGAAGAAGCCTCCCCTGAGGCTGGAATTTTTCTTGTTTCGCAGCCCACGTGAATGAGCAGGATCTGTTTTGACCGACCGCACCATGTGCTCGGTTGCTGGACGCGCGGGCCCAGCGGTTTGGCTTTTCTCTACTAGCGGTTTTCATTGCTCGTTTGCAACGAAGCCTATCAGTTCCGAAACCAGCAAAGCAGAACGCGCTCAAGTGGCGACCATAGTTCTATCCGAGACTCGTGGCCTATAGCTATTTCTGGTTATCCGAGAGGGCCTAGGGTCGGGTGTGAGACTACGTGCCCGAGGCACACAGCGCCTAACTTACCAGCTGAGACTCGCTCTCGAACCAGAGTGTCTCGAGAACCCCACGGCCACCGCCAGAGAAGATCCCCAGGATGGAGCGGACTCGATCAGAGACACTCAAGCTGTTTGTGGTTTCAGATGTTGGGCGTC
>DASPTU010000031.1:0-19584 GCA_035623255.1 Terriglobales bacterium | reverse complement strand
ATCGGCCGCGCACCGCTGCGCAAATCGTCGCCAACGGCAATCAGCTCCTTGATCACGATCGGTGAACGGGTGATCGCCTTCATCACCAGCAGTTGTCCGCGCTCCATGCGCTTGGCAATAACTACTTCGCCTTCGCGGGTGAGCAGCGCCACTGAGCCCATTTCGCGGAGATAGATTCGGACCGGATCCTCGGATGTGGTGCCTACTCCCAAACTGAGGTCAAGGCTGGCTTCGGCGGCGAGTTCCTCTTTCGCGTTGGGTTCGGGACCCTCCGCGACGTTTGCAGCGGCACGCGCCGCGTTTGCGGTGGCAAGGTCCTCGTGGATCTCAATTCCCTGGCGCTCCAAGATGGACAGGAGATCGTCAATTCCTTGCGACGAATTCACCTCCGCAGGCAGACTTTCGTTAATTTCATCGTAGAGCAGGTAGCCGCGTTCCTTACCAATCAGGATGAGCTGCTGGACGTGGCCAAACTCGTCTTCAATCCGTCGCGCCAAGTATTCTCCTGAACTTGCTGGAATGCGATGAGGCGGGTGATATCAAGATTCTTTGTCTCCCCTGGGGGCGGAGGCGCCGGGCTTTGTTTTCGGCGTGTGGGCCTCCATGTAATCAGCCAGCTCTGCGTCCGTAATGGAGAAGCGTGTGGTGGGAGGATGATCGCTTCGCGCCGCAAATTCCCGGTGAAGCCGAAGGGAACAGATGTCCGGAGCATCTTGATAGCGCACGCGGTGGGCTACAAAAGCCGCGTTCGCAATGGTCACAAAATACTCAGAGAATTCGCCGCCAGACCCGCGAAGAGTAAAGGCGTATTCGCGGACCGCTCCCTTGGTTTCAAACCCAACGTACTGTAGGACAACCGCGTCACTCACAAAGGTCCGCCATTCCTCGAAATTGAAAAGTCGCAGCTTGAACTTAGACATCGCTTAAATAGATCAAGAGGTTTCGAAAGCGCAAACGCGGCAGTTCGATGATGGCACACTTATGCGTATCAGCATACGAGCATCTGCAAAAGTTGTGCGTCGATCTCCCGTCGAAAACTAGCCTTCCATCTGTGCCTGCAGGAATTCCCCGGGCAAAGGCACCATCCTAGCGCCGGATGCCGCCAAATTGCGCTTTATGCCAGGTCGATGAGTATGCGCGCTCTTCTCGAACGACTCACCATTCATGGAAACTCGCTCGATCCGAATCCCAAGTGTTCTTTCCAATTGGAACAACTCTGTTCGCTGTTCTCTCACGAAGAGAGTGGAAGCAATACCACGCTCACCAGCTCGTCCTGTGCGGCCAACACGATGAATGAAGTTTT
Organism: Terriglobales bacterium; assembly: GCA_035623255.1. GTDB lineage: Bacteria > Acidobacteriota > Terriglobia > Terriglobales > Acidobacteriaceae > JAFAGX01. The sequence continues at coordinate 18,281 of DASPTU010000031.1, read as the reverse complement.
CGGCTACCTCCGGCAGGTCATAGTTAATGACGTGGGCGATGTTCTGCACGTGAATGCCTCGGGCAGCCACATCCGTCGCAACCAGCACGCGATAATGCCCACGCTGAAACCCTTTTAGTGCCGCCGTTCGCTGGGATTGCGAACGATCCCCATGGATCATCGCTGCTTCGATGCCCTGGCGATTCAGGCTCTTCGCGATTCGCTCCGTCCCGCGCTTTGTCCGGGAGAAAATCAGACAGCGCCCGGTCTCTTCATTGAGTAGCTTGTACAGGACTTCGGGCTTCTCGCCGTCCGCCACTTCAAATGCCTGTAGCCGGACGTTCTCCGAGGGTTTCAGCGTCGAACCAAATGACAGGCGAACCGGATTCCTGGTGTACTCCCTCACCAACTGGGCGATTGCCCCGCCCATTGTTGCGGAAAAGCAGAGGGTCTGCCGTTCTTTGGGTACTACTGACACAATCCGCCTGATCGCTGGCAGGAATCCCATGTCCAGCATGCGATCTGCCTCATCCAGCACGAGTGTCTTCACACCAGCCAGAGACACCAACTCGCGATCCATGTAATCGTCAAGACGGCCGGGAGTTGCTACGACGAACCGCGCACCTCGCCGAATCGCATCAAGCTGCCTTCCTTCCGGTAGTCCCCCGACCACCAATGCTGCTGGCTGCGTCTGTTTGCTCCTCAGCGCGTCGAACTGGGCCACCACTTGCATTGCTAATTCTCGCGTCGGTACCAGGACGAGCGCGGCAATTCCTGTCGCCTCTTGCGCGGACAGTTTTTCCATCGCAGGAATCAAAAACGCCACTGTCTTGCCAGTTCCCGTCTGCGCCGTGGCAATCACATCCTTGCCTTGTAGCGCCTGTGGAATGGCAGCTGCCTGTACTGGCGTCGGCGTCGAAAACCGCGCCGCAGTGAGTCGCTCCTTCAGGGAAGGAGATATTGATAGTTCTGAAAAACTTTGCATTTTACTTTCTTGCTGGCCAGAGTTGCCCAACCACTCCACAAACCAGTGGGCTGTCGCGGCAGTATTCATTGCCAGTCTTCTTTTTAAATTACGCTGAAGACGAACGGAGGAAACGGAGGGCGGGTATTCTCAGATCAATTAGCTGAACCAGAGGAACCGCACAACACAACCGAATGCATTAAGCGCATAAACAGCATAACATGCTATAGGAGTTTCCACTAACCGGGTGTTGGCACGTGGCGGGCGGTCGATCCAGTTAAAACAGAGGACAGCATATGACAAAGCTTTACGTAGGAAGTCTGCCGTACAGCGTTACCGATGAGAGCCTGCTGCAGTTGTTTACCGGGAGGGGCTATAAGCCGGTCTCTGCCCGCGTCATCATGGATCGGGACACGGGCCGATCGAAAGGTTTCGGATTTGTTGAACTCGGGCCGGAAGATGATGCGACAAAGGCCATTGGCGAATTCAACGGCTTGAACATCGAAGGCCGTGCGCTCGTGGTCAACGAAGCGCGTCCGCAAGAGTCCCGTGGCTATGGCGATCGTTCTGGTGGCGGGCGAGGATTTTCTGGCGGGCGATCTGGCCGCGGTGGACGTAGAAACTACTAGTTGACCTAAGTCCACTGTCTGGGCTGCACAATGTATTTCCGCGGTGCGGGCACACCGACAACCGAATTTATCTGTACGGGAGCGACACGTGAGTGTAAAAGTTGTCGCCGCTATAAACAGCATGAACAAACAGGGGCATTATGCTCGTGTATATCGGCACCAGGACACAATGTGGGTTGAGATTGACCAGTGCATGCTCGTCTCGTTTGATGAAATCGAAGAACTCGTTGATGGAGTCCATTCGTTCGAAGAGCTAGCCGACCTTTTCAAAAGGAGGCATGCGGAAGAGCTGGGCGGCCCTTAGCATCTGGCAGAACCATTTTCACAGCACGCTTTAGTGCACTCGATTAATTGCGCCGAACCCTAATTTGTTGAAGTGTCTCCCCAAAGCGCCAGAGGGAGGAATTCTTGTATTCTTCCCAGATGACGGGCAAACAAGAAGTAATCGAACATCCCTAGTAAGTCGTTAATCAGGCACTACCACTTTTTTTGATTCGCAGCCCCGCCTCGCCTCCGTGCTTGGACCCAGATTTGCCTACCCACTTCACGCTGCACGGCACGGTATCGGAGGTGTACTCGTCCAAAATCAGCTCGACAAGTTGTCCTCGTTTGAGGCGGGAAATCCCTCCTATCCTGAAACCGTCAGGCGAGCTGTCAAGCACGAGACATGGAACCCTCTGGGCCTGCCTCCCATGCTTAACGATCAGACTAGCGGGCTTTTTCGCAGGCGTACGCTTCAATCGTCGACGCTCTGGACCTGACAGGGCCGACACGGGTCTTCTCCTTTAGCATTCTTATCGTTTGCGGTTGGCGACCTTTTGGGCAAGAAGCATCAAGAGTCCGCGGTCGTCAGCGTGCATGCGGGCAAGCGCCTTTCTCAGCTTGAGGAGATAGCGACTTGCCGCTCCGGCCTCCCCCCACAGGTTCTCTCCATTTGACCGACTGATGTTCGGCAACTCCGGTGGTTCCGCGCCGTCATAGAAGATTTGGTACATCGGAACTTCAAGCGCCCGCGCCATTTTCTCCAGCGTTTCTATGGCGGGGACGGTATGTCCATTCTCGACGCGGGAAATGTAGCAGCGAAGCAAGCCCGTACGTTGTTCGATGTCTCCCTGGGACAAGTTCTTGGATTCTCTAAGCTCTCGAAGCCGATCCGCAATGTACATGCCTGACCTCCCTGTTAACCAGGCGCATACTATATAGGCCCGGATATTCCGTCAATCTGATATTTATTTGCAGTAAATGACTCTGGGCGGGGCTGTCTATCGTTGGATTCCGCCCATCGTGACTGGTTTATTCAACAATTTTCACAACCTAGACCGGTTGACGCGAAACCTCAGGCTAAGGCTGCACCCGGTAGTGCTCCTCATACAGCATCAAGAGGATCACAGTTTCGGCGCCCGGCACCCCTGAGCCGTGTCCCAGGCCCATCCATTCGAACGCCTGCGCCTTCTCCAGTGCTTTGGGTACGACGAAAGCTACGGTGGCCTGCTTGCCGTCGGCAAAATGGAAAGTCAATGTCTGATCGCGTACAGAGTACGTCCCACGGAAGTTTCTCGGAGGATCGGTAATGCCGCTGTAACCATGGGGGTTGGGCACCCCAACCACTTGGTCCGTTAGACCGTGGTCAAGGAACGTGCCGTCAGGAAAAAACTGGACAAATTTCGCATCCGTCGGCGACGACCAATGATACTTCCCGGAAAACTTCTTCCCCGTGCACCGGCAGGTGGGTATATACGTGTCAATGGCCGGATTCGCGGCAGTTTCGTCGAGCTTGATCACGTCCCGCCGGTCGGCGTTGTTGGCCCAAACGATATGGATCTCGTTCCCATCGACCCGGTATCTGCCGACAAATAGCTTGTTGCTCGGATCGTTCCGATACGCTGTCATATCGAAGTTGTCCATATTCACGAACGGAACGTTGTTGATGACCCAGCCGTCAGCCGTAAAATAATAATCCCGCTGCTTCATGTGCGAGTGGTCGAGACCAAAACCCACATAGATACCTTGTAGCGCTCCTGCCGGCAGCTTGTGCGCAGACTCTGTCTTAGCGACATCGTCCGACTCGCCCGAGGAATTGTCGTTTGCTGGTGGCCGGCCGCTCTTCGCTAAATTCTCGTCGCCCGCGACCAGCGAAGCACTGTGCCTTTCACTTTCCGAGTCTTCCTTTGCCGGTGACTCAGTTTCCTTATCAGCTTTGTCCGTAGTCTTGGGCGCTGTTCGCTTGGGCAAGCTCTCGGGATCGCGAATAGCCGCGAGGAGCTCCTGCGCTGGTGCGGCGACGGCATTCAAGTTGCTGCGCGCAGCATTCAGATCCGTTCCTTTGCGCAGCAGCCAGAAATGATAGGTCGTGTGGGCCGTTTTGATTTCCGCGATGTTCTGCATCTGACCCATCAGCACCCACGGACCCAGCGCAGTAATCTCCGTTCGCTTGAGTTCGAAAGAGTGGTTTTTGTAGTTCGCCGGAACCAGCGCTTCATACCGCACGCTTTCCTGGCTGACGTAGAGATAGCCCGCGCAATTGTTGCCAAAATGAGCGTGCGCCACGGCATATCGCCGTACTTTCGCTTGGGCCGCGCTGGAATCCTTCTCCTGGGCCGCGGCATATCCCGCCATGCAGGGCAGCAGTGAGGTCAAAAAGACCATGGCCACTAACCCCGCCTGGGCTCTTTGATTTTTCATGGCTTTAATTCGGCGCGCTTTTGCTTAGCGTTTCCGCGCGCTGCCAAGTCCGATAGAAATAGTCGGCTCCATACATGAAATTGTTGTTGACCATGGCTGCTCCACCCGGCAACGAGGCCACATCCTGCAGAAAATCCCAGAGCATGCCGTAGTGTGCGACCCCATCCGTGTTGTAATTCCAGCTCTTGTTTCCCTCAGTGCTCTGGGGGATGCTCTGGGGAAACGCACCACTTTGAGGGGACGAGCCACCGTACTTAACGATGGGTGGGGGCGGCGCCCAGATGGTCTGGTAGGCATTTGGATATTTGGCCAGGCAGGACGTGGTGCACGAGTTCATCGTGGTGGCCACAGGCTTGCCGTTGTTACCTCGAGTTACGATCGGCTCACTCTTGCAAGTGGCGGCTTTTAAGCACGCTTCGTATTGCGCGTATTGTGGGCCATCGATCGTCCTCTGGGTGCCCTGTCGTGGAGGCATTGCAAACTCAAGGCCATCTGTATCTGTGCCGAAACCAGCCACAACGGCGCTTGAGATTGGGCGACCCGCCGTGACCGGGCTGGCTGGATTATATGGATTGCCGTACGTGCTGTCTCCGCCCATGGCTTGCATCGAGCTGTTGTACAAAGCCAGCCAAGCGTCAGCCGTGAGTTTGGCGCTCCCAATCCCCGCCATACCGTGCAATTGACCTATCAGGGCGTACTGGTCGGGGCGCTGCGATCGCTCATTCGTTATACCGCCGTTTGCACCCCGCAAGCCACTGTGACCGCTGTTCATCGGAAATCCGAACGGACATGGCAGCGTAAACACGAAAGGTGAAGCGCCAGACACGATGTGGCCATAGCAGGCGAGCTGAAGTGCCTGGTCCTCCGAGGCTTCCGACATGTGGTCAATGTCAATCAGCATTCCGAGTCGCATCATCTCCTTGATCGCGGTAATGCCGCTGGGGGATAGCCCAAGTGCATTCTTCTGACCGTAGGGTATCTGTCCCTGGGACGTTGCAGGACATGGAGGCTCAGTGACTCCAACAGTTCCCAGATTCCCGATGTTCCATTGGTTGCCCGCTACATTTACGGAAGCAAGAACTATCTGTGTCGAGCTGTTGCCGTTGTTGTAGGCCCAATTGATATTATCGGCGGGGCTGTTTGTGCATGTGAGCTTCCAGATGTGGCCGGACTCGCGCAAGGTTGAAATATTAAATATTTCCTCGTAGGCAGCCGTTCCGCCAAACGCATTGTCCAGGAGATGGATGGGAAAAATGTAGCGAACGCCTTCATTATAGAGACGGTCAATCTCAGCCTTGACCGCAGCATCGCTCGGAGGAACAGCGGCGGCGGCCCAGTCGGACTGCCACTCTTTTGGAGGTGTCAGCAACCCATTCGAATAGACCACCTGTCCGAAGTTGCCGATGTGATCGATCTCCATTCCGATCACCACCGCCAACTTATTCGCCGACACGATCCGGTACAGGTCGGCTGAACTTTTCGCAACTTCCATGAAGTCTGAGTGGCGGGCAACAAAGTTTTGGATCTCGCTGATCTGCGCATCCGCTGCCCATTTATCATCCGTGGGCAAGTCCGGGTTTGAGGAAACGTTGCCAAATGTCGCTACGTCGCCCAGCGTCTTGTTGTTCACCGCCAGAGCAACCATCACCCGCAAACCGCCCTCGTAGGCACGCCGAATCCACTCGACCCACATCTTCTGATGGGTGAGATCGTTCCATGTCGGCCAGTCGGTAAAAGTCGGATAACCTGAGGCGTTCGGCCCTGGGTTGTTTCCGCCGAGGGCCTGTTGGAAAGCCTCGATGACCTTTTCCCTAATGGCGTTGCCGCACGAGTTGGTTTCACCCACGCTGCCATTGAAGGGGTTCAAGTTGACTCCGGGACCGCCATGGGTCGAGGCATCAGGTCCCAGGGCTTGCGCTTCACTCGTGGCGCGCACATTGTGGTTGCAACTCGGATCCGTGGGCAGCAGCGATCCGCCTTGTAGTGTTGCATCTATGCCACCGTAGAGAAATTTTCCGCCGAAACCAAGGTTGGCTAGTGGATGCGTGTGCAAGTCGACCCACCCTCGCAACGGAGCGGATACAATTGGGGTGGGCCTTAGATTCGCGGGCGGTAGTTGTGGAGTAACGGTTGAAACTGGTGGCCTTGTCGCCTGGGCGAACGCTGCGACCATAAACACTGTTGGCATTAGCACCAACACGCCAAAAAGAACGAGACCTCGAAACGCCAGTGTGGGCCCATATCCGTGATTGCGTATCCTCATGACTCACCATCCTCCTCGAACCAGGCAAGACTGCGGCCTCTTCTTCCGGAGTCCACCGGTCGCGTCGCAAACTCCGCTCGATAGCGTTTGCGTGTCCGCGATTTCAGCAAAGCGGAAGAGTGCTGTCACCACCTACACAGGTAGTCATTTTCTTGCACAGGATAGACAGGAGAACTAAGGTCAGGGTTTAGGATTCTTGGCTATTCCAATATCCTAGGTAACAGGGAAAACAGCAGGGAAACGCCACGCTTTCAGCAAAGCAAAGCGACTAACGTTCCAGGTTGGCGCGAGTGCCAACAAACAAATCCTTTGGAGCAGCTCACGGAACAGGGGAATTAACAGGGAACTAAGCTGCGGATCCCGCTTGGACTGTGGTGGAGTATCTGTCGCGTTGAATCGGCACCGATAGCTCTACAGCTTCCTTTCTTGGTCAGCCTTCTTTTTGGCTCCCGGAGTCTAAAGTTAAATTGCGGTATTCACTTTGCCTGAATTGCCTTCAATTTGCCGAATGTACAAACGGAGCCCCAACAAAACCATGATGATAATTCCTAGGGACAAGCCCAAGCCGCGGCGGCGGCGGTCGCGCTCCGCCAGCGCGGCTCTGGCTTCGGTTTGAGTCTTTGCGGCGATCTTGAGACCTGCCTCGATGTCCTGTTCGACGAGCGGAGTTTGAAAGCTGTGGATGGCGACTCGAGCCTTGGTCAGAGAGTCCCTGGCCTGGTCCTGCTCGATTCTCGCTTCGCTGACTTCCATGCCCGAAGACTCGGCAGTGGCCAACGTCGAATCCGCTGCTCTCACGGCGCCATCCAGTTGCTTCAAATCGGCCAGCATTTCCGCCCGGGCCTGATCGCACACATCCCCGGGTTTATGGCAGCGCATGCAGACAGCTTCGGGGCCGGTGCCGAGCTTGGCGTCCGTCGGATGGGTTACGTCGTGATTGCTGTGGCAGACGACGCATCCGGGCAAGCCGATGGATTGAAAAGCAACTTTGTGGGTGCTCTTGTCATACATCAGCGCTTGAAAGACGTGGCAGGTCGCGCACACGTTCTTCACTGAATCGGTTCCCGGAGGAGCAGCGCCATGATTGCCGTGGCAGGTCGAGCACGTCGGCGCGCTGAGATCTCCGCGAACCGTCATCGCGTCGTGATGGACGCTGGCGCTGTACTTTGCGTACTGGTCTGTGGCAATGCCATATCCTTGCATGTATTTCGCGTCGGAGTGGCACCGCGAACAAGTTTGTGCCACATTCAACGGGCTGACTTTCGAGCGCAGATCATTGGCCGGGCGAAGATCGTGAACCCCGTGGCAGTCGATGCATACCGCAACCTTGCTGTCGCCCTGCGCGAGGCGTTTCCCGTGCACGCTGGTCTTGTATTGAGCCAACTGGTCGGTCCGAAGTGAGGGATTGTACTTGCGCATGAATGCGCCGTCAGAATGGCAATGACCACAAAGCTCCGGAATCTGCTTGCGTTCAATCTTTCCGCGGAAACCGGCGGCCTTGCTCATTGCGTCCATGTCGGCTTTGGTGGGGTCGCCGCCATGACAATTGGCACAGGTCAAACCTTTCTGAGAGTGGATGTCTTGCGCGAACTGGGCTGGCGTGACCTGAAGCGGTGGATCCAAAGCACCATGGCAATCGAGGCACGTACTCGGCGCCTGAGCGCGGACTGCGCTGAGGCCAACGGTGGCCATCGCGAGGAACCCGATAAGCAACCGGGATAAGCTGTTATTTAGACATGTATCCATAAATTGTCATTGCGACGATGTAACTCAGTGCGAAAATCCCTGCGCCCAGAATGAGCTTTCGTCCGCGCTTTCCGGCCGCTTGATCAAAGAATGGCAACAACAGCCACACCAGGCCCGCCAGGCCAAACACCAAGATTCCTACGACTTCTCCGTCCGCGAACCACAGTTTCGCCGGAATCTTTTTAAGCGTCTGGAACATAAACATGAAATACCATTCCGGACGGATGCCGGCGGGGGCCGGCGCGAATGGGTCGGCCTTCGCACCAAGTTCCCAAGGAAGAATCGCGGCGAGCGCTCCGAGAGCGCCAAGAGCGATGTACCACGCCATCAATTCGCGCAAGAAGAAGTTCGGGAAGAATTTCATCTCGCGCGCCTCGCCGGGGAAAGCTTTCCGGCGCGCCTCCACGCCCGGCGGAACGCTCATGCCAAAATACTGAACCAGCGCGATGTGCCCGAGCAGCAGGAGCGTGGTCAAGCCGGGTAAAAGCGCGACATGAAATCCGAAGAAGCGAGTCAGCGTCGCGCCGGTCACGTCCTCGCCGCCGCGCAGGAACACCATCAGGCTATGCCCGACAACTGGGACCTGCCCAGTGATTTCCGTTCCGACTTTGGTGGCGAAAAAGGCTAGCGTATTCCAAGGAAGGAGGTAACCACTGAACCCGAATCCCATGGCCAGGAAGAGCAACAGCATCCCCGTAATCCAGGTTATTTCCCGCGGCTTGCGGTAAGCGCCTAGGAACAGCACGCTGAACATATGACAGAAGGCCGTGAAGATCATGAGGTTTGCGGCCCAGGAATGGATGGAACGCACCAGCCATCCGAACTGCACGCGGGTCATGATGTATTGAACGCTCTCGAAAGCCTCGTTTGCGCTCGGCCGGTAATAAAGGAGCAGAAGGATGCCGGTGCAAACCTGGATGCCAAAAAGGAAAAGCGTAATGCCGCCGAGGAAATACCAGTAGGACAAACTGTGAGTGGGGACGGCTTTCTCACGCAGAGGGGCGATGAGGGCGGCCCAGTCAAATCGTTCATCGATCCATTGGCGCAGGGATGCCAACAAGGTCAAGCCTCCCGCTTCAAGGAAACCATCACCTCGTCGCCCTGCAAGTGGACGTCGTACGCCTGGAGCGGCCTGGGGGGTGGACCGGAAACATTACGCCCATTCAGGTCGTAGAGTCCGTTGTGGCATGCGCACCAAATCTCTTGCAAGTCGCTGCGGTATTGCACGATGCAACCCAGATGCGTGCAAGCGGCGGAAAACGCACGATAGCTTCCATCACCGTTTCGGATAAGCAGCCCGGGACGGCTGCCGAAACGAAAGATCTTGGCAGAGTTTGGCTTCAGTTCGTCGGCCTTGCCAGCGACAACCTGGTCGCCTCCAAGTTCCGCCACGGGCGGGGGAACCAGGTAGCGAAGCACCGGATAAATGAAGGATCCGAAGGAAGCAAGCAGGCCTCCGCCGAGAAGGTATTCGACAATTCGCCGGCGGGGCGGCTGTGGCGCGGCACTGGAATCAGCCACCATGGGGTGTGCCCCACATCGCGTGTACTGCTGAAGCGAAGACAACGGACTTAGCCATTCTCATGATCGACTCTCTCAACGATTTACGCGGAATGCTTCTCCACCATGCGCTGCATCTCCCGCAACCACATTGCTTGGAACAACTGGAGGCGATGGCCAATGATCACCGCCAGATTCAACGCGATTTTGTAGCCGACTACCGGGTTTGCGGCGAGGTGCTTGCGCAACTCCTCCCGCGGAAGGGCGAGGACTTGCGTTTCGAGCGGAGCTGTGGCGGCAAGAGTGAACCGGTAGGGCGGGATCAAAGCGGACCAGCCCACGGTTTGGCCCGAGGTTCGCTCTTCAACGACGACATCCTCTTCGCTTCCTCGGACTTTCATCGGAAGCGTGAGCCGTATGAGCCCGCGCTCAATTAAGAAGAGGCGTTCCGCGGTGTCCCCTAAGCGGAACAAGGAGCCTCCGATTGGCACCGTGATCTTGGTGCCGAAAGCCAGGATCTTTTGAACTTCATCTGCCGCGAGATCTTTGAGCAGCTCTGGTTGCTCGTGGGCCATGAACGCAGCCTCAGTTCACGAAGGCGGAAGTCGTTTTGCTGTGCAACTGGGCGCGCGACGGAGACTCGAGGAACGACTGTGCGGCAGCCTGCTCCAATCGAACGTGGTGCTCGATCTGAGCGAGCAGGACCTCTCTCGGCACGTACTGGACGGACGTCGCAGGAGGCACAATCCGATCCGCAAAGAACCGACTGGGAGCCACAGTCTTGACCGGCTTCAGTTCAGGTTGATCCGGGGAAGTTGACGCACCTTTGCGCGTGGCCGCTCCGAATGCCATGGCTGTCACCGCCAGGCCAAACATGCTCATGCAAAGTGCCATTAAGAACATTTCCATGATCGAGCACCTCCCTCGAAGGTCTTTGGGCACGTCACTTGCCATGAGGAGTAGGGGCTAAATCATTTAATTTCAGTCGAGAGAGTAGAGCTGCGAAAGGAAAGCTGACAAGTTGTCAGGACACGCCTGACAAATCGTCAGTCATTGACCTGCCAATCCGTCATATGCCATGCTTGCCCGAACGAGGTACCTCGTCTCATGAAACTGCGCTCCGTCAGCATGACGGTGGTCCTCGCCCTCGGAATCACGTTGGCTGTGGTCATCGTCTGCACGGCTGCCTCTTATCTCTATTCCGTTCATCACTTCCAGAGTCTTCTGGACACCGCGCGCAACACGGCGCTCGCAGAAGGCGACTTGATTCGCGTGGCCCTCGAACACCAGATGATGGAGAACGATCGCACGCTGATCGCGGGCATGATTGAAAGCTTTGGGAAGCAGGCGCGCGTCGAACAAATTTTCCTTCTGGACCGTAACGGCGTGGAACGCTACTCCAGCAGACCCGGGGTTGGAGGGAACGATTTCCGGATTGATTCCCCTACTTGCCAGATCTGCCACCGTGATCCACCGGATCGCAGAGGCTCCAGTCGCGTGATTGAGACGCGGGGTGGCGAAATCCTCAGGACCGTGGTGCCGATTCGCAATCGCGAAGAGTGCCACCGATGCCACAATCCAGAGCAAAAAATTAACGGCATCCTGATTCTGGATTACAACGCGGGAGAAGTGCGGGCTGCGATGACCAGGGATTTGCACTGGATGGTCGCCGGCGCCGGCGCGTTGACCTTCGTGCTTGCAGGGACCATCTTGCTGCTGATCCGGTTTTCCGTCCTGAAGCGCCTGAGCCGTTTTGAAACTAACGCGCGCCTGATCTCCCAAGGGGATCTGGATCGGCGCATTCCCGAGGAAGGTTCCGACACGTTGGCGTGGCTTGGCCGCGAGTTCAACGCCATGGCTGATTCTGTGGCGGGCCTTGTCGGTGAAGTTCGCACGCAGCGAGAGCGCCTGGAGACCGTGATCAACAGCATCGATGACGGCATTGTCGTCCTTGACTCTGAACGTAGAATTATTGCGGCCAATGATGCTTTCCTACAACGCACAGGGAGCAACCGGGAGGAGGTGCTGGGTTGTTGCTGCCTGGAAGTTGGCTCGGGCCCGTGCGACGTCAGCGATTGCCCCACGCTTGCTTGTCTGCAATCCGGCGCACGCCAAGTTCGTCTCTGCGAACGCAGAACCAAGGATGGCACGTCGGCGTGGGAAGAGATCCACGCATCTCCGATACTCGATTCGTCTGGTCACCTTGCCCAGGTCGTGGAAGTTTGGCGAGATATCTCGGAGCGCCGAGCGGCAGAAGCAAATCTTGCGGAGTCGCATCGCCTGGCTTCCTTGGGAGTGCTGGCGTCGGGTTTTTCACACGAGTTAAACACGCCGCTTGCTACCGTGATGATGTGCGTGGAGGGAATTCTCCGTGAAACACCCTCGGCGGAGGACGGAAAGACGTGCATAGACCTGAGCAAGGTCCGTGATAGCGCCGCCATCGCTCGGGAACAGATCTTGCGCTGCCGTGGCATCACGCAGCATTTCCTGCGAATGTCCCGTGGCCAACGTTCCTCCGGAGACATCGTGGAACTCGATGCGGCGATTGCCGCGGTGCAGGCACTCATCAATCCTACGGCTTCCGCTCACTCGGTAACTGTCGAGGTGCGCCCATTTCCAGCGGGATTGCGCTTCCGCGCGAATGAAGCGGAATTTCAAAACCTACTCGTCAACTTGATTCTCAACGCGGTTCAAGCTTCCAAGCCGGGCGGAAAAGTTCTGGTGGAAGCGACAGCTGGCGACACCGTGTGTATACGCATCTTGGACCAGGGATGCGGGATCCCCCCTGAATTCAAGAAAAAGATTTTTGAACCCTTCTTCAGCCTGCGGTCGGGTGGCACCGGGCTGGGTCTTTTCCTGTCGTTGAACGCGGTGCGCGGCTGGGGTGGAGACATCCGCGTAGAGAGCACGCCAGGAATTGGTTCTACCTTTGAAGTCGTGCTGCCGGCTATCCAAGCTGACTTGCGGCAGGAGGGCGTTTCATGAAGCCGACTTCCGTGCTTCTCGTTGACGACGATTCGACCTTCCGGCAGGTGATGGGTAACGAACTGAGTCGCCTCGGATATCAGATTCACGGTGTCGGAACGGGCGAAGAGGCACTTCGCCGGATCACGGAATCGGAGCCCGATGTCGTGGTGCTCGACCTGCGCTTGCCCGGGATGAATGGACTCGAGGTCCTGAAATCCATCCATGCGGGCGCGCCAGCAACCGAGGTTGTCATGCTGACCGGCCACGGGTCCATCGATACTGCAATCGAATCGATTCGCATGGGGGCTTTCGATTACGTGGTGAAGCCCTGTCCTCTCGATGAGTTGCAGGTTCGCATTCAGAGGGCGCTCGAACGGCGCTCGCTTCGGCAACGCGCGACTCTTCTCGAGCGGGGGCTGACGCCTCCTGATCTCGGGAGTTCCTTCATCGGAGAAAGCCCAGAATTTCTGCGGCTGCTCAAACTGATCGAACTCGTGGCTCCGAGCGACGGCACCGTACTCATTACCGGGGAGACCGGGGCGGGGAAAGAGCGCGTGGCCAAGCTGATTCATGCACGCAGCCCGCGGCGATTCCGGCCGTTCGTGGCGGTGGAGTGCTCTACATTGCAGGAAAGCCTGCTTGAGAGTGAGTTGTTCGGCCACGAGCGCGGCGCGTTCACCGGAGCGGACCGGGGGAAACCTGGTTTATTTGAGGTTGCCAATAGCGGCACGATTTTCCTCGACGAAATCGGCGAGGTCAGTCCCGCGACACAAACTAAGTTGCTGCGTGTCCTGGACACAGCCACTTTCCGGCACGTCGGAGGAACGGATGAAATTCGCGTCGATGTCCGGATTTTGGCCGCAACAAACCGTGACGTTTCCGCGATGGTGCGGCAGGGCCTCTTCCGCGAGGATCTGTTCTACCGCCTGAGCACGATCACCGTGGAAGTCCCCCCATTGCGCGCCAGAGGCGCGGACGTGGAACTCCTGGCAAAACACTTTGTGACCGTGCTCAACGAACGATTCGGCTCCAACAAACAGATCAGCGAGGAAGCTCTTCAGCTAATGAAGGGTCACAACTGGCCGGGAAACGTGCGCGAGCTACTGCACGTCGTGGAGGCGGCCTTGGTGTTTTGCGAGGGGGCACGCGTTTTGCCGGAGCACCTCCCGGCCACCTTTCGCAGCTCGGGAATGGGAAGTGCTCCCAAGTTTTCATCGAACAGCACGGCGATTCCGACACTGGAGCAAGTGGAGCGGGAGCATATAGGGTTGGCGCTCGAAGCCAGCCACGGCCACCGCGGCAACGCCGCTAAAATCCTTGGCATTAGCGAGCGGAATCTTTACCGGAAGCTTCACGAGCACGGTCTCCTACACTAAATCCTGCTCTGCCTGTACGGGTCATTCGAGGATGTGGTTTAGCTAATCTATGCTCCCACAAAAAAGGATAGGGACTCCACCATCGCTTAGGACTCCTCCCATAGCCTCAAAGAATATCATCAAGAATACCCTCTCACGCAGACGGTCAAAATTGGATCATGATATGCTCCAGCCCACGTGGATGAGGCCTAGGCCATGGTCATCTACGACATGACGCCTGAAGAATGCCGCGGGGTGCTGGAGCGTGAGAGTCTCGGAAGGTTGGCCTGTGCGCGCAGAAACCAACCCTATATCGTGCCGATCTACTTTGCGTTCCAAGGCGAGTACCTCTATGGCTTTTCCCCTGTTGGCCAGAAGATCGAATGGATGCGCGCCAACCCCTGCGTCTGTGTGGAAATTGACGCCGTGACCAGCCCCGATCGATGGTTAAGCGTCATCGTGACGGGCCTGTATGAAGAGTTACCGGACACTCCCGAATCACAGGAAAAGGTCCTCGACGCTTACGAATTGGTTCGGAAGCACGCGCTGTGGTGGCAACCTGGCTATGTCTCCGCACTTCATCGTGAACCTTCGCAGCTTCCCACGCCCGTCTTTTACCGCATCCGCATTGACAACGTCACGGGCCGCCGGGCGTTCCCAGATCCTGTTGAGGCCGCTGCGGCAGGGCACGGCGCTTAAGAGTGAGGGAAGTCCCGAACAGGAGACCAGGAGCCTGAGTCTGGTAAGCCCTAACTGCGTCTTCGACACGTCGCCAGTGCCAGGAACTTGTTTAGAACGACCGCTTGATTAAAAGGACTTATCAATAAGTTCCTTGAGGACATTACCGTACAAGTCGCTCCCCGCATCCACATGGTAGGTTAGCCGACTTCTCTAACCAACTTGTAGAGTTCGCCTGGGAACTCGCTGTCCCGAAACGCCAACCAACGAGAACATGGTTCGCCTCGGACAATCGTGGGCACCCACCAGCACCCATGTTCTACCATGAGGTATCGGAATAAACTCGCGGAGGAACTCCGGGCTGCGCTGAGCAGGGATTGGAAGTTTTCCGTTCGACCGCTGCAAAGAACCAGATCAAATGAAGTCTGCTCGATCAGTCGAGCGCCATCCAGGCAAGAGGAAACAAGGTGGCATTGGCAACCAAAGTTCTTCAGACGCTCCAGAAGAGGCGAGAATCCTAACCCGCTCTCAGCTATCAGCAGCACTCTCACGAGCGGAGTCACCATAGTGCTCTCCCAGGTGACTGCTCTGAGGCTTTAGGCTGCTGATGTCCTTTTCCGCGAAGCCTTGAATGTTCATCCAGTGCGAACGACAAAATGCGATCAACCTCTGCTCCATAAGGCGGACACAAGATGTAATCAAACGCACCAGCCTGCAATGCGGTCAGGTAGGGTCCCCATTCAGCCACGTGTGAAAGAACGATAACAGGCGTGGAGGTCGCAGCCGCTATCACGTTCCGGTAATCGCCGTCCGGCAGGTTATCGCTGCACAAGACAATGCGAAAATCCTGTCGCCCTAGCAAGTTTTGAGCGTCGCTGCAGTTGGTTAAACACAGTGGTTGCAGACCGAGATCAAGAATCCTGGCGACAAGCTTGTCCCGGCTCTCGCCCTCAGTACAGACAATCAAAATGGATTTGCCTTCAAGCATGGCGCCCTCTCACACGGGACCATTGGCATATCCAGGGAAACGTCGTTTCGGGGACTTAATCTACTCCAAAGCACAGCTCGATTCTGTGATCATAGTCACCTCCCTTTGCCCGACCAAAATGAAGATTCGTTTCTTGCTTTCACCGCTTAACTGGCGCGGCCGCTTAGGCCAGGTAGGAGAGAGGAGATTTTATTGTAGGATTTTTTGATGGAGTTGTTAAAGCGACCAGCGCTTCCCACCATGGGAACTGCGCCCGGGAGAAGAGCGCAGGAGTCGATGACATAATGTCTACTGAGGGACCACCTCGATTGCGGACACGGTTGCATAATACTCGAGTGGAACAAATTCCAGCAGCAGCTTGCCCTGTGCATCGGGCTCCAAGCCGGCAATTTTGCGTACAAGTGGACGCCGCTCACCGGCCTGCTCGAGAATGTTGACTTGACGCAGGATGAGCTTGCGGTTGCAGAACACATTGAAAAGGCGGACTCCCGAGGAAGCCTTAGGTTCGCTGGAAACCAGCCCGTGATCGGCCGCGTGGAAGTGGTGTTCGATGAAATGCAAAGTCGCAGTGTACTTGCCGGGCGTCACCGGGATCGCATAGGAAAAATGTCCCCAGCGTTCCGTGCTGTAAAGCTCGGGGTCATCTGTGCCAATCGCCGCTTCTTCAGTGGCGGCAAGCTGCCCGCCCCTAAAGTACCCGTCGGCGCTCCACCAGTGACTGTCATTGGAATAGTAAGGAACGTCCCTGGTCACGATCCGCACTGGCCGGATCTGGCCATGAATCCCGGGCAAGAGTTCGATTGCGGACAACATGCCCCGTCCGCCTTTCACCGAAGAGAAGCTCAGATGCAGCAGACCATCATCGGCGGCACTGACGTCCGTAAAGACCTTGACATCCGCGGTTCGAGCACCCGCGGAATCAGCGACCACATCGAAGTCCGTCAGCAGGGGTTTCCCATTGGCCGTAATTGTCATGACGCGGCTGCCCTCCCCGCCACCGCCCGCGTCTTCAGGCCCGTAGAACGTCTCCGCGAAGTGCAAGTGAAGTTCGTAGATTCCCGGCGACAAGGGAATGGCATAGCTGAAGTCACCCTGGCGGCTGTTGCGATAGATCGTGGGATCCTGGGTGCGCCAGATGTGTTGAGCGAAGCTCTGCAAAGGGCGGCCGCCAGCGAAACGCGAGTCTGGGCTCCAGAGCTTTCCTGAGCGGTCGACATAGCTGCGAGTGGCGCCTGCCAGGATGCGAATTTCATTTCCAACCGGCAGCCCTATCGGAGATTCGGGCAAGGTCGCGACGGGCCGCGAGGGCGGCGGAGTGGCGCTTGGACGCCACCTGTCTCTTCCGGTGTAGAGCGCGGCCGCGAGCAGCAAAAGAAGACCAGTCAGTGCGAAGAATAGCCAGGCGTGTCTTGGGCGATCGGTTCGGTCCGCCGAAGGTGACTGCACAGTCTTCGCGGGTTGAACGACTTCGGCAAATGCAGGTGTGACCTCTTCAAACGCAGGAACGTACTGTCCAACCGGGACAGTAATACGCATTTCGTGGCTGACGCCCTCCCCGTTGTAATAGTCAGCTAATCGCTTGCGCAGTCGGTTCGCCTGCACACGCACAATGGAGTCGAGGTCCTGATCGAATGAGCTGGGCCGCCCAAGCACGTCTACGGCTATGGCGTACTCCTTGATCTGATCGCCTTCGCCAGCAAAGGTTTTTTCGCACAGATACGAGAGCAAATGAGCCAAGGTTTGCGAGCGCGCAAACAACGGCGACTGAAGCACTGCTTGAAGTTCGGCTCGCTCCTTCTCAAGCGTTATCGGCTCTTGCAGGCTCGTAGACATGAACCGCCCCCGCACCCCTCAGCTTTTTACTACGCGGGTACCAGAAAGATTGCAGTGATGCCCGTTACATGGGGAGTTACGCGTCCCGTTAAACGTAGCCAAGCCCGTTGCGCGGGCCGTCGCATCATCGGCCACAACCCTCGTGCAAGTCATTGAAGCAAATGGAGATCGAGACCGTCCGGGACCAGGAAACGTCAGTGTAGCGACGCGGTAGCCCCTGTAGCCTTTTACTGCCCGCAAACTTGTGTCAAAAGGGAAGCGGACCATGGAGGATGAACTTGTCAGGCAGAACAACCTGGCATGACAGGGACACCCTTCCCAAGGAGGTCGATATGCGAATGTCGAAATGGAATGCCATCGCCCTGTCCATTGCGCTGGCCTTTGCCGGCCGGGCTCTGGGCCACGAGCAGGCAGGGCAGCGGGTCCTTGATGTGAAGTTAATGACCGTCGCCGAATTGGAAAAGGCCGGTGACATGTGCCGAGCGCACAAGGACTATGAGCATGCTATTCGGTATTTTCAACAGGCGGTCAGCAAAGACAAGAAGAGCGCAACGCTGCGAAACAAGTTGGGACTGGCGGAACTGCAGGCTGGCAACACAGAGCAAGCTCGCGCTGATTTTGAAAAAGCAGCTAAGCTGAATCCTAAATTCGCGGACGCGCTCAATAATGTGGGCGCGGTCTACTTCATGCAGAACAA
>DASPTU010000030.1:0-33500 GCA_035623255.1 Terriglobales bacterium | reverse complement strand
GGGCGCGCGTATCCCCGTCTGCAACCGCTGGTTACGGCATTCTGCGGGCTTGCGGGGCGGGTTGCTCTACATTATTGCTTCATGCTGAAAATGTGCGAGTTAGGACTCTGAATGGACTATTATTTTTGCGTGATCCCTTAGGGGCCGATCTTTCTTAAGCACGACATTCTTAGGGAACGCGCGGGAGATCAGATTCTTAGGAATAATGGAGAAGGGGACTCATTGCGATCGCAGCTCATCAATCCGCCGATACTTGGTCAGAGTGACGACTCCAAGAGGAGAAACGGGCGCTGGGAAAGATCTGCAGTCTGCGGAGCGTGAGGCCGTGCGTTTAATCCCGAATTTTTCCGGGTCGGTGGCAATGACCTCATCCGACGCTGTGACGGAAATCACAGACCTGCGCTCAAATCGAGTGAAATATAAGCACGTTGCTCTGTGCCCATTACACGCATCGTCACATTAAAGCCGTCCTGCGCAACGTGACGCCATAGAAGTGACGAATTCCTCGACAGAGCCGCCCATGCTGGAAGCCAGCCGGCCGACCTGAGATTCACCGACTTGGAACTCGGAAATCGGTAGTGGGGCAAATGAACTCGTCAGGCATCGACACGAATGAGTCTGTAACCCCTCGAGCATGGGTGTTGCCCGTGAATTATCTCCAACGCTTCGGGCTTGCGGTTGTTTCCATCGGTGTCGCACTTGGGGCTTCGCTACTCCTTCAGCATTTCGGCTTTCGCGTCCCTTCCGCGCTTTTGCTGCTGTTCGCGGTGGCCATAAGTTCCTGGTATGGAGGGCCAGGACCTGCGGTGTTAGCGATCGTGCTATCGATAACCAGCTTTTACTGGTTCTTCGTGGAACCGGTCCGCACCATCTACATCTATCGGTCGGAGATCCCGCTTTTCATCATTTTTATAGCGTTCGCCGCGCTTCTGTCTTGGTTCGGCAGAATTCGGCGGCGTGTTGAGGCAAATCTACGCCAGTTGAATCGCAAACTCCGAGCGATCAGCAACTGCAACGAATTACTCTTGCGCGCCACCGATGAGCAGAGCCTCATCGACCAAATCTGCCGCATTGTCTGTGAAGAAGCCGGGTTTCGAATGGCCTGGGTGGGATACGCCCAGGACGACGATGTGAAGAGCGTTTGTCCCGTCGCGTGGTTCGGCGTCGAAGATGGTTATCTTGCGGCTGCTGAGATCAGCTCGTCTGAAGAGACCGTACGCGGTCGCGGCCCCGGCGGAATGGCCATCCGAACCGGAAGAACAAGTTGCAGTCAGGATTTCGCCACTGATGCTAACTTCGCGTGGCGAAAGGCCGCTGTGGAGCGTGGTTATCGTTCTGCCATCTCCATACCGCTTAAAGACGATAACGCTAAGACCTTCGGCATTCTCACAATTTACTCAACCGAGCCCAATGCTTTTACGTCGGAGGAAGTTCTGCTTCTTGAGGAACTGGCTGCCGACCTGGCTTTCGGTATCGTCACCCTGCGTTCCCGGACCGCACGCAAACAGGCGGAGCAAGCCCTGCGGCAGAGCGAAGCGTATCTGGCGGAAGCGCAAAGGCTGAGCCATACAGGTAGTTGGGGCTGGAACGCGGCCACCGGCGAGTACGACTACTGGTCCGAGGAAACGTTGCGAATTTATGGATTTGATCCGCGGGAGAGGCTGGCGACCGGTGAAGAACTCTTCCAACGAATCCACCCCGACGATCGGGACAGGTGGAGGAAAAACTTTGAGAAGTCGCTCCGCGAAAAACTGGATACATCCGAAGAGTACAGGATTGTGTTGCCCGACGGAACAGTCAAACACATTCATGCCATCCGGCACCCTGTCCTGAATGAGGCCGGAGATCTCGTTAGATTCGTGGGCTCCTCGGTCGATATCACGGAGCGCTACCGGGCCGAGGAAGCGCTACGGAGAAGTGAGGCTTATTTGGCGGAAGGGCAGCGGTTGAGCCACACGGGCAGCTGGGCTTGGAGTCCCGCCACTGGCGAGACGCTTTACTGGTCCGGGGAGATGTTCCGGATTTTTGGCTTAAACCCGGAGGAAGGTGTGCCAAACGGGGAAAGATTCTGGCAACGAATCCACCCTGAGGACCTCGAACGGATGCATCAACTGGCCAAGAAGGCAGCGCTTGTGCCCATGGAATACGAGCATGAGCACCGGATCGTGCTGCCCGATGGAACCGTCAAGCACATCCATTGGTTCGGCCATCCAGTTCTCAATCAAAACGGACAAGTCGCCGAATACGTCGGCACCACGATAGATGTGACGGAACGCAAGCGCGCCGAGGAAGCGCTGCGCCAAAGTGAAGCTTACCTGGCGGAAGCGCAAAGACTGAGCCACTCAGGCAGCTTTGCTTTCGATGTGGCCAGCAACAAGTACGTTTACATTTCGGAGGAATGCCTCCGGATTTTTGAGCTCGATGCGCAACAGAGTCTACAGCCCAGGGAAGCGGTTTCCCGATTCATCCAGCCGGAGGATTGGGACAGAGTGCAGAGGGACTTTGAGAAGTTGCTCCGCGAAAAAGTAGATACCCCGAGCGAGTTCAGGATCGTGCCACCCAGCGGAGCGGCCAAACATATTCAGGTGATCCGGCACCCTGTCCTAAATGGCGCGGGAGAAGTCGTTACAATTGTAGGCACTGCAATCGATATCACAGAACGCAAGCGGGCCGAGGAAGCTCTGCGACTGGCCAACGCTTATAACCGGGGCCTCATTGAAGCCAGTCTCGACCCGCTGGTGACGATCGGTCCAGACGGCAGGATCACCGATGTCAATGCTGCAACCGAGGCGGCCACGGGGCGTTCACGCGGCGAACTCATCGGCAGCGATTTCTGCGATTACTTCACCGAGCCGGCAAAGGCACGTGCCGGTTACAAGCAAGTGTTCCGGGAAGGCTGGGTGCGAGATTACCCGCTGGAGCTGCGGCATCGGGACGGAAATGTGATATCGGTGTCGTACAACGCCGCAGTCTATCGGGACGAGTCCGGCGAGGTAGTTGGCGTATTCGCCGTCGCTCGCGACGTCACCGAGCGCAAGCGGGCCGAGGAAGCTCTGCGGGAGAGTGAGATGCGCTTCCGAACATTTGTGGACCACGCGGCCGACGCATTATTCGTGCAAGATGAAGAGCGGCACAAGGTGCTCGATGTCAACCGGCAGGCATGCGAAAGCCTCGGGTACACCCGTGAGGAACTGATTGGGATGGTTCCACATGACTTCTACCCGGACGCGAATGGCGCACCATTGCAATGGATTCAGGAGCGACTCGAGGCCGGGGGGGCCAGCACCTTCGAAACTCGTCATCGGCGAAAAGATGGGACCGTGTTCCCGGTCGAGGTGCGTGTGCGACCCTTCCAGCATGGTGGTCGTCAGCTCCACTTGGCTCTGGCACGGGACATCAGCGAACGCAAACGCGCCGAAGAAGCTCTGCGCGAGAGTGAGACGCGCTTTCGCACATTTGTGGACCACGCGGCAGATGCCTTTCTCATGCTCGATTTCGACCAAGGAACCATCGTTGACGTAAACCGGCAGGCATGCGACAGCCTTGGTTACACTCGGCAGGAACTGATTGGGAACACGCCCCATATCTTCCACTTGGATTCGGATCGAGCTGGGATGGAATCAACCGCAGAGCGGGCGGCCGCGGGCGAAACCGCATTCGACAGACACTGGCATCGGCGAAAGGACGGTTCGCTGTTCCCCGTCGAAGTGAGCACAAGCGTCTTCCTGCATCGTGGGCGCCGATTCCTGTTAAGGGTTGCGCGCGATATCACTGACCGTTTGCGGGCGGAAGAACAGCGCGAGAAGTTACGGCAGCTCGAGGCGGAGCTCGCGCACCTTGACAGGTTGACCATGCTCGGTGAATTGACTGCCTCCATTGCACATGAGGTTAATCAGCCGTTGGCAGGGGTAGTGAGCAACGGTAGCGCATGCCTGCGTTGGCTGGCCGGGGAGACGCCGAACATAGAGGAAGCCCGCGAAGCTGCTCGTCGCATTGTCCGCGATGGCAAACGAGCCGCCGAAGTGGTCGCCCGCGTTCGGGCCATGACAAAGAGGACTGAGGCGTCGAGTGAAAAGCTGGACGTGAATGAAACCATTCGGGATGTTCTCGCTCTGGTTGGCGACGAAGCAAAGAAAAACAGAGTCTTGATCCGAACAGAGTTTGCGGACAACGTGTTTCCTGTTCTCGGCGATCGGGTACAGTTGCAGCAGGTCTTGCTCAATCTGGTCATGAATGGTATGGAAGCCATGAGCAATGTAGGTGAGAACGCGCGAGAACTGGCGATCACCACCAGGAACGTCGACCCGAATCAGGTGCAGGTAACGGTTCAGGACTCGGGGATAGGTGTCGATCCGGATACAATGCCCAAGATCTTTGAACCGTTCTATACCACCAAGCCCAGCGGCATGGGCATGGGACTATCTATTTGCCGTTCCATTCTTCAAGCCCACGGAGGCCAGCTATGGGCTGCGGCCAATGAAGGCCCAGGCACAAGCTTCCACTTCACACTTCCAAGGCACGAAGCAGAATCCAATGCCGCAGCCTGACGTGGTTATCGCGATTGTCGATGACGACCCATCGGCACGGGAAGGACTGAGCACAACTATGGGAGAAAGGGCTTCGCACTGGCTCCTTCCTTGTTCTAGCGCGCCCTGCACTGCGCTTATGGTCATGCTAGGCATCTGTCTCTGCTACCTGTTACTGGCCGCGGATTCGGCTCACGCGCTCGATCCGAACAAACGTATCACCCAGTACTTGCACACCTCCTGGCGAATACAAGATGGCTCCCTGCCATCGAGCATGTCTTCCATTGCGCAAACTTCGGACGGTTTTCTTTGGTTCTCATCTTTGTCCCAGGGCATATACCGATTTGATGGTGTGCGGTTTCTTCCTTGGTCGATCGCTGGCAAGGGTGCTTCGATCAACACAACAGCTGTCGTTCTCGGCGAAGGCGAAGGCGGGCTCTGGATCGTAACAGAGCGGGACATCGTTCACCTGAATAATGGGGCTGTCACTTCCAGGTTCGAGTCGGAAGGCGATCAGTCGCCCCGCGTGAGCATGGGTCCTGACGGCTCCTTGTGGTTTGCGCGCACCTCGAACGCTACAACTGCGCCCCTCTGCCATGTGAGCGATCGAGCTATCAGGTGTTTCGGGAAAGCGGATGGAATACCGATCTCCCCCATCGATTCCTTATTGCCCGATGGGAAGGGTGGTTTTTGGTTGGGAGGGCAGACGACTTTGGTTCACTGGCATAACGGCATGTCCGACCTCTATCCAATCGAAGCGCTGAAATCCAATATTGGACAGCACGGAATCGACACACTGGCACTGGGTCCAGACGGATCTCTCTGGGTCGGCATACTTGCGGAAGGACCGGGGCTGGGGCTTTGTCGATTGATCGAGGGCACCGTCAAACCATTTAGGACGCGAACGTTCGATGGAAGTAAAGTCGTCGTCGATGACTTATCTTTCGACGCGGACGGCAATCTCTGGGTTGCTACCGCAGGCAAGGGCATTTTTCGTATTCGTGGGAATGTTGTGGACCATTACGGCCAGGCCGAAGGCTTGTCTGGCGATACGGTTTTCACCGTTTTCGAAGATAGAGAACGAATCGTCTGGGTTGCCACTACGAACGGACTCGACAGCTTGCGCGATCCCCGTATTACCACGTTTTCAGCCCTAGAAGGGTTGGGAAAAGATGCAGCGGCCGGGGTCCTCGCCAGCAAAGATGGGACCGTCTGGGTGGCGAACGCTGAGTCGCTCGATCGGATTAAGAACGGGGCTGTCTCCTCCATCCGGACGGGCAGCGGTCTTCCGGGTCATCAGGTCACCTACCTAATGGAAGATCGCGCTCGCAACCTGTGGGTAGGAGTGGATGATGGGCTTTATCTATTCAAGGAGGGGCGCTTCCATCGCATTCCCGAACCAAAACATCAGCCGCTGGGCATGGTGATCGGACTGACAGAAGACACGGATGGAAATGTTTGGGCACAGTGCATAGGCAATCCGCGAAAGCTCGTGCGCATCCGCGATTTCCAGGTGCGTGAACAGTTCCCCGCTCCACAATTTCCTCCCGGCCGTGTTATCACAGCGGATCCGCATGGCGGAATTTGGATAGCGACTCTAAACAAGGAACTCGCACTTTTTCGCAATGGAGCTTTACAGAAATTCTCGTTACAGCCCAATAGTAGTCCTGCGAGGCATCAGATTGTTGCCGAAGCAGACGGCTCTGTCCTTGCTGCCTCAGAAAACGGCCTTATTGGACTGCGGCAGGGTAAAGTCCGACGAATGACCACGGAAAATGGGCTGCCCTGCGACTTCGTAATCTCCTTCATTCAGGACCAAGAGAAGCGCTGGTGGTTCTACACCCAGTGTGGCGTAGTCGAGTTGCCGGATTCCGAACTTGAGAAATGGTGGGCCAACTCGGAGGCAATGGTTCAAACTCGCCTCTATGATGTCTTGGACGGAGCTCGGCCAAACGCACCTTCTTTTACTTCAGCGGCGTACTCTCCTGATGGACGCGTGTGGTTTGCGAACGGCGTTGTGGTGCAAATGCTCGACCCGTCCGGGCTCAGTCAAAGAGCGCTGCCAGCTGCTACATACATCGAATCGGTCATTGCTGAGCGAAAGGAATATCACGCAAACGAAAATCTTAGACTCCCACCGCATCCGCGCGATCTCCAGATTGATTACACCTCGCCCACCTTCCTGATTCCACAGAGAGTGAAATTCCGCTACCGGCTTGACCCCTATGACCGAGATTGGCACGATGCTGGAACGCGGCGGCAGGCTTTCTACACGGATTTGCCTCCCGGGAAGTACAGCTTTCACGTGATGGCGGCGAATAGTGACGGCGTTTGGAATGAAACCGCTGCCAAGCTGGATTTCTCCATCGCTCCGGCTTACTACCAGACGAATTGGTTTCGCGCCCTATGCGGGGCCGCGTTTCTGGCCTTGCTGTGGGCGGCCTACCAGTTGCGCCTCCGGCACCTTCACCGGGAGTTCAAGCGAGCGGAAGAACAGCGCGAGAAGTTACGGCAACTTGAGGCCGATCTCGCTCATATCAACCGGGTGAGCATGATGGGCGAGTTGACCGCCTCGATCGCACATGAAGTCAACCAGCCGCTCTCAGGCGTGGTGAGTAATGCCAGCGCTTGCCTGCGTTGGCTGGCTGGAGATGCGCCTAACTTGGAGGAAGCTCGGGAAGCTGCCCGTCGGATTGTCCGCGACGGGAAGCGAGCCGCCGAGGTCATCTCTCGAATTCGGGCTATGACAAGAAAGGCTGAGGCGGCCAGAGAAAAACTGGACCTGAATGAGACGATCCGCGACGTCCTCGCCCTGGTTGGCGACGAAGCGAAGAAAAACAGAGTGGCGATCCGAACGGAGTTTGCGGACGACGTTTCTCCTGTTCTCGGTGATCGGGTGCAATTACAGCAGGTGATGCTCAACCTAGTCATGAATGGGATCGA
Organism: Terriglobales bacterium; assembly: GCA_035623255.1. Lineage (GTDB taxonomy): Bacteria > Acidobacteriota > Terriglobia > Terriglobales > Acidobacteriaceae > JAFAGX01. Next base: position 26,031 of record DASPTU010000030.1, on the reverse strand, counting down.
GGCGATGAGCATTGTAGGTGAGCAGGCGCGAGAACTGGCGGTCATTACCCGGAACACTGATTCGGACCAAGTGCAAGTGACGGTTCAAGACTCGGGGGTAGGTCTCGATCCGGACACGATGCCCAAGATCTTTGACCCGTTCTACACCACTAAACCCAGTGGCATGGGCATGGGACTGTCGATCACCCGTTCCATCCTGCAGGCCCATGGAGGGCAGTTGTGGGCTGCGGCCAACGACGGTCCAGGCACGAGCTTCCACTTCACACTTCCAAGGCGCGAAGAAGGGTCCCATGCCGCAGCCTGACGTGGTTATCGCGATTGTCGATGACGATCCGTCGGCGCGGGAGGGACTGAGCAGTCTGATCCGGTCCGCGGGCTTACAGGTGGAAACCTTCGCCTCTGCGCAGGAATTCCTGGCGCGTCCGGGCCCCGAGGCGCCAAGTTGTCTAGTGTTGGACTTACAATTGCCGGGTCTCAGCGGGCTCGATTTACAGAAAAGGATGATCGAGGCCAAGCTCGAGATTCCCATCGTTTTCCTTACAGGCCATGGCAATATCCCAGCCTCCGTGCAAGCGATCAAAGCGGGAGCCATTGAGTTTCTGACTAAGCCTTTCGATGACCAGGAACTCCTAGAGGCAATCCATGACGCCGTGGAACGCGATCGGCAGAGCCGGCAGCAGAACGCCGAGATGCGCGAATTGCAAGATCGGTATGAGTCGCTGACTGCGCGCGAGCAGGAGGTCATGCAGCTGGTGGTCTCTGGGCTTCTTAACAAGCAAATTGCAGCCGAACTGCAAATAACCGAGTTCACGGTCAAGATTCATCGCGGGCGCGTCATGCGCAAGATGCATGCCGATTCTCTGGCGGATCTGGTGAGGATGGCGGAAAGCCTTGGGATCCGCTCCCCTAAGCGGTCTGCACGGATCTGAGATCAATGACTTACGAGCTTGACTCGGTCGCAGGATCGGGTTGAGCTCCGGGCCGATGTAGCACCAAGATGTAATAGATTTTTCCCTTCCCTGCTGTTATCCCATCAATGGAAGTCTCAAATGGAACCCCTTATTGCAGTGGTCGAGGATGATATCTCGGTGCGTGAATCGCTTCAAAGCCTGATCCGGTCCGTCGGCATGGAGGTGAAAGTATTCGCCTCAGCGGAGGACTTCTTGAGCTCAGTCAATGGTCACAAAGCCGACTGTCTCATATTGGACGTGCGCCTGCCAGGAATGAGTGGCTTCGAACTCCAGCGTCACTTGGTGGCCAGCAGGCGTAAAGTGCCGGTTATCTTCATGACGGCACATGGATATGACGAACGTGCAAAGTCGGAGGCTTCTCCCGATTGGACCGTTGCATACTTGACCAAACCATTCAGTGAAGACGAATTGCTCGACGCCGTCCACGCGGCTTCGAAATGGAAACCGAGCAATTGAAACACGACATTAAACCAAGGAGGTCTCCCATGAATGCCCCAGGAGCTTTGGTTTACGTGGTGGATGACGATAGATCGGCGCGCGAGGGAGTGGCAGGTTTGATTCGCTCCGCCGGAATGATGGCGAAGACCTTTGCGTCAGGGGAGGAGTTCCTGGCTGCACCGCGGCCGAAGCTGCCAAGTTGTTTGGTGCTGGATGTGAATCTCCCCGGCGTCAACGGACTCGACCTGCAAAAGAAGCTTGCCAAATCGGATGTTCAGGTGCCCATCATATTCCTAACCGGCCACGGCGACATCCCAATGACAGTGCGCGCCGTTAAAGCCGGTGCCGTGAATTTTCTGACGAAGCCTTTCGACGATGAAGAACTGTTGAATGCCATCCGGCAGTGTATTATGTCTCGCTTGGAGGACGAAACCCCGTTCGATCAGAGCCTGGGAAACATGGTCGGCGAAAGCTCGGAGTTCCAGGCTGTTCTAAAGACGCTCCAAGTTGTGGCCCCGACCGACGCAACCGTCCTCATTCTTGGGGAAACCGGTACTGGCAAGGAATTGATCGCCAGGGCCATCCATAACCTCAGTAGTCGCCGCGGACGGGCAATGGTGAAGCTGAATTGTGCTGCCATTCCCACGGGACTGCTAGAAAGCGAATTGTTCGGTCACGAAAAAGGTGCTTTCACTGGAGCAATTGCCCAAAAGATTGGTCGGGTTGAGCTGGCGGACAAAGGAACCCTCTTCTTGGACGAAGTTGGGGACATTCCCCTGGAGCTGCAGCCAAAGTTGCTGCGCGTTCTGCAGGAACAGGAGTTTGAGCGACTTGGATCTACCCGCACGATTCAAGTGGATGCGCGGCTGATTGTGGCCACCAATCGGAATCTCGAGGCGATGGTGAATCAGCGCACGTTTCGCGAGGACCTTTACTACCGGCTCAATATCTTCCCGATTCACGTTCCCCCTTTGCGCGATCGGCCCAGCGATATCCCATTGCTGGTTAGCTTCTTCGTGAGCAAATACTCAAAGCGGATGGGGAAGCGGATCGAGAGAGTTCCGACAGAAACGATGCGGGCCCTAGGCCATTGGCGTTGGCCAGGCAATATTCGTGAACTGGAGAATGTCATTGAGCGGGCAGTGATTCTGTCGCCAGGGACGACACTCAATGTTCCTCTTGGCGAACTCAGGTTGCGCAGCGGCACGCCGCCATCTCATGAAAACGTCCAAACTTTAGCGGTTTCGGAACGAGATATCATCCTCCGCGCCCTTCGGGAAGCGAACGGTGTCATTGCTACTGCTGCAGTAAAGCTAGGGCTGAAGCGGACGACGCTGAATTCGAAAATTCGGAAACTGCAAATCTCACGTAGCGATTTGTTTGCGAATTGAATCGTCGTTTTGACGTGATATCGCCGCATAACTCCTTCCTGATATGAGGTCGGCCTCCGTCCGAAACTGGCTAACTTCTTCGTGCGCCTACTCTTGCCGCAAACGATGGGTGCAGTCCGTTTGGTTCGTGGCGTGTTAGAGGTCATCGCGGGATTCAAAGTTCGTGGCAATCACGGTCCGTAATCCCGACATCGATATCGACTTAACCCTGAGGAGAAAGGACAAGAATTATGGAGCACCATAGGTTGACTATTGCGCCCAAGCCCTCTAGCGAGGGTTCTTTTCTACAAAGCATCGCCGATATCCAGAAACGGATCGCCCTCGGCGCGTACGATTTGGCTGGCCAAAGCCTCAGCTCGTTGGAAAGATAAGAATCGGGAGGGTCCCCAATTGCAAGGAGGCTCCAATCTCCTGAGATTCGCATCTTTCGCGTCAGTTCCTGAAGGCAACGTGGTGGCGATCCGACGAAGGATCAGGACCGCGACGGCCAAGGCGAACAACACCATTACAACGAACGCAACTTTAGCTCTACCTATCATTTCAAAGCCCCGCTCCGACTGCCTAGGTCCTTCCCACCCTATATCGCTGGATTCAGCCAAAGCTAATACACAAGAGCACGATCACGGCCACCCTTGGAGGCTTCTGGACCTAGCGCGCATTGAAGTTGTGTTGCCGCGGCAAGATGATTGCAAACGCGAAAAAGCGATAAGGGCTAAAGTGCTGATCTAGATGTTGCTTCAGTTCCGATGAAGGCAAAAAGGAGTACTGCATGCGACACCTTGAAGGGCACCGAAGTCAGAGGATTGGATGGTTGCGCGCAGCCATCCTCGGTGCAGACGACGGCATTGTGTCCACCGCAAGCCTCGTGGACCGGACCGGTTCCGAGGCGCGGGGTGCACAGCGTGAAATATCTGGCTCGCGGCCAGTGTCGAAATAGCGTCGCTCCGGCGATTCAGGTACTCTGGATCTTACCTGTACAAACGCGAAACATGCTCCGTTTCAGAACGCTCACGGCAGCCACTGCAGTGGCAGAGGTCTTGCAGTATCGGATGGCGAAAGCCGAGCATCGACTTGAGCTGCAGTAACAAAGCCACCATGAAATTTGGCGTGTTGGCGCTGGATTATGACGGGACGATTGCACGAGACGGCGTGCTATCCCCTGACGTGAAGACTGCCATCGCCGAGGCACGTGCCCGCGGGATTGTTGTCGTCATCGTAACCGGCCGAATCCTCTCGGATCTGCGGAGTGCTGCGGGAGATCTCAATTTCGTGGATGCCGTAGTTGCAGAGAATGGGGCAGTTCTCGCTTTTGGTAACGGCCTGACGCGAATGGTTGGTCATCCTCCGCCGCAAGTCTTCTTTGACGAATTGCGGCGGCGCGGAGTCACAGTCAAGTCGGGCCAGTGCATCGTCGAGGCGGACGCTTCCGGAGGGCCGGCAATCCTCGCGACGATTAGAGAGCGGCGACTGCCGCTCGTAATCCTGTTCAACCGCAGCCGCCTCATGGTCCTCCCACAAGCGATCAGCAAGGGCACCGGCCTGCGAGACGCGCTGAATATCCTTCGTCTTTCGCCGCACAACGCGATTGCCATCGGAGATGCAGAAAACGACCACGACCTCCTCGCGCAGTGTGAGCTAGCCGTCGCCGTCGGCTGGGGTAGTGCAATGCTGCAGGCCGAGGCGGATGAGGTGGTGAACGGCGATGGCCCGAGCGCCGTTGCCGCTTACATTCGGCGGGCGGCAGCTCAGACGAAGTTACCTGTTGGCCGACTCGGCCGGCATCGGCTTACCGTAGGTATAGAGCAGGACGGACGAGCACTCACGAGTGACATCCGCGGGCGCAATATTCTGATCGTCGGAGAAACGCAATCAGGCAAATCCTGGGCCACTGGCCTTCTTTGCGAACAAATGATCGTACAGGGCTACAGCCTTTGTGTCATCGATCCGGAAGGTGACTATGGCGGGCTGGAGTCGCTGCCTGGTGTTGTTGTGTTGCAAGCCGCCGACCAGCCGCCTGCGATGACAGACGTGGCTCGCGCTCTCCAGCATTTTGACTTGAGTGTTGTGGTGGATCTGTCGCGCGTACATCTCCATGAAAAGGCGGAGTATTTGAAGGCACTGTTGCCAATGCTGGCGTCGCTCCGCCGCATGACGGGGCTGCCCCATCGGATCGTCGTGGACGAGGCTCATTACTTCCTTCATGAGCCAAATATCAAGCAACTCTTGGATATGGAGTTGGGCGCCTATACGATCGTCACGTATCGCCCCTCCGATTTGCACCCCAACGTCCGAGACGCGATCGAGGTTGTTGTGGCGAAGCGACTCACTAACGCTCACGAGATGAAAACATTGCTTGCAATGGCCAAGTACAGGAAGGTGGATCCAGGAGCGACAGCCATTCTCGGCGAATTGCGCACGGACGAGGCTGTCGTCGCCACAAAGGAAGCTGAAGCACAACTTCGGCGAGTGAAGCTGCTGCCTCGCCTGACCACGCATGTTCGGCACCGGGAAAAGTATTTCGACTTTGATGTCGTACCCGGACAAGAATTCGTGTTCACCAAAGACGACAAACCGATCGGCTGTAATGCGCGATCTTTAAAACAGTTTGCAGCATTGCTACAGGACTGTCCAACCAGTTGCGTCGGCGATCACGCGCGCCACGGAGACTTTTCGCGATGGATCGCGAATGTCTTCTACGATCATCGCCTGGCTTCCGACATCAGAAAAATCGAGCAGCGATGTCGGCTGGGGCATGTGAGCGATGTGCGCCAACCCATAGCAAGGCTCATTTTGGCGCGATATGCGAGCCCGGCTGATGGGCAGTCGGCCGGGGCGCGATGACATTCCGATAATCCGATCATAGCCCCGCAAACTCGATCTCAGGAGCGAATTGTACGCTTCCGGCTAGCCCTGACAAGAATAGCGCCTTCGAGCTGGAAGCCGCGTCGGGCAAAGGCTCCAACAACGCACAGGAATCTTCAGCGAGTCGATCTAAGGCTTTATTCCGTGCAGATGATTGGTTACGCACGGGAAGCAGTGGTCATTGAATTGCTGGTCTCGTTTGCGTGTTCCCGCGCACATTGCAGTTTGGCGAGAAACAACAATATGATTCGTGTCCCTGCAGTTGAACCAATTACGTTCAAGAACGTGTTGTTCGTAACGGATTGTTCCTCATCTTCCGAGATGGCTCTTTCTCATGCCATCGCATTGGCAGCAGCGTATGGAGGCAGAATCGTTATAGGGCATGTCATCACTCCCCAGCTCTATGAGCTTGTTCCGCCGGACTCTCAAGCAAAGTACGGATACGCGCGAAGGAGAACGGAAAGAATGATAAGGGGGCCGACTGCGTTCTCCCATTACGTTTCCCTGGCCCAGCGGCGGACTGCGGAGCAATTCTTTTGAAGGACTTACTAATGGTGCTTGCATTGCATTGACGAAGGCAGGGAAGAAGAACCATACAGAAGAAAAGGAGCGAAGCATTATGGATAGAATGCTGGTAGTCGTTTTTGACAACGAAACCAAAGCCTACGAAGGAAGAAAGGCGCTCATGCAGCTCGAGGCCGAGGGCAGCGTCTTCGTCTACGCTTACGCGGTTCTGGCGAAGAACGCTGATGGCACGACAACTCTGACGGAACAGGACGAGTTTGGCCCAATTGGGACGCTGCTCGGTCTCTCATTTGGAAGTCTGATTGGGATGCTGGGTGGACCTGTCGGTGTGGCCGTCGGTTTCACCACGGGTGCTTTGGCCGGCGGCGCGATCGACGATAACAAATCTCTTGTCGGCGAGGATTTTATCGAGGACGTCAAGAAGGCCTTAACGCCAAGCACGTTTGCATTAGTTGCCGAAATTGATGAGAAGTGGACGTTGCCGGTTGATACCCGCATGGAGGCAATCAGCGGAACAGTGTTTCGGCGCGCTGTTTCGGAAGTGAAGCAGACAATTTACGAGGAACATGTTAACGCCATGAAGGCCGATCTCGCCGAGATGAAGGCCGAGCAAGCCCAGGCTAATGCCGACCGGAAAGCAAAGCTGCACGAAAAGATCTACAAACTGGAGTCCAAGATCCAAGCTCAGTTGCAGAAGGCCAAAGAAAGACGTGAGACTGCAGAGCGTGAGGCGCAGGCGAAAGTCCAGCTGCTCAAGCAAAAAGCGGCGGTTGCAAAGGCCAAGGCCTCGTAACCCAAAACCTCTCAGCGTCGAAGCTGACGCCCCCATCTCGTGCAGAAGACTGGCTCGGAGGCTGCCAAAAGGGCAACACGAAAGCACAAGCCGCCACCCCGCCGAGTGGGATAAAGACACGTGCCGGCTTCGTCAGGCGGGTCGACTAGCGACGGCGTTTTTCCGAATGAGCGGCTGGAATTGCTGATAAAGCGACCGCAGAGTGGGTCTTGAAAAGCCGGTCCCGACTTTTTCGACGTAAAGTAATTGGTCTCCGCTGTAAACGCCGAGCAAGCAGATCCGTGACCCAGCGGGAGCCGTAGAGCCCGTAACCACGAACTCCTCCTCCGGATGCACCTTCACGCGAACCTTCTTTATACGCAAGGATTCGGATCCATCGTATTTCACTTCATAAATCCAGGCCTGCTCCTCGAATGGTCGGGCGACAAGTGTTGCCAACATGGGATAGAAGCATGGATGAACCTGTTGCCAGCCCACGGCTTCGACTTGCCGTATTACCTCACAAGGAATTTCCAGGGCTCGAATGAGATCCTCGTTCAACACGATTACGCCGCCTGATGCAATCGCCCCCATCTTGCGCACAACAAAGACATCCAACGGCGCACCGAGCGCCTTGGCCATCTCGCAACCCAACGGGCAAGCCGCCACGAGGCAATGCCACCAGCACCACGTCATTTCTATTGGCGAACTGATTCAGCCTAGAAGCCAGGAATTTGCCGGCTTCATATCTGTCTTGATACTGGAGGCTTTCCACGTTGATTCCGACATTCTTTCTTATGATTTACGTCTACAACTATTCCTGGTCCACTCGCGCGTTCTGATCGCTGCGGCTTCGGCGCCCTCTAGCTCGCCGCGTCTTTATGACGATTATTCGCCGTTCTGACGAGATGCTGGCCAGTACTGTTACCCTCGTAACGCACGGCTTGCCCCTGTTAACTAGGCTCATTAGCTGTACTTGCCGCGCCTGAAGAATTCGGCCCCCCGGTTGCTGAGCAAGAAAAATGGCGATCCCCGCCACCCGCGCTTGTTTCGCTCGCGGAGTCGTACTCGAAAGGTACCGAGAGGAGGAGACATGTCACTGGATACCTTTGTTGTGCTTGCCAATCAATATGACACTGAAAAGGACGCCCTTGCTGACTACGATGCCGTCCGCAAACTTTATACCGATCTCGGGATCATCGACACTTATGATGCCGCAGTGCTCACCCGCAAGGCGGACGGGAAGGTCGTAATCGTCAAACGGGTAGAAGAGCCGACCCGTCACGGTGCAGCAGCAGGACTTCTTGTCGGGTTGGCGGTCGGCGCGGTAGTCGCCCTGTTTCCTGCCGCCGGGATCGGGCTGGCAACAGGAATGATCGGGGCCGGTGCGGTTGGGACAACGGTCGGTGCTGTCGCAGGGCATGTGGCCAGGGGCATGAAGCGATCCGATCTCAAGGAACTGGGTGAGTTGCTCGATGAGGGTACGAGCGGACTCGTGGTGGTGGCGGCTACCGATGTCCAAGCCAAGGTCGAAGCTGCCATCACCAGGGCAAAGAAGCACGCAAAGGCTAAATTGCAGGCCGACACGGATGTTCTCAAGAAGGAAATTGACAACATCCGTGCTGCGTAGCCGCAAGCATCAGGAAAACTCACGATCAAATTGGCAAGCACAGCACAAGAAGGAGGACAATCATGGCACAACTGATAGTGGTTGGTTTTAAGAAAGACATGTACCGTGCGTCGGAAGTACTCAACCAGTTGCAATCGATGAATGATGACTGGGTGGTCGACCTTCACGACGCAGTCGCCGCTTACCGTGACTACAACGGCAAGCTGCGCGTCGACCAGAGCTACCAAATGACCACCGGTGAAGGGGCAGCCTGGGGCGGTCTGATAGGCGCACTGATAGGGCTCACCCTGGCCGCCATTCCGTTCACCGGAGGGGCGAGCGCCGCAGCGGCAGGGACGCTCGCGGCGGGGGCTGCCGCAGGAGGTGCACTGGGCGCCGGGGCTGGTGCTGTCGACGCCACGTGGTGGAAGGATGAATTCGGCATCCCCGATGATTTTGTCAAGCAGGTCGGGGCGATGATCCAGCCCGGAGACTCGGCGATCTACGCACTCCTGCGCACCGCCAACCCAAACATCGTAGCCGATCATTTCCGGGGCTACGGTGGCACGATCCTGAGCACCACGCTGAGCCGGGATCAGCAGAAGAAGGTCGAGAACGTTTTGAGCAGAAAGGCAGCTTAGGCTAGCCTCCGCGCTTGCCAACAGGCGAAGAGGAACCCATAAACCGAGAGATGGAGCAGATCGCGACTATACAGAAGGGTAACGAAAAAGCCTAAAGAAACGACCAGCGTACAGGCAAACAAATGTCAAAGCCATACCTCAAACAGTAGCAGCCCCGTGCCAAGGGCAAGATGGCGCAGGCGGAGATTGAAACCATCGATGCCTGCGCCTTTTTTTCGTAAACCGAAGTTGTAGGACTGGCGGCTTTTGATGAGGACGCCTTGAGGACAGCAACGCGGCACAGATTGGTTGCACGTCGCTGCCCAGACGGCCGAGCTTGCGGTCTTCGAGCACGCGCAGCAGCTTAGCCGGGGTTCCCGCCGGCATCTCGCCGATCTCATGCCGCGGCGCTCCAAGCCTTTCGTCCCCATTAACTGCGCCGCCATCTCCTTCCCAGTGCCGCTGGCACCGGTAATCAGTACCCTAGGCGCGCTCGGGGCGACCATCTCACCACAGGCGAAAGATCTCCTGCCGCGCGTCGGAAAACACTTCCGCCGATTGCTTCCATCCGCGTATCCACGGGCGTGGTCCTCGGGCACCTGCCGGTCGACATCCATTATCGCAGATCTTGATCCTGGCCTAGTCTTTTGGCTCATCAGTCAGCTGACGAAATCTCGCCGTTCTGACGAGAGCAACAAGACGGGCCTGAGAACTGCATTCAGTCGAATCAACGCTTTGTGTACCTTTTCGAAGAATACATGCGCAATCTGGCGTGGCAACCTGAGTGCACTTTAAGTTCACCGTGATGGCTGACTGCATTCCATTTCGCGTGCATTCCATGCCGGCAAGGCTACCGGGGCTGTCATCCGCAGGAAGAATTGTGCTTTAGACCGGCCAGGGCACCACGAACTCGGAACTGCAGCAGTGCTTCGTGAAAAGGCTACAACGACTCGGGCCGAAGGTGACCGTCGAACCGGCCACCGTAGCAACCTGAGAAATCATTTTCGAAGGAGCAGTGTCATGGACAGAATGCTAGTGGTGGTTTTTGACAATGAAACCAAAGCCTACGAAGGGAAGAGGGCGCTTATTCAGCTCGATGGCGAGGGCAGTATCAGCGTCTACGCCTACGCGGTGCTGGCCAAGCACGCCGATGGCACCACAACTGTAAAGCAAGAAGACGACTACGGACCGATTGGAACCCTGCTCGGCACGGCATTCGGAAGCTTGATCGGGCTGCTGGGTGGGCCGGTCGGTGTCGCCATCGGCCTTGCCACAGGGACTGTTGCCGGCGCAGCGGTCGACCTGAACAATGCACGCATCGGCGTGGATTTCATCGAGGACGTCAACAAGGTTATAACGCCAAAAAAAGTTGCATTGGTCGCCGAAATTGAAGAGGACTGGACCAGGCCCGTCGACACCCGCATGGAAGCGATCGGAGGGACCGTGTTCCGTCGCGCCTTGTCTGATGTGAAGCAGACAATTCACGAGGAAAACGTCAACGCCATGAAGGCCGACCTGGCCGAGATGAAGGCAGAGCATGCGCAAGCTCGTGCCGACTGGAAAGCAAAGCTGCAGGAAAAGATCAACAAACTGGATACAAAGATCCAGGACCAGTTGCAGAAGGCCAAAGAAGGACGTGAGGCGGCAGAGCGTGAGGCGCAGGCAAAGGCCAAGGTGCTCAAGGCGAAAGCGGCGGCTGCGAAGGCAAAGGCGTCGTAATGCGATACCCTCAGCTTGGTTCGACACCTGTTCCCTAAGGGAGGTCAACAGACCTCCCTTTTGAAAAGCAGTTCGCAAACGTGTGGAGGATCGAATGTCCGCACAAGACCAGACTATTGTTCGGGCGCGGAAGACGTGGCATCAGACGAGCTCACAATGGCAACGTACCTGCGAGCCAGAATGAGGCAGGTTTGATAGAAATACGCCGCGAAGACCAGTGCAGATCGAGGGAAAAAACCACCCATGAATACATTTGAAATGCGTCGTAAAGCGATCTTGTCCATCAGTGCTACTGCACTGTGTCTCACGTGGGTCGTGAACGCAACCCGATTAACGGCTCAAGCGCAGAATCAGGACGAAGAGCTGCAATTGGGTCAGGAAGTTTTCAACGAACTCAAAGCCAGAGGCGAGATCATCGAATCGTCCCCTCTATACGATCAGCTGAAACCGATTGCCGAGGCCATTACGCGTGCAGCGCAACCTCAATACAACCATCCCTTCCACTTCTATCTGGTTCACGAACCTCAGCCCAACGCGTTCGCCACTCCGGGCGGTAATGTCTATGTTGTCGATTCGCTTCTTTATTTCGTGAAAAATACTGAGGAACTGGCCGGGACTTTGTGTCACGAAGTCGCCCACACCATCCATCACGACACGATGAAGTTAATAGAAGAGCGAGAACGGATAGCGAGGCGAGAGGTCGGCGCTGCTATTCTACTGGGCCCTTCCGCCGCGCACGTATTGGCTATCGCTCTTCTCGGGGCGCTGCACTCCATGAGCTACTCGCGGGATGTGGAATCGCGGGCCGACATCACCGGCTCGGACGTGTGCGCCGCCACCGGATATAACCCTTGGGGATTGGTATGGCTGTTCCAGGATTTCAAGGACGCCAAGCCGGATGAGCTGCCCCAGCTCTTGTCGGACCACCCCAATGATCAAAATCGGATCGACGCGCTGGAGCAGCACTTCCGGAAGAATCCGTCTGTCTTCAACAAGTTCAACCCGGATCCGAAGTCGGGTACGCGGCTCGCCGTTCCCGCCAACGCTCCGGAAGTGTTCTTGCGGTAGGTCAACTCAAATCGCGCTGCCGAATCGGTAGTGCGGAAAAAGGAGAAAAACAATGAGCAGCTTTTCTGATGTCTTCGTCGCCGGCCTCGAGCAAGTCCGAAAGTCCTGGGGCCGGTTTCTCATGTTTGGCATTCTGCTAATGATCCTCGGTGTCGCGTGTGTCGTGAAATCGCAGACGGCAACCACTTTTTCGATTTTGGCATTGGGCTGGGTGCTCGTGATCAGTGGAGTGCTCTGGCTCGTCAATTCGTTTTACGCCTTCAGTTGGCATGGGTTCTTCCTGTACCTGCTGAACGCCATCATCCGCGGAGTGACTGGATACCTCCTGATTCGTCACCCGAACGCTGGCGCGGAAGGTGTGACCCTGCTGCTGGCGGCGCTGTTCATCGTCGGAGGCCTGTTCCGAGCAGTAGGCGCCAGTGTGATTCAGTTCCCCAGGTGGGGATGGATGCTGTTTGCTGGGCTGATCTCGGTCGCTCTCGGCATCTACCTGATGATCATCTGGCAGACAGCGAGCACATTCTTCGTCGGCATGATCATCGGCATCGACCTGATTTTTGACGGCGCGTCTTTGGTGGGTTTCGCGGGTGCGATCCACAGCTTGCCGGGCGCAACCGCGCAACGCAAGGCTGTTACATTGTGAGTTGGTGTAACAATCAACGCAGAGCCACCACGGTCACTCCATGATGACTAAGGGGCGTTGATTCGGCTGGGTGCTGGGGAGGTAAAAAATGGTTCCACGCAAACGGGCTCGAACATCGTTGACAGTCGCTCTTTTCGGTTTCGTGCTGACTTCGGCATCAGCGCTAGTTGTTTCCGCGGATACTCTTAAACAATCGGCGGAACTGGGAAAGAGAACGGCGAAGACATCAAGGGATGTCGACAAATACGTTGCCCAACTCGATAAAGCCGAGGTTGCATTATCTGCCCTGAGCGGAGCCCAGGGCAAGAACTTGAAGAAACGGTACGAGTCCTTTTCCAAGGAAGTGAAGAACCTTGAGGAGGCACAGAAACACGCAACCTCCGACATCAACGAAATGCAATCCAACAAGGAAAAGTACTTTTCGTCTTGGGACGAATCCATCGCCAAGATTTCAAGTCCGCAACTGAAACAAGCCAGTGTCGAGCGGCGGTCAAAGGCCATCAAAGACCACGATGAACTCACCGCCAATCTTAGCGACGTTGGACGCGAGTTGCAGCCCTTTATGACCAGTCTGCACGATGTCCAAACATTCCTCGCTGCCGACTTGTCGCCTGCAAACGTGAGCAAGGCGAGCGAAATGATTCGGCAATCTCAGGTGGATGCGCAAGCCCTTAAGGACAAAATCGCTCCCGTACAAGCTCAACTAAAGCAGTTCGCGAGCGAGGCGCCCAAATAGGCTCAGAGATCAGCAGGCCCCCTACTGTACGTGGTCCCCCGGGAGCATTCCGAGTGCGCGACTCAGAAGGAGCTGTCGCGAAGTCAGTTAACTTCCCGGTTGGCAATTGGTGACCTTTGAGTGAAACTGGAATCAGTGTAAGTATTAGCGGCACGATCCCGAGCCATGCTCGACCGATTGCTTCATCACGGACACGTGCTCAAATGCGGGCCGCGCAGTTGGCGCACAAAAACAGACTTGCCGCCACAGGAGTCGGCGGGGTAAAAACAACAAGTCCCGGCCACTCTCGTTGGGCGGTTTTGCCCTGACCACCGTTGGCCGGTTTTAAGGTGACCACTGAGGCGAGTGCTCCATAAAGCCATTTTGGTTCTCATGCTGGGACGGCTGGTATCGGCACAAAACCAGGATTCCCCTCCCCAGGAGCAGAAATCTAGCCCTGTTGCCAAAGGAGTCGACTATCTCTTCAATTATCTGAACATGGCCGGGACAATGAAAGCTAGCGACTTTCGGCCCCTGACTCAGAAGGAACGAACTCATCTCTACTTTAAGACGATGGTAAACCCTTTGGGTTACGTCAAGGCTGGATTCTCCGCAGGAATTGATCAATGGAACGACAAGCCAGGAGAGTGGGAGCAGGGAGCATCCGGATACGGCAAGAGATTTGCGAACATCCTGGGTCAGTATTCAATCCAACGTACAGTGACGTTCGGTTTGTCCAGCGCCTTACATGAGGATAATCGCTACTTCAATTCTGGCAAGAAAGGCCTGTGGTCGCGCAGCGGGTATGCGCTGGTTAGCGGCGTTCTTGCTCGGCACGATGATGGAAGCCGGCATGTGTCTGTTTCTCAACTGGGTGGAGTGGCAGCTGGTGCTTTCCTATCGCGCTTTTGGCAGCCTCCGAGCCAGCACTCCGCAGGAGATGGAGCCGTCAGCTTCGGCATCACCATGGCGAGCAATATGGGGTTCGGCGTTGTGAAGGAATTTCTGCCTGACGTGGGGCGGGCGATCGCCAAGAAACAGAAGAAACCCTCGACCCCAGACAAGAACCAGGGTCTGGGCCCGGCAAGTCTGCATCAGATGAAATGCTTCTCAAGGAAGTGATAGCCTGCGGCAATCCACCTGGTCCGCCTGGTCGTAGCGCAGCGCCAGAGCAAACACCTCCGGTGTCGAATCCTGCGACTGCAGGACCGCCCGCACCAACGCCTGTAGCTCCTCATCGTCTATCAGCACGCTTTCCACGGCCCAGTCCTACCATGTCGGTCAGACCGTGACGCGGGCGACGGTCCGATTCGGGAATGAGATCCAAACGCAAGGGTGCGTACAGGTCCTTGGGAACGTGCACATTGATTACACACTCTCGTTGTTCGGTTCAGATGGAAAATTAAAATTGATCAATAAAAATGTTTTTACATCAATCATTTGAACCAAGTTCGGGAATCGTGAAGCCTTGCAAACGAAGCGGACACTTAGTCCGTTTTGGATCGGTGGCAAAAACGAGGTCGAATCTCTAGGTTGCACAGCGCTGAGCGGCAATTGCAACGCCTCGTCTGTTCAAGTAACCTGTTGGTAAAAGTCCTTTGGCTATAGCGCCGGGATGGCGGAACTGGCAGACGCAGCGGACTCAAAATCCGCCGAGGTTCACCCCTCGTGGGGGTTCAACTCCCCCTCCCGGCACCAAAGCTCAGAAAGACTCAGTATTCATGCGGGTTTCCGCGATTTAAGTTGACATTGGTACCGCGATTGGTACCATTCTTGCGTGAATAAACGGGCTCACGTCACCAAGCGGGTACGCACTGCCCGCGGCTGGCGGCATTGTGAGGTCGTGCTCGCGGCCAACGGTCGGATCAAACCAGACTGGGTGATAGTCGCCGGTACACCTGAACACCATCCTGAGGGCTCGTACTATTTGGAATGGCGCGAGGGGAAGAAGCGCAGGCGTGTCGTCATGGGCAAGGACGCCCAGGACGCACACGGACAGCGACTGCGCAAGGAAGCAGAACTCAACGCGGCGAACGTCGGTGTGACCGTCGTGCCCAGTGATCGGAGTACGCGCATCGACGACGCGGTTACGCTGTACCTGCGGGACAAGCGCGTGACGCGGCGGTCTGGTACGCATGGGGCATACCGCCTCGCCCTGGAGAACTTCACATCGTCGCTGGGCGTGAAACGGTGCATGCAGGAGATCACAGCCGCGGACCTAGTCGCGTTCCAGGCGTATCTGCGCGACCAGGGACTCAGCGCGGACACGATTGCGAGTCGGTACGCCGCAGTGATCACGTTCCTCCGCGCATCTGGTATCGCGCTCAATAAGCACGACCGACCACGCGTCACAAAGAAACTGGTCGAGGTCTACAGTGAGGAGCAACTGGAGCAGTTCTTCGCAGAGTGCGAGGATTCTGAACGTGTGCTCTTCGAGTTCTTCCTCATGACCGGCTTCCGTAAGAGCGAGGTCGTGTACTGCGAGTGGTCGGACGTGGACCTGAAACGCAGGACAGTAGCCGCACGATCTAAGCCGGAACACGGGCTCAAAGATTATGAAGAACGGACAGTGCCAGCCGCGGCCCGGCTCATTGAATCGTTGACTCGCTGGCGTAAGCAGAGCACTGGTACCCTGGTGTTCCCAAATAAGAATGGTAAACCCCAGAAGCACCGCACTCACCTGTTGGAAGTGTGCAAGCGCATCGCGACACGAGCCGGGCTGGATCCGGACGACTTCTGGCTCCATAAGTTCAGGAGCACATTTGCCACTGAGTGTCTACGTCGTGGCGCGGATCTGGTGACGGTGCAACGCTGGTTAGGTCATTCGGACATCGAGACCACGGCTCGTTATCTTGTACATGCTGAGGGTGAGCAGGCGCGTAGGATCATCGATGGCGTATTCAACTGAGAGACTGCACGCCATGCTGTTGCAGCCACCGGCAGATTGCACCGCGGTCGAATCGGACAGAGCCACCGACTCGGAAGCTGGGCAGCTTACCGGCGCGTGCCCGGCGCAGCAGGGTCACAGAGGAGATGCCCAGGTACTCACTGAGCTGTTTGGCGGTCATGGCACCCTTGCCCGCGAGGATGATGCTGGCAAGGGAGTGCACGTCACGTGGCATGGTTGATCGTAGCACAGGGCGTACAGCATACCGAAATCGGGGCAGCCGTGCCCAACAAGGAATTTTACGGCTTCATTCGGGCTCAGTCGGGCGATATTGATGGACAAATTATGGACGACGGCCATCGAAACTGTAGGACAGATCCAGAGTCCCCAAAACCAGTCCCTCGCCTCGCCATGAATCCACACGGTCACGAGCACCGAGTCAGTCGGGCGTAGTTGGTGAAATTGATATTTCGCCAAGTTGGGAAGCGGGAGTGGTACGATTAGCCGCTTTTAGCGGGAATACGTTTGAGGCATCGCCTTTGATACCATCCACCTTGTGAGTAAAACGCTAATATCCTTTTTTCCTGATCCAGAACCTATCCTCCAACTCTCGCCCGAAGAGATTGCTTGGGTCATTCTTGAAATAGTCAACTCCTGGGACGAGGCACGCACATTTCAGAACCTCGCACATCACAACTTCACAAGTTCCGAGGCCCTTCCTTACACGCGACTTCGACAGGAAGTCATGAGCGTCTTGTCGGAAGGGTGGGCATGGCTTCAACGGGAATGCTTGATCGTCCCAAGGCCCGGGGCGCCTGATTTTGCAATTCTCAGCCGCAAAGCCAAGGAAATAAAATCCAGAGACGAATTCGAGGTTTACAGACGTGCCAACTTGCTCTCCGGAATGCTACACGCCTTGATTGAGCGGGAATCGAAAGCTGCGTTCCTGAGAGGTGAATACGAGATCGCAATCTTCAACGCCTTTAAGGAAGTCGAGGTTCTAGTCCGCGAGGCGGGCGGCTTCACCGCCAATGATCTCGGCGTGCCATTGATGAATGAGGCGTTTAAGGTCGAAGTCGGACCACTTACCGACAAAGAAATTCCAGAATCAGAGCAACTGGGCCTGCGTAATCTCTTCTCTGGAGCTATTGGTTACTACAAGAATCCGGGCAGCCATCGGCACTTTCCTACCGACCCGGTAGAAGTTGCCGAAACTCTTTTCTTTGCCAGTCTCCTCCTGCGAATTGTTGAGCGCGCCCGGCCTCGACCGTAGTACAGAACGTAAGCACTAAGAAAACCGTTTCGAGTCGCGGTTGATGAGTTTAATCGCGATGTTTCGCCAACTGACGGCTCTGTATTGGACCAACCTACGTGTCTTCATTGACTTACCCCCCTCTTCCACGTAAGATTCCGCACCAATGCTTGATGCCACCATCTCTCACTACCCGCATTGTCTTTCCTATCCGCGTCGGTGCGCCGCCGGAGATTACCGTATTGGAGTTGGCCAGAGCGTGACGTTTACACGCGCAGCCCTATATCAGCAAAAGTAGTGCTTGCTGCTCGTCTGCCGACGCGTCGTCCGTCCATAACGAAGATGGAAAGGCTGCTCAATCTCGTCAGAGCCTACAGGCGCCGAATCGCTATTTCGTTGCTCCTTGCGTATGCTGCGTTCGTCCTCATACACCCGGACGAGGAAGGGCGCGTCTCCGACCTGATCTGGTTCGCAGTGCTGGTGATGTTTATTTCCAGCCAGTTGTTCTGGATTCGCCGCGTAGTCGATGTTGGCGAGCGCTTCCTTCCTGGAAAGCCTCGTCGCAACTTGCTCGGAGCTATCGCCGGCACGATCTGGCCAATGCTGTTCGTTTATAACTTGGTCACTTGGGATAGCTTAAGTTGGAATAGCACGCACGTTTCGACTGCATTGACGCTGCGCAGCGTTCTATTGGAAGCGCCTTTCTGGTGGTGGTTCGTGGGATCGTTCGCGGGCTTCTTCCTGGTGCTTGCATTCTGGACGCTAGATCGGGTGGGAAGTGTAGGAGTGTGGGTTTACCGGGCGATGCACAATGCCACGTCAGCTCGTGACGCTTTGAAGGCGGAAGAGCGTGCCTCGCCCCCGGCCTCGCGTAGTCGCCGTCAATTTCTTGAGCGTGCCGCCGTGTTGGTGAGCGCTACTCCCTTCGTAGCCGCCGGCTATGGGCTCATCTACGAACGGCTTGACGTGGAGGTCACCCGGCAACGCATCCGATTGCCGCGCTTGCCCAAAGCCTTCGAGGGATTCCGGATTGTCCAGCTTTCCGATTTCCACATCAGCCCCTTCATGACCGGGGAGCAGATTCGCC
This sequence comes from Terriglobales bacterium, assembly GCA_035623255.1. Lineage (GTDB taxonomy): Bacteria > Acidobacteriota > Terriglobia > Terriglobales > Acidobacteriaceae > JAFAGX01. The sequence goes on along the minus strand of DASPTU010000030.1, from coordinate 7,472 downwards.
GCTGCGCAGAGATTGCCAACGGACTGAGGCCTGATCTTATCGCGCTGACCGGTGACTTCCTCACCTGGGACGCGAGTGCCCAAGGCGAAGTGGTGCAAGCGCTGGCGCCGCTGCGTGCGCCCTTCGGCGTATTCGGCTGCCTCGGCAATCACGAGGTTTACACGCGGACCCAGGACTCGATCACCCAAATCCTAGGCAATGCGGGGATTCGGATTCTGCGTCACGCGACGGCCGCGATTCGATCGGGGGGCGAGAGCGTCAACTTGATCGGCGTCGATTTCCAAGGCTGCCACGAATGTCCGACGTTTCCGCGGGAAAATTATCTTCGGGGTGTAGAGCCACTGGTTTTGAGGGATAGAGTCAACATTCTTCTGAGCCATAATCCCGAGAGCTTCGATCGCGCGGCGCAGTTGGGCATCGATTTAAGCTTGGCCGGGCACACTCATGGTGGGCAGTTGGCGCTGGAGTTCGTGCGTCGCGGCCTGAATCTCAGCCGTCTCGGCTATACCTATACGAGGGGATGGTACGAAAAGGGCGGTGGGCAACTCTACGTCAATCGCGGAATCGGTACGATTGGATTTCCTATCCGCGTCGGTGCGCCGCCGGAGATTACGGTGCTTGAACTCACTCGGTAGGATTAGCACTGCTGCTTGAAAATGTTCCCTGTTCAGTTCGGTGTTTCCATGAAGAACAGTCAACTGTTGTCAACAGGCGTTTACCTCAAAATGCCTTTTATCGAGCAAACTTCGACCGAAATCGGTTCCGATGCAAAATTCCCCTCGCTTTTTCCAACCCAAAGGGATCTGCACATCGAAGGAGGAGAATCTCATGAAATCGATACTGACAGGTCTGCTTGCGGTGTCATTCCTCGGTGGTGCGAGCGTTCCGGCAATGGCCGCTGTGAATGACTTCAAGGCACTCTTTGCCAAGCACTGGCAGGTCAGTAAGGAATTTACTTTAGCGGTCGCCGAAGCCATGCCAGCCGAGTACTACAACTTCAAACCCAATCCTGAGGAGATGAGCTTTGGCGAGATGATGAGCCACCTCGCCCAGTCCAACTCGGAAGCTTTTGCCAACGTGGCCGACATCGAGCCGCTGCCGGTGCCCTCAGGCTACGACAAGAAGACTGTCATCAAGTTCCTTAATGATTCCTTTGACTGGTGTGCCAAGCAGTTTGCTGCCATGACACCCGCGCAGTTCGACCGAATGATTAACATCGGAGAGGGACGGCAGGCCACCGGAGTCGAAGTGCTTTGCTGGGCTTTCACCGACACCGCACACCACAGAGGACAAGCAGAAGTGTATATGCGCGTGAAGGGTATCACGCCACCTCAGTACCGCTTTTAATCGGCTTTCGCATCGCGTCGTCAGTTGTCGAAACCAGGCGTTCTCGCAAGCTTGCGCCGTTTGTTCGCCTGTGGCTGGGTTTTGAGCGCGGGGATTTTACGTCAACTGAGACCTCAATACCTGTCAGTTCTGACATATGTGCAATCAACAGGCATGCTGTTAACATCCCCCCTCATTCGAAACTGCCGATCATTGATCATAATAGGAGGTTCGACGATGCAGATTTCTGATGAAAACCTTCGAGGACGAACAGTAGTTGCGGCTGACGGGCAGACGATCGGCGAAGTGGCTGCTCTGTTTATTGACACCTCCACATGGACTATCGCCTCGCTCCAGATCAAGTTGAGTAAGACTGCCGCGGAGCAGCTCGGTGCTTCACGGAGCCTGCTTCATGCTGCCACAATCGAGTTACCTGTCCGAATGGTCCAGTCGGTAGGGGATACAGTCCTCCTATCCGTTCCGACGCTGGGACTGCGGCAGACCGTTTCGGAAGCCGACCAGCACGAGGAAAAGTCTTAACTCCTGAGTGCCTACATGAACAGCCCCCAAACAGTCCAGCCAGGGGGCAGCCGCGCCGGTCCTGCGCGATATTCGAATGGCCGCGCATCACCATAGCCTAATGAGTGCACCGGCCGCGCATAATATCCAGAGGTCCGCGCTACCCTGAATGTCCGCGCTTATGCGCCTCCAACCCCAGTAGTCCAGTCCAACCCAGTCCAAAGCCAACCAGCAAGCCAGCCAGTCCAGAGCCGGAGCCAGAGTCCAGCCAGTTCGTCCAGCCAGTCCACTGTTAGTGCAGCATAGCCGTATGTTATTACAACCAGCCAGCCAACCAGAGGCCAGGCCCGTGCCCGTTACGATGCTCACCGGCAGTCCACCGACCGGCTTTTACCCTCAAGGATAGCCAGCCGAAATGACCACACCGATTTACCCGCTAGGCAAAGAGCCTCAGTCTCTGCAGTATTCTTGGCGAGCCTCATACGCAGCGGCTCTCGTTGACGTACGACCAGACAGGGTCCAGAAGCGTATCGCAGCTGCTTGCAATCAACGATCGTCTAGAAGACGCTCTGCACGGGCGTCAGTTGCTGGATTCTGGTGAACGATCTGCAATCATGCTTGCCTTGAATCATCTGCGCTCGTTGAAACGAGACATCGTTGCGTAAACCTGCTCACAATTAGCAGGACAATGGATCAGAGCATCAATACCTTGGCCACCGAGCCCGAGAAGCAGACGTGATACAAAAAGCCGCCCACACAACGGGCGGCATGTAGCTCGGGCGTCACCTCCAGAGCGCCATCTGTGGAGACACCTACTTCTCTGCCGTTATGGGCAGGGCCTGCATTGCATGCGCTTCCTCGACACCTCTAGTTCCATGCCTGGGCGCTGGCTCATAAGTGAAGGCCACACCCAGCTCAGCCAGTCTCAGCGATTGAACAACGGGCTGGTTTCCCTCACGGGTGATGAGCAATGCACTCTCACCCTGAGCCTCGCCCACCGTCAGGGCAGGCACTAGCATCACGTCTTCGTGCCTTTTCACATCTTCGATCACCGCAAATACTCGCGTTTGAATATCCTCAAATCTCAGCCGATACTCACCGGCTGGAAGCACCGCCTGGCCCCAGCGAACTGCGTAGGGCAGTGTGAATTTGCCCCGGTAAAGCGGGGCGGCTTGGGCCACACCGACCCAAAGAAGCGAGATCAGTAGGCCAAACGTAAAGAGTCGGACAGTTGAAGTGGTTCTGTTGGAGTTCATCGCAGTCCTCCTCGCCGAAGATTTGGCGCGCCTGACCGGTAGCGTTGGCTGCCAGACCGCGTCCTGCCGCTGACTCTGGCGCCAGTCTTGATTTAGATCAATGAAACGAAGCTGTCACGTTGGGGAGACGTGACTAACATCACAACCCGTTGAGCTGAGTGAGGTTAGAGGAGCGGCTAACCGGAGTGATGTCACATTCTGCGGGCACGCACTAGGTGTACACTTGTTCCGCTCGGGGGCAGTTGTGCAGAACTCGAGTTTGGTACCGCCCACCTTCCGCTTTGGGCTGTTCGAGCTCAACCCACAGTCTGGGGAACTCCGCAAAGATGGAATGAAGATCAGAATCCAGGGGCAGCCTGTCGAGATTCTGATCCTGTTGCTGCAGCGCTCCGGGGAAGTCATTACCAGAGAAGAACTTCAGAAGAGGTTGTGGCCCTCCGACACCTTTGTGGACTTCGAGCAGGGGCTGAACAATGCCATGAAGAGGCTTCGAGCAGCCCTGGATGATGATTCCGAAAATCCCCGATTTATTGAGACCTTGCCGCGACGCGGATATCGCTTCATCGGGCCGGTGAGCGCGGCCGGACAAGGGACGACGGTGGCTCGCTGGCTGCGACTTCGGTGGCCGGCAGCCGCCGCCTTCGTTTTGGTCATTGCCCTGGTCCTCTTGTCGGTGTGGAAGAGTCAACCGCCTGCCCCGAAGATCACAGGAACAACCCAGCTCACCAGTGACGGGCGAGAGAAGGGCCCAGCCATCGCGACCGATGGCCTGCGGATTTACTTTTCTGAGCTCAGGCTGGAACGTGCCATTGCCGTTTCCCAGCAGTATGCCGACTGTGCTCCTTGAACTGCTGGTTGTCACCAAATCCAGATTGCCGTCGCCGTTGAAGTCCGCTACGACCAGTCCTGCCCCTGGGTGCAAAGCCACGGGATAAGTCATTTGAGGCTGGAATGTACCGTCGCCGGTCCCAATGAAAATCGATACAGTCGCAGGGCCGCAGAGTGGGAACCCAGGACAATAGTTGACTACAGCAAGGTCTGCCTTGCCGTCGTTATTAAAGTCGGCTGCGGCTATGGTAATAGGTTCTCCTCCTGCCTGATAAGTGGTTGGTAATTGGAAAGTACCGTCCCCTCGTCCTAAGAGGATTGAGACCGTATTGTCTGAAATGTTGGAGGTCGCCAGGTCCAATGTACCGTCGCCGTTAAAATCGGCGGTGACAAGGAATTCAGGGGCATGACCGACTGTGTAATCGGTCATGTTGAAGGAAATGGAGGACTGTGGATTTGTGATTTGAAAAAATTCTACGTTTGAATTACCACCGCCCGGGCTCGGACTCGCGACCGTAACGAATGCTGTACCGTCCGTCGCGATATCTGAGGCTCGAATCGCTGCAGTCAAACGAGAACCGCTAATGAACGTGGTTTTACGTGGGCTGCCGTTCCAGAAAACCACAGATCCTGGCACAAACCCTGTCCCGTTGACAGTGAGTATGAAGTCCGACCCGCCTGGTGCGATTGCAGCAGGTACAAGCGGCTGATTTATCAGGGGCACGGGGTTCACCTGTGCCAGGCAGGCGCTTGCGGCAAACAGCAGCCCCAAGCACCAAGCAAGCTTGTTGAATTTCATTTTGGGGATTCCCCGTGTTATCTGAGGGTTGGCCTAAAACCTCAGGCCGGGCTGTTCCGGGCAGGAACTGCTCTGTCGTGACCGTAGCGCAAGGGAATGCGCTCTTCAAAGTTACTTAGGTCACAACTGCTCTATTCCTGTTTCGGGGACCGCTAGATTGAAGTGGGGGAGGGCTGGATTACTGCTTCTTGTCCGCCGCCAGCCGGGCAGCCTGTCCACGCTCTTCGCGCAGCCGGGCGTCCGCGACAAACGCTTTGATGTACAGTTCGGCCAATCGTTTGACCTCCGCAGAAGCGACCACGTTGCGCTTCTTTACGACGACTTCAACTCTTGCGTCTTCCATGCTTCCTCCTAGTTGAGTTTCCGTTTGAGTTGGGTGACGTCCGGTCCAATCGCAACCAGGGCGGCACCCGTGATTCATCTGCGTCCGTGTCCAGAAATCTCATGTAGTTCTCTGGCGTCTCTGGGATGCGGAATCTTCGCATTGCGCGAAGTATCGGATACTCTTCTAACTCCCGCGTGCACTCTGGACAACCGTCGATCATCACGCAGTCATGCACCCAGCAGCGACCGTTGTATTCGATGAAACTCTCAGGTTTGCATCTCATCGCTTGCCCCTCCGATAGGCGAGAACATCTGGCTGCGTCACAGCGATCTGCAGGCTTTTATAGCCAGAACAGCACAGACCAGCAGAACCAACGTCCCCGCGAACGAATCAGCGCGTGCTGCCTCGACTGCGCCGACAATGAACATCACGGCGAACCAAATTAACGCGAATTGTTTCATCAGCTTTTCTCGCGCTTGTTCGGCCCGCTGGCACGCGCACGGTCGAATGCAGCTAACCAGCGCAGCACATACTCGATGAAAGTCTGTTGAATTCGCTCGTCAGACTGGCGAGCGGGCGGTAGGATAGAACTGACTTGATCACTCATCGGATGCCTCCGTTGTTTGGTTGAGTCATGAGCCCGCCGCCGGTGTCCGCCGGTGACGGGCTCGGTGTTATGCCAACGCTTTTGCGAAGGCCGCCGCCGATTCCGATTCATCGGCTTCTAAATAGATAAGACTTGAAGCTCCCGACCGGTGCCCTAAGTACTTCTGCACCTGTGGCAGTGTCATCCCACCCTTCAGCCCGTGCACAGCGCACGAGTGACGGAGCGAATGAAAGGTCTTGAACGACGGCACGCCTGCCAACGCTGCATACTTCTTGAACAACCGTAACGCATGGCGGCGGCACATCAGAAAAAGCCTGCCGGTCGTCGAAGACGCGAGCCGCTGTAACGGTTCACGTTCGTTTTCCAGCAGGGGGTGAATGATCGCCTTGCTGCCTTTGAGGTGCTGGAGCAGCAAGTGTCCATCCACGATGTTCGCCGCAGTTAATGCGACGGTCTCCGACACTCTGAGTCCATGCTGATAACTAATCAGTAGGAGCAACCAGTCGCGCTCGCTCGCTGCCTTGGCCGCATCGAGCACACGGGTCATCTCTTCACGTGTGAGCCATTTCATCGTTCTTCCCTCCAGAGTCCATCGATTCGTTCTGCATCGTTAAGTACAAACTCAATCGCCCGGCGCATGATCCAAGCGACCGGCACATCCTTACTCTGACTGATTTCTTGAAGCCGTTTCACCGTCGGAATCTTGAGCCTGACGGTGAGCATCTCGGTCTCTTCCTTCGTCCGCAGTCTGCCGCGACGTTTCACAGTCATGGGAGTCTCCTTTCCTAGATTATCTCGCGGCAGTCGGTTAATGTCAAAGAATGTCAAATACATCAAGTGTAATACCATAGAATGTTATGACTGCGCAGAACATTCGTAGGAATCTGAGGGGAATAGCTATTGGGATAACTACCGGGGAATCAGGGGGTTAGGAGAGTAGGACAGGGAGGGTCAGAGGTGGTGTCTCGACTGGACTAGTAGGTTACCCGCTGGCCTTCAGGTGTGGTTTGGCCGTCTCAGTTCGTGGTGGAGGCCGTCCTGACGGAAAGCAGCGTACTCTGCAACAGTGCGTTTCTGGCCTCACGAACTCCCGATTCGATGTCCTTCTCTAAGTCGAGGTGCGGTACTGCCGAGGCTGACGCCATCTCATAGAATTTCAACGCATCCTGCGGGCGGCTCAATCGTTTGAGGCAGATTCGAGCAACGCAAAGCTGCGCGACCAGCGGCTCCCGCTCGGAAGGATGGGCGGCGACGAGCTTCTCATACTCGCTCACTGCACGTTCGAAGTCCGCCCGTTCCTCCGCCGCGCGACAAAGACCGAGCCAGATGTCTGGCGGATCACTTCACTCAAGCGGCAGAAGGCCCTCCCGCTCAGTTCCCTATATCCGCTTGGATAACATCCGTAGCCCACACCTCTCTCGTTCTAGGATTGGTTGGTCGCCAACGCCTCGTAGGCCGCTCCTAGTACGGGTGCGTCTTCATTCAATACAACATAAATCGGAATGCGTGCCAGTTCACTGCTAAGCTTAGCTTTATCGCGGAAGATGCGCACAAACGTCCCGTCCTTCATCTTTGGCAAGATCTTCAGGGCAATTCCTCCCGCGACGTAAACACCGCCAAAGGGCAGGATTCGCAACGCCATGTTTCCGGCCTCAGCCCCGAAAGCTTCAGTCCACAGTTGAAGAGTCTCTACGCAAGCGTCGCATCTCGCCTCTAGCGCCTGTTGCGTAATGCTCGCGGCCGGATCAACGGACGGATCATCAAACCAGGCATGCTGTACCCCGGGGAACACGATCTGATGGATGACGCGAA
>DASPTU010000029.1:0-18694 GCA_035623255.1 Terriglobales bacterium | reverse complement strand
CCCTTACTCCTGTTGAATTCTGGTAATACCAAACTACGAACCTGCTCGAAATACGTTCTCCAATCTCAATCCTTCATCCACGGGTGGCGGGCTCTCCGGAAGCGAATATCCGAGCCTGCGCGCGACGATCATTGCGATCTTCTCCACCAGCACATCCCAGTCGTGCAAACGCGCCACGCCGCGGCGAGCCTCACAATGGCGCGGCGCATTTTCGATCGGCGAAAGGGCTCTCTGAATCGCGCTGGACCACTCCTGTGCGTTACCGGCCAGAAGTACGGTGCCCTCGAAGGCTTCAATTGCCGGAATGTGCGACCCCACAACTGGCCGTCCGCTGGCAAGACATTCATGCAATTTCAGCGGATAGATGTACTTGGTGTAATCGTCGACACGGTAGGGCAGGATGCAAACATCGCAGTGTTGCACGTAAGCCGGCAGTATCTGGGCCGGTTTACCGGGAAGCATGTGCACGTTCCGATATTGAGCCAGTGCCGACAGAATCTCAGGAAGCTCCTCGTGTGATGCCACATTGCCGACAAAAACAAACGACCATTCAGGATGCTGCCGGGCGAGCTCAAGCAGCAACGGCCAATCGAGCATCTTCTTCAAGGTGCCGACATACCCGACTCGCGGATGAGGAATCCGGGCGAACTCCTGAGGCTCGGGGACGGGAGTTGCATACTTTTGATAATCGACCCCGTTTGGCACGAATTCCGTGTTCGGATTGAACCCGCCTTTCTTCTCCATCATGGCAGGAGAATGAATGAAGACCTGCCCAACCGATCGGATGAGATCAATTTCGTTGTTATCGCAATCAATTTCGACTTCAGAGAACGAATACTCATCGTCGATGTGATAGCAACCCAATTCATGGGGTACCTGGCTGAGCGCCGGCGCAAACTCTGGCCGCCACAGGTACAACACAATCTTGGAGCACCCCTGTGCCAGCAGTAGATTGCGCACATGCTGCAGCCTTCGAAGCGACGTCCAACGGCCAAGCCAAGCTGGACGTCCAAGACGGGGCAACCATGGGCCCGGGTGGTAGACATGTAGCGCGGCAGGTAAGCCGCTGCCATCTACCGCTCGGTGCGATCCAAAAAGCGCCGGAATGATCTCCTGGCGTTGAATTGGATAGTCCATCCACACAACTTGGAAATATCGCGCTAACCGCGGTGCTATGCGATGCCGCGCTTGCCATTGTTCGCCCCAGCGGTCCGGCACTAAAGCGATGATGCCGATATCACTGAACGCTGGTGGTTGAAGATTGGTATTCATTGCTCAGCTTCAAGGATGTTGGTCTTGAGAATCGCGCTCGCAGGTAATTCGTAAGCTCGCTCCTATACACCAGAGCCAATGCCAGAGGAAACACCGGCAGAACCGCGGCGATCTGCAAAAAGAAAACAGGGAGACTTCTGACGGGCCAGTAACGCTCTGTTAAGTAACAGGCGATACAAAATGGCACAGCCGCAATCGAGGTGCGGATCCAGGTCTGCCAAACATACTCCCACATCGGAATCTCAACCAGACGGGAAACGTACGGCGGCCACAGCACGCACTCGACGAAGAGGCTGGGGATGGCAGTACCCCAGGCAACACCCGTGATACCGATGCGACGAACCAAAATAATGCTCAAACTCAGATTCGCGATTCCCTCGAAAATTGCCCAGATCGCTGCGGTCCGGTGCTTCTCCATGCCATATACGATTCCCCCGCTCGCCGCGCTCCCCGTGCATGCAATCAGCGAGAGCAACAGGATGCGCAGCACCGCTCCCGAGGGCTGAGCATACTGGGGCCCCATCCAGATTCCGATGAAAGTCGGTCCCCGCAGGAACAAAGCCAACTCAATCGGCAGCGAGACAATCAACGCAGCCCGGGTACCCTGAATCAACAATCTCCGTAAATTGTGATAACTGCCCTCCGCTTCAAATGTGCTCGCCATGGGGCCAAACGTCGTGGTCAGCGATGTGACCACCTGACGGGCGTAGGCAATCAGCATTCCTCCGATCGCATAGAAAGTCACCGCGGCGGCAGAGGTAAACGCACCAACCACTAAGTTGTCGCTGTAATACACCACCTGCGCAGCAAGGTTGATGACAAAAGCCCAAAAGCTATAATTCCAGACTTTGCGCAGAACCGGCCGTGACGGCCTTCCAAATGTGATCCGCAATTCGGGGTAGTTCTTGAAGGCGAAAAGAATGTAGAGCGCATTGGCAACGATCGCGATTACTAAATCCCAAGACGCCAGAGCCAGAATGCCATACCCGTTCCGCAGCAACCATACGATGCCCGCAGCCCGCAAAGCCGTTTGGGTCATAGCGACGGCGCTCAGCAGGTCGAACCGTTGCAAGGCTGCGAGAACACCTCCGAATACGCCGCACCAAAGGTTGACTGCGACGGTGAGCGCGGTCGCCACGATGGCCATGCGCGCAGCATGCTGCAGGCTGCTGGGAACGGAGAAGATGCGCGGGAACATGGCCGCAAATACAAGGCTGGAGAGCACCAAGGCCACGCTGATCCAGCGCCGAATCCAAAGCGCCGCAGAGATCGCCTCGCTCGATTCCTCATGATTCCCCTGCGTCTTCCCTTTTGAAACAAACCTCGTCACCGCGCCCCGCAGGCCGAGGTCAAGCAGACTCATGTACGCGGTGAGCGAGGTAACCAGAATCCACACGCCATACGCTATGTTCCCGAGATGGTGAACAATGAAGGGTGCAAGGAACAACCCGACGAGCGTGGACACGGCGAGGGCCACCCAGTTCGCCAAAACGTTTTGTGCTGCTCGTTTAGGAGCCATACATTCGAAGAAATTGATTGCAGATCGAGCTGAGATTAAGCCTGTGACGCTTCGCGATGCGATCCGCTGCCTGTACCCATCCCGACGTGGTCACATGTCCAGCGCAGATCGGCATTGAGGCGGCCTTGCTCCTGTAGCTGCGTAATGCGTTTAATGCGCAGATACTTCGTTCCCAGAAACTCCTCCCGGCTGAGTTGACATTTGCGGAATGCACCGTAGAGTTCCTCAATTCCCCGTCGTACCGTCCAGATTGGCTCGAACTGTGGCAAGACTTTGGAAATTTTGCCGCAATCTACGCGATAGCAGCGCGGATCAGGCCCACCGCCCTTGGCATATTCCACTTTCGAGTTGGGAACGATCTCGCGCACCATATCAGCGATTTCACGAATCTGGTAATTCTCCTGGTTGCGCCCGACGTTGAATGCCTGGTTATGTACCTTCTCGCGTGGGGACTCCAGAACCGCAAGAAACGCGCGGCTGATGTCTTCGATGTGAACCAGTGGCCGCCACGGCGTACCGTCGCTCTGAATAAGAACTTCCCCGGTCGTGTAGGCAAAACCCACCAGGTTGTTGACAACCACATCTGCGCGCAACCGAGGTGACATACCGTAGGCAGTCGCGTTGCGCAGATAGGTCGGGCTGAAACTGTTATTGGCCAATTTCGCGATGTCCTCTTCGCTCTTCACTTTCGAGACGCCGTATGCCGTGATTGGATTGAAGGCGGCAGATTCTGTCAGCATCTGGTCTCCCCCAGAAACGCCGTACAGGCTGCACGAGGAGGCGTACAGGAATCGCGGTACTCCGGCTTCCCGCGCCAGTCGGGCCAAGTGCACGGAGGCCCGATGATTGATCTCAAGTGTGCTTTCGGGATTCAGATTTCCCAGAGGATCATTGGAAAGGGCAGCCAGATGAATTACCGCATCAAAGCCTCGCAGGTCCTTCTCTTCGACGTCGCGGATGTCCTTGCGTAAAGCAGGTACCGGACAAGAATCCTCGCCCAGGTTGCAACCTTCGAATAGAAAATTGTCCAACCCAACGACCTCGTGCCCGGCAGCCAGCAGAAAAGGCACCATCACCGAACCGATGTAACCATGATGACCCGTGACCAATACTTTCATCCAAAATCTCCTTGCGACGATGCAGATTTGTTTTGGGGGAAGGCCTACAGCAACCTAACTGAGAACGAGTTTGCGCGAGTAGAAGCCTTCCGCGAAGGTAGTAGCGGAATGGCATTCCATCCCTCGCAGCCGAAGTAGCGCTTGAAATGTTTCCTCAGAAAACCAGTGCTTGTTTCGCTGCGAAGGAAAATGCTCAAGCAGGTAGTCCGACTTTCGCCGGCACAATGACTCATCCAATTCCACGAAACAATTCGGGCTGCCGAAGTCGCCGTCGTACTTCGGAATTTCGTATTCCAGAATCAAGTGATCGCGCCAGGTATTCCAGGTCAGTTCGGAAACCAGGCGGTGGTCCTGATGAAGGTCATCCCGGTAGTGCGTGAAGATGATGTCCGGCGAGGTCTTCTGCTTCAGATCTTCGAAACACTCTTTTACCTCTTTGCCGACATACGGTAAGAAACCGTCTCTGAAATCCTTAATCATCACATTCTTGCATTGCGCCTTTTGCAGGAATGCCATGGCGCTTGCCTGGGCCTCCTCCCGGCGTCCCGGGCCCGAGGAGAAAACTACCCAGTAAACGGCCGTCTGCGGCTGCTCTTCGAGCCAGCGCAATATCGTGCCGCCGCAACCGATCTCAATATCATCGCAGTGGGCTCCCAAACAGAGGATCTGCCGAACCGAACCAGCCGGCTTTGCCAGCTGTGCCTTAAGCATGGAAAGTCTCAACCCTTTCGTCGGCAGCCGTCTTCCAGACTTCCCATGGAGCGTCGCCACGGATGTAGAGATCTTCCAGTTGCTGTTTCTCTTTGAAGGTATCCATGCAAGCCCAGAAACCATGGTGCCTATAGCCAATGAGTTGATTGGCTGCGATCAGCCGCTTGAACGGCTCCATCACCAGCTCTTCACCTTCATGCAGATAGTCGAAAATTTGTTTGCGAAAGATGAAATAGCCGCCGTTCATCCACATTCCGGTTTCACTGACATGCTGAATGTCATTCACAAGGTCCTCTCCGTTGACGGAGACAACATGGAAACTCTGGGAAGGTTTCACGCAAAGGAAACTGCCAATCTTGCGCCGCTCGAGGAAATGCTCGATGTAGGTCGGGAGAGCAAGGTCGCTCAAACCATCCACGTAGTTGGCCAGAAAAACGTCCTCCCCCTGCAGGTAGGGTTCAACGGCCTTGAGCCGCTGTCCGATATTTGAGGTAATGCCCGTGTCGGCAAAAGTGATGCGCCAATCATGAATATCGCTGTTGAGTAGGGTTACGTTCTTGCCGCCTTCCGCCAGAATGAAGTCGTTGGTCAGACACTCGTTGTAATTCAAGAAGTAATTCTTGATGACGTCTGCCTTGTAGCCGAGACAGAGAACGAAGTCCTTGTGCCCATAGTGCGCATAGTACTTCATGACATGCCACAAAATTGGCCGGTAGCCAATGTGCACCATGGGCTTGGGCAATTGTTCGGAATCATTCCGCAGTCTCATGCCCAATCCACCGCAGAACAAAACGACTTTCATACTCTGGCCCTCCGTCGCGCAAAAATCGGAATGAAGATCACGAATGTGCCACCAGCGCGGACTTCCGCTCGCGATACCAGGCGATCGTGGCCTCAAGGCCGACGCGAAGCGTTGTACGCGGTTCCCACGCTAATCGCTCCTTACCGAACGCTGTATCGGCTGCTCGCTGTTGCTCCAGCGGACGGTCCGGGATCGCGCCAAACCGGGGAAAAATGCCGGCTTGCAGGATGTCAGCAATCTCTTCCACGATCTGACGCACTGAAACTAAGCTGCCCGATCCCAAGTCGAACGCGATTCCCTCTATTTCGGGCGTGATCGACGCCAACAGCAGGCCTTCGACTACATCTTCGACAAAGATCCAATCGGCCAGCCGAGTTCCATTGCTGACCTTCGGGGCCTCTCCCCGCAGTAACGAGCAGATGACGTAGGGAACCAACTTATTTTCATCTCTCTGGTCCGGCCCGTACGTCATGAAAATTCGCGGCATCACGACTGGCGTTTGAAACAATGCGTGAAACATGCGCCCATACGCGCTGGCCGACCACTTCGCAGCCGCATACGGAGAACAAGGAACCGTGATGCCGTCCAGTTCCAGCGGCTCTTCCGAAGAATTCGCAATCACAATCCGCCGGCAACCGCTCTCACTCGCGCACGTCAACAGATGAACCGTGCTGGCAAGGTTGTCATAGAAGGTCGGCAGAACCTTGGACAATTCGCGTGCACCGGCAACATGGCTCGCCAGATGAAAAACCAGGTCGGGCTGAGTTTTATTCCATAACTCTTGCACTGATTTAGAGTCCGCCAGATCGACTTGCCACCATTGCAGGTTCTCATGGTTCGATCTTCGCGGCTGACGCGAGACAGCATGAACTCGCGCGCCCTCCGAAAGCAATTGCCGACACAGATGCGACCCGATGAAGCCGCTGGCCCCAGTTAGTAACACCGAAATCTCTGCAAATCTGTTCACTGATTTGACGAGGCAACTTGCTGTTCAAGTTTGGCGGATTCAGTCGCGCCTTTAAGCTCTTCCAGCAGGCCGTGTTTTTCAAGAAGGTCTGCAGCGCGCTTGATCACATCAAAGCGCAGCCCGGATCGCTCGGCAATATCCAGCAACCGGAAATTTCCATCAGATAAATTGAGCACCCACAGCATCGCAAGCTCAAGCTGTTTGATGTCCGATCCGCCCATCGCAGAGTACAGTCCGCGCTTTCCCAACTGAGGTTCGCATTTCGGATTGCGGTTCAGATAAAGCGCGTTATTCTCTAGCACAGAAAAAATCGAGAGGCACTGGTACAAGGTGTCTGCCAGCGATTCTGGTGTGACAAAATCCAGGTTGTCCGCGGAGGTGTGATACTCCGGGAAACGGCCGTGCGGCGTGCGCATCAGGCAACCGACAGCCAGATTAAACGCCGGCGAGCAGTATTGGCGTTCATCATAGCCATAAGGTGAGAATTCCTGAATCTCGTGATGCTGACCCGAGTGTCTCAGGACGTGGGCAGCGGCACGGTCAATCTCGGCATTTCCGCGTCGGCTCTTCTTATAGGTCAGCCCGCCACGGTCTCCCACGCAAGTCAGGACTAGCCCATGCTGTATCTGCGGAATCCGTTCCTCGTTCAAACACAGCCACGTAATCGAACCGATCGTGCCCGGGATGAAAAGAAACCGATATGAGAACCGCAGCGCGGCTCCCTTCAATTGCTTGGCCAGAAAGGTCGCGACCGCAACCCCGGACAAATTGTCGTTGCACAACGAAGGATGACAGGAGTGGCAAGAAACCAGAATCTCCTCGGGACTTTCCCCCCGAATCAAGTATTCCCCAAACGTGAGATGGCCGGGCTCCAGGGTGGAATCAATCTCCACGTCGTACTCGCCGTCTTCCATTCTTAAGAAATCCTCGTGCGACAGACAGAACCCCCAGTTCTCGTTGTAGTACGAAGTGCGATACGGAATCAGGGTCGGCTGCTCCGGCAGCGTATGGAGATGCGGTTTCAATTCTTGTAACGACATCCTACGGCGCATTGGCACACTGTAGTTCACAACGTGCAAATTGTGCTTTTGGAAGTCGATCACGCGCTCGCCGCGGGAATTCTTGACGTAAGCGTCACGAATATTCCACTCTTTCGGCACAGTCCAATCGAACACTCTTGTGCCGCTCGGCACCTCGTGCACTTGCAGCGGGATTTCCTGGCGTATTCGCTGCATCGTTCGGCGAAAACCATCGCCGGTGATGCTGCGGCACACGGGATAAAGCTCTGCTGCGAGAGCGTGCATCTCGCGGCCAAGGGATTCCTTGTCCGTTTGCTGCTGAATCTCGGATATGTTTAGTGTCGTTCCAATCATCGCCATCAACTCAAGCGGGGACATCGTGAGTTCCGTGAGAAGAACGCTTGAACCAGTCGCGCAGTGGTTTCGTCAGCCGTGCGAATGCGTAGAAAACATCAGCCATCAACCGAGACCTGTAGGTCCAGGACCAGCGAAGCAATTGCAAATAACACATCCAGCGCTCTTTTAATGCCAGCGGCGAGCGATGAATAGCCGCGGCATACTCCCGCAACTGCCGAAAATGCGGAAACACCACTCGAAGATTGCGTTCAGGGTTCAGCCGCAACATCCGCTCTTGCCGGGTTGGAAATTGCTTTGTGACGCGCCGCGAGTGCTCACGGTGGAAGAAAAGATACTCCGGAAGTTTGGCGAAATTTCCGTAGAGCGCAAGCTCGGCAAGCACGCACCGATCAGAATCAGGAAAATCCCCATGAATCGAGGTTTTCTTCAGCACGTCAGTCCGAATCAGCCCAAAAATCGACTCACAATTGTGTTCCATGCGGATCAGCTCTCGGAAGCGCTCGTATGCTACCGGGCCGTCGGCATTCAGCACCTGCTCCTTTTGTCCTAGCTGTCTGCCGTCTTCATCGACTTCGATCCCTTTGCTGTAACAAAGCACGGACCCGGGACTTTTCTCGATGAACTCAAGGCATCGCTCGATGTATTCGGGCGCAAGATAATCGTCGTGGGCCATCCACAAGAAATATCCGCCCTGAGCGAGCAGCGCGACGTGGCGGAAATTCCAGGTCACTCCGCGGTTTCGCGGCTGCCGTTCATAACGAATGCGAAAATCCCGTTCCGCATAACGCCTGCAGATGCTCTCAGTGCGGTCAGTAGAAGCGTTGTCAGAGATGATCAGCTCAAAATTCCGATGCGTCTGCCGCAAAATCGAATCGACGCATTGCTCCAAAAATTGCTCTCCGTTGAACACAGGAAGACCGACGCTTACCTGCGCCGACGCAGCACTCCGGCCGGAGTTCCCCGTATTTGGTTTTACTTCAGCCACATCACGCGCGTTGAGGATTTTGTCGGACATTAGCTGGTGAAATCAGGGTAATTTCTGTCGCGTTCCAGCATAATCGGATCGGTTATCGGCCACGAGATGCCGAATGCCGGATCGTTCCACCGCACTCCACGGGCATACTGCGGCGCATAAAATTCAGAGATCTGGTAGAACACTTCGCTGTTGTCCTCAAGGGACTGAAACCCGTGCGCCATGCCTTCGGGCACATACAACATCTTATGGTTCTGCGCCGTCAAGGTCTCCGCGAGGTGCTGCTTGAACGTCGGCGAACCAGCTCGCAGGTCAATAATGACGTCGAAAATTGCGCCTTGGGTGCAGCGAACCAGTTTGGCCTCAGTGTGCGGCGCTACCTGATAATGCATCCCCCGCAGAGTTCCCTTCCTCTTGTTCCGCGAAATATTGCATTGCGCGATTCGGGGGTTAAGCTTGTGCTCCGCGAATTCCCTCTCACACCAGGAACGAGCAAAAAAACCGCGATCATCCTCCAGCTTTTCGGGTTCGATCACGAATGCGCCTGCCAGTCTGGTCTCGCGGAAGATCACGCGAGTATCTCCACCTCGGGTATGGGAACCACCAGCTTGCCACCCCACTCGGCTACGTATGACAACTGCTGCCCGATCTCTTTCTTCAAGTTCCAGGGCAGAATCAGTATGTAATCCGGCTTGGTTTCGCGGATCTTGTCAGGATGCAAGATCGGAATGTGCGTGCCCGGCAGAAACTTGCCCTGTTTGTAAGGATTGCGATCGACGGTGTAGTCGAGGAAATCACTCCGAATGCCGCAGTAGTTGAGAAGCGTATTACCCTTTCCCGGCGCGCCGTAACCGGCCACGGACTTGCCTTCCCGCTTGGCTCGGATCAGAAACTCCAGCAACTTGCGTTTGGTTTCTTTAACGCGGTCGGCGAAATGCGCATAGGTTTCCAGCCGCGTAAGCCCGGCTGCTATCTCGCGCTGCTTAAGCTCATGCGCACGAGAGCTCACCGGCTTGGAGTCATCCTCCGCATGGCGGGCAAAAATTCGCAGGGACCCTCCATGCGTCGGAAGTTCCTCGACATCGAAAAGTACCAGCCCTTGTGCAGCAAAGATCTTTTCTGCGGTGATGAACGAGAAGTAGGAAAAGTGTTCGTGATAGATCGTGTCGAACTGATTCTCCTCCATCAGCGGTATCAGATGCGGGAACTCGACCGTAACCACGCCCTCCGGCGCCAACAGAATTTTCATTCCCTTAACAAAGTCGTTGACGTCAGGCACCTGAGCCAGGGCATTGTTTGCGAGGATCAAATCCGCCAGCTTGCCCTCTGCAGCCAGCTCCCGGGCAGTCTGCTCACCGAAAAATTTGGTGAGCGTCGGAACGCCCTTCTCCACAGCCGCCTGAGCAACATTAATTGCAGGTTCAATTCCCAGGCACGGAATTCCCTTTTTCACAAAATACTGCAGGAGGTAGCCATCGTTGCTGGCCAGCTCCACTACGTAGCTTCTGTCGTTGTAGCCGAACCGGCGCACCATCTCATCCACGTACTTGCTCGCGTGCCGCAACCAGCTGTCGGAGTATGACGAGAAGTAGGCGTAGTCTGTGAAGATCGCTTCGGGGCTGACGTACTCCTGGAGCTGCACCAGGAAACACCGCTCGCACACGTAGACGTGCAGTGGATAAAACGCCTCCATTTGGTTGAGTTGCTCGGAGCTGACATAGCTCTCGCAGAGCGGCGACATACCGAGATCGACGAACGTGTGATGCAGAGCGGTGCCGCAGAAACGACACCCCGAAGACCGGCCGGTCTTCGACTCTTGCCCGACAGTTGCGGATGGATCGACTACCAGATCAGTTGCCATATTTTTTCTTAAGTTAACAGCTCAAAAGGATTGATTTCGCTTCTGACTAACGGCTGTGAACCAAGGAAGACAGGTCCTCTGTGCACTTTTGAGATGCCGCAGCACGGCGGCCGTATCGAAGCAGCGACCAGAAGGAGTGCCGCAGCGTTCTCCAAGACTGGACAAACCCCGGCAGAGGATCAGTCCACCAGAAATAATCGTGGCGAATTCCTGGATTGAGCGATAATCCAAAGAACGTTAACAGCGCCTTCGTTTTGGAAGGAGGCGGAGCCACCTTGGCCGAGTTTCCCGGGACAAAGACCGAGTGCAGGTGTCCCAGCTCTCCTGGAAAGATGTTCCGGCACTTTAACCCTATTTTGTACGAGGCCGGTCTTTGGTGGCTCGAGAGATCAGACAACGACGATTCTAATAACGCCAGGGGAAAATCCACACCAGCATGCAGCGCCAGCGCCAGTGAGCCCCATAGCCGGCCATTTACTTCGAGAAAGTATGTCGCTCCATGGGCCGGATTTCGGCGAAATTCCACCATTGCCGCACCGTTGTAGCCGATGCTTTCGAGTAGTTTTGCTCCCAAATCCAAACACTCCCGGTCATACGTACTCTGCCGAAGTGAGGAATATCCGCCAGAATACGGAACCTCGTGTAGACGTTTATGTGAGAAGACCAACTGGATCCGCTCTCCCGAACGCAATAAAAAAGCGCCTGCTCCGTAGCCCGGCACCCACTCCTGCGCTAGCGCGGCCTCGCGCGAAGGTCGCAGGCGCGCCACCACTTCGTTCGCTTCATCCGCATTGGTGGCAATCGTGGCTCTGCCCTTTTTGTATTGTCCGTCTTCGGTGAAGTGGTTGTCAGTTTTTATGACAATCGGAAATCTCAGTGCAGATAGATCATCATTCCACTGCTGCTCACCATCATTCCCACGAATAAAGACTGTCCGCGGGCAGGCGATTCCCAGTTCCATCGCCTTCCTGTTTGCCCGATATTTACTGAGAGTCACTTGCAGTGATGCGTCATCCGGCAGGATGAGCAATTTCCGTCCTCCGAATTCACTGCGCAGCCGAGCCACTCCAACCAGTGCAGCTTCTGAAATTGGCAATATGATGTCGCACTTGCTCTGGAAATCCTGCAGCCAACTGCGGAACAGCGCGGGGTTAGTCCAGGCGTTTGGGTGTTCAACCGTTTCCCTACAGTAGCGCGAAGACGCAACCGCTGGACGCCCGTGATCGCCGGCGTAACCTGCAATAACCCGGTAACCTGCGCGACCGAGGGAACGCACCGTCGCCAGCCCGGCAAGCTCGTGCGCATCCGTGACCAGAACTCGCTGCAATTTGTTGCCGGAGTTCATCAGGTCAATTCCTTGATAAGCCGAGGCCCTTCATGTGATACGTAAGATGATGC
Source organism: Terriglobales bacterium (assembly GCA_035623255.1). Lineage (GTDB taxonomy): Bacteria > Acidobacteriota > Terriglobia > Terriglobales > Acidobacteriaceae > JAFAGX01. The sequence goes on along the minus strand of DASPTU010000029.1, from coordinate 6,697 downwards.
GCGCGCATTCTGAAACTCATAAAATCCAGGTCTGCCCCAACCGTGTAACGGCGCATCTCCATAGTCGAGGTCTCGCCCGTGTTAGGCCCCCCGATTCCTGAAACTGCAACGGTGACACCGGCGGATTTGAGGAGCTCAATGCTATTTTGGTTGTAGTCGCCAGTTCCGCCGTTCGGATACGCGAACAGCTTGCAGGCCCGACCTGTCAACTGTCGCACGGCATCAACTGACCCGAGAATTTCGTTTCGCTGATCTTCGGGAGAGAGCAGGCTAAGAATGGTGTGCGTATGCGTATGGGCGCCGAATTCGATCATCTCCGTGTTTACCATCTCGCCAATCCGCTCGGCTCCCAGCATCTGGTAGGGCGAGTTCTCTGCCACTGGTTGCGAAGGATCCACTCCCAATTGACCACAGATGTCATCCACCAAGCCGTCGATCGAATACGGGTGACGGCTCTTCAGAACACTTTGGAGACTAGCGCTGGCACCAGCCTTTTGCTGCCGATCCTCCAACCCAAAATGCATGCCTTCCCACTCGAGATGCGAGGCTTTCGTCAGTGCCAGTGCACGGTTCAGCCGGCACCACCATGTAGTTCGAGGCGTGCCAGTATATGCAGTCGCTAGAAATATCGTCGCGGGACATTGGTATTCGTTCAGGATGGGCAGCGCCACACTGAAATTATTTTCGTAGCCGTCATCAAAAGTAATGGCCATCGTCGGCTCTTCGACCGAGCCTGCCGCCAGCCTTTCCACGGCCTCAGAGAGCGATACCACTCGAAAGTGCTCCTGCACGTAGGCGATTTGCTGGCGAAAAGCGTCCTCTGCCAGAAAGCACCAATCCGGCACTGGCAAAGGTTCGCGTATCACCGCGTGGTACATAAGAATTCCAACCTGGCTGGGATAAACCCAGGAGTGCAGCAGGCGAGGTAGCCCTGACCCGCAAATCAATCCGACTCCAACAGTCTTGGGAGACAGGGTCATGTTGTGCTCTTCACTGACGCATCCGTCTCGAAATCGCGATAACACGTTTGGATTTCACCAGCATTCAACGACTTTAATCAGATGGAGAGTTGCTGTTTGGTTGAGACCCACCGACGAACCCAACCGCGATCCTGGTACCTAGAATGGCGGCCACCGGAATTCGTTTTGCAGCTTCGTCCACGACTTTGCTTACGTCCTCGATATAGCCGTAGTCGTGCCACGCCACAATGGCGGTCGACCTCAGATTGCGCAACACGTTGTCAGTATCGCTTTTGACATAGTCGTAGTGGTGACATCCATCGATAAAAGCGAAATCGAAAGGCCCGGGTAAACCTGCCCAATTCAATGTCGCAGAATCTGCAAGCACTTGGCTAATCTTATGAGCGTAGGCCGTGTTTTGGTATTGCGACCCCACTCGAGTTCGATCGCTTACGTTGACTGCAGAATCAGGTGTTGCAAGCGCAAGCTCACCTTGCCAATCGAGTGGCAAATCCACGGTCGTAATAACAGCATCTTCAGGGGTATTGGCTGCAAGATTCAATGTTGTGTTTCCGTCATATGTGCCAATCTCGATTAACTTTTTCGCTTTGACCAACTTGGCGATAGCACACAAAGCTACAACCTCCTCGGCTTCCATCGAGGAGTTCAGAACGCGATCATATGCGCGCATTATGGAAACATCGATGTTCCGGATTTCAGGAAACAACTCGGTTATCGGCTTCCGAGGCAGACTGCCGTATTTCCAGCCGGCGATACGTGCTGCGGTTTCGTCTTTTGGAAAAAGGCGGGCGCGGCTGGTTGTGACGATTTGCCCGGGCCTTGAAATCACCCGGGCCACCTTTGTGCTGAGGTTTTGAATTGTCATCGTAGTGCGGAAGATTCTTTTTTGCTGGAACTTTACAGACCGAACTTCTCGTGAAGTACCCGCTTGCCCGCCCCCATCATCTTTAGGCAGGGCGTCGGAAGCATACTCATGGTGTAAATCGCCGCGGTTGGAGCCGAGATTCGAACTCCATTTTTCCAGGCAGTTTTCAGCGTCTTGCGGGCTGCTTCGCCATCATAGAAGGCCAGTCGAGTGTAGGCTAATTTGACGAAGAGCCTTTCCTTGCCTTGAAGATAAGCTTCCCGGGTCGTTGACGAGGGCTCCCCACGCAAGCGGAAGGCTCGATCCAGGCTGATGAGGGCAGTTTCGATTAACTCGTCGGAGTTTCTAGTAGACAGTTGTCGCTCACTGTGTCCTGTTCGCCAGCGGAGCAGAGGTGTCATCACTACGGCGCCAGCTGCAGAAGATGCTAGCCGATGGAAAAATTCGGTGTCCTCCGAAACTCGAAGCGATTCGTCAAACAGACCGGTTGCGTGAAGGGCTTTCTTGCTCACAATTGCGCTTGAAGGCATGGCAAAGTTTCCGAGAAAAAACAAATTGTAAGTGTCACCATAACAGACATGGTGATCACTGCCCCTGCACGGAAGCTGCAGGGATTGCATGGCCCGCTTGAAAAACGCCTCCGGGCTACCACAATCTGCGATGAACCCAAATATGTTCCATCCCGGTGATGGCGGCATCGGACAATTAGCTGCATCGACCACGCTGAAGCCGGTAATTGACCATTCGGCGCCCGTGGCCTCTTGAACCTGAAGTTGTATTTCCAGTTTCTCGGTTTCCCAGCGATCATCGGAGTCAAGAAAAGCAATCCACTCGCCCGCCGCTTCACGAATCCCCAGGTTACGTGCCGCAGAAGCTCCTGCATTCTCTTGACGAATATAGCGAACTCCCCGAGCGGCAAACCTTTGACAGACCTGCCCGGTGTTGTCTCGCGACCCATCATCCACCACCAGAATCTCTCCGGGTTTTACCGTCTGATCCAAGACTGATTCAATGGCCGCACCGACGACCTCAGCGCGGTTATAGGTGGGAATGACGACGCTTACAGACTCTGCACTCGTCATCTCGGCACCTGCGCGTAAATCGGTGAGTCAATACCGGCAGGGCTCGGCGTAAGGCTGTCCAGCAGCTGTGCATATTGTCTGGACATCTCACGGTGGGTGTAACGGTTGATTTCTGACTCGATTCCCTGATATCTGACTTCCCCGGTTTCCCGGAATTGTGCGTAGGCCTGGATCAAGTATTCGCGGATCTGCTGCTTTGATAAGGCATGCAAACCCGCTTCCGTGGCCTCAAGAACCTCGGTGAGAACGCCACGCCCGCCACCCACGGCCAGAATCGGACGCTGCGACCCGAGATACTCAAACAGTTTGCCGGTATGCTGGCCGACTTCCCTGCGATCGTGCCAGCCCAAAAGCAACAGAATTTGTGACTCCCGTTGATATCGAATGGCTTCCTGCCGGCCAACCGTCCCGCACAGCGCGATTACGTCGCTCAAGCCGTAATCAGAAATCAATTTCGGCAGCCAAGGCTCGGCCGGACCAAAGAACCGGACTTTCACCTTATTGCGTTGCAGAGCTCCCTCGGAGATTAACTCCCCGAGTGCTTCGAGAAAGGGGCTAGGATCGCGCTGGCCCCGATACAACTGGCCTGTATACGTAATCGAAAAGACGTCCGTGAGACGTGGGCTTGCGCCTGCAAATTCGTCCGGGTCAAAACCATTACTTATGGTATGAACTGGAATTGGTTGATAACGCTGCCGCAGCTTATCGGCCCACGGGTCGGAAACTGCGACCAGCATGTCAGCATTGCTCAGGGTGCGCTTCTCCAATCGCTTTTCGAACGGCAGGAAGATCCTCGGCGAGTACGCGATGTTTTGCGTCCACAAGTCACGAAAGTCGGCGATCCAGGGACACTTAAACACTTTTTTCAGCTCATGGCCGATCAAGTGCGCCGTTATCGGTGGCGAGGTAGTGACCAAGGCATCGATAGGCTGCTCACGAAAGAGTTTCCTGGCCGCCTTCACCGCGAAGGGGAGCCAGCCTTTAATGCCGTCGGGGTACAACAGCAAAGATCGGACAAGCCACACGAAAGCGGTATGGGGCTGATGCGATCGCATCTTCGAATTCAACGGCAAGTGGAGTTGTTGATGCAGCCCGCGCTTGGGATCGATGCGGAATCTAGCCCTCCACTTATCGAGCACATCACAATACCCAGTTTCTACTATCCGTACCGGCGGACGCTGGCCAGACGGCAGCTCAGGAGTTAACACGATGACGTCCCAGCCAAACTCTCCCAGGTACTTGGCCAAGCCTGCCGGACGAACTGCACCGACCTGGGGCCGAGGGGGAAAGTAGTAACTGACTAGCAATAAGGTTTTCATTGATAACTAAGTCTGCGCTACTCGGTGGTGGGGGTGGGCTGATCTTCTTGAGCGAATGTGCTAACGCACTCTCGGGCGGGGCGCGTTCGCGAATCGACTGTTGCTACCGCCTGTTCGTCAGCCAAAGCGCCGATTTCGCTGAGCCATCGACTTACAATCGCCGACCAGCTGTACTCGCGTTCCACCAGGCTTCGGCCCGCCTGCCCCATATGATCCCTTCGTGAACGGTCATTAGCTAACTGCGTCATCTCCAGAGCTAGCAACTGCGGTTCTTCCGGCGCAACTACCACCCCGCATTGCTGCCGCTGTAACAATTCTGCGGCTTCACCCGCACCCGAATAAATCACGGGGACTCCACAGGCCAGCGACGGAAACACTTTTGATAGGCGCATCTGTTGTGCCACCCCAATCTTGCGCAATGTAGCGATGGAGGCATATGCGATCGCGTACAACTCATCCATCTCTTCGTATGGCGATTGCCCGAAAATCACATTCCCAAGTTTCTTGTCGGCCGCGAAATTCTGAAGCCGCGCCCTTTCGGGGCCATCGCCAATCATCAGTACAACGATATCGGGATCCTTCAGCAAAGCTGCTGCTTCCAGCAGAGTTTCCAAGCCGTGGTAATAAGCGTGAGTGCCAACGTAAACAAAGATCTTTTTCCCTTGGAGGTGCCAGCGGTTCAGCAACCGTGCACTTGCAGGTTTAGGAGCCAGAAAGTCGATGTCAGCGCCGTTCGGCAGGAAGCTCAACTTAGTCCGCGGCAGGCCTCGACGTTCGAAGTGTTCGATAAAGCCGTGTGTGACGGTGGAAACATTCCACGCCTGGTGGATAAAGAAATCTTCCAGGGCTTTGGCCACGCGCAATAAAATCCGGTTCCGTATGAACCCCATCTGCTCCGCGACTTCCACTTGGAGATCGGGCACGTTGTAGATATACGGGACCCCTCGCAGCCATTTCATGAGGATCGCCACAAGTCCCAGCGAAAGCGGCTGCGATTCCACAAACATGACATCCGGTCGCGGCCCGGTGAGCGCTGCAATCAGCGACGTGAACGTAAAGCTGAAATAGTTTGCCAGCCTCACTACTGCCGACCTCCCGGTGCCTGCGTAAACCCAAGTGCGTTGCACGGGAACACCGTCAATCTCTTCCCGAAGCTTCCAGCGCCCGACATAGCCCTCAAAGGTCTTGCCGGCCGGATAGTTCGGCATGGCGGTTAGAACCCGCAAATCCAAACCAAACGACTTGAGTACACGCACCAGGGAACGCAGACGTATCTGTGGCGCTCCGATTTCGGGAGGATAGTATTGGCTGAGGATCAGCCAGCGTCGTAGAGGGTGCATCTTCATTGCGGCTTAGGCCTATTGCATCAAAGCTTGTGAGCTACGCATCGCGCCAGCATTGCAGCAACTCTTCTCGCGAGTCGATTCCGCGCTCGAAGCGCTAGCCGTCATGATGACTATTTGGCCGTGTGTCTGAGCAAACAGTGAATCCGCGCAGCGCACAATTGAATACGAGATTGGGAATAACGGCATCCAGACGATTGGCCTCCGGATGAATCGCCGCCGAACGCTCTGCGCAATTCGAGAGCGAAACACATGAACGGTGCGCCCAAACTCACAGTTCAGCCCGACGGATTGCAGTGCGTCACAAAGGTCCCTTTCATGGAAATACCGCGTCACAAAATGCCGGCGTTTATGCCATTCACGAAATTCTGAGTCGGAGTTCTCCGGCAAGAGGCTATCTACTGACAAAGCAACGCGGCCTCCTGGCTTGAGCACGCGAGCCATTTCCTGCAGCCCCTTAAAAGGATCCTGAAAATGCTCCAGGCAGCTGATGCTTATGATTTTGTCGAAGCTATGATCCTCGAATGGAAGATGTTCGGCCGCCGCGCAGACGTAAGTCAGGTTTTTCGCCCTATTAAGTTGCCGGGCGTATTCCCGCAATTGAGCATCCGGTTCCACCCCCACGACCTCGCCACATCGCTTGGCCAGTCGCTTTGTCCAGAAACCATCGCCACTTCCGACATCCAGAACTCTGTCTGTAGTCTTCAAGGCGAGCATGTCGCAGAGGACCGCATACTCACGATTTCTGTTCAAGGTGAGAAGACTTCTACAACTGCGGTCAATGTTGTTCCAGCCTGTAGTTCGTGTGATTCCTGCGAGTGCCATATTTGTGCTCAAGAGTTGGGTTCCCTAAAAGCGGCGAAACGTGCGTTTTGCCAAATCGGCTTCGTCAAATTTCTTTGCAACATCCAATATTACGTTCTGCGCCTGAGCGCTGGTGAGGGTCACGGTGCCGGACGAGGTGCCGGTGAGGAGTTGAATATCGCCTCCGCCGTTGTTGTACACCACATTGTTCAGATACACGTTGTTGGGCCCAGTCTGCGTGCTGTACTCTTCGATTCCGGCTCCGCCGTTGTTCATCACGATGTTGTTGCTCACCGTGTTGTGG
>DASPTU010000028.1:0-4317 GCA_035623255.1 Terriglobales bacterium | reverse complement strand
GGAAGAGCGAGTCTTGCAGCCTGACACCGGTTACGGATTCCTATGGCGCCTGTATTCCTATTGGCGATTCGAGGAGCGTGATGCCGGGGTAGTCGTTGAATGCCGAGCCATATCGCTGACGCGTGACGTGCCATTTGGACTGGGATGGGCCATTGAACCGATCATCGAAAAGCTTCCCAAGGAGTCGCTCATCAACGCCCTCGAAGCTACACGCCAAGCGCTGCATGCCAAGGCAGGATAGTTCCTGTCCGCCGTATGAAGCTTGGTTGTGGGCCCACCTAGCTTGCTTATTCACGTACGTCATCGAAAAATGACCTGAGTTCGCGGGAGCGCGATGGATGGCGCAGCTTGCGCAGGGCCTTGGCTTCGATTTGGCGAATGCGTTCGCGAGTGACGGAGAACGCTCGGCCAACCTCTTCCAGTGTGTGCTCCGAGCCGTCTTCCATTCCAAACCGCATTCGTATGATTTTTTCTTCCCTCGGACTGAGAGTGCGCAGCACGTGTGCAGTCCGCTCCTTCACGTTTACGTTCATCACCGCCTCGGCGGGTGAAATTCCAGCGTGGTCTTCGATGAGGTCGCTGAGGTGAGAATCCCCCTCCTCGCCAATGGGCGTCTCCAGCGAGATCGGCACCCGCATGATCTTGCGCACCTTGCGTACCTTCGCCTCGGGAATGTCCATTTGCTGGGCAATCTCTGCTGACGTAGGTTCGCGGCCCAGCGATTGGACCAGTTGCCGCGAGGTGCGAACCAGCTTGTTGACGATCTCGATCATGTGCACCGGGAGGCGGATGGTGCGCGCCTGATCGGCAAGCGCTCGGCTGACTGCCTGACGAATCCACCACGTGGCATAGGTGGAAAACTTGTAGCCGCGGCGGTACTCGAACTTGTCCACCGCCTTCATCAGGCCGACGTTACCCTCCTGGATCAGGTCGAGGAACTGAAGCCCACGGTTGCTGTACTTCTTAGCGATGGAAACCACGAGGCGCAGGTTGGCTTCGATGAGCTCGTGTTTTGCCTGCTCCGCATCCATCTCGCCCTTGATGATTTCGCGCTGCGTGCGCTGCAGTTCCGCGAACGTCATGCCGGCATCGCTTTCCAGCCTTTTCATGTCGGCGCGGTGCTGCCGCTGCGTGGTGCGGTAGTTCTTCTTGAGTCCCTCGCTGCGCGTGCTCGCAATCTTCTCTTCCAGGTTACGGAGCTGGCGGTCAAGCGGGCGCATGATGTCCATGGTTTTATTCACCCGGTCTGTCAGGCGCTTGCGCTCCGAGGGGGTAAAACCGAGGTTGCGGATGATGAACGAAATCCAAACAATCTCGCGGCTCAGCTGCCATTGGCAGCGGCGGTATTTGCGTGCATTCTTATCCGCCGGAAGAGTCGCCAACTGTCCTGCTAGCCGGCGGGCTGTCTTGTAATGCTTCTGCAGCTGGTCGATGCGGCACGTGACCTCCTTGACGCGGTCCTGCAGTATCTCCTCGGTGATGTCTTCCTCATCGAAGAGGACAGTTTCCTTAATCGAGCGCACGCCGCGTTTCAAATCGCCGCCCATGGCCAGAACGTAGTGGATCACAATGGGAGAGCGTGAAAGCGCTTTCAACGCGGAGAGTTGTCCGCGCTCGATTCGCTTGGCAATGTCCACTTCCCCTTCGCGGGTGAGCAGAGGCGAGGTGCCCATCTCGCGCAGGTAAACGCGCACCGGATCGTTGGCCGCCTCGGGGACGCCCGGTGCCGGGTTGACATCAATTTCGTCTGATTCGCTAGCAAGCCTTTGTTCCAGAGCCGAATAAGGTAGCTGAGGCTCCCCTTCTAGCACGTCAAGGCCACGGGTGCGAATGGCGGCAAGCAAATCGTCTACGTCCTGCGCGGAATGCATGCCGGGCGGAATGGGGTTATTCATCTCCCGGTCCGTGGAATAGCCCTCTGCCTTCCCCACACCGACTAGTTTTCTAATGTCGTCCATAGCCATGCAGAACTCCTTTTTCGGTGCTGTCCCACCTGGAGAAAGGAGGCTTTTGTTGGACCTGGAGCGGCAGCTTCAGCGGGAAGCGAAAATCCACCACTACAATGATGCTAGCACGGGCGTCCCAGCATCTCCTACAATTGCGCCATTTTTCAAACCCGACGCGTCAGTTGGAGGATGGTCGGCAACCGCTCTCTTACAAGATTAGGGAAGAGTTGCTCGTGATCCGCCCACAATCAGCGGCAAGCTCCAAATGGAGCTTCCAACTTCCTAACAGCCGGACTCTGAGAATGGTCGGACTTCTTAGCTTGAAAAGAGGTAATGTTTCCAGTGATGTCCGTCACCGATGGCATGCGCGTGGCGAAGGGCCGGAGGACACATCTCTCCGATTGCTCCGCTACCCTCTGTGAGATGCATCACTGACGTAGAGTCATATCTGCGATACATTAACCCGTAAGTTTAGTGGGTTTTTCCGGCATGTCCCGGCACGACGGGTGTTCTCCCGTTCGGATTCTATTCGCCCGCCATGACGAGGAGGAATGTCATGCCCCTCGATTCTCCGGAAATCCGGATTTCCTTTCAGCGATTGTTGGCAGCGCTCATCGTGATCCTAGTCCTCGTCACAATCTTCGGTTTCTATTTTGGTCTCCAAGCGGAGAAGCAGGTTCACCAGATGAACGGTGCGTATTTTCGAACCATCACCCGCTCGGCGGCGGCAACGACGTCCGAGTTCATCGGTCAGCGCGTGACAGAGGCAGGTCTGATCGCGAATGAACCCAGCCTTGTTCAAGCCGTCACCGCGGCGAATCGTTCATACGAGCACATGGGCGAGTCTGGAATTCGAGCGAAGGCTGAGCGTATCGACAGCATATGGAATAGCCCGGAGTCAGATCCGCTCGTGAGGAGCATTCTGACTTCTGACTTGGCCCGCTGGCTTCGCCGTTGTCGGGAGCTGAATCCGAGACTCCTGAAGATCGCAGTGGCAGATGAAGCGGGCGCTACCGTGGCGGCCACTGACAAACCAGTGCACTATTTCCAGACCGAGCGTGAGTATTGGCAAGCTCTTTATTCCGGGGATCAGAGTTCGGTCCACATCTCAGATCTGCGCTATGACGAGCAAAGCCGCTCCCATTACCTCACCATCGATTTTCCGGTGCTGCAAGAAGGCTCTGGCCGGTTCATCGGTGCGGTGACAGCCCTCGTTGACGTAGCACCTCTATTCGCATACCTGAACCAGCAGCAGATCGCGCGCACTGGCCGCGTCTTTCTAATTAAGGACGACGGCACGGTTGTCAACTCTCCGGGCGTCAACCCATCCATGAGAGTAAAGTCGGAGGAATACGCCGCAATCCGAGATGCACTCGGCACGCTGCAGGGCCGAGAGACTGGATACATAGACGCCACATTTCGGAACGGGGAGACATATCTCATCGGGTTCGCGGATACCGGTCTGACGCAGACGTATCCGAGTCTCGGATGGATTGTGGTGGCTACCCAAGATGAGCGGGAGGCTTTCGGGCCAATCCTCAACATGGCCCATTTTGCGCTCTTGATGATGATTCTTGGGTTGCTGATGCTGACGGTGCTGGGCGCATATGTGTTCTTGCACCGCAAACTGCAGTTGTCCGATCTTGAGATGCCAGCTGAGGAAAAACCGGGAGGCTCCCCTGCTTGATAAAGAGTGGTCGGCCAGTTGCTTCTAGGGAAACCGAAAAAGCGACGGGTTGTGTGCCGGTTCTGTTGCGATCGAACTTATCTCGCGGCTCGTAACAGAATGCCGGTGCGGCATTGGGTTCGACCATGCGATAACTCCCGGATGGTGTCGGCTACTCTTCCCCAATCCGGTTAAATTCAGGGTAGCGCGTCACTCGTCAAGAGGAACGTTTGGCATATCGCGGTCGAGTTTGAATGAAATCAGCGGAGCCCATCGGTCACGCACGATGTGCTGGGCATTCACATTGAAAGGGGCGGCTTGGACGCCGCCGCATAGGCCGTAACATATGGAACAACAGAGTTATGTATGACAGCGGAAGGAGTTGAACCGTGCAAGGATATTGAACACGGAAATTCGTGGTGCCGTGCTCAGGCCATTCCAGAGCTTTACTGCATGAGCTGACGAATGTAGCTGCAGACTGTTAGAAGTTGAGGCTTGTCCATGCTGCCTATGATGTTGCGTATGACGGATGCCAATACCCGTGTCGTAGCCGCCATGCCGAGGTTGGCTGATTGCTCGACGAAAAAGCCCGTCTTGGCAAGCTTCAGTGGTCTCAGAAAGTAGTATTCCATGCCGCTGTCGGTCAGCTCCACGACGATGTCTGCCAAGGCATCGCGATGTTGCGTGCTGTCTTTTGCTTTTTCG
>DASPTU010000027.1:0-4865 GCA_035623255.1 Terriglobales bacterium | reverse complement strand
CCACTGCACTACGACCCATTCCAAGAGTGACCCCAGTACCATGCTCATTGCCAAAGCACGGATATCCCCTCGCGCTGCCAGGACGACGCCGATGGTTGCCAGTGAAGTACATAACGGAGCTAGCGCGCTCGTCAGGAACTGTTTTTGCGCCTGTAGCGCCCCATGACCAAGGAGATTTAGGCCGTTCAGAAAATAGTAGGGAACCAGCCAAGAAAACATCGTGCGGACCAGTTCTCGCTTGGCGGGATCGAACCCGTGGCCTACGATACTGATCAGCCAAGGCAACATGGCTGCCCAAAGAAGCAATACGGCTGCCATCGTGATCAGCGTGGCGCTGGCGGCAGAGCGAAGGAAAACAGCGCTCGCCTGCGTGCCCCGGCGTTCGCGCACCTCGATCAATTGCGGAATTAGCGCCGTTTGAATGGCGTTGATAAGGACGCCCATCGGAACCCCGATCAGCATCAGCCCCATCAGGTAGGCGTCCATGGCACCGCTCACGCCAAAGGCAGCCGCCACCACCGCCTCCTTGACGAGTGCCACTGCTTTCACGCCAGTCGTGGCGGCAGCAAAGCCTACCGCGGCTCGCGCCATCGGCTGCCTGAGGGCATGACGTGCAATCGACCCCAGCCTCAAAGGCCCCGATTGAAGAGCAGTGATAATGGAATCGGCCACTCCTAATGTGTCCTCTCATGTCTGCGTCGAGCTTTTCGCTCGTATCGTCCCCCAAAAGGCGCAAAAGCCGCAAGTTGTCCTTGATAGTATGATATCTTTCCTGTTAACATAGGTTGTGATTCTTCGACTCCGCCTCCGCTTGCCTCAACTTCCCTCGCAAACTTTTCAACATATTTCAATCTTGCGTTTTACGTACACTCTTTCAAGTTTCGTATGCTATAAGCCTTTTATTTGCCACTCTTACGAAAAGTGCCGGATGTATGCCCTTTCTTCTCGTTCTGGAACCGGGGTATCCAGAAAAGATGCTGGTCTGCCTTCACAGCGGTTCCAGATCCCCTTCGTCCATTTCCACGGCCATCGACCTCATGATCAACTCCACTGAAATGACAAAGCGCAGCTTACTCTTCCTGCGAACTAGGATTCCCTGCAAGCCCACCAGCGGCCCTGCTGCTACGCGGACTCGCCGCCCCACTGTCAGAAACGGATGCGGCTCCGCCCGCATCCCGCGATTCATGACGTCCCGGATTCGGAGCAACTCCTCGTCCGCTATCGCCGTCGGCGTGCCGTTGAATCCCACCAAATGCACTACGCCCGGCACTTGCTGCACTTGCAGCCTGTTCCGCAAAGCCAAATGCACAAATAGATAGCCGGGGAAGAGAGGAAACTGGAGTCGGACTTTGCGGTCTTTCCACTTGCGGATGGATTCGTACTGAGGAAGGAAATGCTCGATTCTACGCGCTGCGAATTGCTCTGCGATGCGCCGCTCATGGTTCGCGCACGTATACACCGCGTACCATTGCGTGGCCCGCTCGCTCACTTCCGGTTGCGATGCGCGGATCGCGGTGCGCCCAGAAACGACCCGTGCGACAGCGCCGTCCCCGCAATTCAGGGTAAGAGCGTCATGCTGACTCAGTAGGGATCCCACGCCCGCTGAACCGAGCTGCACAGGAGCCACAACGGAACCGAGCTGAGTTGCGCGATTGGCAGAACTGCCTTGAGCAACACTAGCTCCGCAACCCGACTCTTGATGTCCCCCCATCAAAAAGCCCATCGTTTTGCCTCGCCCATAGGCACATACAGCTTCGCCCCGTCACTTACAGGGCGATATGTGACCTAAGCCTATATATTTCTTTCACTTACAAGCGTACTTGGCTGTTTGCTTAAGCTTACAAACTGCGCAAGTACCTGACGAACTGCCCACAAACTCGGTTCGACTTACAGCGTCCGCTCAGCCCGAAAAGCGAACTTGGCGCCGACGGCATTCGCAAGGACGAACTCAAGCGTTTCCCAGAATTCGCTGTTCACTCCACAGTTCCCCCATTCGCTGGCGGACGACGCTTGAACCGGTGCCAAATGCTATCCGCGTTGGCCGTTCCGGCAGTTTCGTTTGCCGTAGAGTCACCGCCAACAGGCGGCGCGGGTGCTGCTGATGAGTGCCCGTTCGCGGACGACCACGGAAGGCGCGCCCTCACGGTGGCGGCCACTTCCAGCGCTAGAACTTTCCGCGGATCTTTCGGGTCTGCCTCTTCCCAAGACTTTGTTCCCAACACCCACACGACCGCGCAGCCGGTCGCGAGAAATGTCCCCAGAAACATCAGCAGCAGGCGCGGCGGAAACGATTTCTTTTCCGGGACTCTTCCAGGGTCGAGCACTTTCACGCTGGGCGTTTCTTTCGCCTCTTCCACCTTCGCCAGTTCGTATTGTTCGGTGAGCAGCTCAAAAACGGTTTCCTCGATCTTCGCGCGGCGGTAGTAATCCGCGTATTTTGCCCCGAGCAACGGCAGGTTCCGGATCGTTGGGAAAGGCAGGCCGTCGACTTTGCCTGAGGAAACTTGCATTGGCTGCGCCGACGGTGGATCGGCTGCAGCGGCCGTCGCCGAAGACCTCGTCGCTGCGCTCTCGGGGACGACACCTCTAGAAGTGGCGTTCTCTCCCGAGCCTCCGAGCCGTTCCAGTTGTTTGCGTAATTCACTTACGCGCGCGGTCAGGGCTCGAACGCGGGCGTTGTTGTCCGTATAAATCTGCCGAAGGCCTTCCAGCTCGGCTTGCGCCGCGACGAGCTGGCCAGCAAGCGTACTTGCCGCGTCGAGCATGGCCTTGCCTTCTGTTTGAATGTCGAGCGTGTTGTTCTTGCTGGAAAACTGTGCGAGTTGGTTTGCTGCGTCATCCAGATCCACTTTGGCAACCTTGAGGCGCTCCTCCAGGAACACGCGTTCGCGATGCGCGGAAGAGGTAGATAGCTCGGCGACCAGTGTATTCAGGTCATCGATATAGGCGTTGGCAATGTCCGCGGCACGCTGCGGGCTGCGATCGGTAACGCTGATGGAGATGATGCCGCTCTTGCGATCCTCGGAAATAACAGTGTTCTGGTCGAGCCTTGTTCGCGCATCAGCGAGCAGCGACGTACCGTAGACTTTCTGCAGGTGGAACTGCTCAATGATCCGGTCTTGCGCGGTTTCACTGCGCAAAACGCCGATGAAGAGGGCACCGGAGCTCTTTAGCCCAAGCAAATCGCCCGCCATCGAGCCAAGCCCGCCCCCTACCTTAGAGGCCATCGCTGCCATCATGGCCAGCCCGGTGGCTGACTGAGAATCGGGTGGCATCAGTTGCGCGGTCGACGTGTAGGACTTGGGAATCAGAAATGCAATAAGCGTAGAGGCGAGCAAGCCGAGGGCTCCGGCGCGAAACAAGGTACGCCGACAATTCCAGAGCACGCGTAGGACTTGCGCCTGCCGTTCTGCGGCCGCCGCGAGGTCCTGCGGTTCCAAAATCTCCCGACCGTTCCGCCCTGGCTCAAGGAGCCCTGGATCAGGTATCGCCGGGCTAGGTTTGACGCCAGTGGCGCTCATGGCTTGGCATCCTTCCCTGCGGTTACGCCACCTTGATCTTGACCCTGATGGTTGGTGCGGAAGGGTAAGCTCAGCCCTTTCGGCTGATAGCTAATCCCCATGGTCGTGGTCCAGTTTGTCTGCGGCCCGGGAGCCAGAACCGGAGCCAGCCACTTTTCGTATTGCGTCGCGGCAACAATGTTCAGATCCCTGTGGACCCAAAAGCTGAGCTGGAGCGAAGCATCGTTGAAGGTTTCTCCGCCAGAAATGAAATCGCTGGCGACCTTGGCGTGGCGATAGCCGATTTGCAGGTTGCTTCGGGCATTAAACCAGTACTTGCTCCAAGCCTGGACTCCCTGTCCCTGCCTTCCTATCCAGCTTCCGATGATGTTGCCGTTGTTGGTGCTGAGATTGTGGTAAAAGAAATCGTTGTATACAAAGTGCCCACCGAAGCTGGAAGACGGTGTATCCGTGTTGACTCCTTCAACGCGCAGTTCAAGCTGTGCCAGTTTCGGAAAGTGCGACAGGTAGATTCCGGGGTTCACCGCAGCTCTTCTCGGCGCGCTTAACGGTGACACATCGTCAGGGGACAAGGAGTCGGTGTAGAGCATCAGCCAGTTCCGCAGCCAGGGCAGGCGATAGGAGAATGAAAATCCCGCCGTGCGTTTACCGGGATTTTCGTTGCAAGCGTAATTGCTCGATTCTTGAAAACTGAAATAGCTGTTGAAGAAAGCCGCGAATGTAAGCGCGCGCCCCAAACCAAACGGACAGCCATTGCCCGGGCCCGGAACGCTAGTGGTTCCAGGGATCGGCGCGCCACCCATTTCAACGATGCGCGTGAAGGCCAGCTCTAGATTGCGCGTCGGCTTTAGACTCAGAGTCTCTCCGTGAACCACCGGCCTCGGCGGGAATTCATTCCCGGAGAGCTTGCCGATAAAGGCATCCAGCTTGATTTGACCCAAATGTTCAAAAATCCACGGAAGAGTAATCGGCAGCGTGCGGCTGGCGCGGAACATGTAAATCGGTGCAGCGTTGTCGCTGAAGAGGAGTGCGCCACCTTCGCCTTGCCCCCACCAGAGGCTTTGCTTGCCAAACGAAAAATTCCATCCCCCAATCGCTGTGGAAACGTAAGTATCGAGAAGTTGGAATTGATTCGTGGCGGGAATGAGTGAGGCGGCCTGCACCGGATTCTGGTCCAAAGACGCGATGAGGTTTTCAATCGGCTGCGAAAAACCGGGATTTGCTGGGGCGTGCTGGTATTCGCCGCGCACGTAAATGGCATAGCGGCCATCCGCAGCCCAAGCGGAGAAACCGTCGTAGCTGTTAAAACCCTGTTGATAGGGGCGTCCGAAGTTGTTGATTACA
>DASPTU010000026.1:0-14546 GCA_035623255.1 Terriglobales bacterium | reverse complement strand
GCGATGATTCCGTCGCGAGACCACACCGGGCTTCCCATCCACTTCCATTCCTCGATGATCTCGCGGTCGGCCTCCAGGATGGTCTTGCGGATGCTGGCAAGCGTTTTGCCACGCCAGTCTGCGAGTCCTGCGATCAGCTCGTCAATCCGTTCCGATGGATTCATTGGGTATTTATGCCTCCAGTTCTTGTTCTGCTTTCGTCCGAGTAGTTTCGCTGCTGCGTATTGCTAGGTCGGTCTTTTCGAAAAAAGACGCCGAACGACATGGCCTTTCCACATCCACAACCCAGAAAGGAGCAATATAGGAAGAAAGAAATACCGGACAATGTGCGCGTAGTATGGAGTATTTGAGGGCGAATCACAGATGTAACCAATCATTGGAAGGCCACAGATGATATGAATCCAGCGAAAAATCGAACGCTTGGTGGCTTCTTGCATGATTGACTGGCCCTCCATTTATCGGTGATACCGCGTCATTTGCCCAGGCCCATCGTTGAATTGCACCAGCACGCAAAATTTAGACCCTTAGCGAGCCACGAAACCCTCTGGCGCCAAAGTAGGAATCCGCGCCGTTGTGATACACGAAAACGGTATCGAACCGGCGATCACAGAAGAGGGCGCCGCCGAGTATTCTGATATCCGAAGGCGTTTTCACCCAGCTCGAGGTTTTAGTATCGAATTCCCCAAGTTTCTGTAATTCTCGGTATTGTTCTTCGGTTAAAAGCTCGACGCCCATGGCAGCGGCCATATCAATGGCGTTGGATTTTGGTTTATCTTCTTTTCTTGACTCCCACGCCTCCCGGTCGTAGCAAAGGCTTCTGCGGCCTTTGGGACTTTCCGCTGAACAATCATAAAAAACGTATTCGCCTGTCTTTTCATCGCGGCCGACAACGTCCGGTTCACCGCCAGTTCTTTCCATTTCATGGAGTGACCACAGTTTTTCAGCATTCGCTTCCAGTTTTGCTTGGACTTCAGCCCATTCCAGACCTTTATGGCGGTTCATGGTTTTCTCAAAACGGGCTTTCAATGCTGTGAGTAGTTCTTTACGTTGTTCGGGTGACAGACCCTTTTTATTGCTCTTCAGTGGTTGGCGCATTGTTTTGCGATCCTCCTCGATTCACGGCTTTTGAGGCGCCTGAGGCGGCCAGTTGGGCGACTCGATACCAAACTGCTTGGCATACTCGGCGTTCAATCGCTGCCACCCGCCGAACTTTATGGCCTCTGGGCCGACCATGCGGCCGATGGGAGTTCCGCTGAGAAGGTGATCCAGAACATCGAAGCAGATGTGCCAACCCGCAGCGCCCATGGCGATGAAGCGGTGACCGATGTTGGTCCACAGCGTCAGACGCGTGCCGCCATCAATGAGGGCTTTTAGTTCCCACCGCATATCGAAGTCACCCCAGGTGTACTCCAGCACATTGGGAGCGTCGGCTCGCTTCACAGTTGTTTCGGTAATGCGCAACGCGGGCGCTCCCACCGTGGTGAGCTTCACCGTGGTTCCAACCGTGCCCAGGTTCCCATCAGCGTCGAAGGGCGCCCACTCGCGCAGATGCACCGGGTCGGTTAGCGCCTCCCAGACTTTTTCCGGCGAGTGGCGCAGCTCTCTGACGAGAATGAGCGTCCACTTGTCTCCTTCCTTTCGGATCTGCGCTCCGCGGGCCGGACCCGGTGTGTACTGCTCGCGCTCGCTCATCTTCTTCTCCTGGTCTTCCTTTTCGTTGCTGTCGCCCGATCCATGGCCCGCTCCATAGACCGCTGCATACGGTTGAGGTGCCGTTCGAGAGCATCCACGTACGCGGACCAGAACCGGCGCAACTGAACTAGCCAACGGGTTGCCATCCGGTTGAACGTCCCCTCTACCAACGCTTCAGTTGCGTGACCTGAATGAGGTTGCCGCAGGTGTCTTTCAGCATCGCAATGGTCGAGCCAGTCACGTCGGTGGGCGGCATCGTGAACTCGGCGCCGCGCGCCTTGATCCGCTCGTGGTCGCCTTTGATGTCGTCGGTGAAAAAATTGGCGGCGGGTTGGCCCTGTTGAAAAATCGCCTGCTGATACGCTTTGGCCGCGGGGTTGTTGTTCAGCGCCAGCTGCAACTCCGTGCCGTTCGGCTCCTCGGCCGACGCCACCGTCAGCCAGCGATAGGGCCCCTGACTGAAATCGGTCTTCTTGGCAAAGCCCAGCACCTCCGTATAAAACCGCAGGGCCTTATCCTGATCGTCCACGTATACGCTGATCACTTTGATTTTCATTTCATTCTCCTTTTTCATGTTCGCGGTTTGCGCCGCGCCGTTCTTGTTCTTGTCTTCCTTTTCGTTGGTGTTACCCGATCCATGGCCCGCTCCATAGACTGTTCCATGCGGTCGAGGTGGCGCTCGAGAGCATCTACGTGAGCGGACCAGAACCGGCGGAACTGAGCCAGCCAGGCATCCATCTCCTGAAATGGTTCAGGTTTCAGCCGGTAGAGACGTCGCTGTGCATCCACCGTGGACTCCACGAAACCGGCCTCGCGCAGCACTCGCAAATGCTTTGACACGGTCGGCTGCGGCATACCAAGCTGACGCTCGATCTCTCCCACCGACTGTTGGGACGAGACCAGCAGGCTCAAGATCGCGCGGCGGTGCGGCTCCGCAATGATTTCGAACGCTGATTCCATGCTTCTTATATACGCGCCAAGGTATATACGTGTCAAGGCATATTTAGGCGACTTTGTCGTTCCAATCTGCCACCTCTGCGGCTGGTGTACCGACACGAGTTTCTTCATTGGACCGGAGAACAAACGGATCATCGAGCCTGGCACTTTTGATGTTTCAGTTGGCGGACTTTCACAAAGCATCGAATGGAAATAATCGCCTCATATCAGAAACAAAAAGGAAAGGTATAAAACCATACGCTCGGATTTGATTATGCTATCGTTGGAGGTCGAGTTCTACTCCCCTCCGGGAGATCTGTTTTGCGAGTTAAACCACCGAATCCATTCTTTTCGAGAATCCTTCCCTCCTTCCTTTTGCTGGCCTTTTCTGCGGGCGTGAATTTTGCTCAAGCACCGGGAGAAGCCTCTTCTGCAAGTTTTGAATCCTTGGCGAAATCAGCGGACGGTGCACGCGAAGCTGGCAAATTAGATGACGCAATTCACGATTACAAACGCGCACTCCAAATGCGACCGGATTGGGCGGAGGGATGGTGGTACCTGGGAACGACGCTCTATGATAGCGACCGGTATTCAGAGGCCATTCCCGCCTTCCAAAAGCTAGTGGACCTCGCTCCAAGCGCCGGACAGGCGTGGAGTTTCCTTGGGCTTTGTGAATACGAGACGAAAGAATACGCCGATTCCCTCTACCATCTGAAAAGGGGATTGATTTTAGGAAACGAGGACGATCCGCAGTTGGCGCGGGTCTCAAATTATCATCTGGCTCTGCTTCTGAATCGAAGTGGCGAGTTTGAACAGGCAGTGTCGGTCCTAGCTGCCAGCTTTGGACAAAGCCAATTCTCGCCTCAGGCGAAAGTTTTGCTCGGCTTGGCGCTGCTGCGCGTGCCGCTTGTGCCCGAAGAAGTCGACCCTTCCCTGGACGCGCTGGTCCATGGGGCGGGCGAAGCTGCCGCAGCAATTGCGCAAAGAGACTCTGTCAAAGCGCTTCGTGCATTCTCTTCTGTATTGAAGGACAATCCGAACACTCCGTATCTACATTACGCATATGGGAAAGCACTTGCATTTGCCGCACGGGACGAGGACGCATTGGCCCAGCAGCGGGAAGAGACTCGCGTTTCGCCAAAGAGCTCCCTCCCTTGGATCGAAATGAGTCAACTCCAGCTTCGCCTGCACCATTCGGAGGAAGCATCGCAAGCTGCAGCAGAAGGGGTGAAGTTGGCGCCGGACTCCTCCTCCGCCCACCGAGCCCTCGGACAGGTTCTGCAAGCGCTAGGCGAGAAGGAAAGGGCAGCTATAGAACTCGAAGTCGCAACAAAGCTAGCTCCGGAGAAATCGCTGCGGGAGGAAGCGATTATTAGTCTGTACTCCATACACGCTGCCGTCGGAACCGAGGGGATCTCGCAAGGCGCAGCGAATCTTACCAACACGCCATCCCCTATGAGTTTCGGCGAACTCGCGCAACAGGCTGCAGCGGCGCAAGCTGCGGGCAACACCGACCTGGCGATTGAGAGCTATCAAAAGGCTTTGCAATTGCGTCCTGAATGGCCGGAGGGCAGGTGGAGTTTGGCCATGCTCTCCTATTCAAGCGGACGCTTTCCCGAAGCCATTGCTGCGTTGAAGATTCTGGTAGAGCGGATGCCAAATCTTGGAACTGCTTGGGCAATGCTAGGACTAGCTGAATTTGAGATGAAGGACTATAGCAACGCATTGATTCATTTGCAGCGCGGCGATGAACTGGGATTGGGAGGCAGCGCGAAGGACGTGAGACTCGCAAAATACCGCCTGGCCATCTTGCTCAATCGAAGTGGCCAATTTGAAGAAGCCATTGGGGTCTTGGCCTCCGTCTTTGGTCAAGGAACGATCGACAAGGAGATTCGGATAGCGCTGGGGATGGCGTTACTGCGAATTTCGTTGCTGCCAGCCCAACTCGAGCCGGCCAAGACGGCTCTCGTGGAATCTGCAGGGGATGTCACCATGTGGCTGACGGGAAGCAAATATAATCTGGCCTTGCCCAAGTTGCAGGCCCTATTGAAAGAATATCCCGCGACGCCATTCCTGCACTACGCATACGGTACAGCTCTGGCTGCTCTTTCGGAATATGACGAAGCCGAAGTGCAACTCCGAAAAGAATCGGAAATCTCCCCCGAGAGTGAATTGCCTTACATCACGCTTGCCTCCATCGCGTTGAAGCGGCATCGGGCCGCGGACGCGATGGCGCCAGCGCAACGTTCTGTCGAGCTCGCTCCAGATTCTCCCGAAACACACTATCTTCTGGGGCGTGCCTATCTGGACTTGGGGCATGAAGAAAAGGCTGTACATGAATTGGAAGTGGCCAGCAAACTGGCTCCGAGTAGTCCAAAAATTCACTTCAATCTCGCGAAGGCTTACGCCAAGGCAATGATGCCGGAGAAGGCGGAAGAGGAGCGTGCGATCTTCGCTCGATTGAATGCCCTCGCCGAGCAACAGAGGAGCCGCACTGGGAGTCAAGCCTATGGAGCTGCCCACAGCGCAACAGACTTCACTCCCGTACATGCTGAAACGGATAAAATGGCGCCGCCAATTCGCCCCTGAAGTCTGCCGATCCACGGCAGAGATCGTGGGCACCGAAAACCGCAGTCATCTCAGATCACCTACGAGGCACCGATCTGTCTGCCTATTCTCAAGCGCAGCTCGACCACTTCTGGCTTCGCTTGAATCAACGCTCGAGAAAGACCTTAGGTTTCGAGACTCCTGCTAGTAAACTCCGAGCTAGTGTTGCGTCGACCGTCTGAGCAGGCACGACTTACCAGGCGTCTGCCTGAGGCACAGGCATCTCAATCTTGGCTCCAGCCTGTTTGTTTCGCCAGTTTCGACTGGCGGGCCTGCTTGTCAATAACATCACCGCGCAAGACCAGGGATCAGGGATCAATGGCTTCGAGGCTCTGTCGACGTTTTAACCGATTCGTCTCGATTAACTTCTGATAGGCAGCTAAAGCTTGCTCCGCTTCCGGCAATCGCCCAGCGCGGCGGTACGCCTGACTCAGCTGAAAATAGGTAGCATCGCGGTCAGGAAGGAGCTTTTTTGCAGTCTCGAGGCGCTCGATGGCACCCGTAGCATCTCCGGATAGTAGCAGCGCGCGGCCAAGCTCAAACTGTGCCACTTCGTAATCGGGTTTGGCTTCAACGACATTGCGGAGAATCGTAGCAGCAGCTGCGGTTTGTCCTTGGAGGAGAAGCGCATAACCCAGGTGATAGCCGGCGAGGGGATCATCTGGGCGAATCTCAAGCTCGGAACGGAATTCGCTAACAGCGGATTCAAAATCGCTCTGGCGAAGGTGAACGAGACCGCTGTAGTAGTGCGCCTCGGGGAGACCTGGGTCGAGCAGGACAGCGCGGTGAAACTCAGCGAGCGCGTTCGCATAGTCCTTTTGCTGTGCATAGGCCTGGCCGAGGAGAAAGTGAACCTTGGGATCGTTGGCATTTCGCTCAAGCAAACGACGAAAGATTTCTGCAGCCGTTTCAGGCTGTAGAGTTCGGACGAGAGATGTGCCCCAAGCAAAAAGAAGGCCAGCATCATCAGGCGGATTATTGAGAAGTGGCCTGAGTACCTCAGCGGTCTTGTCAAACTTGTCGGTCATGAAATAGCTGAGGCCCAAAAGTTGTCGAACAAGGGCATCACCGGGCGACGCGGCGAGCTGACGCTCTAGCGGGGGAATAGCCTCGGAATAGAGCTGCGCGCGGTAGCAGGCGAGGCCCCAGTTCCGATCTAGGCCAGGAAGCTCAGGTTTCCAAACGGCAGCTTGTTTGAAGAGTCTTGCAGCTTCGGCGAAATTTGAACCCTTGGCGCGCATGACCCCAAGGTCGTTGTAAGAACTGGCCAGAAGTTCCTGCACGAAGCTGCGGTATTCCTTGGCCGCCTTGGTTTCGGAGGCCTCAGCAAGCTGCGTTGATGCACCCCCGGAAGCGCTTTCCGGGACGCCTCCTTGGAATATGGCTCGCGCAGTTTTCTGTTCGTCCGGAGCGCCGGATTCTAAAATTCCCTCAACGCGATTGGAAGTGTGGCTGTCACCGTCGGGAGGTTTTCCCGGCTCGTCGAAAATGTGCTCGGTGTCGTAGCGAAATTTGGCTTCGCGGTATCGTTGGGAATTCAAAAGCGCCTTTTGTGCCTCGTCCAGCTGGCCGAGGCGGCGCAAGCCCTGCCCGAGAAGGTAATAGGCGCGGCTGATGTCGCGCGGAACTTCTTCGGGATCGTGAACGAGACGAATGTATTTTTCGAGGACTTCGACGGCTTGGGGGATGTGCTTGGTTTCGCTAAAGATTTCGCCGAGATAGAGATAGGCGAATGCTTCATTGGGGCGGAGTCGCGTGGCGTGCAACAGAGCACTTTCGGCCGCGGAAAAATCGCGCAAAGCAACGGCAGAAATACCAAGAAGCAGGAGCGCATTGTAATCATCAGGGTGAACCTGCAACTCTTTTTCGAATTCGACTCGGGCTTGCGGGTAGGCTTCTTCGCCGCGCAGTTCGAGAATGGAATAGCCAAGCAGGCCATGAGCATGGGGATACCCGGGATCGAGTTCGATAGCTTTTCGGAATTCGGCGACGGCAGGCTCCGGAAAATGCGCTATGGAATAAGCCCGGCCAATCAAAACGTGCAGAGCGGCGGAATCACCCATCTTTGCCTGCAAATGCTGGAACCACTGCTGGGCATCAGCAAAGCGTTTAGCCTTCAGGTAAGCGATGCCGAGAAAGTAAGAAGTCTCGAAGTCATCGTCAAGGGTGATCGAGGCTCGCAGCTCGTCGATAGCGGATTCGAAGTCGCCGCGATAGAGATCGATGCGTCCAAGGACATTCAGCGCACGCGCCTGCCGTGGATCTGTAACGAGGAGGGACGCAACAAGTTGGCGAGCCTTGTTGACCTCGCCCGCGCGAAACAAGGCAACGGCAGCGTCGCTGGTGATCCCGGCGTCCGCAGGTGTGAGCTTGAGGGCTTCGTCAAGCTCACGTGCAGCCTCATCGAAGCGAGATTCCGAGGCGGATAGATTGGCAAGTTGTCGCAGGCCGAGGGTAATGGCCTCGTCGTAGCGGCGCTCGGCCTGTGGGAGATCTCCGGCAAGAAGAGCGAATTTGGCGGTCTCGAAGGCGCGTTTCAGAACAGTTGCGGGATCATCGGTGGAATGCGCAGTGGAAGCGAAAACGACAAAGGTGAGGGAGAAGATCATCATTCGGCCACGAGCACCAAACAAAGTACGGGTGCGTCGTCCCACCGGGCAAGGCAATTTCCTAGATTTCAACAAAAAGAATTGGCGGTCACTTTGTTCCACTTAAGGCTCCGCCCATGGGTGGGGTTAGAGGTGTACTGCTGCGGACCCCGGCACCTTCGACAATCGTATAAATGGCGTCAGCGGCGACGTTCGACAGGGTTTCGATCTTCCCACTGGGCCAACGAATCTCCACAGATTCCATTTTTTTGGCAGCGCCAAGGCCAAAGTGGAGGCGCAAATCATTTTGCGAGAGATAGCTGCTCCCGCCTCGGACTTCGCTGAACTGCTTTACCCCGGCCGATTTAATGATCACTCGCGCACCAATGGCCGCACGATTGCTCTCGGTGCCAATGAGTTTGAAAAGGACGCGGTGGAATCCGCTAGCGTTCATGTTCTTAAGGAGCGATGGAGGTTCGCCTACATTGAGCAGCAGAACATCAATGTTGCCTGTGTTAAAGACGTCCCCAAAAGCTGCGCCGCGGCGGGAATGAAGCGGAAGAGCAGCGAGACCCGATTCCTTCGAAACTTCGTCGAACGTCCCGTCGCGATTGTTCCGATGCAAAAGGAGCGGCTCCTTGAAGCGCGGACCGGTGTCGAGAGTGTCGATTTGCGGATAGACATGACCATTGGCCACAAGAATGTCGAGCCAAGTATCGTTGTCCATGTCAAAGAACGATGTCCCCCAGCCGACGTAAGGATAGCTAGGTTGGCCGACACCGGAGATCCAACTGACGTCCTCGAAACCTTGCGGTCCCAGGTTGCGGTAAAGGGAGTTAGGCTGCTCTTCGAAATGCGTGACAAAGAAGCTAAGTCGCCCGCTGTGGTCGTAGTCGCCCCAGTCAACACCCATGTTGCCGAGTTCCAGGCCTTCGCCGCTAAGAGCCACGCCGCTGAACATACCTACATCCGTGAATGTGCCGTTGTGATTGTTGTGGTAGAGATAGTTGGGAACGGAATCGTTGGCGACTAGCAGATCGGGCCAGCCGTCGTCGTCGTAGTCTACCCACGTGACGCCCAGGCCGTAATAGCCAATGTCGTCGTGAACGCCGGCTTTGACGGAGACTTCTTCGAAAGTGCCATCCCCGCGATTGTGATAGAGAAAATCGCTCTCACCCTCGAGGCCCCACGGGCCGCACTGCACGAGGATGCCCTTGAATCGGCAGAACCTGTTACTGCCGAATTGCGGAAGATTATTTATGTCCAAGTGGGAATAGCGGGAGACGAACAGATCGACGAAGCCGTCGCGATCATAATCTCCCCAAGCCGCACCGGTCATGAAGCCACTTCCACCCACTCCAGCTTTCTCCGTCACGTCTTCGAATTTGCAGTCTCCTAGACCGCGGTAAAGAGCACTGCCTCCGAAGCCGGTTACGAAGAGGTCGAGGTTGCCGTCATTGTCGTAGTCGGCTACGGCCAAGCCCATGCCCCAGCCGCGACGGGTCAAGCCAGCCTCCTTGGTTATATCCTTGAACGTACCGTCCGCCTCTTGATGATAGAGAGTAACCATAGGGTCGCCGCCTGCGCGGAACCGCTCGACGGTGGAACCGTTAATCAAGACGAGGTCAAGACGGCCATCATCGTCGCAATCAAAGAGGCCCACTCCGCCGCTGGTGGAGTCAATAACGTAGTGTGCTTCGGGAGCCGCGATGTGCGACGCGGTAAGCCCGGCTTCCCTGGCGATGTCCTTAAAACTGGGAATGGGCGGGAAGCCGCTGCGGTCCTTTTTGGCCGGTACTGGGAGCTTCGGAAGTGGGACACTGGTGCTGCCAGCCTGCCGCGTCTGTGCGCGGGACCTCATTGTGACTAGGAGAGACAGCATTAGAAGGCAAGCCGTGAGGGCGCAGAAAAATCGTAGCAAGGGAGTTTGAAGCATGACCTCGTTGTATCCCAAGGAACCTTGATGTCTAAACAAGCGCCGCGAACTAGAGACTGATCAAATCAGGCAAACCATGTTCCCCGGCGACTAACAAGTCCGGGGAAAACAGAGAATTGATCGAAATGTTCCGGCACGGTCAAAAAGTCAACTTCAAACCATACTGAATCTGGCGCCATCCGTTCTCGCGCGTTGCCAGCGCGAGTCCGAAATTGCTACCAGGATTGTAGGTTGTGTTGATGACCGTCGCGGCACACATAGTTTCCGGCGCCGTCCCGGCCGGATCGAACAGATGCGTTGAAGCGTTGCATCCAGTTGTGCCGGCCGTGACGGGATAGATCGGGTTGCCATTCTTATCGGCGTACAACGCCGAGGCTGCATTACCCACCTGGCGGTGTGGCTCGTTAAAACTGAAGGTGATCCCACCCTTGTTGCCATTATTACTTCCCAGACCTGACGTAGCGTACTGCGGGTGGTTGAACAAATTGAAGAAATCCAACTGGAACTGCATCTTCACCCGTTCGGTGAGCTTGAAATTCTTGCGCAATGAGAAGTCCACATTGCTATTACCGGGGCCCGTGCAGATGCCCACTCCCGCGTCGCCATTCTGTCCGATGGCCAAGCCATTCATAGTGAAGGCATTGGGGTTAAGCCACTGCCGTCCGTCGTTGCTGCTCGACTGACAAGACTGGCCCGGCACGAGATTCGGGCGCTGACCACCGGTACTCCCGATACCGGCAAAATCGGTGCCGACTACCGGGGTGACCGAAGGACCCTTTGCGAAGTTCAAGATCGAGCTGACTTCCCAATCTCCCGCTACGGTGCGAACGAACGAATTCTGGTTTTGCAACGAGGGCAGGTTGTAAATCAAATTGGCCACAAAAATGTGCGGCCGGTTGAGATAGTCAGGTCCCCGCGATGCTCGTGGATTATAAAAATCGACGATGTTATTGGGCGAGTCGATCAACACCGTGTCGGAAATCAACTTCGACCAGGTGTAGGCAAATTGGAACTGAGAATTACGCGAGAAGCGCGTCTTGAAGGAAGTTTGCAACGCGTTGTAGTTCGACTGCCCGGAGCGGCTGTAGTAGGTGATGGTGTTGTCCAGCGTTAGCGGTCCGAAGGGCCGAAGCGCTGCACGCGCGGCAGCGTCCCCCGTATTCTCGAAATACGCAACACGGTTTGCCGGCCCCACGTCGTTAATGTCGGAGTGAACTAGCAGGTGAATTCCGCTGTTGCCGACGTAGCCTACTTCCAACACCGAGTCTTTCCACAGCTCTCTCTGAACGCTCAAGTTATACTGCCAACTGTTCGGCACCTGGTTACTGAGTTGGTTCCCGATGCTCGGGAATCCCAAGCCTGTGCTGAAACAATTTGTGCTCCCCAGGCACGCTGGCGGCGGAGTCAAGCTGTCGAGGAACCGACCGTTCGTCGAACTGAAAGTGCTAATAAAGGGCGGGTTCGTGCCGGAGATCTGCAGAGTGTAGAGCCGGTCGCGATCGAAGAATTGTCCGCCGCCTGCGCGGATGGCCCACTTGCCCGCGCCTGTCGGATCATAGGCAACGCTCAGTCGAGGGGCAATCAAATGATTATTGTTGTTCCAAAGCGAATTGTTCGGTCCGGCCATTCCCCCCGTCCCTGCTGGACAAGGGTTCGCCCCCAAGCCGGGAGCATAGAGCAAACCGTTGCAGGGTTGGCGTCCAAGAGCCGCATTGTACGCCGATGGGTTGAATACCGTGTACTTGTTATCGGCAAGCCACGGATTCGGCAGAAAAGACCAACGGAAGCCGTACACCACGGTGAGTTTTGGAGTCAACCGGAAAGTATCGCCGGCATAAAACTCGTAATTGTGCCAGCGATCATGTCCGGTGTAGATGGTGTTCGTCTCGCTCATTCCGAAGGTCATGCCCTCCAACAAGATGTCTGCAGGGTTGTACCCTGTGGTGTTACCAGTGCTGTTCGGGCAAGCCGCGTTGATGCTTCCGCTGCATCCGTTAAACCCGGTTGGCCCCCCAAAAGTCCCAAACTCAGTGTTGGTTTGCTGTTCATCCTTGGAGTTCTTGCTGATTGATACGCCAAACTTGAAGGTATGGCGGTTCTTGACCATGGAGAGGTCGTCCTGCCACGTGAACAGGTCTTGCTCGTTGGCCCATGGCGCAATGGTCCAAACACTGGGAAGATTGGTCGCGCCCTGGAACCACACGCTGGGGCCCATGTCCCCATATTTCTTGCCGGAAATCGGGAAGTTATACGGAATGGCGTTGTTGAGCTGCTGTTGAAGCGCCGAGTTTGAGGGCGCGATGGTGATCTGGTTCTGGGACCAGCTGAATTGGAAGTCATTTACCATGTTAGAGCCGATGGTTTTGCTTAGCCGGCCAACGGCGATCCTTCCGGGTTGCTCCCAAGATTGGTCGATTACTCCCAAGGCGTTGCTTCCCCATCCGAAGCCCCCTGAGGGCGGACCTAGCTTCCACGAGTCCTGCGTATAACGCATCATCAGCGTCAGACTCTTGGTGAGATTGACATCGCCCCGGACATGCTCCTCGCGCCACGGTGTGGGTAGGTTCTCGGACTTACTCCAGTTAATCGAAGCGCAAGGGTCCGGATTCGTCGGCAGAGGGAACATGCTCATGAATGGTCCGCTAATACTCGTGGGGATTTGCCTGGTGGCGGGCAACGTGGCGCCGAAAGCCGCATTGCCAACAGCACCGGCAGGATCGTGAAGTGCTGGGGCTCCGGTAACAGGATCGATCGGGAAACCGATGTTGTTGTGGCCGGCAGCTTTGTTTGCGGCAGAGGCCGGGCACGCGGCGATCGCCGTATAGTCACCGGTCCGCTCGGCAGCCGTTGGAACGCGGGCGGAAAACGTCTGTGCTCCGATAATCCTGTTCCATTCCTGGTTCCAGAAAAAGAAGATCTTGTTCTTTTTGATCGGCCCGCCGACGTTATAGCCCCAGTTGTTTTCACGGAGCTTGTTTTTTGCGCAGCTTGTTCCCGCCGGGCAGTTGGCTTTCACTTCGGTATCGTACGCGTCCAGGGCGTCGTTGCGGCCGGAATAGAAAACACCACCGTGAAAGTCATTCGAGCCACTCTTGGTGATGATGCTGATCTGCCCACCAGCGGAAAGGCCGAATTCTGGGCCGTAGCTGTTGCGCTCGATTTTGAATTCCTCGATCGAGTCAACCGAAGGATAAATAAGGATGGTGCGCTGCGACCCCGTGTCATTATTGTTGGCCCCATCGACCAGCCATTGATTGGCGTTGGAAGAACCGCCGCTTATGGAGACGTCCGATGCGCCCTTCAAACCCTTGTTAGTAAGACTAAATGCCTCCTGCGGAGCTACGCCTGGAACCAGAGTCAAAAGCTCCATAAAGTTGCGTCCGTTCAAGGGCAGTTGGCCGACCTGGTTGCTCTGAATAAGACTGGAGAGCTCGCCGCTGGTGGTCTGCACGGCGATCGGTGTAGCTTCCACCGTAACGAACTGGTTTACAGCCCCGATCTTAAGAGAAATGTTGACGACCAGGCTATCGTTAGCGTGAAGGGAGATCCCAGTCTGCTCAGTGCTCTGGAATCCCGAGTGTGAAGCGCGGATTTTGAAAAGACCTAGAGGAAGGTTTGGAAAGTTGTATTCGCCGTCGCTGCCGGTTGTCGCCGTCCTACTAAACGACGTTTCCACGTTGGTGATGGTAACCTCGGCACCAGCGATAGCAGCGCCTTGTTCATCAACGACCGCCCCGCGGACGCCTGCAGTCACTACCTGTGAATATGTAGCAAAGGGAACTCCCAACAAAAGCGCGAGCGTGCAAAAAAGTGAAGGAATCGCCCGCGCTCTGCTTGATTCTTTGTATGTTCTCGAAAATGGAATCTTCATTGCTCACCCCTCAAGACGGAATCTGTGTGGGAGCGAAGAGCAAGAAGGCTCAGCCCAAAGCGCTTTCGAGCGAATGCCAACCTAACCCCTGGCTCATGTCTCCCTAGCTCGCGAGGACATCGACTACAGGCGCCCCCAAAGGCACTACTAGGGCTAACATTTTTCTACTAGCGGAAGATCCAGCAGCCAACTGTCAGTTTTGACAGCATTGGGCTCAGAGAGCCTGTGAAGCGCAAGTCCAACGGCGCGACGGTTTGTTAGGTTCTCGACAATAGTAGAGTCCGCCTTCTTAGTGATTACCTCCTAAGACGGCCAACTCCTTTTGGTTCACGTGCGGCCTTCCGTGGTGATGATGGTCGGAGGGCTCCCCAAAACGGAAGCATCGGCCAAAGATCTGCCGTTAGACGCGGCTCTTGCCGAGTCTCTTTTGAAGTTAAACCGCGCAAGTCCGTACCAGCAACCGAATGGACTGGGTGTTTGCCTCACCGGAGATGAGCGGCAGCAGCTGTTCTGCCCAGACCTTGTGGTGAAGGTTACGGAAAGCCAGCGGTGACGGCAGCCAAAATAACGAAACAGGATGAGCCGAAAGACGCGCCACTGACCCTTCAAATGTACCCAACGTGCCCAAGCCCCTGTGGGATATGCCTTCTGACGAGTCGTTGATCACTCGGGCATGCCGTTGCTGTCTCGCGCTGGATGTCCACTTGGTCAGCCCAATAGCTGTCGTTACCTTGGATGAGCGTGTCGCGCAGCGACGCGAGCTTCTGCACCTCCGTCCGGGCGGCTTCGGTTTTTCCGGTATGCGACAAACCGAGAGCGCGTGCGAAGTGCAAATTCGCCTCCGTCCAGGCCCAGCGCCCACCGGGAAAGGTATTTGGCGGCACTACCAATCCAGCCGCCTCGACCCATTGATGTC
>DASPTU010000025.1:0-11169 GCA_035623255.1 Terriglobales bacterium | reverse complement strand
AAGATTACGAGCGAGCCGTGGTCGTCGAAACGAAGGTCAAGAAAGAACCAGGAAGACTACCAAGACCACTCTTGGGAGTGAACAGGGAAGTGTGCCCAAAGAGGATTTGACAGGGCCGACATTGTTAGAGATACCCACATGGACGGTTGATGTCATAACGAGGTCGGCCTCGCAACGGCCCGAGTAAACTGTTTCGGCGTTCACCCTAACAGCGCTCGGACCGAAGGAGGCCGAATGCGAATTATAGGATGTGACTTGCACGCTCGCCAGCAAACGTTAGCGATGCTGGAGACGACAACGGGAGAGACGGTGAATCAGACGCTGATGCACGAAGGCAACGAAGTGCGAGAGTTTTATTCTCAGCTTTCGCGCCCCGTGCTTGTGGGAGGTTTTTGAGGCCAGCAGGGAAACTTGTGTTGAATAATCGGCCAACAGGGGACCCATTCCATGAGACAATTTCGACTCTTCTTCTTGTTCTGCCTGCTCGCTCCAGTATTTTCCGCGCTTGCGGCGCAAACGAACTCTGGGAACGCCGCACCACCCGGAAGCGTCACGCCGCCGGCGACCGGTGCTCCAGCGCAAACTACGTCCACAAACGAGGAGGCGCCGCTGGCGCCGGAGAAAATCATCCTTGAATATTCCCCGCCTCCGGAACAGTACGCCCGCGCAAAGGCATATTCCCATGCGCACTACCGGCATTTCTTCCTCAACGCGCTCTACGGATTTATCGTGCTGCTTCTGGTGCTGCGCTGGAGGATAGCGCCGGCATATCGCAACCTGGCCGAGCGCGTTTCCTCACGGCACATCATCCAACTGATCATCTTCACACCGCTCATCCTGCTGACCATCGCCCTGCTCACCATCCCTTCCGACATTTGGGATCAGTCGCTCGAGCGGGCATTTGGGTTGAGCGTGGAGGGCTGGGGGGCATGGTTGGGTGACTGGTGCCTCCAACAGGCCATTGTGTTTGTGATAGGCACTATCTTGGTCGGGATTCTGTATGCAGTGATCTGGCGGAGCGCGCGACGTTTCTGGCTGTATTTCTGGCTGGCCTCACTCCCCGTGTTGTTGCTGTTGTTGTTCCTGCAACCGCTGATCATCGATCCACTGTTTTACACCTTTAAGCCGCTGGCGCAGACGCAACCCACTCTTGTCACAGAAATCCAGAAAGTCACACACCGAGGTGGAATGGAAATCCCCGCGGAACGCATGTTCCTGATGAACGCCAGTTCCAAGCAGACGGGGCTGAACGCTTATGTCGCGGGGTTCGGAGCCTCGAAGCGAGTGGTGGTCTGGGACAACATTGTGGTGAAGGCCACGGTGCCGGAAACGCTCTTCGTGTTTGGACACGAGATGGGACATTACGTGCTGCTGCATATTCCTAAAGAGTTCGCAATCATTTCGTTGATCCTTCTCGTGCTGCTCTATCTGGGTTACCGGCTGGCACAGTGGATGCTTGAGCGGTGGGGAGAACGATGGGGCATACGCGAAATGGGAGACTGGGCCTCCGTGCCTGTGCTCATTTTCGTTATCAGCCTGCTGGCGTTTCTCTCGACACCGGCATTTAATGCGGTGAGCCGCCACTTCGAACACGAAGCAGACCGCTATGGCATCGAGGTCATACACGGAATTGTCGCAAATCCAAATCAGGTGGCAGCGCACTACTTCGAAAAGAGCGGTGAGCAGAATCTATATGATCCGAGCCCGAACTGGTTCATAAAAGCGTGGTTCTTTGACCATCCGACACGCCCCGAGCGGGTCCGCTTTGTCTCGACGTATGATCCGTGGTCACAGGGCAAAGAGCCGGTTTACGTGAAGTAAGGATCGCCAGACGCGCATTAAGGGAGCAACTGAGGCCGGTGTGGGTTCGCGCTCCGCACCGGGTGCATTAGCGTAAGCGCTGACGTTAGGACGTGGAAGTATCTGGTGCAGCTCGCGTGTTTTGGTTTAGGGGCGCTACTCTTTGGCGTGACTGGGGGCTGCATGATTGGAATTTTCACCTACCGCCGTGGCGCCAAGAATTAAGACCCAGCCAGTTAGAGACGCTTTTCCCAGGGTTTCGACTTGCGCAAAAACCCAGGGCAGTACACTGATTCCACGCCGTAAGTCTCAGCATCTTCCGGTTCTATATTGATTTCTGCATCCTCTCGGTTCGAAACACATCGTTTTCGTTATCGTGCAAGTCGAAGGGCTTGCCGAAATCAATTTTTGGTCGCGCTAGAAACAGTTCTGCCATTATTTACTTTCCTTCTCCTTCACTGGAGCGGCGGTCAGCGATGGACGAGAACGGGAATTTTCGAGTGCGTGAGCACCTTGACGGTCTCGCTGCCAAGCAACAGCGCGGAAACACCACGTCGTCCGTGCGAGGCCATAGTAATGAGGTCGCAGCCACGGGTAGTAGCGGCATCAATGATTGCCCGGTAGGGATGTTCGTGCTCGACATGAACGGTTTCGCAGGCGACGCCCGCGGCTTTGGCAGCATCGGCAATAGAGCCGAGTAGTTTCCTCGCGTGGTCCTGCAGGCGCTTTTTGTACTGGTCCGCCGTGTCCTCGACTACGAGCGGGTCGAGGGTGAAGACATGGAAGGGCAGCGAAACGGTAACCACGGTGACTTTGGCGCCAATGGATTTGGCCAAGGCGATGCCGTGTTCGACGGCCTTCCAGGCAAGTTCAGAACCGTCGGTGGCGATGAGAATGTTTTTGAACATATGGCTCCTTCCGAAGGCGGCGGAGCACGTGTCGAAGCCACAAGGCGAAGATAGGTCATAGTCCCGACGAGGTCAATAAGGAGGATTAGAAGGACGACGTATTTGCATCCCGAATAAGGCAAAGCAGTTTACGCAAAGACCTGCGGTAATGTGCCTACAAATCTTCTCAGGCACTTTCCTACCACGGATGCGATGCTACACTCATTCTTCAATGAGCGGTTGGAGTGCAAAGCGGCACCAAATCGTGGGATGGGCAGCAGTTTCCATCTCCACTTTGGTTGCTTGCTTTTGGGCTTTTTGGGGCAGTATCGAGAACTTCCATGAAGGGTGGTTCTACACCAGCGTCTGGCAGAACATCAGCCTGATGTTTGTGCAGTACCTCAGCCCGATGTTGATCGTGATGGTGATCAGCATCCTTGCGCTCTTATGGCGGCGACTTGCACTTCCTCTGTTGGGAGCCTTCGCTGTTGTCGCCGCCTGGCTCTTTCGCGGCAGTCACGCAGCCATCACCCTTATTGTCATTCCGTTGCTGGGACTAGGAATCCTTTATCACTTTGGCCGTCCCGAACCTCGTCGTTGGGCATGGAGATGTTTAATCGGTCTTCCCCTTAGCACGATGGTCGTTTGTGGCGCGTATCCCGGCTGGCGGGCGATTCATCGTTTCGATGATGGCAACTACGGAATGCGCCAGATCCAAGGCAATGGCGTCACGCTCGTTTGGGCCCCGGAAGGACCAGGTTGGCCTTCACACTACGCATCGTGGCAAGATGCAGAGCGCGCTTGCAAGTACCTAGCAGGGGACGGGCGCTCGCTTACCGACCAACCGCAAAACCTGTGGAGGCTCCCGACAGTTGACGAAGCGGTCCGTTCCATGGTCTTTCGTGGTCGCAATGCGGGAGGCACTTGGGACCCGGTGCTGCACCGGGCGAACTATCGCGTGCAGCCCGATAAGGACTCACCTCTCTGGAGGGTGCACTCGCAGGTTATTTACTGGTGGACCGACACTCAGGCCGATTCAGGCAAGGCATATCGCATCGCCTACAACGGGTACGTCTTTCCATTTGATTACAAGGGATGGGGAGACTACTGGGCTTACCGCTGCGTGTGCGAGCCGTTCAGGCGGAAACTCCTTCCAGTCCAGCCAGTTCCCTAAAAAGGAGCACATGTGGCTCATAGTACCTGCCCACCCCGAAAGCCGGGGTACTGATACGTACTTGGGAGGTTACCGCCTTACTCTGCTTTAATGAGTTCCGAAGGTCGCTGTAAACGCCTCAGTCTTTGCCCTGCCTCAGTGGGCTTGTGCCTTTATAGCTCTGCGAATGCGATCGATCACATCCGGATTTCCCGCATTCTCGACTATCCACTTGGTCGAAACAGACCGTCGAACGTACCTATAGAACTTCGCGTATTGTAAGTAGACAGGGGCTTTCAGACTGCTCTTGTCCGCAGCTCGAAGGAAATCATCGAAATCGCCAACCGAAAGTTTGTTTAGCTCGGCTTCGCTGACTGGCAGTTGGCCGCTAGCGTCGATTGCCAATCCTTCGAAGAGCCATTCCGGCCCCATCCCATCTTCTGTCCCGTACAGTCGCTTGGCCACGAGCGCATGGGCACTGTGAATCAGTTCATGAGTCATGAGTTTTTCATACTGTGTGTTATCCCATAGCTCAGGTCCGTACAGTCCGACGAAGTTCTCTTTGTAGATTTCCTGGGATACGATGAAGAGCGTTGCGTTTTGGACGGTGCCGCTAAAAGTAGCAGGGATGTCCGCTTCCTTAGCATCGAATGCAGCCGCCACTGCTTTGCGGGCTGACTCTCGTGTGCAGAACAATTCCACGTGGCGGGCGATGTCCTGCGCCTGCAGCACGAAGCCCATAACTCCAAAATAGTCCGCGGCCCGGTCACGGGCGCGGCCGGCCTTTGCCGGAAGACTGTCTTCTGACGACCCTGTGCAGCTATGAGTTGTTACCGGCAGATCCGTTGATCTTGTAGACTGTCCCGCTGCAACAGGGCCCCATAGAATACAAAAGGCCAATCCCATCCATAGTGTTCTCAGCATTATCCGTTTCTACGTTTCTCTCTGGATTGATGGCGCTTGGGTGCGAATTCCGTGCCCTTACAACAAGACGACAACAAGTCGCCGGATGTTCCAAACTCTATTATCGCGGCAACGTTAAGCACCCTCCTAGTACGAACTTTTCTGGTTTGACCGTTTACCAGATTGGAAGGGTGGCGACAGAGGTGGCTTGGCGGAACAGCAGAAAACAAAAAACCATGGAAAAACCAAAAGCTCTTACAGGGAAAAGCAAAACCTACTCTTGACAGGGATCGGCCTTCTCATGGAAGGACTTCGCCCGTTTGTGGACCCGTTGCGACTTCCGGGTTGCCGATTATTCGCCCTAAACGGCGGTACTTTCGTGTCCCCTGTTTCTCAGGCCTCAGCGAAACCAGGCCGTCCACCCCCCGTCCACGATCATGGAATTGCCCGTCACGTAGCTAGACCCGTCAGAACAAAGCCAAACCGCCGCTTCAGCGGCCTCTTCCGGTCGCCCAATCCTGCGGAGGGGCAACACCGAAAGGAACTGTTGCTCCATCGCCTTGCGCCGTTCGACATCTCTGCCAGCCGCCTGTTCCCAGGCCTTGTTCAGCATCGGCGTGTCGAACGCTCCTGCCACCAGCGCGTTGACGCGAATCCCTTCCGCCGCATACTCCATCGCGGCTGCTTTCGTCAGCGCCAAAATGCCCGCCTTCGCCATGGAATAGAACGCCGCGCCCGGCGCTGCACCAAGCCCGTTCACCGATGAAACATTCACGATGGTTCCGCCGGGCCGTTCTTGCCTGCGCATCTGCTGTAATTCGCTTCGCAGGCATAGCCAGACACTTTTGAGATTTCCATTTACCTCCCGGTCGAAGTCATCCTCGGAGAACTCGGCAGTACGTCTTTGCTCGTTCCACAACGCAGCTGCATTGTTCACCGCACAGTCGAGCCGCCCGTACGTACTCGCGGTCTGCTCGATAAGAGCCTCCACTTCCTCCGCTCGGGAAACGTCAGTGCGGACGAACAGCGCCGTCCCCCCAGAGGCTCGAATCTCTTTCGCAACGTTCTCGCCCTCGCTGGCTCGCCGCGCCGCGAGAACCACCGTCGCTCCCTCGCGTGCGAACACAACCGCCGCCGCGCGGCCAATCCCTGAACTGGCTCCAGTGACAATCACAACCTTCCCTTCGAGTGATATTGGCATTGTTTCTCTCCCAAGAGCCTTAGGTATATCTAGAACCACCGAGCGCCTATGTTACTCGCTAGTGGTGTTCGAGGCCGACTTTCCCGTATCGATCACGCTGAGGAGCCTTCTCCGACAAGATGCTTATCAGATTGTTGGAGCCCAAAGACCTGCTCCCGGCAAGCACTTCGGGTTTCTAGTACCCACTCTTTTGGTTTGCGCGTTTACTAGGAGTTGGTGATACTGTCCGTCGCCGTTGGCAGGCAGAAGGCGTCTGCTGGTTTCTGTTCGCAGTAGCGTTTGCGCAATTTGGCGATCAGAGCCATTATGGGTTCCCAGATTCGGATGGCTCCAGAATCAAAAGCCGCTAGAGAGATTGTCGGTCCGGGTATCACATTCACCGAGCTACTCAAATACACAGAACAAGAAACCAAGCGATGGAAGCAGTGGTTTGCTGCACATCCAGAGGCGCTCGACCGACCCTGTGACGTTGCCAAGGTAGGTAGCATCCGGGGATTGTTGCTGCACATTTTCGCCACGGAGTTGCACTTTGCTCACACTGTTCTCGATTTGCCCCAACCCGACTGGCAGAAACTACCGGCACAGACTGTAGATGAACTTTTTGCTCTGAGCGAGGATGCTCTTCGAAAATTCCTGGAGTTCCTCGACAAGGCACAGCCAGGCGATTGGGATAAAATGAAGGACCTGGGCCACGGCAACTTGAAAGCCAGCAAGCGCAAGATAGTTGCGCAAGCCCTACTTCACGGGATCCACCATCGCGGTCAACTCGCAACACTTCTGCGTCAGCTGGGATTTGACGGCACGTGGATACACGATCTCATTCTGACCGACGTGATGCCTTAGATGGACTCATCAAACCGTTTAACCCTCCAAGTTCCTCCTCGGACTTGACTTGATCGGTTAGCGCGTTTATCGGGACCTTATTTCCAAGCTGCCTGCAGTTGGTCGAGGTTTCTCGCCGACTCAAAAAAAGGCTGATATTTTTGCCAGTGTGAACCCCGCATTTTTCGCTCACGCTGAGGTGCAACACAGGGAGCCATATACGTCACAACTGCCCAACGATAATCTCGACACAGGCAAAACCACCATAGCAGCCGACTATCGCCTCACAGATGAGGCTTACGCTAAGTTGCTACAGAAACTAAGAGGAAAACCCGTTTCGAACAGCGTGCGAGAAGACGTACTCTCATATTACTCAGATCCCGAAAAGCAATACGCAACCAAGAAGAAATCTAAAGAATGGAAAAAGCTCATACAAGAATTGGATATTCTGAAATCAAGCTCCATGTAATGCACCTACCCCAGCAATCGCTTAGATTCGGAGGAAGAACATGTGCCCGGCCTCACCTGCTAGGAAACCGCTTGGAGAGTCTCACACGACTACCACGCGTTTGACGGTCTTCTGCCTCTTAGTGACCATTTCGCTCTTGTCCGTAGGTCGAGCGCGGGCTCAAGACGGAGTTCCTGTTTTCAAGATTGCTCAGGCGGAAAGCACAATCAAGTTCGACGTAGAGGCGTCGGTGGACATCAAGGGTACTTTCGACAAATGGGACGCCACACTGACATTTACATCTCCTGATGAAACCACAGGCGTTTTAGACGTCAAAATCCAGGCCGACAGTGTAGACACCGGCAGTGGCATGAAGAACGGCAAGCTGAAGGGCAAAAACTTCTTCGCTGTGAAACAGAATCCGTACATCACTTTCCATTCCACGAAGCTCGTTCAGACGGGCCCCAACACTTTCGAGGTGGACGGCGACTTTACTATTCGAGGAGTGACGAAAGCCGAGAAGCTGACGCTGACCGTTACCGGTGCAGGTACTGGTTCAGGCACAATCCAGGGAATCATGGCCTTCGACCGCAAACAGTACGGGATGAACAGCGGCATTCCCTTTATAAGGATTGCCGACCGCGTTGAAGTAGCCGTCAACCTCACGGCAACGCGAGTCAGCGGCCCGCCGCTTGCCCTCAAGCAATAACTCGCGTAACTAACGTGTCTAGATTTTCTGGTTTGGCAGCTACTGCTCCATCTTATTTTGTGGGCGGATTGAGGCTCGGGTCGAGGCGATGCGCTTCGGCAAACTCGGCTTGCGCGGATTTGGTGTCGTTGAGACGGAGCAGCGCCATCCCCAAATTGTAATGCGCATGGGCCAGGGCTGGATCGAGGCGCACAGCTTCACGGTAACTGTCAGCCGCCTCCCGATATTTCTCCGCGTTGAACAAAGCAGTGCCAAAATTAAATCGCACGTTCGCATCGTCCGGCTTCAGTGGAACAAGTTTCTGGTAAATACCAATGGCGTCCTCAAACTTGTTGGCCGCCAACTCGCTTGCGGCAAGGCCCACGAGCGATTCGACAAAGTCCGGTTTCTGTGCGTACGCCTTTTCGTAATTGACTGCGGCCTTCGCGTAATCCTTTTGCGTATAGTACGCATTCCCCAAGTTGTAGAGAGCGTAGAAGTCACCCGGCCTCAACGCTAGGCATTTCTCGTAGGACTGGATGGCATCGCCGATTTTGCCCTGGTCAGCTTGGGCCTGGCCTAGGGCCAGCAGAACCTCTGGCTGGTCCTGCTTGAGGGTCAAACTTTTCTCAAACGACGAAACGGCCTGGTTGTAGCGTTTGGACTTGGAATAAACATACCCGAGATGCTCCCAAGGTGCGGGCTGATCGGGGTGCGTGCTGGTGAGCTTGTGGTAGGCGGCTATCGCTTCGTGCGTCTGGCCGGTTAGATCCAGTGCAGCGGCGTAATTTTCAAGCACATCTGGTAAGTCCGCGCGTAACGAGTGAGCTTTGCGCAAAAATGGCAGCGCTTCCACAGCCTTGTTTTCCTTGAGCAGGGCGGCTCCGAGATTTCCCAAGGCATCTGCATTTTGGGGATTACTGGCAATGGAAGAGCGGAAGGCTAAGATCGCTTCGTCGTTTTTGCCAAGGTGCAGTAGCGACGCTCCCAATCCATTTTGTGCTTCGGAAAAGTCCTTGTGGTGTTCGATGGCCTGGCGGTATGAGGCGGCAGCCTCTTCGAATTTCCCTTCGTGAAAGAGCGCCCTGCCCTTGTTGGCATAGGCATAGGCATTCTCCGGAGCGATTTTGATGGCCTTGTCGAAATCTGCGATCGCTTCCGCGTCCTTGCCAGTAGCCTCAAGTGCCTTACCGAGATTGTCGAGGGCGTCGACATATTCCGGATGAATTTGTAGGGCTCCCCGAAAACTGGCGATGGCTTGGTCGTATTCCTTTTTGCGCAGTTGGTCGAGTCCCCGTTGATTGAGCTTCATAGCCTCGTGAGGAACTTCGGGCCTGTTATCTGCGCCGAAGAAAGGGAAACCGCAGCACGCAAGGGCCAGGACGACACCAAGAGACGTCATGCAACGAACATAGAGCAGCCTCACTTTGCCCACCCTTTAGTCGATCTCCGACGGGTTTCTCAATTTGCCCACAACATGTTTGTCCGTTGCATCAAATTAGGTCACGTTGGCTGTGGTCAGTACTGCCAAAATTTACAG
This sequence comes from Terriglobales bacterium, assembly GCA_035623255.1. Lineage (GTDB taxonomy): Bacteria > Acidobacteriota > Terriglobia > Terriglobales > Acidobacteriaceae > JAFAGX01. The sequence continues at coordinate 1,727 of DASPTU010000025.1, read as the reverse complement.
AGTAGGAGATAGAGGAAGGTGGAGTTTCCCCTCAGTCAGCGGACTCCACCGGTAACTCCTGGTTAGTCGCATTACCGCACATCTTGCTCCTAGTACCCTCGGAGAGGTGAATTGCTCAGTTTTGGAGCTTGAAGAGACTGCTGTTGCGAATTATCCTCGCAGTGAGAGCGGTGCTTATTGCCGTAGAAACTCCAATGGAATCCCCAGAACAGTTCATTCGATACGAACCTTGGACAGCCGACGAGAAGAAGATTGCGCGAAAAGCCTTTGATGAGGCGCTGGCGCGTCATCTCTCGGCCATCACTGCTGAGGCGAAACGGATAATGGCCAAAGTGGTCGAGCCTTCCGATCTCTGGGAACTGGAAGCATATCTCACCGAAAGCCGTAAAACCGTGGACCGCACTTACCAGTTCCGATATTCGCGTTTGCTGCAAGTTTTCTCCGATCTAATGCGGGATGGATGGCTGAAAGAAGCAGACTTGGCAGGCCTGCAGCCGCGAAAAATTGCTGATATTAAGCGTGGCGCAGGGTTGTTCCGATAGACGATTTCTACACGGAGTTCTTAGCAGGGTTCGATTCCGATTCGATCATTGACTGCGCCCTGGAGGCGTTGTTTGCAGCCCAGGTATTTCTCCGTCGTCTGAACCGAGACGTGACCCAACAGAAATTGAATCTGCTCTAATTCGCCGCCTGAATTGTGACAGAAGCGAGCACAGGACCTCCTGAGATCGTGCGGGGCGAGTTTAGAGATTCCCAACTTTTCCGCGTATTCCTTCACCACATGCCAGACGACCTTTTCCGTAATTTTCGTTCCCCAAGCCATTCCCCTGCGACAGACACATCGAAAAACTCGACCGTGGGCAATCTGCGCTGCGCCCAGCCAAACATCGATGGTTTGTTTCACCCAATCTGGCATCGGCACCGTGCGGATATGACCTCCCTTGCCTACGAGGTCAACAATCGCCCAATGATCTTCCCGCCGCTGAATGTGGTCGAAGTTTAAATCGACGAGTTCTCTCCGCCGAAGACCACAACCGAGAAGCACGGCCAGAATGGCGCGATCCCGTTTGCCTTTCACGCTATGCATGCTGGGTAGCTGCCACAAGGAACGCGCCTCCTCTACAGTCAGCCAATTGCCAAGCCTCATGCCGAGTTTCTTTGCTCCCTTCACGCGACGAATGCCAGCAGCCAAATCCGGACTGAGCAACCCGGTATCTGCGGCCTCGTAGGCCAATCGTCGAACCGCGGCAAGCCTCACGTTGATGGTGCCGGGTGCTAGTAGCTTCTCTTCCAAATGAATCCTGTAGCGCGTCACTACGGTCTTGTTAAATGAGAGGCGAGGCTCCGAGCAGTACCAGCAAACAAAATCCTCGATCGAACGGCGATAGCTGCGCTGCGACTCAGGTGATCGGAGACTCACGAGTACGGCGGATTCGCGTGCTCCAGATCAGGAAGCCCCAGCTTCGACTTCGCTCGGTTTGCTTTACGCCGCTTTAGTTTCTTTCTCATGGACACCGCCTCCCAACGGTATCCAAGAGACTGCCGCAAGCTGCCGCTCGTACTAGGAAGAACCTTTCCGGTAATCGGTGCCAATTCAAACGGTCGATGCAACACCTTTCTAATCTGTTCATCTGATAGCGTCTTTCAAAAAGACTCGATCCTTTGGGCTGTACTTGATTAGACCTAAGCAGGGCAGTGTTTTTCTTGAATCAACGCTCGCGAACGAA
>DASPTU010000024.1:0-63138 GCA_035623255.1 Terriglobales bacterium | reverse complement strand
GAAAGACATTTTGAAAGACGTGCTGCACGCCGATGTGGCGCTGGTCGAGACGGTGGCGCACACCGAGTCGGCGCTGAAGTTCTATGACGACCCTCACGTGATCGTGGATGTGGGCGGGCAGGACATCAAGATCATCATCCTGCACAATGGGCGCGTCAAAGATTTCAAGCTGAATACCCAGTGCTCGGCCGGGAATGGGTACTTCCTGCAATCTACGGCTGAAGGCTTTGGACTGGGCGTGGAACAATATGCAGATTTGGCATTTTCGGCGCAAGCGATGCCGGTATTCGGCTACGGCTGCGCGGTATTCATGCAGTCGGACATCGTGAACTTCCAGCGCCAGGGCTGGCGGGCGGAAGAGATCCTGGCAGGATTGGCTGCAGTCCTCCCCAAGAACGTATTTTTGTATGTTGCCAGCATTCCGAACCTGGCCGCTCTCGGATCGCGGTTCGTTCTGCAGGGTGGAACACAGAATAACCTCGCGGTGGTCAAGGCGGAGGTTGATTTCATCCGCAACAGCTTCCGTGCCGCGGGGAAACAGCCCGAGATCATCGTGCACGAGCACTGCGGCGAGTCTGGAGCCATCGGCGCAGCAGTCGAATCACTGCGGCTCTGGCGAAATGGACTGCAGACGACATTCGTCGGTCTCGATGCAGTCCGCAAAATCGAATACCGTAGCACGCGCAACGAAGCCACACGTTGCAATTTTTGCAAGAACAATTGCCTGCGCACGTTTATCGACATCCGAACCGCCCCGAAAGATGACCAGAGCTTCATCCCAATTCAGAAGGTCACCAAAGTACCGCTGATGCACGGTGAGCAGCGGTTGATTATTGCCACTTGCGAAAAGGGAACGGTCGAGGATGTCAATGAGATGAAAGACATCAAGGCTGGACTCGACCAGATCCGGGACGCCCATCCGAACTTTGTCGACATGGCGTCGAAGGAGGTTTTCCGTCCCGTCAATGTGAAAAGTGTGGCCGATCCGATCCCAACCGTGAAGTTCTGGAACAAGGTAGCGAAAGAACGTATTCCACTGATGGAGAACCGGAAAAAGTTACGCGTCGGTATTCCACGTGTGTTGAACATTTATACGTATGCGCCGCTGTTCAATGCCTACCTGCAGAGCCTGGGAGTGCAACCGGAAAACATCATTTACTCCGATTACACCAGTCCCGAGCTCTATCGTGCGGGCGCGAGCCGCGGAGCCATTGATCCCTGCTTCCCGGCGAAGATTGGTATTTCGCACGTCTACAACCTGATTCAGGAGAAACATCGCAAGAAGCCGCTGAACGTGATCTTCTTCCCGATGTACGATGTGCTGCATTCTCCACTGAAGAACATCGTGGGGGCAAATGCGTGTCCGACAGTAACGGCCACCCCTGAGACTGTAAAAGCCGCGTTCACCAAAGAAAACGACGTCTTTGCTGAACACAATGTGAAGTACGTAGATCCGATCCTGAACTTCTCCGATCGCAAGCTGTTTGCGTTCCAGATGCTGCAGGCGTGGCAGCCCATTCTGGGACTATCGGAAGAAGAAAATGACCGCGCGATTGAGGCGGGCTTCCAGGCCCTCAAGGACTACGAAACCAGCATTCGCGGGCGTGCGCGACAGGTACTGGATCAACTTGAGCGGGAAGACCGCATCGGCATCGTGATGCTAGGGCGGCCGTATCATCACGACCCGGGTTTGAACCACGAGATTCTGGATGAATTCCAGAAGCTTGGTTATCCGATCTTTTCGCAGAATACTCTGCCACTTGACGAAGACATGCTGGAGCGGCTATTCGGAGAAGAAGTTCGGACTGGTGTGATAACGAGCCCGCTGGATATTTCTGACGCGTGGAAGAATTCCTACTCGTGCAGCACCAACCACAAGGTTTGGGCGGCGAAGTTCACAGCTCGGCACCCCAACCTCGTTGCCCTGGAGATTTCAAGCTTCAAGTGCGGGCACGACGCTCCGATTTATGGAGTCGTGGAAGGAATCATCGAGCAATCCGGAACGCCCTACTTCTGCTTCAAGGATCTGGATGAGAACAAGCCTTCTGGTTCGATCAGAATCCGCGTTGAAACGATCGATTACTTCCTGCGCCGCTACCGTGAAGAAGTTATCCGGAAGAGGCAAGCGGCTCAGGATATCGAAGCGCAGCTGGCGGCCCTGGAAGCGGAGTTGCGGGGGCAGGTGGCAACGGAAGCGGAGTTCCAAACGCCGGAGCTTGAGCCGGAAGCCCAGGGGATGGCTGCGGATTGACGAATTCTCATCCTGAGCGAAGCGCAGCCGCAATGAATAGGTCCTTCGCGGCCTGGAGGCCACTCAGGATGACATGCTTCAGCTGACAAACAGTTTGTACAACATCAGGTAGATCACTACTCCAGTCACTGAGACATACAACCACAGTGGGAATGTCCAACGGGCGATCACGCGGTGCCGATCGTAGCGCTCTCGCAATGCACGGCTGAGTGTGATGATAATCAGCGGCACGATCACGGCCGCCAGAATGGTGTGGGAGATCAGAATGCTGAAGTAAACCGGCCGCGACCAGCCCTGTCCCTGAAAGTGCACCGAGCCGACGTGCCAATGATAGTAAAGATAGCTGGAGAGGAATAAGGCCGAGGAGGCTAGAGCCGTAAGCATCACGGCGCGATGTGCCGCTAATCGGCCGCGCTTAATCAGGCCCCTCCCGACAAGCAAGAGAACAGCGCTGGTCCCATTCAGGCTGGCGTCCAGTACTGGGTAAATCGCGAATTGTGTCGGAATTTGCATCAGGCTGCCGGTTTGGTAGTGCGCCGATTCACCATAAAGAAGCAGAGGCCGAACATGCAAACCGTGAAAAGCGCCAATGCCGCTATCGATGTAGAAAGAGATGCCAGAGAAGTGCTGCTCGGATACAGTAAGTCTCGCAGCGCCTCAACCCCGTAGGTCAAGGGATTGATGCGCATCAGCAAGCGCAGCCAGCCCGAGGCCCCCGACAACGGAAACAGTGCGCCGGAAAGCAGCCAGAGCGGGATCAGAAACAAGTTAATGATGGCGTGAAATGCCTGGCTGGAATCCATCGGCCACGCAATAGCGAAACCCAGTGCGGTCAGTGCAAAGGATACGAGGAAGATCACCAGCGTAACAAGCAGAAATTGTGCTATGCCGATATGCACGCCTACAAATGGCGCGAAGATGAGAAAGATGAGGCCCTGAATAGTAGATAACGTCGTCCCGCCAAGAACTTTGCCCAACACTATGGCCGAGCGCGGCACAGGAGCGACCATTACCGAGAGCAAGAAACCCTCTTTTCGATCCTCGATGACCGACATCATGGTGAAAATCGAGGTGAACAGGACAATCATGATCAGGGCGCCCGGATAGAAATAATCCAGATAGTGCTGCTGTCCGGCGGCGTTGCCCGAGCGGAAAGAGGTGCCGAAGCCCGAGCCGATCACCAGCCAGAACAGCACTGGAGAGGCAATCACACCCACGACTCGCGAACGCTGCCGATAAAATCGCACGACTTCGCGCCACCATAGCGTGTATGCGGGTAACGCGACGCCCGGCGAAATTGAACTACTGAGCGCGGGTAAAGTTGCAGTTCGAGTTGCCATTTAGTTCCCGTAGCGCCGGCATCCAGCCGGCAAATTCAACCCTCTTGGTCTTCTGTCCAGAACCTGTGGCCGGTGCGGTGAATGAAGACATCCTCGAGGGTCGGCTTGCTGACAGAGATTGCATCAATCTCCCCGGGAAAGGCCTCGACCACGTCGGTGATGAAACGATGTCCTTGCTCACGCTCCAGACGAACCTGGCCCTGAAGCACCTGCGCGTCCACGTGGAATCGCTCGCGAATACGCGCAGCCAACGATTCGGCATTTTTCGCATCGAGCACGATCACGTCTCCGCCAATCTCACGCTTCAGCTCATCAGGCGTACCCAGCGCGACGATTTTTCCCTCGTTAAGTATCGCCAGGCAGTCGCAGCGCTCAGCCTCCTCCATAAGATGCGTCGTGACCAGCACCGTCACATGTTCTTCATCGCGCAAAATTGCCAGATATTGCCACAGATCACGGCGAGCCCCAGGATCGAGGCCGGTGGTAGGCTCGTCGAGTAACAGGACGGAGGGATGATGTAACAGACCCTTCGCCAGTTCCAGCCGCCGCTGCATGCCACCGGAAAACGTCTCAGCTTGTTCATCGGCTCGATCTGCGAGTCCTACGCGGCTGAGCATCTCCTTGATTCGCACTCGCAATGGCTTTCCGTGCAGCCCATAAAGATGTCCCTGGGCGGTGAGATTTTCAGCGGCAGTCAATTTGATGTCGATGCTTCGGGCCTGAAAGACGACGCCGATCTGGCGACGCAGACTGTTGGGGTCGCGGGCAACGTCAAATCCCATGATTGTCGCACTGCCGCTTACCGGGACCATCAGAGTAGAGAGAATCCGGAACAGTGTAGTTTTGCCGCTGCCGTTTGGCCCGAGAAGGCCGAACAGTTCAGCAGGGCGCACATCAAATGTGACGCCGTTCAGAGCCGTGCGGTCTCCGTACTTATGCACGACATCCTGAACTGAAATAGCCGCGGATCTGCTGACAATAAGCTCTGGGATGGGGCTTGCAGTGGTTGTCTCAGAGGCCACAAGGTATTTTACGACGAGACTCAACTTCGGTTCATTGTGTAACAATATTCTGCATCACTCATCGGATGTTCTGATCGAATTGAGAACGGAATCATGAAAATACTGGTGACAGGAAGCGCCGGTCATCTCGGGGAAGCCCTGGTTCGCACACTGACCGAGCTGAAACACGAAGTTGTCGGGCTCGATATCCTGGAGTCGGCATTTACCAGCCATGTTGGGTCCATATCCGACAGCAATTTTGTTCGCCAGTGCATGGCCGGTGTGCTGGCGGTCATCCATGCTGCCACGTTACATAAGCCCCATGTGGCAACCCACGAGCGGCATGAATTCATCGACACGAATGTCACTGGGACTCTGAATCTGCTCGAAGAGGCGGTTCGGGTGGGCGCCGAGTGCTTCATTTTTACGAGCACAACCAGTGTGTTTGGAAGTGCACTGATACCGCCTCCCGGGGCGCCTGCGGCATGGGTGACGGAGGATGTCGCACCCGACCCCAAGAACATTTACGGCGTGACCAAGGGAACGGCTGAAGACCTGTGCCAGATCTTCCATCGAAGGGAAGGGTTGCCCTGCCTGGTGCTGAGGACTTCGCGTTTTTTCCCTGAAGAAGATGACAACCGGCGCATTCGGGAGGCGTTCTCGGACGACAATGCGAAAGCGAATGAATATCTCTACCGGCGCGTCGACATCGAAGATGTTGTGAGTGCCCACCTGCTTGCGCTCGAACAAGCTCGGAGGATCGGTTTTGGCAAATACATCATTAGTGCAACCACGCCATTTTTGCCCGAAGATCTTCAGGAGCTTCGTTTGGATGCCCCACGGGTTGTTCGACGGCGTGTTCCCGAATATGAAGCCCAGTACGCGCGACGTGGATGGAAAATGTTTCCAACGATTGATCGTGTCTATGTGAATGAGCGCGCGAGGAGAGAACTGGGTTGGCACCCGCGCTTTGATTTTGGGCATATCATCAGGCGACTGAGAGCGGGAGAGGACCTTAGAAGTCCGCTCGCCCGCATTATCGGATCAAAGGGATATCACAGCCAGGTATTTGCCGAGGGACCTTATCCGGTCGAATAGGCCCCGGTCAAAGGAACCATCAAGCTGGAACAGGAGTGTGCGTGTGACTTGGTACGCGCTCCTCGAATGACACTGGAACGTGCCGCCAGACCTGGATCGCAAGAATCACCGCGGTTGCCAGCAGGAGGGCCCCGACAGCCACGTGAGCGACGGTCGAGATAACCATCGGCAGTTCCGGCTGGACGGCATCGTGGCCCCAAGTTACACGGGTGAGGAACGCTAAGAATCCCAGGCAGAGCTGGGCAATCAGCAGGACCAATAGCAGAACCGCCGGCCTCCGCACACCTTCGATTTTTGAGTACAAGGATAGCGCTCGGATTGCGGTCCAGGTCAGCACAAACGCGACCAATGGCGCGTTCAGCAGATGCGGCCACCAACTCATTCCGTGATGACGGAACATTGCCCCAAGGATCAGCTGCACGTAGAGCACAAATATCGACAGCAGCGTCAGGGTAATGAGCGTTGGACGATGTGAATCCAACTGAACGACTGGAACTTCCTGCACCCACTTGGGCCCGGTAAACACAGCGGTAGCGACCGTAAGGCAGAAGAAAGTCTGGGCGAGGGCTGCGTGAGCTGAAGAAATCGACGGTGGAAGGTAGAACAATACTGTAAGCCCACCCAGAACGCCTTGGGCAATCACGGTGCCGAGGGCGCCAATGGCCATATACTTCACCCACCTTCGTCGCTCTATGCGCCACGTCCAGATAGCAAGAATGATGGTCAGGAAACCTGCCATCTGAGCGATCATGCGATGGGTGTGCTCGAATTGCACTCCGCCAACCAAGTGTGGGATCTTGTACAGCGAGCCAAAGGAAGTGGGCCAGTCGGGAACCGACAACCCAGCATCATTGCTTGTGACCAAAGCGCCAGCGATGATGAGCAGAAATGTCCAACCTGCCAGGAAACAAGCAAACCTGTGGAGGGCCCGGTTGTACGGTGTGACGATACCTTTCAGAAGTTACTCCATACCCAAAAAAGTTCAGATAGCGCGGCTGTTCGCCGTGCAAGCCGCGAAGACACCGCGCTTCGCTGATCCTAGGTTACTGCTGCTTGAATGACGCATCAACGGTCTTGCTGTCTTTAGCAGCCAGGGTAACTTTCTGGTCTTGTTCGCCGAGCTTCTCTTGCACGAAAGCGATCGTGTAGTCCCCCGGTGGCAAACCCTTGATTTCGTACTTGCCCTTGTCGTCTGTGACCGCATAGAACGGGCTCTTTACGACGTTGATGTACATCCGCATCCACGGATGCTGATTGCACTTCACGGGCAACATGATCTCTTCGCGCGAAAAACTCTTCTCAATCGGAGCAGCCTGCGGAGGCTGAGACTCATTCCACTCGCGGTTGTCGGCCGGCGTTGGGTGAATGTTGTGAGTGGTTGGGTCGTCGTTCTTAATTTGGATGTTCTGTCCCGCCATGACGCCCAGCACATGCGGATGATACTTGCAACCTTGCTGGTCGATGGCGAGGGCTGTCGCGGGGACGTCGAAGGTTCGAGTTCCTAGCCCATCCTTCACGTAAACAAACACATTGGCCAAGTTACCGCCATCGGCGACGATCGTTTCCGCGGTGTTAGCTCCCTTGCATGCCGGATCCTGGCTCATGTCGATTTTCGCGGCTTTGGGAGCAGCGCCCTCCAGCTTAACGGTCCCACTCACCGTCGCAACGGTGTTGGGATCAATAGGTGTGGCTGCAGGTTGCGCTGCGGCAGGCGCAGCAGCCGGCTGCGATTCTGTGGTTTCCTTCTTGCTGCAACCCACGAGCAACAACAAACCAAGACAGAGCAATGCACCCGTTGCTATCCATACCTTCCTATTCATGATGTCGCCCCTTCCTAAGGTTATTTGAAATGGTTTTCGAGCTTGCGCTCGGGGTGAAACTTTCGGCTTGGCAAGAGCGAACGCCCAAGAGAGCGTGCCCCAAAAAATTTTCTTAGCTGACGGAACTCCACATTCTAACGCGATCCACCCGGACTTGCAGGTGTTACCGCTTCTGCCGAGTCAGGTTTGGCAGCAGGCCGATTTGAAGCTCGACTTCGCCCCATCGACGCCGCTACCCGTTTCTGTTCTTCTGGCGTGAGCTGGAAGATGTAATTCACCAACAGCTTCGACTGGTCCTGCTCGTAGCCCTGGAACGATGCCGGCGCCGGTCCGGCAAAGACCCAATGGTCCTTCTCGCGCCGGAACAAGCCGGAGGGCATCGAAGTTCCCGGGCTGATCGCCTGCGGATCCAGCACCCAGCGGTCCGCCCAGTCCGGCTTCAGCCGATCTTTAGCCAGCAAGAAGTTTGGTGCTGTGGCGATCTTGTCGTGTTGAGGATCGCCAGTTGCATGGCACTTCAGACAGGGCGCAGCGGTACTGGAGAACAGGCTGCGGGCCATGTCGGTTTCTTTTGCGGTCAGCACCGGCACTTGTTCGGGGATGTAGGGAATCGGCTGCTGGGACAGCGCCTCGAAAAAGCGAACCAGCTTACGAAGCTCGTTATCTGAGAACGAGAAAGTTGGCATGCGAACTTTCAGGTACGGCCGCACACCGTTGCGGTTCGTATCCGTGTCGCTTAGCGAGGGGTTCGACAGGAACCGGCGCAACCACTCCGGATTTACGCGCGCACCTTCGGTCAAGAGCTTCGGGGGTAACTGCTCCGGAAAATCGCGATATTGCGGCAGGCCCATCAAAATGGTCTTCTGGCCTGGAATGAACTGGTGGCATCCCATGCAGTTATATTTCTTAACAATCCACCAGCCCTCCTGGATGTCGCGCCGAGCGTCACCCGGCTTGTATTGATAGCTGGCGGGCAGGGAAGACTCCTCACTGCCCAGGAGGAAGGTGGTCAAGGAAAGGACCTGTTCCTGATCCAGGTGCAGATTCGGCATCCGCAACGCTTCGGTTTCCGATTTGACTTTGCCCTTGTCGTAAACGTTCGGCTCGGCCAATTTGTGCTCAAAAAATCCTTTGTGGTTGTACCACGGACCCTTTGCCGGGCCCTCGGGCAAACGCTCCAGATCCTCTGGATCGGTGATGGGCTCAACTCCGCCGCGCTCGGCCGGGACGGTGAAGAGAGCAAAATCCAGGCGCTCAATCGGTTTGCTGCCTTCAAAAGTCAGTTCGGTGCCGATGCGGCCTTCGTCCTCCAAGCCAGAGATTTCGTGGCAACCGGCGCATCCGTAGTGCCGAATCCACTTCTTACCTTCGTCTTTCAACGCAGGATCATCCATGAAGGAGGCTTGGGTATAGGCCGAAGGCTCCTGCTTCTTCTGGGTCATGAGATAGGACGCGATGTTCTGCGCATCCTCGACACTCAGGCGGAGACTTGGCATCACAGTCATGTTCTGTACTTGCAGTTCATGGCCGTCATTCGGACACTGGCTGTGCTCTAAGTCGAACTGGTAAGGCAATCCCTTTTTGGCGTAATCCTCAGGACCAATATCTTTCTTTTCGTATGGGCAATAGGGACGCGTGCGCTGTCGGGCGTTATGAATCCAGCGCACCAGGTAGTCGTAGTTTGCCTTTTCCCCTTCGCGTGTGAGATTCGCGGCGAAAGTTCCGCCCCTCATCTGCTGGCCTTCGCTCACCGAGTGGCAGGCTAAACACCCTCGTGTTTCAAATAGCTCTTTCCCGAGATCCGCGTTACCAGGCTTTTGCTTTGGCAACGAATCAGTGAGGGCAGACTGCCACAGGTAGGCCGAGATCGCCTGAATCTGATGATCGGTCAGCCGGAAGTTCGGCATCTTTGTGGTGGGACGAAAATCCGTAGGTTTCTTCAGCCAAATCGGAATCCAATTCTTGTTCAACTTGAGGCGAGCGTCTTTCAGATTCGGCCCAACCTTCTTCATGTCCTGCATGAGGCTGTGCGACTGGAAATCGAGCTGCTGAATACGCCCATCCATCCGACTGTTCTCAACTTTGAGCCCTACCGCCCTTTCGTTGAGTTGATTAGCTTCTTCATTAGTCTCGGCCGCGTCGGCCTGCTTCATGAAATCGGCAGCCAGTTTCAGGTTCTCTTTTTTCTGCTGTTCGAATTGCTTGATCTGCTGGCTGACGGTGTTCAGATCCTCCGGCTCTTTGTCGTAGCCTTCGTAGCGATGGCATCCCATGCAGCCTTTCTGGCGAAAAAGGTCTTTGCCCTCATTAATGACTGTCCACTGGGTATCGCCGCTGACCAGCACCATGTCTGCGGCGTGGCAGTTCTGGCATCCTGCCTGCGCGTTTTCTCTGGGAAAAAGTGGCCATAGCCAGTGCTCATAATTGCCGTGAGCCTTCTCGACGCTGGTGGTGGCCCGGCCATTGCCCTGATGACAAGGGGAACAGCCGAACTTGTCCGGGTCATGGATTTTCAAAAGCTCGGGCTGTGGGTGGCTGACAAATGCCTCTGCGTATTCGTCAGGACGTTTCTCGCCTTTGGCCATCATCAAAACTGGCGTGAGTTTCAAGGGCTCCCGAATTCCGATGTGGCAGGATTCGCAGCGGTCAACTATGCCGGCATCGGCGACGTTGATCTGAACAATCTGGGCCTCCCAGTCGGCAGTCTTCTTCTTTAGGCCATCGATTTGGGCCGGAGTGAGGTCCACCATGTGTTCGCTGATGTAGGCAGACATCTTGTTGTTAGCTTCAGTGACTGGTTTCAGCACCTCGCCAAGCTCGGCATTCAACCTGGTGCGTTCATCCCTGAGTTCGTTGTACTTTTCTTCAAGTTGGGTGAAGTTGTACTTCTCTCTATGGCCGTCGGGATATTCCACCGCTGCCAGCTTTTCCTTGTATTCCTTGATTTCGTTCTGCTTGCTTTTCTTGCCCGACGGGCTGGTGTCGGTCTCCATCTCGTAGGTGAGAGCATTCACGTAGGCGCGCCGATCGGTGAACACGTTTTGCACCGCAAGTATGTTGGCGCTGACCGCGCTGATTTGCTTCTGCAACTCGTCGCGGCGAGGCTTTGCCTGCTGATAGACCTGCTGATATTCGTCCTCGAGCTTGCGATAGTCAGGATTCTGTTCGACGTCCGTTTCCGACTTCGCCGACTTAGATTCAGCGGTTTTCAGAAATGCGGCATAGCGCTCTTTCCACACGTGTTGATACGCCTTCCAGGGCCGCTGGCCGAAGTCCTCATCCCATAGCGCCCAAAAGAGGGTAATGGTGAGAATCACCATCGAAATCACGTAGTACAAAGCGTACGATTTCGTGACGATCGGATCTTGCTCGGGAATTGGTTTTTCAGGCAATCTGCAATCTCCCTACACGTTGAACCACGGGGTAATCCACACGTACTTGATGTGCCAGAGCAGCCTGAGCAGCATCTTGCAGGGCAAAGCGATCATGATGAGCAGAAACACCATCATAATGTTGTACTGGAGAAAGCTCATGCGCTTGTAATCTTTGGGGTTGTAACGGCGGAACAGGGCGTGAACGATGAATCCGCCGATCAGAAAATAGCCTCCTACGACAAGCGCCCCAAAGATTCCTTTACCCAGGTTCGACGTGATGCCGAAAATGTCAGGTAAATCCCGATTCACCTCGTAAATCAGGCGATTATGGTCCCAGGTTTGTCCCGGCCAGAACCACTGCCAGCCTGGCCCTCGAATAAATGTTCCGATGATGATCATCGACACCCAGAGCACAACGAAACCAAACAGAAATGTGCCGATCGCAAATTTGCGCTGTTTCCAGGTGTAATAGCCGCTGCCCAGCGGATTGGTATCGATGTAGGGAATCACCATCAGGCCGATGATGATCAGCGTCGGCATTACTACGCCGGCAATCCAGGGATCGAAGTAAACGAGCATTTCCTGCAATCCGAGAAAGTACCAAGGGGCCTTCGCAGGGTTCATCGTCAGGTTGGGATTGGATGGTTCTTCCAGCGGCGCATAAAGCGTGATGGACCAGATCATCAGAATGATGGTCACGATGATCGCGGCGAGAAATTCCACGCGAAGCAGGAATGGCCAGACATGGATCTCTTTTTGCCAGCCGGGACGGAAAGGCCAGGTCTTGCGATAGTGGGTTTTCGCCATCGCGGGATTGGTTTCCAGTTCGCCGATGAGCTCGTCATTGGCTGTCGCCTGCTTCCAAGCCAGATAGCAATAAAAGACAAGCAACGGCATCAGGGCGACGATCGGAACGTTATCGGGTGCAGAAACAATTTCCCAGAGTTGGTGCCAATCCATAAGAGCTCCGAATAAGGTGTTCTAAGAGCGTCATTCTCGCGAACAGCGTCGCACGGTTTCTACTCGACATCGCCGATCTCCAGCTCTGTCAGAAACAGAAGCAGAGATCCTTCGACTTCGTATAAGGTTCGCATCCGCGAACGTCATACTTCGCTGAGGATGACAGAGCTTATTCCCCCCAAGTGCCATTTCGCTCAAGATGACAATACTTCTTCAGCGCCAATGTCATTCCTCGCTCAAGATGACAGTCGCGGAGTGCTACTCGACTCGCCGTCGCGGCTTATCAGCCTCTTCGGTGAGCATCACCGGAGCCGGTCCGGAGATGCCACCATCCTTCCGCACACGCCAGAAATGCACGATCATCAAAACCGACGCGACAATGGGAATGCCGATGCAGTGCCATATATAGGAACGCAGCAAGGCATTGGCATCTACAATCGATCCCCCAAGCAATCCGAAGCGCACATCGTTGTACGGGGTCATGCCTAGTTGTTTGCCGAATGGCCCCTCATGCCCCAGCAGCGGCGTTGCCCGTGCCATATTCGTTCCCACGGTCACAGCCCAGAATCCCAACTGGTCATCGGGAAGCAGATAGCCAGTAAATGAAAGCAACAGGGTAAATACCAGCAGCAGCACGCCGATATTCCAGTTGAACTCGCGCGGCTTCTTGTACGAACCGGTCAGAAACACGCGGAACATGTGCAACCAGACCGCAATCACCATGAGGTGAGCGGCCCACCGATGCATGTTGCGCAGCAACTTGCCAAAAGGAACGTCGTGCTCAAGATAGAGAACGTCGCGAAATGCCTGAACCTTGCTTGGGTGGTAGTAGAACATCAACAGCACGCCGGTGAAGGTCAGGACAATGAAGAGGTAAAAGGTGATCCCACCCATCCCCCAGGTGTAACTGTAACGCACGGCGTCGCGATTGATTTTGGCGGGATGCAGATGCAGGAATACATTCGAGAGAACACCCAAAGCTCGGTTGCGTGGCGTGTCGTCGTGCTTGTGACGGAAAATCGAGGTGTAGACCTGGGTTTTTGTGGGGTCCTTGAGCCCGTCAATCTGCTCCTTGATCTTGACCGGCATGTCAGTCTTGATCGACTGAACATCGTCCTTCACGCCCGCCTTCACGCGTTCCAGCAGGCGGACGCGGTTGCCATTGCTTCCGTTGCCATTTCCGTTTGCTTCAGGCATTTACAACCCCTTTCCACTGTCGAGCTGCGCTCGACCTGACAGCCGAGGGCAGCTGTCCCCACGCAAGCTGATATTTATCCTGACAAGTACGCGCCCGGGTCGTTGAACTGAGTGGGCTGACCCTTCGGCCACTGATACAGCTTGGCAACGTCCACTAAAATTTGCCCGTCTGGTGCGATTTCGACGTGCGCGCGATCCATCGGCCGCGGAGCTGGACCTTCGAAATTGACCCCTTCACTGTCATAGCCGCTGCCGTGGCATGGACACTTGAATTTGTTCTCGCTCGGTTTCCAGTCGGGCGTGCAACCCAGATGGGTGCAGCGCGCGTAGATCACGAAAAGACGGTCGGGCGTGCGATCAACCCAAATGCGATATTTCTGCTGCCATTTGGTATCCACTCCCAGACCGTACTCCTCCGGATAACCAATCTTGAAACTGGTAGCAGGCTCAAACAAAGTTCGCGGCAAGAAAAAACGAAAGAAAGCGAGGAACCAAGCTGTAAGGAAAGCCGCGACGGATGCCCAGACCATACGTCGGCGTATCTGGTTAATCTCGTTATCTTCGGGACCGATTGCGGCTACTCCTCCTGCGGCCGCGGCTTTGGATGTGCCGACGGCGGGAGTCCCGACATACGTGGTGGATTGGCCGGTTCGTGCAACCGAAGCTGCCGCGGAAGCAGCGACGGCGGCAGCTGCGGGCCGAGCGGCGGCAGCCGGAGCTGGAGCCGCGGCCGGAGTTGTGGCACCAGCTGCTGGGGCGGCAGCTGTGGCTGGCTCTCCAAGCAGCGCTGTGATTTCGGCATCGTTCAGCGCCGGCAGACCCTTTCGTCCGCGACGGGCCTGCTCGGCGGCGATTGAAGACTTGCTCCACTTCTTGCCTTGCGCCACCCATTTGGCGACTTCTTCGCTGATGTTTGCGTTAGCGGTTGCGGCGGCCACTGGGGCGCGGGGTGCTGCCGCTGGGGGTGTCGTCTGGGTCGCAGGAACAGAAGAAGCCGAAACTGGCGCAGCAGCGGACGGAGCGTCTCCGTCTGCTTCCCATGGCAAGGGCTGGCCAAGTTTCAAGGCTTCGACTTCGGCATCGGTGAGCAAAGGCAAGTTCTTGCGTTGCCGGTACGCCTGCTCCATCGCGATGACGGAATTGTTGAGTTCCTTTCGTGGCCAAGGCGGAAGATGACCAAGGATGCCGCTGCCTGCGCCTTTGGCGGGTTCGTCTGCCATTCCTTATCCTTCGCGCGGCAGGAGCCGCGTTGTTAGTCCATGCCGGCAGACACGGCGGAAGCCCCGCCGGCGTTCAAGTTCGAATTGCGATTAGACCTGCTTTCGATGGCCGCAGATTCGGGATTCGCATCGTAACTGAAATTTACGGCCCTCTTAACCAGGTCCGCCAGCGCCGCAATAAACTTTGGGGAGTTGTTCAGCCCCTCAGTCATTTCGAATTGCGTGATCCCGAGCCTATGGGCCTCCTCGCGGGCCTCATGGTCGATTTCTCCCAATGTCTCGACGTGATCGGAAACGAACGAAATGGGAACGACGCAGACCTCGCGCGTGCCACTACCCGCCAGATCGCGGAGGGTCTTACGCAAGGAGGGTTGCAGCCATTTGCTGGCGCCAACCTTGCTCTGGTAACAGAGATGATGCCGGTTCTGCCAGCCGCCGCTTTGCATGAGCAGTTCGACTGTCTCTTCAATCTGCTGCTGGTAAGGGTCGCCTTTATCGATTACCGCCAGGGGAACGCTGTGGGCACTGAAAATCAATTCTGCGCGCTCGGGCTGAGGAAACCGCGCCAAAGCCTCATCCACTTTTTCCGTCAGCGCTTCGAGGTACGATTCATGCCGGTAAAACGTCTCAATGCAATGAACTGGAACGTCGTCGTGGAAGAGACGCCGCCATTCGTTGAGGCTGCTGCCGGTTGTGGTACTGGAATAGTGGGGGTAAAGCGGCAGCAGCACAATCTCATGGCAGCGGGCGGCGCGAACTTGTTCGATCGCCTCAGAAGTGAAAGGATGCCAATAGCGCATCGCCACAAAGCAACGCACATCGAGGCCGCAATCTGCGAGCTCGAATTGCAAGCAGCGCGCCTGTTGCTCGGTAAAGCGGCGAATTGGCGATCCGCCTCCGATGACCGCATAGTGATGTTGCACTTTTCTTGCGCGGGTGCTGGAAATCAATTTAGCGAGCACTTTTCGGCCAAGGCGGGCGCCAGGAAAATCGATGATATCGGGATCGCAAAACAGATTGAAAAGGAAAGGTTCGATCGCCTCCAGCGTGTCCGGTCCGCCAAGCTGGAAGAACACCACACCAATACGCCGGACTGAGTTCGCCATCCCCCTGGATTCCTTAAGGCGAATGGATGTTATCTCAACTAACAAGAAGCGGTCAAATGCCGGAACCAAATCGGATTACAATTTGTAATCAAAATGATCATTAGCACGAATCGCATGGGTTGCTTCGTCGTTTTCGCCATTCTAGCGGCGCTATCCGCAGCTCATGCTTCCGCAGAATCCAAGCCGCTGCAAATTTACTTCATCGATGTCGAGGGTGGACAAGCAACCCTGATTGCCGCTCCAACTGGGGATTCGGTTTTGATCGACACCGGCTGGGCGGGTGCCCGTGATGCCGATCGCATCATGACAGCGGCGAAAGCTGCCCAACTGAAGCGAATCGATTACGTGCTCATAACTCATTACCATCAGGACCACGTGGGTGGAGTTGGGGACCTGCAGCAACGCATTCCGATTGGGATGTTCGTGGATCACGGGCCAGATGTCGAGGAGTCCGACGAGGCGCACAAGCTGTACACCAACTATGAAAAGGTAAGCGAGCATTCCAAGCGCATCCACTTAAAACCCGGTGAAGGGCTGCCGCTGCGGGGAGTCACGTTTGAGGTGCTGACTTCGGCAGGTGAGCGAATAGCCGATCCGCTGCCGGCCGCCGGGGAAGCGAATTTCTACTGTGCTGCTGAAAGTGAGGCAAAGCCGGATCCGTCCGAAAACGCTCAGTCTGTGGGGGTGCTGGTCAGCTATGGGAAGTTTCGCTTTCTCGACCTCGGGGACCTGACGAAGAAGAAAGAACTGGAACTGGTGTGCCCGAACAACCTGATTGGCACCGTCAGCGTTTATCTCACGACGCACCACGGAATAGCGGTGGACAATCCCAAAGCACTGGTTTGGGCGCTACATCCCAAGGTCGCCATCATGAACAATGGGGCGCACAAGGGAGGAGACGCGGAGGCATGGCAGGTTGTCCATGACTCGCCTGGCTTGGCTGATGTGTGGCAACTCCACTATGCCGTTGCAGGGGGCAAAGACCATAATGTTGCGGAGAGTTTGATCGCCAACGCAGACGAGAATTCCGACGGCCACTTCATTAAAGTTGAAGCCGAGGCCGACGGGAGTTTCACAGTAAGCAACTCCCGGGATGGAGTATCAAGGAAGTACAGTCAAAAATAGAGCGGCTTTGCGTGCAATGTATTCCATATCATGTACTTCGCACGCTTCGTAGTTTGGCGTCCATTGTTTACAATAGAAGTTTCGTTCCGATCCCAGGAATCGCTGTAAGCCCCCGAGTCTCGGGCCATTGCACAATTTGAACACCTCAGATACCAAGACGCATGGAAATGGCGACGAATCGCCGGTGTACTGGCGGGTGGAAGGAAGTCTCTTAGAGCTGACCACGGTTCGGCCGATCGCCTTTTTCACCTGGAACGTGCAGACATTCACGGGACGATGGATCAAGCGCGGCCTCGTGCTCTCGATGGCGCTGTTGCGCCCGTTTCTCTATGCCGCAAACCGAGTATTCGCGACCCGAATGGTGCATGCAGTCTTGAGGGGGGTAAGCCGCGACCGCCTCGATCTTCTTGGCGAAGAATACTTTCAATACAAGCTTCGCCCACGGCTGAAGCCCGAGGGTGTGAGACAACTGGAGATGCTGATTGAGTCCGGGCGTGAGGTTGTGCTTGTCAGCCAGGGCCTCGATCATGTGATGCAGCCCTTGGCTCGGCACCTGGGAGTGAAATGGATTATTTCGAACCAGCTGGAATTTCGCGATGGAATTGCCACGGGTCGCCTGCTGGATCCCGTGATCCGGCCGCGAGGGGCGTTTGCCCGCATTACCGGCACGGGCCCGAACGGACTACGTAGTCCACAAAAGTTAACTCGCGATCTCGGGTTTACGGATCCGGGCACATTGGCATCCGCGGTTCGTCCCGCGGAGCGTCAAGTACGTACGCCGGTCAGGCCGATTGTTCACTTTGACGGTGTTCGGACAAGTGAACCGCTGTCAGTTCGGGCCGCGATGCGAGGCAAGCAGGTCATGCTGATCGGGGTGACGGGATTCATCGGCAAAGTTTGGCTGGTGAATACGCTCATGGATCTACCGGCCATCGGGCGGATTTACCTGCTGATTCGCCGTCAGAAGTCGAATCCGGGACAGCGTCGTTTCGAAAAACTGGTGGAAGATTCGCCGGTTTTTGATCCCTTGTTCTCGCGCTATGGTGCCGGTATCAGCCGATTTCTGGCGGACCGTATCGAAGTGGTGGAGGGCGATGCGTCCGAGCCAGACCTCGGCCTCGCCCCGAAGACGGCTGAATTTCTCCGAAAAAGGCTGGATCTGATTGTCAATAGTTCGGGTCTTACCGACTTCAACCCTGACCTCAGGGATGCGATCCAAGCCAATGTGGATGCGGCAGTTAACATCGTCAACTTCGTCAGAGAATCGGACCATGCCGGGCTTTTGCATCTTTCTACCTGCTACGTCGCGGGAACTCGCGATGGCCGAGTCGCGGAAAAACTGCGGCCGAACTACACGCCAGCGGGCGTCGCAGGATTTGAAGCTGAACGGGAGTGGCATTCTCTCCGCGAATTTGTTCGGGATGCTGAAAAGAAGGCCGAGACCGCTGAAATCGGCGAGGCACTGCGGCGCCAGGCTTTGCAGAAGGAGCATGCGGCGAAAGATTTGCGCGGTACGGCGCTGGAGAATCAGGTTCGCAAAAACCGTGTGCGCTGGCTGAAGAATTATCTGACCGAGGCGGGAAGTAAGCGCGCGCTCGAACTGGGCTGGCCCAATACCTATACCTTCACGAAGGCGTTAGCGGAATCGCTGATCGCAAAATACGGCGCAGGTTTGCCGATTGCGATCGTACGGCCTGCAATTGTCGAGACGTCGGTCGAAAAGCCATTTCTGGGCTGGAATGAGGGCATCAACACCTCGGCTTCGCTTTCTTATCTTCTGGGCACCTACTTTCGCCAGCTTCCTACGAACGAGCGCAAGCGGCTGGATGTAATTCCGGTCGATGCGGTTTGCCGAGGGATGACGTTGATCGCGGCCGCCATCCTCGAGCGCCGGCACGAACCGGTCTACCAACTGGCGACTTCGGTGACGAATCCCTGCGACATGCGGCGATCGATCGAGCTTACGTCATTGGCACATCGCAAACACTATCGGGCACAGGATGGACTGGAATATTGGCTACGCTTGCGGTTTGACGCGATCCCAGTATCGAGGCAGCGTTACCAGCGCATGTCAGCTCCGGCCCAAAAGGCGATCATTCAGTCGATTCAGCGGATCATGTCGGCTGCGCTTCCGCTGAAGAAGACACCGTTTGCCAAGACCGAGCGCAATCTCGAAAGAGTGGAGAAGCTAATCGAACTGTTCGAGCCTTTTATTTTGCGCAACGAGCACGATTTTGTGGCGGAGAACATCGAGCGGGTGGCGAATGCGCTTGTACCCGAGGAGCGCGCCCATTTCGGTTATGACACGTGCTCGATTGACTGGTGGGAGTATTGGATCAACATTCATATTCCGGCGTTGCGTCGCTGGACGTATCCGCTGATTGAAGGGCGTCCGCTGGAAGCGCGCCCGGCACGCGCCTTCCAGTTTGCAGCCAGCGAGGCCAACGGCGAGACCGTCAACACCGGGACAAACGGGGCAACGTGGCGATATTCCTGACGGGTTCTACCGGATACATTGGCGCACACGTGGCGGCCAACCTGCTGCAAGACCATGGGGCTTCTTTAAATGTGCTGGTTCGGGCCCGTGATCCGCAGGAAGCCGAATTACGGCTGTGGCGGGCGATGCAGCTACACTTGGATTTCCCGCGATTCTACGAATACCTGCAGACTCGCGTGCGCATATTTCGTGGCGATCTGACCACGTCGAATTTCGGTCTTGGCCGCGACGACTATGACCGGCTGATCCACACAACGGATTCGGTGATCCACTGTGCGGCCTCGTTGAACCGCAAGTCGGAGAAGAGCTGCCTCAATGTCAATCTGCGGGGGACGCTGGAAGTCCTTGAACTCGGCATGCGCGTGCAGCATTATCACGGGCTTCGCCGTTTCAGCCACGTGAGCACGGTGGCGGTCGCGGGAAAGCGGCAGGATGAAGTTATCACTGAAGATAACTCGATCGATTGGAACCGGTCGGATTACGATCCTTACGCGCGCACCAAGAAATTCTGCGAGCACATGATTCGGGAGCTTCTGCCAGAGGTACCGATTACGATCTTTCGTCCGAGCATCGTGCTGGGGGACAGCCGGCGGCCTGAGACCACGCAGTTTGACATGGTGAAAGCCTTCGTTTTTCTTGCCGGCTTGCCGGTTCTGCCATTCTGCCCCAGCGACAAAGTAGACATCGTCAATGTCGATTTCGTTGCTGATGCGATTGCTACGCTCCATCAGAGAGAGCAGACGAAATATGACACGTATCACCTCTCTTCCGGGCGAGAATCGCAGACTTTTCGTGAGCTGACGAACGCGTTGGCCGCGGCTCAGCAGAAACGCCGACCAGTTTTCGCCTCGGTCCTGGAACGGCCATTCGCCGGAACCGTGAACATGCTCTCGAAGTACAAGAACCAGGTTTCCTACGGCGCGTCGCTCATGAAGGTGTTCATGCCGTACCTGGTATGGAACACCGTGTTTGATAACACGCGAATCAGTAGCGAACTCGGACGCAAGCCAGTTCCATTTTCGCAATACAGTTTCCCGCTGCTGAAGTTCAGCCGCGAGACAAACTTCACCTATCGCTATAGGGACTGGCCGGCCAAGGCTGGAGGTTCGGCAGCATGATGGACTTCATGCTCGAGGCATGGGTCAGCGCCTCAATTGAAAAATCGAAATTGGGATGGATGCTCGGCCGAGGCAGACCCTGGCAGAGTGGCGAAAAGCTGAAACTCCTTTTCGCCGGTTATAACGGGACGCGCAACATGGGCTCCGACGTACGCGTACAGGAGATGTTGCGCCAAATCCGCCGTATTCTGGGGACCGACAGAGTCGACTTCACCGTGATGTCGATGAACTTTGAGTTTTCCAAAGGATACTTCGAGGATACGCGTCAGGTGCATCTTCCCGACATCTTTCCCCCTTTTCTCGCCGATGAAGTTCCCAAGCACCACGGCGTGGTCGCCTGCGAAGGGTCGATGTTCAAGAGCAAATTCGCCAATGCTCTGACGACTATGATGATCGGATCTTTGGGAATTGCCGCGGCCGAGAACAAGCTTTCGGTTGGCTACGGCGCAGAGGCCGGGCACATGGACCCGCTGATCAAGAAAATGTGCGCCCGCTTTTGCAAGAATTCGCTGATCATCACTCGCAATGAAGAGTCGCGGACCTTGCTCCGCGAACTGGGAGTGCCAACGCAATTGGGAACGGACACAGCGTGGACGTTCGAGCCTCATCCCGAGGAGTACGGTCAGAAAACTTTGCGAGAGGTGGGTTGGGATGGACGAACGCCGATACTGGTGATTTGTCCGATCAATCCCTTTGAGTGGCCGGTCAAAGCTTCAGTGGCGAAATTGGCACTGCATTCCGTTACCGGCGCATACAAAGACAGCCACTATCGAGGTCCATATTTCCATAACTCAGGGCCTCAAGCTGAACATGCCTACGAGCATTACCTGACTGCCATCGCCAAGGCGGTTGACGCGTTCCGCAAGGCGAGAAAAGTGTTCGCCATTCTTGTTGCCACCGAGCGGCTGGACGCGCGGCCTTGCAAGCGAATTTCGGAGAAGCTGGGCGGTGTCCCGATTCTGACCTCACAGGAGTACGACATCTACGAACTGGTCAGCATTTTGCGATCCTGCCACATGATGGTTTCTTCGCGATATCACGGGATCGTGACCTCAATGCCAGCCCTCGTGCCTTCTGCGGGAATCACCATGGACGAGCGCATTCGCAACCTGATGCGTGAGCGGGGACACGATGACTTGCTGATGAACGTGGATGATGCCGATTTGGAGAGCAAACTGTTAGCTTCGCTGGAAAAGCTGGCAAGCGATGGCGAACAGATCGCGGATGGCGTCGCGCGCACGGTGGTTAAGAATCTGAAGCTAATGGCGCGTATGGGTGTGTTTTTCGAGGAAGAAGTGCAGCGGCGATATCCCGAATTTCCGACCCGCCGCGGTGAATGGAGCTGGGAAGATTACCTGCCGCCGATGAGTGCGAGCCTGCGCAGCCTGGTTGAGGCATACAGCTAGAACGATTCCTGGAATTGCCATGATTTGCCGAATGTGGCGGGGCTGGACGAAGTTGGATCATGCAGACGCATACGACGCCTATCTGCAAAAGGAGCTGTTTCCGAAGATCAAGCGTGAGCTCACGCCAAAGGGATATGTTGGGTTTCACCTGCTCCGGCTTAAGAAAGGTGCCGAGGTTGAATTTGTGACGATGCTTTGGTTCGAGTCGCTCGAGTCGATCAAATCCTTTGCAGGCGAAAATTATTCAGTTCCAGTGATTTCAGAGAAAGCTAAAGTCCTGCTTTCGCGCTATTCCGATCGAGCTGAGCATTACGAACTCAGTGGCTTCAGTGTCCCGGCCTTCAAATGAGCTTTCCTAAAGAGATCTTCGCGCAATTGGAGCAGGCGGGCGATACCGTCGTGCTGCAAGAATTGCAAGATGGAACCACGGTGACGGCGACGGGCCACGATCTGCTGGATTTGATCGCGCGCGCGCGCGCGTTTCTGGCAAGCCGAGGATTTCGAAGAGGAGATCGCTGCGCGCTGCTGGCCCCCAACAGCATTCGCTGGATCGCCATGGACCTGGCGATCATCGCAGAAGGATTGATTGTGGTCCCGCTCTATGCCCGTCAGGCTCCGCGTGAGCTGGTCGGCATGATGAAAGATTGTTTGCCGTCCTTCATTTGTTTTGGCGATGCCACGCTCCGCGAAAGCATTTTGGAGATCTGGCCTGAGGCTCCGCCGGGTTCTTTATTTGATGAAATCTTTGCCTCGACTGCCGGCGCCGGCTCTGAAACGAAAGTTAACGAAGCTGATCCGGTCGCGATCATCTACACTTCCGGCACTTCCGGCGAGCCCAAGGGGGTAGTGCTCAGCGCCGGGAATGTTAGCCATATTCTCGGCTGCACTTCGGCGCGCCTCGATCTCTTGATGAACAATCGTCCGGGCCAGGACCGTGTTTATCAGTACGCGCCCCTGTGCTTCGCGGCGGCCTGGATCACGCTGTTCACCAGCTTGCTGCGGCGCAGCCACGTCACATTGAATACCGATCTCACCAAGCTGGCGGGCGAGATTCGGCAAAGTGCGCCCGATTATTTTGTCAACGTTCCGGCGTTGCTTGAACGAATGCGGCGTGCGGTGGACGAGCAGCTTTGGAAGACTGGCGGACTGCCGCTCACCATCTACGCGCACGCCAAAATCGCCTGGACTCGAAAGCAGGAACAACGGGCGAGCTTCGGGGATTCGGTTTGGCTGGCATTGGCCAGGGCCGTAATTTTTCCGGCGATTCGCCGGAAGATGATTGGAGCGGATCTGAAGGCGCTGATCTGCGGATCAGCGCCGCTGGGCGTCGATACCCAGCTCTACTTCATGATGCTCGGCATTCCCGTACTACAGGTTTATGGCCTGACCGAGACGACTGCGATCTGCACGATGGACGATCCTCGCCACGTGGAACCGGGGCGGGCTGGCCCAGCCATCAGCGGAGTGGAAATGAAGCTCGGCGAGAATGATGAGATCCTGGTGCGGGGACCGAATATTTTTTGCGGATACTGGAATCGTCCACAGGAGACTGCGAAGGTCCTGCGCGATAGCTGGTTTCATACCGGAGATCAGGGCGAGGTTAATGAAGCAGGGAATTGGAAGATTATCGGGCGAATTAAGAACTTGATTATCCTTAGTTCCGGCCACAATGTTGCTCCTGAGCCGATTGAAGATGAATTGCTGCGCAATTTGCCCGGAGGGCAGCAGATAGTCCTTGTCGGCAACGCGAAGGGCTATTTATCGGCAATTGTGACCGGCAGCGCGACGCGCCAGCAGGTGCAATCCGCCATTGACCAATTAAATTCCGGATTGCCGCATTACAAGCAGATTCGGGCATTCCAAATCTTTTCTGAACCATTTTCGATCGAGAATGGCTTGCTGACGGTGAACGGTAAATTGAAACGGGATGCGATCGCCAACCAGTTAAAGGGCGAGATTGAGGCGATGTACCCGGTCAGGCAGGCGGTATAGGGATGTGGACTTAATGCTGATCTCGCGCCGTCGCTTCCATTGTTGATCCGCGGTCCTGAATATGCACGAGTT
Source organism: Terriglobales bacterium (assembly GCA_035623255.1). Lineage (GTDB taxonomy): Bacteria > Acidobacteriota > Terriglobia > Terriglobales > Acidobacteriaceae > JAFAGX01. Next base: position 39,561 of record DASPTU010000024.1, on the reverse strand, counting down.
CAAGGGCAAAGCGATTTCATGGCAGCTCAATGATGGTGTCATCGAGTTGGCGCTTGACCGCGAGCCGTGCAACGAGATTGGATCGTTAACTCTTGGGGAGTTGGAAGAATTCGTCAGTGAGCTAGGGGAACTCGAACGTGGTGCGCATGCGGTGATTATCCATAGCCAGCGCAAGTGTGGATTTTGTGCCGGGGCCGATCTGCGCGAACTTTATTCTCGTTCGCAAGAAATGGCGCCCAGCGAAGCTGCCCGCGAGGTACGCAACTTTTTGGAGAGAATTCACCGCGTGATGAACGCGATTGACTGTTCACCGCTAACCACTATTGCTGCGGTTCATGGGGTGGTTTTCGGTGGAGGGTTCGAATTGGCGCTCACGTGCGACCTGATCGTATCTGACAAAACCGCGCGGTTTTGTTTCCCCGAGCTGCGTTTGGGATTGATTCCTGGATTTGGCGGAATCCCGCGGCTGAAGCGCGACTTGGGGAATGCCGTGGTACGCGATCTGTTACTTACGGGCCGCAGTTTTAATGCAACCAAGATGCAGCAGGCTGGTTGGGTCAGCCAGGTGGTAGCGGAAGGCGAAACCTTGCGAGTGGCGCGAAGTACAGCGGCTCAGCTGGGAAAGTTTGACCGAAACACCGCGGCGACAGCTAAAAGATTCATCAAGCCGATTCCGTCTGACGAACTGAAGCAGGAAATTGATCTTTTTTGCGAGCTGTTCACGCGACCCGCCGTCGAGGCCGGCTTGCGAAAATTCGTTGAGAGTGCGGAGGCGCAGCCGTATCTGCCGTAGGATTGCTGTACATGAAGCAGATAAAATCATGGATCCGTTACGTCCCAGGGTGTTGAACCATGTGCGCGACAAAAACGTCTGATCAGACCGTAAGCGAAATTCTGGATCTTGCTGCGGCCCACTTCAAGGTTGCGCGGGAAAAACTTACGCCTGATGAAGACTTTTTCAAGACTTTGGGAATTGACAGCTTACAGGCGCTCGATCTTCTTACGAAGCTGGAGAACCATTTTCATATTGAATTGCCTGATTACGAACTTCAGGGAGTTTCCGATTTCCGTACGCTGGCCAGCCGAATCCAGGCAAGATTGTAGATCGATACTCATCGAATTCCGGATTCGGCTTTTCGGTGAGTCCTATTCGTGGCGCAAGCCTCAAATCTACAATCTACACTTAACAATTCCTCATGCTGAACTTGGATGAATACGGTTCGTTGGGAGCAGCCCTGCGTGATGCGCTGGCGCACTGGCCCAACGAGACTTGCCTGATCGAGTCGGACCGGAACCGCGAGAAGACGCGCCTGACTTATTCCGACTTCAAGGACCTCGCGATGCCCCTGGCGTCGGGGTTGCAGCATACAGGGCTGGCCCCGGATGACCGCGCTGCCATCATCATGAGCAACCAATCAAAGTGGCTCATTTCTGCCTATGCCATTTTTTATAGTGGCGGCATTGTCGTTCCGTTGGATTACAAGCTTACGGCTTCGGAGCAACTGGCGTTGGTGGCCCATAGCCAAGCCAAGTTTCTGGTTGTTGAATACCATCTGTGGCGGGCGATCATCCAGTCGCCTGAGTTTGCCAGTCACAAGCTGAAAACCGTGTTGGTCACCGAGGCGCCTTTCGGCAGCGATCTCGCGGGCGCCTGCCGTTGGGAGGAATTCCGGCGGAAGGAGGAAGCGGTTTTCGTCGAGAGAAAGCGGCAAGATGTGGCCTGCATCGTTTATTCCTCGGGCACGGGCGGGCGCGCCAAAGGTTGCGTCCTGACACACGAGAACTATTTGGAGCAGTGCAAGTCTCTGACGGCGTGGTATCCGTTCTGGCCCGGTGTGCGTTACCTGAGCATTTTGCCCACGAATCATGCGATCGATTTCATGGTGGGTTTTATCGGACCGTTCGTGTGTGGGGCTTGCGTGGTGCATCTTCGAACGTTGCGTCCCGAGTTTGTGCGCGATGCTTTCGTAAAGTACAAAATCACCTACGTCAGCCTAGTGCCTCTTGTGCTCAAGAACCTGGAACGAGGACTGCGAGGGAAATTTGCCGAGTTGCCGGCTCCCAGGCGGTTTTTGCTCAATCGGCTGATCGCCGTGAATAAGTTGTTTACGAAAAGTCAGCCAAGGGTGAACTTAAGCCGCAGGCTGTTGCCGCAGGTCCACCAGGCATTTGGAGGCGAACTGCAGGCACTGATCACGGGCGGAGCGTTCGTCGAGCCTTCAACCTTGCAATTCTTCTATGATCTGGGCATTCCTGTCACGAATGGTTACGGACTCACCGAAGCCGGCACCGCGCTGACGCTCAACGATCTGAAACCATTTCGCGCCGACACGGTTGGCAAGCCACTGCCGGGAGTGGAAATTTGCATTTTGAATCCGGACCCGGAGGGAATTGGCGAGGTTGCAGCAAAGAGCAAGACGGTTATGTCGCATTACTTGGACGAGCCCGAACTGACGGCCGAGAGTGTTGTGGATGGCTGGCTGTTGACGGGTGATCTTGGCCGATTCGACAAACATGGCCACCTGCAGTTGTTCGGACGCAAGAAGAACATGATTGTCACCGAAGGTGGCAAAAACATTTATCCGGAGGACATCGAGACGGTTTTCGACGGGCTACCGGTTAAGGAATATTGCATTTTCGCGGCGAATTACGTCTGGTCTGCGAAGTCGCTTGGGCACGAGATGCTGATTCTGGTGCTGCGGCTGGAAGAAAAACAGGAATTCACTGAGGCGCTCAAAGCTGAGATCGTGTCACGCAACCGGCGGCTCCCCGATTTCAAGCGGGTTGCAGGATATCTGATCTGGAGCCCTGACTTCCCAAGAACTGCTTCGATGAAAATCAAGCGCGGTCTGCTGGCTGAAGAAATCGCCAAAGCTCTCGAGCGGACGGCGGTGGTCGAATTGTGAACGGAAACTTCCTCGCCATTGTCAATCCTGCGGCTGGCGGAGGCCGCTGGCGCAAATTGATCGGCCCAGCTTTGGAGCGATTGCGAGCGGGGGGAATCGCTGTGGAACTGGCCGAGACCGGCGGCCCGGGTCATGCTTCCCGGCTGGCTGCCGACGCATATGCGCGAGGCTACAGAAAATTTATTGCGGTAGGCGGCGATGGGACTTCGTACGAGATTGTAAACGGGCTTTTTCCGCTGGCGCCTCCAGCAGAACGCCCGAGTCTCGCATTTCTTCCGCTCGGCACGGGAAATTCTTTTCTGCGGGAGTTTAGCGACCGGGGGGTCGAGCACGCGATAGAAGCGCTGCTGGCTGGCCGCTCCCAGCCGTGCGATGTCATGCGAATGCGGCACGCGCAGGGCGTCATCTATTACATCAACCTGTTGTCCATGGGCTTTGCGGCGGACGTTGCGGCTTTACGTGCACGACGCTTCAACACATGGGGAGAACTGGGCTACCAGGCCTCAATTTTTATTTCGCTGGCACGTTTACGGCGGCGCCCGTTTCCGTTACGCATCGACGAAGAGCAGGTTACAGATGACCGGCCATGCTTGTTTCTGACCTTCAACAACAGCAAATTCACGGGTGGCACAATGATGATTGCACCTCAGGCTGAGGTGAACGATGGCCTGATCGAGTACGTGCGCTGGGGGCCGATCAGCCGGATTGGGCTCATCCGCAACCTGCCCACGCTTTATGACGGAACCCATATTCAACACCCACTGGCGGAGCGACACTCGGCAAAGCGAATCGATTTCTCCCTCGATGCGCCGGTAGACGTTATGGTTGATGGGGAAGTCCTCAGCCTGCAGTGTCGAACCTTGGATGTGCTGCCATCGGCCCTGAATGTCGTGGTATAAAAAAATATCTGCATGTCGCAAGAGAGACGAAAACGCCAACAGGAAAGAGAGCAGCAGGATCAGCCAAATTCCTGGATACGCAAGGTCGCGATTCTGGTGGTGGTCGTCGCGGTTGTGGCGGGCTTGTACGCCTTTACGCGGCACCGGCAATCGAACCGGTTGAATGCTTTCGCACAGTGCTTAGGCTCGAAGGGCGCCAAAATGTATGGGGCGTTTTGGTGTCCGCATTGCGACTCACAAAAAGAGATCTTTGGGTCCTCCTTTCAATATGCTCCTTATGTCGAGTGCGGAGTTAAAGGGTCGCGGACGCCAGCGCAGGTTTGTGTAGATGCCAACGTCAAACACTATCCCACGTGGGTCTTTGCTGATGGAGCGAGAGTGGAAGGCGAACACTCCCTGGAGTTTCTCAGCCAGGAAACCGGGTGTCCGTTGCCATGATGGGCGCGGGCGGGCGAATGTTCGCACTCATTGCTCTGCTGGCTGTCGTAGGAATTGTCGTGTCCTCGGTCTCGCTTTATCACCATTACCAGACTTCGAAGACAACTTATTGTGACTTTGGTGAGAACTTCAACTGTGACATTGTGAACCGGAGCACCTACTCAACCATTCTTGGCATCCCTGACGCTCTGATTGGGATTTTGGGCTACACGGCCCTGCTGGCGTTTGCTACTGTGTATCGAACGAAATCAGAAACTCCGTTCATCCTGCTGGCCGGGTCGGTTTTCGGCCTCGGTTTCGCGTTATACCTGACCTATATCGAGGCATTTGTTTTGGCGACCTGGTGCATCTTATGCCTTTCGTCGCTCACGATGATCTTTCTGATCACAGTTTTTTCATCAGTTCTAGCGGCCAAGTCCAGGCGGCGCGCATAAGGTCAAGATTCCCACTCTTCATGGAAGCCAGGCAAGAAGCAATCACGCTGCAACCGGCAACCAAGAATTCTTCGGTGACACGAGATTTGCGCCTGCATGAGTTTCCCAGCCGAATCTTCGGGAATACGCGAAAGCTGCGGGTCTGGCTGCCTGCGGAGTACGATGCGGCTCAGAACAGCGCTCAATCTTACCCGGTGCTCTACCTCAACGATGGTCAAAATCTGTTCGACCGCGCGACAGCTTTCGCAGGCGTCGAATGGGAAGTGGACGAGACCGCTGACCGCCTGATACGGGAGAAGACGGTTCCGGCACTCATCATCGTGGGCATTGACAATGCTCAGAACGACCGGATGAAGGAGTACGTGCCGTACCGATGTTTTCAACCGCCGATCCTGTGGCCACAAGGGAGGCGCTACCCGGAATTCCTGATTCGTGAAGTGATGCCGTTTGTCTGCGAGCGGTATCGAGTCGCACCAGACCCCAAGAACACGGGACTGGGCGGTTCGTCTCTTGGCGCACTGATCTCACTCTATAGTGTTATTGCGCATCCCGGCATTTTTGGGAGCCTGCTGCTCGAAAGCCCATCTTTGTACATTTCTCAACGGCGCATATTGAAGACCGCCCGTCGTACGCGGCAGTGGCCGGAGAAGATCTACGTGGGCGTTGGAACGCAGGAGGCCGGGCGCGGAGACAAAGACCGGCAGGTGGTGGAAGATGTACGCGAGTTGGAGCGTATTTTGCGGCTTGGCGGGCTGGGTGCGGATCGCTTGCGCGTGCGGGTCGACGAAGGCGCCATTCACAATGAACGCGAGTGGGCCAGGAGATTCCCCGAGGCCCTTACATTTTTGTTTGGAAGCGCGAATGGTCCGCGTGTTCCCCAAGAGACCGGTTAGCCGATGAAGCGCGGCTACCAGACCGGTTTGCCATCTTTATCACGGAACACATAAACGTCATTGCCCCGCTTCACTTCGCGGGCAAATATCGTCTCCACCCCTTCGAACACTACCTTCGATCCTTTGATTTCAAGCTCGTCTCCCGGGCTGAACACCAGCTCGTACTCTTTCATGAATTTGGTGGAGGCGAGGTGGACCTCGATGGTTGTTCCATTCTCGAGCTTCAGGATGACATGAGATCCCATGCCGCCGCTAACCGGGCATTGCCGGTCCCGGACTTCCTCGACGGTACCTTTGAAGACGGCTTCGGTCGCGGGATCATACTTGGGAACACCTGCGCTGGAGGTGGTCGGCGGTAGCGCGAAGGCGGGTGTCAGCGCGACCATCATTGCGAGGACAAGAGTGATTGTCGACCAGGTTTTCATGGTGTTCTCCTTCCCCAACTCCACAACTGCCTGGCTTCCATATTGATTATGGCCGCGCTAGTCTCATCATCCTGTGACGATGATCACGAGGCATGGTGAGATATGACCGTGGGAAGCCACGGGAGAGGCTTGCAGCCACGCCTTCGATAGAGGCTGAGCTAAAATGCCTGCACCGATGGCAACTAAGCAGTTAGGCAAGCCCGGCTGGAGAGTGGTTCAGTCCCCGCTGGTCGTCTTCTTCATTGCCTTTGCTCTTCGGGTCTGGACGGCTTCCCAGCTGCTGCCTGAGAAAGCGGGCCCTTTTTTCTACCAGCGCAATGAACCGGCTCGCATCGCGTGGGCGATGGACACAGGTCATGGTTACAGCTCGCCCTGGCCCAATACGCCGCTGTTGCCTACAGCTCAGCAGCCGCCGGGTTATCCGATTATTGTGGCAGGAATCTTTAAGGTTTTTGGTGCCTACACCATGGCGGCCCTATGGGCGGCTGTGCTGCTGAATGCCGTCTTCGCCGGACTTACTGCCATAGTCATACTTAAGATTGGCCGTAGAGATTTTGGAGTATCGGTCGGAATTGTGGCCGCCTGGGTTTGGGCCTGCTGGCTCTACGAAGCTGCCGTCTCGATCCGGCTATGGGAGACTGCGCTCTCGGCCTTGCTGCTGTCGGTTGCTTTATGGGCCTTGCCTGAATTGGCGGCATCGACGAGGGCTTCGCGATGGATATTCTTTGGCCTGCTTGCAGGCGTCGCTGCGCTGACCAACACGACGCTGCTGGCTGTATTCCCGTTCTTTTGGCTTTGGCTATGGTTCAGGTCGAATGCTCAACGACAGGTGCGGGTTCGTCTTGTGCTGCTGTCGGTTGCGGTTGGTATTTTGCTGATGTTTCCGTGGACGATTCGCAACCACAGAGTATTTCACCGGTTCATCCCAGTGCGCGATAACTTCGGTCTTGAATTCTGGCTGGGAAATCATGAAGGAGCACCGAATGGTGTCCAGACTGACTTCCCCCTGGTCGATCCAACTGAATACAACCGCTTGGGAGAAATCGAGTTCATGAAAACCAAGGGAGAGATTGGATTCGAGTTTGTCCGTCAACATCCAGAGCAATTTCTGCTGCTGTGTCTCCGGCGTGTGTATCGCTTTTGGATAGAACCGAGGGGCTCGGCGTGGGCAGTGGTCAGCGGCCTGGCATGGATAGGAGTCTGCATCGCGCTTCGGCGCAAACCGATGACGGCCTTGCCATATCTCGCGATCTTGCTGATCTTCCCGATCGTGTACTACGTCACACACACGTTCCCCAGCTATCGCCACCCCATGGAGCCGACAATGCTGATTCTGGCCGTCTATGTCACGGTCAGCGTCGCCGAAATTGTGCTCGGAAAATTAACCGGCCGCGTATCAGTGGGCAGCTTGGCCGGAAGTGATTGAACCGGCCTTATCCAAGTAGGGAGTGAGTTTGGCCGGCGATTCGTCAGGCTCGAGCAGCCAGACGGCGCGTCCCGTAAAGTAGTTCAGCAGTTCCTTGTTCTTGGCTTCGCCCATATCACGCGCCCAAACCACCTTCGACCTGTCGATGTCGGCGGCGTTGTAGACCCATTCCCCATGTGCGTCGTGATTCCTGCCATACCGCACCAGCACGAGCTGGAGGCCAGGTAAGTGCTCCAGTTCGTTGGCGATTTTGGCCCGCTGCACATTGCCACGCGGATACGAAGGCTCAATCTGAGCATGAGCGACGACTGCGATCACTCGCAGCAGAACCATGGCGCAACAAACCAGGGGAACCGCCCGAGCCAACTCCGCCCCCACAGCTCTTTCGCGCCAACGCCAAAACCTGAGGTGACGCATGCACTGCAGCAGGATGAGATAAAGAAGCGCCACGGCGGGAGCGAAATAGTGGGGACTGAAGAAGTTGTCAACTGCCAGACCCAACACAAAAAATCCGAACGCGAGGAGAGGGAAACGCATGCGACGGTCTTGCAAGATCGAAGGAAAAGCTATAAGAGGGATGGTCAGAGCGGGTCCCAGGAAGAAGCGCCAAAACCAGGAAATCTTGAATTCGGCGTGCTGGAGGAAACCCACCACCGTCCTATTTACTTCGTAATAGTGAAACTCTCGATCGTAAAAATCCTGCATCACTGCGTGATCATAAGTACGATTGGGGCCCGGTCCTTGCCATAGGAAATACGCGGCGCGAGAGTAGGTCGCGCGATTCAGTTGGTAGCCCATCCGAACAGGGCTGCCGGTCACCCGGTAGTTGTAGTAGCCAGTCAAGACAGCGAGGGCCGCAAGGACTGCCGCGAGAGGCACAACGATTCGCAGCGAAGTTGTTTTTAGCTTGGACCCACGTAATCCTGCGAGCCATCGCAGCAAGGCTGCGGCAACTGGTAGCGCTAAAAGGAAGCCCTCATAAGGACGGCTGTTGGCGAGGATCGCGAGACCCAGCGCCAGCAGAACCGCATCACGAGTGTGCTGGTGATGCCTGATTCGCGGCCAGGCGCCGAGCACCAGTGCTCCGCCGAATGCCGCTACTGAGGCGCACCAAAATCCGTTTATCCAATAGCCGAAAATTCCCAGGCGGAGCACAACAAGTATGCCGCCGAGCAAGGCCCATGGGGGCGGCAACCAGCCCTGCAACATCCAGCACACGGCGGAACACATTGCTGCAGTAATAAGCAGTTGGCCGGTCCAAGGATGCCGCAGCCAAAACCCAATTGCGAGGACCAATCCCTGGGCCGGGGGATACATCGACATGTACGTAGGGTGCTGAATGATATGGAAGCTCTCAAAGTGTATCCACATCGGATGCGGCGGATTCGTAAGCCGACCGTGAACAAAAGTATCTGCGGCGAGGAGATAGCTGAACTCATCATGTCCCTGAGGTTCTGGCACGCCAAGAATGGGAATCAAAGCTGCTCTCAGAGACAGCGAGAGAGCGCCCACCAAGAGCACTGAGAGGGCTTTCCGGCGCGAAATGCTGTGGAAGGATTTTTTTAGTGCGGCGAAGCGGGGTGGTGGCCCCGCTGCCGGTTTTTTCCGCAAGATGAGGGCCAGGATCCCGAGAACCAAAACCAGTTCGATGAGATCCAGGGCCCATCTCGCCAACCACATGTAGAACGAGTTGTTACCTGCCGGAATGTCTTAAGGTTAACATCGAAATCCCGGCGCTTCCTGGCCCCGAAGTCGGGCTGCTAATACTTTCCCTCAAACGCTGCTGTACACTCACGTTGTGCGGACGCTTGGCATTGATTGCGGCACGGAGTTTACGGGATATGGGGTTGTCGAACTGGGTCCGGATGGAACGCTGAGCTGCCTGCGTTGTGGCGCTATCAAGCTTTCGAGCAAAGAACCGCTGCCTTTGCGGCTGGCGGCAATCTTCGATCAGCTGAACGCTGTTATTCGCGAGTGCAACCCTGATGACGTGGCGATCGAAGATGTATTTTATGCGGTCAACGTGAAGTCAGCCCTTAAGCTGGGGCAGGTGCGCGGCGTTGCCATGTTGGCAGCCTCATCGGCACGCTTGGCAGTGGCGGAATACGCACCGTTGGCGATCAAATCGGCAGTCGTGGGCTATGGGAGGGCAGAGAAGCCGCAAGTGCAGCACATGGTCACACGACTTTTGAACTTGAGCGAAATGCCGAAGTCGCCCGATGCTGCAGATGCGCTGGCCTTAGCAATTTGTCATCTGCACACGACCGCCACAATGCAGCGACATGCCGTGGCAGGAAAGTAAAAGTCCGGGCTGGCAATTTTCCTGCCCTCGGAGCTTTTTGGCATAATTCTCTTGGATGGGCCGGCTCAAACCTCATTACTTCGCAGGCATCTTCGCCCTTCTCGCGTCTTTGTTATCGGGGCAAGCCGAGCAGCCGCTTGCTCCGACGATTACCTTTACCTGTGATTTCCCGGGTTCCGATCCGGCACACTACACGATCTCGGTGTCCTCCGATGGGCGGGCTTCCTACACTTCCGATGGCAAGCTCACCAGGGATTCTGATCCCTCTGAGCCTTTCAACCTCGATTTCACCATGCCGCAGACGACGCTGACGCGCATCTTTGATATGGCCAAGAAGGCGCACTATTTTGAGGGCGAGCTTGATTCCAAGAGAAAGAACATCGCGTCCACCGGCGAGAAAACTCTGGCCTATAAGGACGCCCAAAGGAACACATCCGCCAGTTACAACTATTCGCCAGTTCCGGTCGTTCAGGAAATCACCACTGTTTTTCAGAATCTTGCGATTACCCTTGAGTTCGGCCGGCGGCTTGAATTCGACCACCGCTATCAAAAGCTGGCATTGAATGAAGAACTCGATCGCATGAGCGACGCTTCAAGCCGCAACGAACTGGCTGATGTGACCGTGATTGCGCCGACGCTCAGGAAGATCGTGGAAGACCCCTCGGTTGTAAACACCGCGCGAATGCATGCCCAGCGCCTGCTTGATCGCGCTGGAGCAGCGGGCAAATAGGCAGCTTTCCGACAGTTTGCAATAATTTGACAACCAAAGAAGATAAATTGGTGCTCTAATATGAGTGTGGGTCAGGGGTGGTATATGTCCCGTGGCAAATGCTCTTCTGTACTGGTTCTGAGCCTCACACTAGCCTTTCTCCTCGTGGTTCCGGTGTTTGCTGACTCGCATGTGCGCGCGGTGCGCCTTAGTGACGCGCAAGGTGCTGTGCAGATTGATCGAAACACAGGGCAGGGATTCGAAAACGCTTTCCTGAACCTCCCCCTGACCCAGGGTGCAAAGATTCGAACCCAGGAGCGTGGACAAGCCGCTGTGGAGTTCGAGGACGGAAGCACAGTCCGGCTTGCACCCAATACCACAGTTGAACTTCCACAGCTTTTGTTACGTGACTCGGGAGTGAAGTTTTCGACCGTCAATGTTGAAGAGGGCACCGCCTACGTCGATTTCCTGGGCACGAAAGACAATATTGTTGAAGTGACATTTGCGCGCGAAAGCCTGACCCTCACGAAGGCGGTTCATCTTCGTGTAGAGATGGTTGACGTGAATGCAACCGTCGCCGTGTTCAAAGGCGAGGCCAGCATTACCGGGCCGCAGGGGACAGCTGAGGTCAACAAGAACCACACGGCCGACTTCGATCTTCTCGATGATCATTACACGGTGGCTGCAGGTATCGATGAGCTGCCCTACGATTCGTGGGACAGACAGCAGGCGGAATTTCAGCAGCAATACAGCACCCGTTCCTATTCGAAATACTCGCCGGATGCGTACGGGAGCGCGGATCTGAATTACTACGGCAGCTTTTTCAGCGTGCCCGGGTACGGAATGCTGTGGCAGCCTTATTTCATTGGCGCGGGCTGGGATCCGTTTATGAATGGCGCCTGGGCCCTCTATCCTGGATCCGGCTACGGATGGGTTTCCGGGTATCCCTGGGGTTGGACGCCTTACCGCTGCGGTGCCTGGACATTTCTCCAAACGTACGGATGGGCGTGGCAGCCAACCGGCAGCTGCATGGCATGGAACACCTTTCCAGTGGTTTTAAACGCTCCGCGTAATTTCGTTCTGCCGCGTCCTCCGCTTCTTCCGGGCCGCAGAATTTTTCCCGTCAACCTCGGGCCGGCTCCGGTTCAGTCCGGGAACAGACTGCAGGTTGCGACCAATTCCGCCGGTTTAGGCATTGCCCGGGGCAGCATAAGGAACCTTGGGCAACTGTCACAGCGAGTTGATCAGACTGGATTCGTTACAACAAGAGTCCATACCCCGTCTGTGGGCGGCGGCTGGTGGCATAGCGGTACAGCTCCTGCGTCACACATGGGCATGTCGATGGGGCATGGCAGCTCTTCGGGGTCTTCTATGTCCTCGGGGCATTCGATGGGGGGCGGTCACGCATCCAGCGTTGGCGGCCACCACTAGCGCCTTAGCGGCAAACTAGGACGATGCCGGTTTCCCCCACAAAACATCTGTGCGCTGTTGAGGAACTTGAGTCCTAATTTCTTCCCGCCACGTTGCGTGTTAGTCTTTCGTGTCAATTTTCCAGAGGTGAAATCAATGCGATCATTTTTGACGTGCGCAGCCCTCGCCTGCGTTTTTCTCTCCATCTCTTTCGCACAGACAACGCAACCCGTCACGAGCAGCGAGCAGTCGCCGCCACAGCTTGACCATTTCGACGCGAGCAAAGTCGACAAGAGTGTCGATCCTTGCACGGATTTTTATGCTTATGCCTGCAATCGTTGGGTCAAGGACAATCCCTTGCCTCCGGAAGAGGTTTTCTGGGGCTCCTTTGGCAAGCTGCAACTGTGGAACGAGGCACTGCTCCATCAGACTGCGGTCGAAGTTGCCGCCAAACCGCCTGCAGCCCGAACACCTGTCGAGCAGAAGGTAGGCGATTACTGGACGGCATGCACAGATGAAAAGCAGAGGAACGCAGCTGCGCTCGACACTTTACGTCCCGATCTGGACCGAATTGATCACATGAGCAGCAAGAGCGAGATTGTCGACATCATTGCCACCATGCATCGGTCGATCTACGGCGCGTGGAATCCCACCGACACGGAGACTGCTGCTGCCTTGTTCGGGTTTGGTGCGCAACCGGATTTTCATAACGCGAATCAAGTGATTCCCCAGTTCGACCAAGGCGGCATGGGAATGCCGGGTCGCGATTTCTATTTGAATGACGACGCCAAGTCTGTCGAAATCAGGACGAAGTATGCAGCTCACATTGAAAAAATGTTTGTGTTATCCGGCGTGCCTGCGGCCAAGGCGCATGACGATTCGCAGGTCGTGCTGAGAATGGAAACGGCCATGGCGCAGGGGTCAATGGACGTTGTAAAACGCCGCGATCCAAAGAATCTCGACCACGAGATGTCGCTTGACGATGTGAAGAAGCTGACGCCGGATTTTGACTTTGGGCGGTATTTGGAACTGGTGAACGCACCGTCCAGCAGCAAGTTCATCGTGACTTCGCCGGAATTTTTTCATGCTGTGCAACAGCTGATCGCGAGCGAGCCGCTCGATCACTGGAAGGCATATCTGAAGTCGCAGCTGTTGACTGGCACTGCGCCGGAAATGAGCGCCGATTTTGTAAACGCGAATTTCCAGTTCTATGGCCAGACACTATTCGGGGCCAAGGCACTTTTACCGTTATGGCGGCGGTGCATACAGGCGGAAGACCGCGACATCGGCCAGGCTTTGGGACAAGCGTATGTGGCCCGTGCGTTTCCGCCGGAGAACAAACAACGCGCGCAGGAGATGGTCAAGAACATCGAGGCGGCGCTCAGTTCAGACATCGATTCCATGGACTGGATGAGTCTGGACACAAAGAAACAAGCACACATAAAACTGGCAGCACAGATCGACAAGATTGGCTACCCCGATCATTGGCGAGATTATTCCGCGCTCGAGATTCGTTCTGATAACCACCTTGAGAACGTACACCGGGCTGCGGCGTTTGAGTTTCATCGGCAACTGGCAAAAATCGGCAAGCCGCTGGATCGACGGGAATGGAACATGACTCCGCCGACGGTCAACGCCTACGAGGATCCTCAGACCAACACCATCAATTTTCCCGCGGGCATCCTGCAGCCGCCCTTTTTCGATCCCACGACGGATGACAGTGTGAACTACGGCGCGGCTGGAACCGTGATCGGCCACGAGACCATTCATGGCTTCGACGATCAGGGACGCAAATTTGACGAGCACGGCGACCTGCGCGACTGGTGGACGGCTGCTGACGCCCAGGCATACGAGAAGCGAGGCGATTGCATTGCGGACGAGTACACGGAATTCGTCGCCGAAGCCGGTGTGAAGCAGAATGGCCGCTTAACCCAGGGCGAAAATACCGCCGACAATGGCGGCATTCATCTGGCTTTATCCGCTCTCCAGAGTGATTTGAAGTCCAAAGGCGAGAGCCTGGATACTCAGGGCGAAGATGGACTCACTGCTCTGCAGCGGTTTTTTCTGGGTTATGCAGATATCTGGTGCAGCAACCTGCGCCCGGAGATGATGCGGACGTTGCTGCTCATGAATCCACACCCGTTGGACAAATATCGCGTGAACAACGTGGTTTCGAACATGCCGGAGTTTGCCAAGGCGTTTGGCTGTCATAAAGGACAAGCGATGGTACGGGAGAACGCCTGCCGCGTTTGGTAGCAGGCGCACGTTGGAAAAGTCATTCTACGCGAATCCAACTACGACCGGAATTTACAGATACTTTACTTCCACGTGACTCTGTCAATCGCGAGCTAGGTTTTCATTGAAGCAATGAAGCTCAGCAGGCGGACGGAGGAACGACGTGAAGAGGATCTTTACTATAGTCCTGGGAGTTGCCATTGTTGCAACTACATCAACTGTGATTAAGAGTGTCCAATCGAACGCGCGGAACTCAGGGCTGGATCGCGCCGCGGATGCAGCCTACCGTGACGGCTTGTACCTCGGTCAACGCGACGCGAGGCAAGGCAGGGAGCGGCATATCGCGGTTGGACGGTGGAGCACTCCAGGAGACCGGGAATCATTCAAAGCAGGCTATGAAGCGGGGTACGCTAAACTGGCCCAAGACGATGAGGCAAGCGAATAGTGGATGGAGCTCATCGAACCACCACACCCGCATAGCCCACTACCATTTCACGATCGCCGGACACGTCACCAGAGGTTGCGTATCGGATGAGCTCGGCGGAGGTGGCTCCCAGGCGCTTAGCGGCCGTGAGCATGGCGATGGCTGGGCCAAACCCGCACATGCTTACGTCCTGCCGGGTGACAACCTCATACAAGCCGCGCGCGTCAAGTTGGAGAATGCGGTCGATCGCCCGATGATCTTTCACTCGGGTTACCGCGTCGCTCTCGTAATGATTCATATCACTCGAGGCAACAATGAGCACCGGTTCATTCTGTCTGCCCACAGCGTTGCCTAAAGATTCTCCTAATTTTTCCAGCACCTCGAACCTGCTTGTACCGAGGGCGATGGGCACAAAAGTCAAGTGTGGCTGCTTCTGTTGCAGGAACGGGAGCTGCACTTCGACTGCGTGCTCACCACGATGAGCATCGCTATCCTCGGTGATCAAGGGAAATTCCGCTTTCAGGCTGTTGGCTAAGCCTGAATCGATCTGGAGGGAGCCGAGTGGTGTCTCCCAAGCTCCAGTACTCATGATCGCGAGCGGCCGCCCGCGACCTGTGTGGTTGGGGCACAGAATGACACAGCGCTCCGGTACTTCGATGTTTGCGTACACTGCGCCAGCGACCGGCCCGGAGTAGATGTAGCCTGCATGGGGGGCAATACAGCCCAGAGCAGGAGTTGCGGCCTGTGACGGTGATAAGTAGGATTCGACTTCCTCAAGCAGGGCCGCGCGTTCTCCAGGGTAGAAGCGGCCGGCTACAGCGGGACGACGGAGGGCTTCCATGTTCCACTCCCCGCAAACTATTTAAAGAGATTGTAATCCTGTCGGCGTAGCGAAGCATAACGGCCTCCCATTTTGGAAGGGCTGGAAAAATCAAGTCCGTGCGGCATGCAAGGCTCGATAGAGAGCTGCGGCTTTCTCCAGTGACAATTCTTCGGCACGAGCAGTTGGTTTTACGGCAACTCGCTCCATGGCCGTGCGCAAACCTCGTGAGTCGTACTCGGGCTTCAGGTTATTCCACAGGGTTTTTCGCTTCTGGCCAAAAGAGAGCTTGAGAAAGCGGACAAATTCTTCTTCCGGAACCTGCAACTTTTCCAGATGAGGCTCAATGGTGAGCCGCACCAGGGTTGAATGCACTTTCGGAGGAGGGGAAAACGCGTTGGGGGGCAGCGTAAAGAGCTTTTCAACGCGAGTGTAGAGCTGAGCGGTCGCAGAAAGCAGGCCGTACTCGCTGTTTCCGGGATGTGCGGCCAAGCGGTCCGCGACTTCACGCTGCACCATCAGCACAATCTCGGAGAAAAATCGCCGGTACTCTAAGAGCCACAGCAAAATCTCAGAGGTAATAAAGTAGGGCAGGTTGCCAATAACCTTGGCTCGCTCCGGTTCATGGTTCATGCCGGGCCGTGTGCTCCCCGGTTTTGGCCCGAAGATAGTGTTGAAGTCTACTGCCCGGATATCGGCTTCAATAATTTCGACGTTCTGAGCCAGCGAGAAATGCATGCGCAGCTGTGCCGCCAGCACGCGATCAAGTTCAATGGCAATCAGCCGGCGGGCCCTTTTGGCGAGCAGGGCAGTGAGGGCGCCACGCCCGGGACCGATCTCAAGCACGGTGCTGGACGAAATGTCGCCAAGTGCGTCGGCAATTCGGACGGCGGCCGATTTGTCTATCAGAAAATGCTGGCCAAGCTTTGGTTTCCTCGGAGCCGGGCGCGCAGCCGAGACTTTTGGCACGTTGACCCTCTTTCTTTCCGGCAGTTAGACTAGGTTTTTCATCCCTCAAAAATCCGGTACAGGTTGTGGCGTCCTGGACGACCTATATCATAGCGTGCGCCGGGTGGGGACTGAGCTGAAGGAGCCGACTGATGCAAATCGCTTTTGCTGCTTCGGAATGTGTTCCGTATTCCAAGACCGGAGGCCTGGCCGATGTTGTGGGTGCATTGCCGAGGGCCTTGGCTGCTCTTGGGCATGAGGTTAGCGTTTATCTGCCGAAGTACCGCCAGACCAAGCTTCCGGAATCGAAAACTGTGCTGCGCAGCATCACCGTGCCGTTTGACGACCGTTATCGTTTCTGCTCGGTAGTCGATGGCGGCAATCATTCGGCAGTCCGTTTCTATTTTGTCGATTACCCGCCATTTTTTGATCGGGACGCGCTTTACGGAAGTTCAAGCGGCGACTATCCCGATAACGCTGAACGCTTCGCGCTGTTTTCACGCGCCGTGCTGGAGGCTTCAAAAATCCTAAGTGTGCCGCAGGTATTTCATTGTCACGACTGGCAGTCGGCGCTGATCCCGGTTCTGCTTCGAGCACAGTACGCGGAAGATCCGGCTTTTCGCGAAGTCGCGACGGTGTTCACCATCCACAACATGGGATATCAAGGTCTATTCTCGCCGGATACGCTGCCTCTGCTGACACTTCCCTGGGACCTTTTCACAATGTCCAAAATGGAGTTTTTCGGCAACGTGAACTTCCTCAAGGGAGCGCTGGTGTCGTCGGATTTCATCACTACGGTCAGCCGCAAGTACAGCCAGGAGATTCAGACGACCGAATTCGGCTTTGGCCTGGAAGGCGTGCTGCGCGACCGCGCTTCCACAGTGACGGGTATCCTGAACGGCGTTGATTACGAGGAATGGAGCCCGGAAGCCGACAAGTTCATCGTGGCAAAGTTTTCTCCGCAGAATTTGAGCGGCAAAGCAAAGTGCAAGCAGGACCTGCTTTCTGCGTTTGGCATCAGCGATCCTGATTTGCGCTTGCCGGTGATCGGCATCGTGTCGCGGTTTGCCGCGCAAAAAGGTTTTGATCTGATTTCGCAGATCATGGATCGCCTGGCGCGTGAGGAAATGATCGTAGTCGCGCTTGGATCCGGCGATAAGGCTTACGAAGAAATGTTTCTACGGCTCAACAAGCAATTCCCGCAAAAGATTGCAGTCAAGGTCGCGTACGACAACACTCTGGCACACAAAATCGAGGCTGGCAGCGACATGTTTCTCATGCCATCAAAGTATGAACCTTGTGGCCTGAACCAAATTTATAGTCTGAAATACGGGACGGTGCCGATTGTCCGCGCGACTGGCGGGCTCGATGACACGATCGAACCCTGGAACCCGCGCACCGGGAAGGGAACCGGGTTCAAGTTTGCCGAGTACAGCGGCGAAGCCCTGCTGCTGACCATCAAGGAAGCACTGAAAGCTTTTCAGGATCAGAGTTCGTGGCAAGTTCTCATGCGCAACGGCATGAGCAAGGACTTTTCCTGGAACGCATCGGCGAAAGAATATGTTCGGGTCTACGAGAAGGCCCTGCAGGCGCGGAGTGCGCCAGTATTGGCGGCGGTGTAGGGTGTAGCGCCACCGATATCAAGACCTGTGATTCCGAGAAATGGTGAGGAATCTGCCTCTCCAGAACGCGCCAGTAAAGTCTTTCCTTGGACGAAATTTCTTGACTTATCGCTAATGCAGATTCCTCACCGGCCAACGCCGGATTCGAAATGACAAAGTAAAGGCATAGAATAGCGATGCACCGGCTCCTCTCATGCTCTCGTCTCGCACCATCTTCCACGTCGATATGGACGCGTTCTTTGTGTCGGTGGAAGAGCTTTTCGATCCATCTTTAAAGGGCAAAGCCGTTGTCGTCGGAGGCCAGCGCCACGAACGCGGAGTCGTTTCGGCAGCCTCCTACGAGGCGCGCAAGTTCGGAGTACATTCCGCGATGCCGTTGCGCACGGCGGCCAAGCTCTGTCCCAGTGCAATTTTCGTTGATGGACATCCCGAGCGATATCGAGAGTGTTCGGAGAAGGTGTACCGCGTGCTGCAATCATTTTCCCCGCTGGTCGAGATGGCATCCATCGATGAAGCTTATCTCGATATGACGGGCACTGACCGCCTGCATGGGCCACCCCTCTTCGCTGCGCATTCTCTTCATCAAAAAATCAAATCGGAGACGCAACTGAATTGCTCGATCGGAATCGGCAGCTCGCGGCTGATTGCGAAGGTTTCTTCCGCCAAAGCCAAGCCGCACGGCATTTTGTGGGTGATCCCGGGGCAGGAGGCGAGGTTCCTATCGCCGCTCGATGTGCGCGATATTCCTGGCGTCGGCAAAGTGACCGAGCAAAATTTGAACGCTTTGGGAATTCATCGTGTTGGGGACCTCTCCCGGTTCGACGAGTCATTTCTTGAGGAGCGTTTTGGGAAATGGGGATTGGCATTAGCCGGCAAGGCACGCGGCGAGGATGCCGGCGGGTGGTTTGACACAGGAGTCGGCGCAGATAGCGATCCCAAATCCATCAGCCACGAGCACACTTACAACGAGGACACGGCAGATCTCGACAAGATGGAATCAACGTTGATGCGGCTCTCTGAGATGGTTGGCCGCCGCCTGCGCGAGAACGGCCTGTATGCGCGAACCATTCAACTCAAGCTGCGGTATAAAGACTTCACGACCATCACCCGAGCACACACACTCTCGGATCCCACCCAGATCGATACTGAAATCTTTGAGCAGGTGCGCAGTGTGTTTCGCAAAAACTGGATAAAGGGAAGAGAAGTGCGCTTGCTTGGTGTGCAGGCGTCACACTTCGAGGGTCGCAGTGGCCAGGCAGATATGATCGAGGATGACCGGCGGCAGCGCTGGCAGAATGCGCTTTCGGCGGCAGACCGCCTACGCGATAGGTTCGGAGAAGCCAGCGTTACTTTAGCGACAGGATTGAAAGGCGGCTTTCGCGAGCGTACGCACGAGAACCCGGCCAGCCTCCCGGGAAAACGCAGAGCAAAGACCTGAGTATGGAACTCTGGGAGGCTGGCTGACGTACTTTCGATTGGCGGGAGGTAACCCGGCCGGGAAACTCCAATTTGAAAAAACCTTGATACCGTGTTTTGACGTGGTCCGTCGAATACTTGTAGTCTGTCGGGTCAAGCTACGTGCTGACTACTGCTGTCCGCAACCAATCCTCCGCAGGAGATCTGATGCGCACCTCGAAGCTCGCGATTTTTTTCGTCTCCCTCTTTGTTTTACTCAGCCCTTACACCAGCAATGCTCAGCAAGCGTCAACCGAAGAGGTTCCCAAGCTGGAGCATTTCAATCCCGACAGCATAGATAAGACTCTGGATCCATGTCAGGACTTCTACAAATATGTCTGCAGTAAATGGAATGCCGCAAACCCGATCCCACCGGATCAAGTGGCCTGGGGCACCAGTAGTGGTCTGAGGTATTGGAACGAGAACATTCTCCGCGAGACTCTGGTGAAGGCCTCTGCGCAGACGAGCGGCGGCTCCGACTTCGAGCAGAAGATCGGGGACTACTGGGGCGCTTGCATGAACGAGCCGGCGCTGGAGACGGCTGGAACGCGCGACCTTAAGCCTGAAGTGCAGCGAATCGACGGAATGAAAAGCAAATCGGAGCTGGCCGATCAAGTGGCCAAAATCCACATGATGATTCCGGGCGCGTGGCAGGGTGATGACAATCAAACCGGGGTGGCGCTGTTGGGATTTGGATCCCAGCAGGACTTCGACGACGCCGGCAGAGTCGTGGCCGGGATTGATCAGGGTGGCCTGGGATTGCCTAATCGAGATTTCTATCTCAAAGACGATCCGACATCGAAGCAGATTCGCGAAAAGTATCAGACGCACATCGCGAAGATGCTAACCCTGACCGGGGAAACTGAGACGCAAGCGGCTGCCGATGCAAAAATTGTGGTCACAATCGAAACCGAGATGGCCAAGGCGCAGATGGACAACGTTGCCCGTCGCGATCCCAAGAACCTGAACAACAAAATGAGTTTCGAGGAGGTTCAGGCGCTCACGCCTTCCTTCGATTGGAAAGAATACGTTACCCAAATTGGGGCTCCGCCATCCACACCACACTACCTCGTGACTTCTCCGGCATTCTTCAAAGGGCTGGAGCAGTTGATCCAGCAGCATTCCGTCGAGGATTGGAAAGCCTACTTGCGCTGGCACCTGGTACACGGGTCAGCGCCGTACCTGAACAAAGCGTTAGCGGACGAGAACTGGGACTTCTATAGCCATACCTTGTTGGGCTCAAAGGCACAGCAGCCTCGCTGGCGACGCTGTGTTCGGGCTGCTGATCGTGACTTGGGCATGGCGTTGGGAGAAGCCTACGTCAAGGTCGCCTTTCCACCTTCCAGCAAGGAGCGGACGCTGGGGCTGGTTCATGATGTCGAGCACGCGCTCGATCAGGACATCACCAGCCTGAACTGGATGCAGCCCGCCACCAAGGAGCAAGCCGAGACCAAGCTCCGCGCGATCGAGGACAACATTGGCTACCCAAATCGGTGGCGTGATTATTCCAGTGTAAGGATTACGCGGGACAGCTATCTCAATAATGTGCATGAGGCGACCCGCTTCGAGTTCCGCCGGCAGTTAAACAAGATCGGGAAACCGGTGGACCGGAGCGAATGGGAGATGACCCCTCCGACCATCAATGCTTATTACCAGCCTCAACTCAACTCGATCAATTTTCCCGCCGGGATCTTGCAACCGCCGTACTTCGATCCCGCGATGGAAGATGCGGTTAACTACGGAGCGGTCGGCATGATCATCGGCCACGAGATCACCCATGGTTTTGACGATCAGGGACGCAAGTTTGACGGAAAAGGAGACCTGCGAAATTGGTGGACTCCGGAAGATGCGAAAGCGTACGAGCAGCGGGATCAATGCATCATCGATGAGTACACCCAGGAGATCCCCGAGGCGGGTGTGACGCAGAAAGGGCAACTCACGGCCGGCGAAGATACGGCAGACAATGGTGGCTTGCGTCTGGCATTTCTGGCGTTGAGTAATAAGCTGGAAGGGGAGGGCAAGTCTCTCGATGGCAAAGATGCGGCTGGCTGGACGCCTCGGCAAAAGTTCTTCCTGGCGTACGCTAACTCCTGGTGTTCACAGTACCGCCCCGAACTAATGCGGACCATAGTTCTGACCAACCCGCATTCGATTCCCAAATATCGCGTCAATAACGTTGTATCCAATATGCCCGAGTTCCAACAGGCATTCTCCTGTAAGGCAGGATCACCAATGGTAAGAGCCAATCAGTGCAGAGTGTGGTGAGGCTTTCGGGGACTGGAAAATGCGGGTTTTGCGGGCAGGCGCGCTCTATTTCGCCATCGTATTCGGCGTGGGATTCCTGCTTGGCCCGATTCGTATTCTGTGGATTGTGCCACGTGTGGGCACTCGCACCGCTGAATTGATTGAAGCGCCAATCATGCTCGCGGTCAGCGTATTCGTGGCGCGATGGGTGGTTCGCTGGTTGACGATACCGCCGACGTTTTCTGCTCGGCTTGGCATGCGTTTACTTGCACTTGTCCTCATGTTGGCTGCTGAGTTGTCGCTTGTGCTGTGGTTGCGAAGAATGTCGGTGAGAGACTATTTTGCGGAGCGCGACCCGGTGGCGGGGACCGCCTATTACGTGGTGCTGGGAGCTTTTGCAGTCATGCCGCAGATTGTTGCTCGCCGATTCGACTAACGCCTGACTTTAATCGAACTTTTGCAGGCGAGTCGCGATTGCTTTATGTGACTCGGGCCAAGTGCAGCGCGAACCACTTGCACCGGTCAAACCAGGTGCGCGTGAGCGCAAAACCTGCAGGTTCCAGCATTTGGTTCACCATTTTGAGGGTGTACTTGTAGCTGTTTTCGGTATGGACTCGCTCTCCGTTATCGAACCGCACGCGTACATTGAGGGAAGGGATGTTCACGCCTTGGGCTCGCGTGCTTTCCAGGTAAATCTCGATCCGCGATTCCTGTGGATTCCACGAGGCGACATGCCGAAAGGACGACAAGTCGAAGTCGGCGCCTAATTCTCGGTTTAATCTGCAGAGAATGTTCATGTTGAACTGTTCCGTCACTCCGGATGCATCATTGTATGCTGGCAGCAAGATGGATTGATTCTTGACCAAGTCTGTTCCCAGCAGAAGAGCGTCCTCGGATGAGAGCTGTTGTCGGATTTTCGCCAACATGTTTACTGCAGCAGAAGGATCGAAGTTGCCGATACTCGAGCCCAGGTACAGAACAAGTTTTCGGCCGGGAACAGAACGAAGAAATTCGAACCCGGAGCTGAAATCAGCCACCACTGGCCGGACTGCGACAGCAGGACATTGCGCCTGGACTCGGTCCTGGGCTTCATTAAGCGCGGCGGTAGAGATGTCCACAGGGAAATAGGGGACGCGCATCTGCCTCCGTGAGAATGCACGCAGTAGGGTGCAGGTCTTGGCCGCTGTGCCTGCGCCCAGTTCTACGATGGTTACTCCAGGGCCAACTTCCTGCCCAATTTCGCCGGATCGCTCGCGGAGAATTTCCAGTTCCGTTCGAGTGAGGTAATACTCCGGTAGGTGAGTGATTTGTTCAAACAACGCGGAGCCACAATTGTCGTAGAAGAGTTTGCAAGGCAGGGATTTGGGGTCGCTCGTAAGCCCTTCAAGCACTTCTTCGGAATAAAGAGGTAAAGCAACCAGTTCGCGGGCAATCATCGCGCCAACCTGATCCCGGAGAATTGCCACCTGGCCTGGGGCGGGAAGAAATTCCGGTAAGTTGGCCGAATATGGGTGGAAGGTGTGACGCACGAGCCACCTCGGAGCACAATCTGATTGCACATGAACTTGCCGTTGTATTCGCCGATCAAACCTGCTACCGGCTGGAACCCCGGATATGCCACGTAGGGGCTTGCCGTCCATTCCCAGACGTCACCGAACATCTGCTGGTTACCCGTGCCGCACGCAGGCTGGGGATGGAACACCTGATCCTCGAGGAAGGTTCCGCGCGTCGGCATGCGAACCGCCGCAATTTCCCACTCTTCCTCTCGCGGCAAGCGCGCTCCACACCAGCGTGCGCAGGCATCGGCTTCATAGAAACTGACGTGACAAACGGGTTCTGCTGGATCCAGTTCTTTGAAACCGTTCGACGTGAAGTGCCACCACGAGCCGTCGCGGCGTTCCCAGTAGAGCGGGGCGTCCCAGTGCTGTACGCACACCGTGTCCCAACCGTCGGAAAGCCAAAGTTCAGGGCGGGTATAACCGTTGTCCTGCATGAATTCGAGATATTCGCCATTGGTGACCGGACGCGATGCGATATGGAAAGGCTGTAAGAAAACCTGATGCCGTGGGCCCTCATTATCGAAAGCAAATTCATCACCTTCGTGGCCCACCCAATACAAGCCTTCTTCGAAGCTGGTCCAGCTAATCGCAGGCACCGACGAGTCCAGATCACGGTACTTAGCGGCTTCGGGGCGCAGCGGACTAGACCAAAGAGCATGCTTAATATCAGTCCGAATCAACTCCTGATGCTGCTGCTCGTGGTTAAGTCCCAATTCCACCAAATCGAGCACCCTGTTCTCCGCACCCTCAACGAAATTGAGCAAAGCTCGATCGACGTAGTCCCTATATGCGTAAACCTGTTGCAGGCTGGGGCGGGACATCAAGCCGCGAGCGCCACGATGGGGATGCGCCCCAAGCTGTTTGTAATAAGAGTTGAACAGGTATTTGTATCGCGGATCGAAAGGCTTGTAGCTGGGTAAGTACGGTTGCAGGATGAACGTCTCAAAGAACCATGTGGTGTGAGCCAGATGCCATTTGGTCGGGCTGGCCTCGGGCATGGATTGCAGCATCTGGTCCTCGACAGACAGCTTTTCGGTGATTTGGAGGCTGGTGCCGCGGATTTCGGTGGTGCGCTCCCGCAATGACTCGTTCCGCTTTAGTGTCGGCTGGGGCACGGCGATTGTCGTCATAGGCTTTTCCTCACTGACCGCGACTGGGCAGGCGATATCCTACATCCGATGCAAGGATGAGGGCGGCCGTTGTGGAAAAATTTCGCGTTTTTGGGGGATCGACGACCAGTGGTAGCCGCCGGGCTCCTTGGGCCAGAATACCTAAGCCGTGGAATCTACTGTGGTTAGGCGACCGTTAGAGATGCACCGCCACAAACATCAGTGACTGGCATCACTGCCCAAGGTTCAACCAAAGGCTACATATAAAGGTGACGGAATGTATCCCGCATTTGTGGAGGTGTTCCGTGGCAACCGCTATTCCCGTCACAACTCGCATCGCCATCGACAACATTCTTCTGACAACGGATTTTTCGGAAGTTTCCGGAGCTGCCCTTCGCTATGCCTGTAATCTGGCGCGTTCGTACGGCAGCAAGATCTTCGTTACCCATGTAGTTCCACCCGAGCCTTATCTGACTGTGCCTCTGGAGCCGATTCCCATCGATCTCGACGTTTTCTGGAATCGAGAGAAGCGCAGTATGGCGGAGTTTGTGGCGACGAAGGCGTTAGAAGAAATTCCTCACGAAAGCATCCTGCAACGAGGCGAGCTTTGGGACGTAATTTCGAATGTCATCGCAGAACACAGGATCGATCTGGTGATCGCGGGCACGCACGGAAGAAGGGGTCTCAAAAAAGTAGTTTTGGGTTCGGTGGCCGAGAAAATCTATCGCCAGGCAAAATGTCCGGTTCTGACCCTGCGGCCTGAAGCAGAAATCTCTTTCAAGACCGGTCAGGCGTTCCGCCGAATCCTGTTCGCGACCGATTTTTCCGATACGTCACTGCACGCTCTGCCCTATGCGTTGTCGCTCGCAGAAGAGAATCAGGCTGCGTTGATTGTGCTCAATGTTGCGCCGTTGGTTCCGTATCAGTACAAGCAATCAGTCATCGATGCTACCACCAAGCGAATGCAGGCTCTAATCCCAGTTGCGACAGAGTGCCATCCCGACTTTGTCGTGTGTTTCGACTTTCCGGCGCAGGGAATACTCGACACGGCTCGAGATCGCGAAGCCGACCTCGTCGTCCTGGGTGTAAACCGGCGCGCGGCAGTCGGGCTGTCCTCGCACCTGCCTTGGTCGACGGCGTCCGCGGTGGTGAGCGCTGCACCGTGCCCGGTGCTTACGGTTCGAGCATAACCTTGGGTTTCCGTCCTGGGTGCACTCGTATAAGCGAATACTTGGATACAATAAGTATGCTTGCCGGTACCACCGGTACCATTAATCACAGGGAGATAAGCACTGATTGCCTTCTGTAAGCCGCAGGAAGTTCCTATTCACAGCCGGGATCGCCGCAGTTAGCACCATAGCATTAGCTGAAGATACGGTAATTCGCGAGCCGAACCACCCCGAACTTGTGAGGATCGAGATGCCATTGGCCCGATTGCCGGCGGCATTTGATGGCTTCACGATCGCTCAGTTGAGCGACTTTCACTACGATCCGGTGTTCTCGGCAGTTCCTATCCGGCGCGGCATCGAGATTGTCAATCGCCTCAACCCCGACTTAGTGGTATTAACCGGAGATTTTGTAACCGTTTCGGTATTTGCGTTTCAGGACGATCGAGAATCAGCAAAGGTGGCGGAGCCTTGCGCGAAGCTCTTGAGTGAATTGCGGCCCCGGCTCGGAACTTTAGCGGTGCTTGGAAATCATGACGTGCACAGCGATCCGGAGTTTGTAACCGAGGCGCTTCAGTCCCATGGAATTCAGGTCCTCTGCAATAGTTCGCGCCCGATTGATCGAGAGGGAAGCCGACTATGGTTTTGTGGATTGGACTCAGTGGATCGAGATCCCGACATGGAGCGCATGCTCTATGGCGTTCCGAAAACAGAAGCGGTAATAGTTCTCGTACACGAACCCGATTTTGTCGACGTTGCTTCCAACTATGCGGTCGATCTGCAACTTTCCGGTCATTCCCATGGTGGACAAATCTGGCTGCCAGGAATCGGGGCTCCGTGGTTACCGCGCCACGCGAGAAAATACCCGCGTGGACGATACACAGTACGTGATCTGCCGCTCTACACCAATATTGGTTTGGGGACAATTCGTGCGCCGGTACGTCTGAACTGCACGCCTGAGGTTACATTGTTTACCTTGCGCTCGGCTCAGCCCCAGGGACAATCAAGTCCCAGCGCAGGGACCACCGGCGGGAAGGCTTAGCACCCCTAAAATCAACCGAAGCAGGTGAACGAACTGCCGGGTCTGATCCTACTCGGTCGCCACTTGCCATGTACCGTTGTCCGCTTTCGCCAATGAGATCGTCACTTGTGTTGGAGCGGCGTGATAAAAATTTGCTCCGTATTTGTCGATCAAGGTTGAACGATCCCACGTATTGAAGCTCTTGACAGTTGGGCCTGAAGCATCCAACAGTTCGCCCATTGGGGTAGTCTTCCAATTCCAACTCATGCTCACATTGGCCCGGGTCGGGCTGAGCATCTTGATGCCGGAAACCGCAACCAGCTTCCGTTCTGCGACCGGCACCTCGTAAACTTCCGTTCCGTCCTTTTCCTTGGCAGTTGTGACGCCGTCGATTCGTTTCAGGAATTCCTGGCCAGCGGTGGTCAAAGCGATCGGGTAGGTTGTGCCGTACGCGCCTTGCGCTTTACCCACAACCACCAAGCCGGTTTTGTCGAGAAGCCGATAGTGCGGACCCTGCGGGTTGTCATCCACAGAAGATTTCACCAGTCCTGTGTGGAACCGCAATGAGACAGTTCCTTGCTGCTTCAGGACTGACGCAGCAACCTGGGTTGCTTCCTCCATGCTCAAGACTTTGCGGTTTTGGATGAGGTAATATCCAGCCACTCCCACTACCGTCAGAATGAGTGCAACGATCAGCAGGAGAGGCACGATCGAGGATTCTTGTTTTTCCAGCTCCAACTCTTGTTCAAACATCGCATCCTCCCGGAAATCTGCCGGCGATCGCCGCCACAGCCGATGAGTGCCGCCGCAGTCTCACCAACATTTTCGGAAAAATGCTCATACCCCGATGTGACCTCGGTCACAGAGGCGTGTTCCCGCGTCACCGGCTTTTTCGGATAGAATGAAACAACCCGGAATAGTGGACCCGCCGTGGACCAAGAAAAGCCAAGTCAGTCCAAGAACACGCCATCCAGAGACGCAAAATCGGCTTCTGCGCTCAGCATCAGTTTGCAGGATGCGCTGCGGCGGATTCGATCAGATTCGGGGCGGGTAAAACCCGGCCAGGAGAAGATTGAGGCCGCGCTGGAAGCGGTGCAGAAGCTTGCGCTCCAGATGGACACCGAGTCGGCAGTAGGGGGGGTGGCCGAAGCCCATGAGCCGCGGGCATGCCATTCCTGCGGCAGTACCAATCCACGAGAGAACCGCTTCTGCGCCCGCTGTGGAGTTCCGTTGCACGATTTGCCGGAAGGAGAAGCTCCGGCGCCGGAAGCAGTCAAGTTAATCAATCCACTTCCATCGGCCGCGGGCCAGCACCATTACCATCATCACTATCACCACCACTATTTCGCGACTTCCGGCGACACGCCATCGTTCGCGATCCCAGAGCCCAGGACTACACCGATAAACCGGGATGGGTCCAAAGTCCGATCCGGTACCGGAGCGGGCCTCAGCCGTGCTGAAATTGCTCTGCGCAAGCTGGCTCAAGACTGGGCGTTGGCCTGCAATACTAAGCACGTCGATGACCTTGTGGATCTGTACGCCGCAGATGCAATCGTGCTGCGCCCCAACGTCTCGCCAGTCCGTAGTGCTGCGGCTATTCGCGAACTCTTCTGCTCGGTGTTGGACGCGGGATTAGGCGAGGTAGAAATGGAGCCATTGCGCGTGGAAGTGTTCGGTGACATCGCTTACGAGGTCGGGCGATGCAGCATGCTGGCACCCACGGCCATGGGCAAGCGTCGCGAGGAACGGGGCAAGTACGTAATCCTTGCTACGCGACAAGCGGGGGAATGGAAAATTGTTGTGGATTGCTGGTCAACTGATTTAAGTGTTGCCCTGACCACGGAGCCCGCCAAACCGGCAGCGGCTAGTGGCACTGTGTCAAGAACATCAGTAAAAAGTAGCTGAAGAATACGCGAGAGCCCTCTTCTTTCGCTTAAAGAGCGCGAAGTTTCGCCGCTTATCAGCGCCATCCACAACCAAATGTTGGAGATATGAAAGTTGACTCGCCAGACCAAGTCAGGCGGCGACGGTCTTCCCGAAGGTGATCGGAGAAAATACATTACACGTTCGTGCCAGTCAGAGATTCGCGTCGAACCCAGCGTAGCAACAAGTTGTATGATCGCGGCGTGAAGGGTCTGACTGCGTACGTTTTGGCGGGAGGGAAAAGTACGCGCATGGGCGCCGATAAGGCGTTCCTGCGGTTTGGAGATGAGACGCTCATTGAGCACGCGGTACGGCTGGCGCGGACGGTGGCTGAGAACGTGGGAATCGTAGGCGACAGCAGGAAGTTTGCGGCATTCAGTGCAGCAGTTGTGGAGGATGTCTATCGCAGTCGCGGCCCGCTCGGCGGAATTCATGCCGCACTTTCCGCGTCTGAATCAGAGTTGAATCTGGTGCTAGCGGTGGATATGCCGCTAATGAAGTCGGATTTTCTGAGCTATCTCGTCGCTCAGGCGCGCGAATCACGCGCCATCGTCACCGTGCCCCACGCGGGTGGCAGCTTTCAGCCTCTTTGTGCTGTTTACGGGAAGAACTTTGCGGAGCTTGCCAAAGAATCACTGGAAGCCGGAAACAACAAAATCGATCCCCTGTTTAGGAAGGTCAGCACCCGGATTATCGCCGAAGAAGAATTGCTGCGGGCTGGATTTTCCGCCGAGCTGTTTCGAAACCTGAATACGCCCGAGGATCTGGAAAGCGCGAGAAATCGGCTGGTTGATGGAGATTTCAGGTTTTAGTCACTAACTTTAATCCATCTGCGTCGAGAATCCGCTTGATCTGGTTTCGCGCATGCACGGACCAGGGCCCGCTGGTATCGAGCTTCACATAAGCTCGCCAGTGCTTGAGCGCCTTGCGCGGCTGTTTTATTTTCTCGTATGCCAGTGCGAGATTGTAATGAGCGTCGCCGTAGGTTGGTGCGAGTTGCAGAGCGGTGTGATAAGCCTGAATGGCTTCACTGACACGCCCGGTTTCGTCCAATACATTGCCCAGATCGAAATAAGCTAACGCGTATCGTGGGTCGATGCTGATTGCAAGTCGATAGTGCTTCTCGGCCAACGTGTAATCCTGCCGATTGTAGTAAAGCGTTCCCAAGTTGATGTTCGCCGCTGCGTGTTCAGGATCCATTTCCAAGACTCTTTGATAGACCGCCATCGCTTGCGTCTGCGTAGTGGGGTTTTCTTCCAGCGCGATCCCACGGGCAAAAAGTTCGGCAACGTCCTTTGGTTCAGCCTGCGGTCCGCCTTTGCCTACGGTTGTGCTGGTCAGCACATTTTCCGGAACGTTGAAATCGAACATAAACTGTCCGGCGATGGGCTCCACTACTTTGCCGTTATGACGGAAAGCGATGCGATGGCCGGTGGTAAATGCGCCGGCCTCCAGCAGTGGGTTCTCCATTCCTGCGGCCTGCTTCTGCATGGCTTCCAGTGACTGCCGAATTACGGCCGGACGAACTTTCCTGGCGCACAAATCGCGGACCTTCTTTATCTGGAGCAGATCAAAAAAGGAATAGCTTTCCGAAGCCGTAACCAGCGTGGCTTTTTCCCACGCTGTCAATTGCCGCGGCGTGAGGTGCATGATCCGAAGCAGATCCGCTCGACTATATCGATACACAGTTTTTGGGATCGTTCTCGGCACATTATCCAGAGCCTGAATTGTGCATGCAAGTGGAAATGTAGCTCTAAGGGTATCTGAAGCAGCAACTTGCAACCGAGGTGGTGCAGTGTCGCTGGCTCAGTAAGCGGAGCTCACGATCGGCCTGCTGAAGAGGTGAAGGGGTAACTAGATTGGGTCAGGCCATTCCATAACGACCGGACAACAGTGAAAATTATGGGTATCGGTTGATGGAGCGGCGGGCTTATCCCGGATGGAGTCTGTAACAGAGAGAACGGCGCTACAAAGCTGACGGGTTTCGGTCTCCCAGCGAAATCCCGCCGGAGAACGCACGGCGGTTTCGCGCCGCACCCCGTCAGCCAAGTTTCAAGCTACGCCGAACAGGCCAAACACGGGAATGGCCTAACCGTGCCGTCAATGGCACACCAGTGGCACTGTTATCTCCTGAGGCCTGCAGTCAATTCCAGGGCCACACTCGTAACCAAACCTCGGTTATTGGCTAAGCGGGCCATTCACGGGGACACCCTGGAATCCTTATATTTGGGGTATCCAGTGAGGGTTGTGCGAGGAGGGCCACCATGGTGCAAATCGTCTCTAAACTACTCTGGCGGATCAGTCATCGTCGTGACGGCAAGATACTGGCCTGCTTAAGGGAGTACGGGACGATGAGCGAGGTTGATTTGCAGCGAAGGACCGCCATCACCGTGAACAAACTGCGACGCCGGCTGGAATTCCTCGCTCAGCATGAGCTAGTTCGAAAGCAAGTCAATCCAAGCTTAGAGCCTGTCTGGAAGATCCATCATCCGAGAGTAATGCATATCTCGGTCGAGCATCCTGACACGATGCGCTGGCAACGTTCCGCTTGAATCGTCTGTCCTCTCTATCCGCGCTCGGCACAGGTAAGTCAGGAATTCTAAAATTTTACTGCTGAGTGATGCCTGGCGGTGCACCCGTTCGTTGACTTGCCCATTTTGCTGACGTAATATTTCGCGCGAGTGATCGGCCAGACCATCTCGCACTACCGGATTATCGAGAAACTCGGCGGTGGCGGGATGGGAGTGGTGTACAAGGCCGAGGACACACGCCTCCATCGTTTCGTTGCTCTCAAGTTTCTTCCCGATGATGTCGCCAAAGACCCTCAAGCGTTGCTTCGGTTCCGTCGCGAGGCGCAGGCCGCGTCAGCCCTAAATCATCCTCACATCTGCACGATCTATGACATCGGTGAAGAAGGGGAATCCGCCTTTATCGCGATGGAGTTCCTCGACGGTGTCACCCTGAAGCACAAGGTAGAGAGCCGGCCACTAAAGGTAGAAGAGTTCCTGGATCTGAGCATTCAGATTGCCGACGCGCTGGATGCGGCCCACGCGCGCGGCATTGTGCATCGGGACATCAAGCCCGCAAACATTTTTATTACCAGCCGCGGACAAGCGAAGGTCCTGGATTTTGGTCTGGCCAAGTTGAATGCTGACCGGCACTCCGCGGCTTCGATGGCTGGCTCCACGGTTGCCGATGTTAAGGAGCAACTCACGAAGGCTGGCAGCACGGTGGGAACCGTTGCCTACATGTCTCCTGAGCAGGCGCGAGGTGAAGAGCTCGATGCCCGCACAGACCTGTTCTCGTTCGGCGCCGTCATGTACGAGATGTGTACTGGCCAGGTGGCGTTTAATGGCAGCACTTCGGCGATCATCTTTGAGGCAATTTTGAATCGAGTTCCCGCGCCGCCTCCCCAAGTCAATCCGAGCCTGCCGGCTGACATCAGCCGGATCATCGGCCAGGCGCTGGAAAAAGACCGTGAGCTGCGCTACCAGACCGCGTCTGAAATCCGCGCCGAACTAAAGCGCTTAAAGCGTGATTTGGATTCCAAACGGAGTCAAGTGGCGCAAAGCTCCGCCGCAGCGGCGCAAGCAGTTCCCGTCGCGCCGGTATGGGAAACATCCAAACCAAGTTCGATTCGAACGCTGATGTCAGCGGTTTTGGCCGCCCTAATTGTGGGACTGGCTGCAGGATGGTTGATCCGCGGCAGTTTGATGCCGGTGTCGCAGCCCTCCTATCATGAGCTCACGTTTCGGCGTGGCACGATTCGCGCTGCACACTTCACGCCCAACGGACAATCGGTTGTCTACGGCGCGGCATGGGAGGGATCTCCCATCGATTTGTTTATAACCAGCCCCGAAAGTCCGCAATCACGTTCTCTCAATTTGGAGGGAGCGGCGCTGCTGGCTATCTCTTCGTCGGGCGAGATGGCGATATCGGTGAACAGCCGGCCTTCGGGACCTTATGCGCAGGTCGGAACGCTGGCGAGAGTTCCGCTGAATGGCGGAGCGCCGCGCCCCGTGCTGGAAAACGTGCAGTGGGCGGACTGGTCTCCGGATGGTGAAAACCTTGCCATCGTACGGGACGTTGGGGGACGTAACCGACTAGAGTTTCCTATCGGAAAGGTCTTGTACGAGACCTCAGGATGGATCAGTCATCCCAAAGTTTCGAGAAAAGGAGACCAGGTCGCGTTTTTGGATCATCCTTTGCCGGGCGACGATGCCGCGGCAGTGAAAATCGTTGATCTCGGTGGAACGGTGAAGACCTTGGCTAGCGGGTTCCAAACGGCACAAGGATTGGCCTGGTCCAGCGACGGGCGTGAGATTTGGTTTACTGCCGCAGAGCTGGGTCTCAAACGTGCCATCTATGCGGTTACATTGACAGGCCGCCAGCGATTGATCGCGCGCGTTCCCGGGACTCTGTTGCTGCAGGACATTTGGCAGGACGGGCGCGTGTTGCTCGCCAAGGACGCATGGCGCCGGGAATTGACTGGCCTGATCGCCGGCGAAAGTAAGGAACGCGATCTCTCCTGGCTCGATTACTCCTACCCATCAGACCTTTCTGCTGATGGCAAAATCTTGCTATTTACAGAAGCGGGCGAAGGTGGAGGCACCAACTACTCGGTTTATGAACGAAAAGTTGGCGAGGCGTCGGCCGTTCGTTTAGGCGATGGGATGGCGCTTAGTTTGTCGCCCGACGGCAAATGGGTCATTGCGATTGTGCCTTCGGCTCCGGCACCGCTTGTTTTGCTCCCAACCGGACCCGGCGAGGTCAAGGCGCTGAGTCACGATGCCGTCAATCACAGTCAGGCGAGATGGCTACCTGACAGCCAACGCTTTGTTTTCTCGGGGAAAGAGCCTGGCCACGCGGCGCGCATCTATCGACAGGATTCTTTTGACGGAAAGCCGGTGCCGATCTCACCGGAGGGAGTCGATCCACTTGTGGTTGTTCTTTCTCCCGATGGTCAGCATGTTGTCAGCATTGGACCAGATGAGAAGGCATATTCTTATCCCGTCGCGGGAGGAGAGCCTAAGGTGGTTGTCGGCGTCGAACCCGCAGAGCAGCCGATTCAATGGAGTGCCGACGGTAAAGAAATATATCTGTATAAACCGGGAGACTTGCCAGCCAAGGTCTATCGCCTGGATCTATCGACCGGGCATCGCACGTTGTGGAAAGAACTCATTCCATCCGATTCGGCAGGAGTGAGCCGAATCGGTCCGATCGTGATCACGCCCGATGGCAAGTCCTGCCTGTATGGCTATCATCGAATCCTCTCTGACCTGTATCTGGTCGAAGGATTGAAGTGAATAATCTTCTGGCGACCCGCCTTTAGGCGGGCTCGCACGAGTTCACACACGCGCACGCTGTTTATGGGAGTCCGAAGGCATACAGTGAGCTCCCAGCAGCGATGGCGACATATTCTTTGCCGCCGATAGCGAAGGCCATCGGCGCCGCGTACACCGCCGAGCCGGTTTGAAAATGCCACAAGGCCTTGCCCGAGGCGGCGTCGAGGGCGATGAAGTTGCCTTCCGAATCACCCGTGAAAACCAGCCCTCCGGCGGTCGACAGTACGCCGGACCAGGACGGTGAAGGATGGCGGAATTCCCATTTGATCTGTCCGGTTGCCGGATCGATCGCACGAAGCGCGCCCCAGTAGGGCTCGGTGTCATCCGCGGGAAAATACGCGCTGCCATAATAGGCGTGCCCGGCCTCGTAGGGCTGAGGTGCGGTACTGAAGATGTCGCACTCTTCGCGCGCAGTTACGTAGAAGAATCCAGTCTGCGAATCGAAGCTAGGCGACATCCAATTGGTAGCACCTAAGGCGCCGGGGCAAACTGAATGGCCTTCGGGAGTCGGGTCGCCCTCTTTGTTTGAGACAGGCCGCCCCTCGGCGTCCTTGCTGTTACTCCAGGTAATTTTTCCGTAGGGATTTGCGAACAAAAGTTTGTGTGTTTCGCGATCTACAAGGTAGAAGAATCCGTTTCGGTTGGCCTGGGCGATCAGATGTTTGTCACCGTTGTCGACCATCACCGGTACTTGGGTCGCGTCCCAGTCATGCTCATCGTGCTTGGTGAATTGAAAGTACCAGTTCAACTTGCCGGTGTTGGCATCGAGGGCGAGCAAGGTATTGCTGTAAAGATTGTCGCCGGCCCGCCCCGTGCCGCGGTTCGAGGGTGACGGATTGCCAGTAGGCCAGAAAAGCTGGTTGGTGGAGGGATCGTAAGTTCCTGTCATCCAGGCGGGAGCTCCGCCGATTTTCCAGGAATCCCCTTCCCAACTTTCATGGCCAGCTTCGCCCGGTCCGGGGATGGTGTAAAAGCGCCATTTTCGCTGGCCCGACTCAGCGTCGTAGGCGTCAATGAACCCGCGGATTCCGTACTCACCTCCAGAAACGCCGAGGATCACGAGATTCTTCACGGCTAGCGGCGCAACCGTAAAGCTGTAACCGAGCCTGTAGTCGACGGCGGCAACATCCCAGATCACGCTGCCGGTTTTGGCGTCCAGAGCCATGACGTGAGCGTCGAGGGTGCCGAAAAAAACTTTGTCACCGAGAATCGCAACGCCGCGATTCACGCGTCCGCAGCAGGGACGAATGTCGGCAGGAAGCTGGCGCTGGTAGAGCCAAATGGGACGTCCGGTGGAGGCATCAAGGGCGAAGACGTGGTTATCCGGCCCGGTGGCATAGAGGATGCCGTCAACCACAAGAGGCGTGGTTTCGAATTTCCCTGTGGCCCCAGTCTGATAAACCCACTTCGGGACGAGCGACTTGACGTTATCCTTACTAATCTGTTGCAGCGCGCTGAAACGGTGGCCGGCGTAGTCGCCCGAATAAGTGAGCCAATTCTGCGGTTCCTGCGCAGAGTTGATTAATCGAGTCGATGTAACCTGGGCGAACGCACTCGCGAGCAGCAGGGAAGCGCAGCAGATTTTCGCCAATCTCGTCCCTGTCATTCCGTCCCCACGCTTTCGAGGTAAGCCACAATATCCTGCAGATCCTTGTCGCTCAAGAAACTGGAATCGTAAGCCGGCATCAGGGAAGTACGACTCTTGGTGTAAGACCGCAACGCGTCCTTTTCGAACATGTAGACGTGCTCACTGGCATCCATCAATTGCACACTGAAACTGTCCTCGTTCAGAGCGACGCCTTTGATTTCTTTACCCTCAGCAGTCACCACCGTGACCGTCTCGTATTCCTGAGGAAATTCCTTTGTGGCCTCAAGCAAACCTTGAGCCAAGCGTCGGCTGGGATGACGAACCGAGTCCACTATGTATTCGGGAGTCCGTATGCCTCCCACTGAGGTCAGATTCGGCCCGAGCCGTCCGCCTTTCCCCTGCACCATGTGACAACCCGAACAGTTTGCATCGCCGAAAAAAAGCTTCTTCCCGTTCATTGCATCACCCACGGGCTTTGCGGGTGCTTTTACCTGCACGCTTCTGAGATAAGTGATCACCTGCCAGATTTCCTCACTGGTCATGCCCACGCCCTGACCAGTCGTGCCATTTGCCGGCATGGCAGTTCCGGGGACACCGTTGGTGATGGCATTGAAAAGATCCGCGTCGGAATCGCCATGTCGTTTATGGGCGCGAGTCAGGTCGGGGCCACGACCGCCGCCGCGGGCTCCGAGCCCATGGCAGAACGCGCAATTAATGCGAAATTGGAATTCGCCAAGCTTGGCGATTTGCGGGTCGCCGGCGTAAGGATTGTGATCCTGGCCGAGGGCGCTGCTCGTGAGCAGCAGAAAGATGATGCAACGAAATCGTCGAACGAGGACTTGTCTGTGGCGGAATGTCATCGCAAAGGTGCGCCTATGATATCGCAAGTTGCCGAGTGTGAAATTCACTGACCGTCGCGAGTTTACCGCTGTCCAAGAAACGCAGACGCTGTACGAGCGCCTCAACGTCGCGCGGATTGCCCAGATCCCTCGTTGCGCAAAGGCGGCTTGCTCGGGATGACAATCAAACTGCACCAATAGCCGATCTCGCGGCCGTTGACTTGTTCCAGCTTCAGCCCTAAGATTCCGAAGATTACAACGCAATGATCGGCCAGACTGTTTCGCACTACCGCATAATTGAAAAGCTCGGCGGCGGCGGAATGGGAGTGGTCTATAAAGCCGAGGACACCCGCCTTGGCCGCTTCGTTGCCTTGAAATTTCTCCCGCACGATTTAGCTCAGGATCCGCAGGCTTTGGAACGTTTCCGCCGCGAAGCGAAGGCAGCTTCCGCCTTGAACCATCCGAACATTTGCACAATTCACGACATCGGCGAACAAGACGGCCAAGCGTTTATCGCCATGGAGTTGCTCGAAGGAGTGACTCTGAAACACCGCATCTCCGGCCGCCCTCTCGATACGGACACGATCCTGTCTCTGAGCGTCGAGATTGCTGATGCCTTGGATGCGGCCCACAGCAAAGGAATCATTCACCGCGACATCAAGCCTGCGAATATCTTTATCACCAAGCGCGGGCAAGCCAAGCTGCTGGATTTCGGGCTGGCGAAGCTAGCGTCAGAATACAGCGAGCACACGGCGACAACACCCCACGCACTGATGACCAGCCCTGGGTCGACGGTTGGCACTGTTTCCTACATGTCCCCGGAGCAAGTACGAGCGGAGGAATTGGACGCGCGGTCAGACCTGTTTTCGTTCGGTGCGGTCATGTACGAGATGGCAACCGGGCAGCTGGCTTTCCAAGGAAGCAGCAGCGGAGTCGTGTTTGAGGCCATTCTGAACCGCATGCCGGCCGCAGTTTCGAGTACAAATCCGATCATTCCAGCGAGGCTCGAAGAGGTAATTTCCAAGTCACTCGAAAAAGATCGGGACTTGCGGTATCAGACGGCCGCTGAGCTGCGCGGGGATTTGAAACGCATTAAACGCGATTTGGACACTTCTCGCGTGCGGGCCACGAGCGCCTCGGGAATTTCTTCTGCTGTTGTGGCTCCGGTCGCAACTGCGGCACCGCAGATCGGTGCACACAAAGAGGCAGATCATTCTTCCTGGGGTCTGGCGGCCGCCGCAGCGCTGATCGCACTGCTTGTCGGCGCAGCCCTGGGCGTCTTCGTTCTGCGCAAACCAACTCAGGCTTCTTTTCCCAGCTATCATCCGCTCAGTTTCCGTCGCGGCATTGTGCACGCAGCAAGATTCGCACCTGATGGTAAGACGATCATCTACAGCGCTGCCTGGGAAGGGAAGCCGCTTCAGCTGTTCACCACGCGCCCGGAAAGCCCGGAATCGCGTGAGCTCGAGCCGGTAGGTGCAGATGTTCTGGCCGTTTCATCGTCTGGAGAGATGGCGCTCTCGCTGCGCAGTCATCCCATCGCATCGTTTCTTTATTCCGGCACGCTGGCTCGAGTGCCTTTGGTTGGCGGCGCGCCGCGGGAGATCCTCGATAATGTGGAATGGGCGGACTGGTCCCCGGACGGGGAGACACTGGCGGTTGTGCGGCAGGAGCAGGGGCGTCATCGGCTCGAGTTTCCGCTCGGCAGAGTGCTTTACCAGGCGGACGGATGGGTTGGCCATATTCGTCTTTCGCCCAGAGCCGACACTGTTGCTTTTATTGACCATCCCCAGCTCGGCGATGACGGCGGCTCGGTTGCTGTCGTAGATCTTGCGGGCAAGAAGACGACTCTCTCAACCGGCTGGGACAGCATTCAAGGCATCGCCTGGTCTCCAAGCGGAGATGAAATCTGGTTTACCGCGACTCGGACGGGAGGGGACCGATCGCTGTACGCCGTCAATCTCTCAGGCACGGTTCGCTTGCTGGCGCGGGTTCCCGGGGAATTGACCCTGCTGGATGTTCGTCGGGACGGCAATGTTCTGCTGACTCGGGGAAATGACCGCGCGGGAATGATCGGACTCGCGCCGGGTGACGCTAAAGAACGTGATTTGTCGTGGCTGGATTGGTCAACGCCTGGCGACTTGTCTAACGACGGCCGAACTGTGCTTTTTACCGAGGGCGGGGAAGGTGGAGGTCCCAAGTACGCCGTTTACCTTCGTAAGACGGATGGTTCGCCTGCGATTCGTCTCAGCGACGGAGAAGGGGCGTCTCTCTCCCCGGATGGAAAGTGGGCGATCGGAAGACCCAACAGCACACCGGCGCCGCTCTTACTGCTTCCAACAGGAGTCGGGGAAGCGAAGCCGCTCTTTGAGGATTCGATCAATCATCTCTGGGGGCGCTGGCTTCCGGATGGAAAACATGTGCTCTTCTCAGGAAACGAGGCGGGACATGGATTTCGCCTTTATGTCGAATCACCTAACGAAAGCAAGCCGCGACCCATCAGCCCGGAAGGTGTGAATCCACCGACGGTGGTTTCTCCGAAAGGCGACCTTGTTGCCAGCATGGGGCCGGACCACCGAATCTATCTTTATTCGGTCAGTGGCGCCGAACCCGTTCTTGTCTCGGCTGCGCAAGCAGATGAACTGCCGACAGGCTGGTCCGCCGACGCACGCTCGTTATACATCTTCCGCTTTGGAGAGATTCCGGCCAGAGTATTTCAACTCGATCTCAGTTCCGGCCAGCGAAAGCTGTGGAAAGAACTGGTACCCGCTGACGCCGCAGGAATTGATA
Organism: Terriglobales bacterium; assembly: GCA_035623255.1. Taxonomy (GTDB): domain Bacteria; phylum Acidobacteriota; class Terriglobia; order Terriglobales; family Acidobacteriaceae; genus JAFAGX01. Next base: position 631 of record DASPTU010000024.1, on the reverse strand, counting down.
CCATCCGCGGCATAACCATCACTCCGGATGGCAAGGCGTATGTATTTGGATATATCCGAACCTTGTCCGACCTTTATCTCGTGGAAGGCCTGAAGTAAGTTTTTGGGCTTGATCACCTCTGTGTGGTGCGGAGTTTATTGATCTTGGGGCTCCGGACGGCGCGGGTAGGTCGATGTGAAGTGAGCCGGCAAACCGGTTTTTGCGCAACCGTTTGCAGCATTGGATTCCGCAGCACGGCTTAAGATCTCCACCCATTGCAAAGCTAACCGTGGGCTCGACTGCCACCACCGGCACCAGCGCACCGGTGCCCACGAAAGAAGGTCCCAGCGAGAGTTGTGGTTGTGTGGTCGGGTTAGCCGCGAGCTGATGGAGTAGGTTTCGACGGTTGACAACATTCGTTGTCCAAGCGCAGAATGCCGCATCAGGGTGAGCGCCAGCCACTTCGCTCCCGGCCAAAAAACTTTGAACTCTACGCTGTCACCCACCCTGGTTCGTTCGTATTTCTCTGTGTAGTTGTCATTGGCGCTAGACGATCGATGCGCCACGGAGGATCACGGGTATGGCAATCTCTTTACATGAACTCTGGTCTGGGGACAGCGGCCAAGATATCGCTGAATATGCGGTCATGCTG
>DASPTU010000023.1:0-4924 GCA_035623255.1 Terriglobales bacterium | reverse complement strand
GTCCTTGCGGGACTTCATGACTTCAGCGATCGCTTGTCCATATGTCTTCAGTCCGGCCTCTCTCACCCAGACTTCCATATAACGCGTCTCGATCTGCTCGAGAGCCGCTTCGACCTCAGCTGCCTCCGTACGCACGATGCGTTTGGCTGCCTCTGTGATCATCGGGGTGAGCCCGACCCGGCTCAGCCAGGTGAATGTTGCTTTGTATTCAGTTTCGGACACCGCGAAAAGCAGGTGTCCGCGAACGTCAAGGCCGAGTTCGGCTAACATTCTCAGAATTGCGAGATAACCCATCCTATAACTGGGGAGTTCTGTGTTCGTCGCTCCCAGAATGAATGGCTGGTCGCGCTCGTCGCTCCGATTTTCCAGAAACGTCGCCGCCTCCGCATCCGTTCGCGCCACAATGATGCCGGGGACTCGCATGATATCGAGTTGCAAACGGGCCGCATTGAGACGTCGAATTTGCTCGTCCTCAGCAACGAGCACCTTGCCCCCTTGGTGACCGCACTTTTTCGCTCCAGGCTTTTGGTCTTCAATGTGATAGCCGGAAATCCCCACCTCCACAAAACGGCGAATGAGGTTTCGCACGTGTGCATCCCCGCCATGGCCAGTGTCGGCATCGGCGATGACGAACGGTCGATAATCGACCGCCGGAGTCGCCTTTCGCTGCTCTTCCGTCATCCGAGCGCGTGCGAAATGCTGGTTTTTGTCAGCCGCAAGAAGTGCTCGGACCAGTACGGCGGCCTCATCGGGCACCTGGCTGAGCGGATAACTGGCCAGGTCTGGACCCGGATCTTCCGAGAACGAACCTTTCGCGGACGTTGCCCATCCCCCAAGATAAATTCCTTCTATTCCCATCCGCTTCAATGTAACTGCCTGACCCGGAGAATAGGGCCCGAAGGTCGTGATCTGTTTGCGCTGCTTGAACAGCTCGCGCAACCGCGCGTAAAACTCTTCCGCTACTTGTCGTGCAACGGTGTAATCCCCAGAAATCGTACCTTGTTGTTCGGCTACCTCACGCGGTGAATAGAGACGAATGATCCCGGCGAACCGGGGGCTTGCAAACCATTCCTTGGCTGCAGCCACCTGTTGGTCAAATGTGGTCATAGCCACCCCTCCCGTTTAGCGTCGAGCACGCTCCTGTCTAAGCGCTCACCTACCGCTTTCTAGTTCAATGCGGCGATCTCGTCTATGACCATAATCACCCTGCTCAGCCCGAATGAACAAGTGCGCAGGATCCTGTAGCCTCGAGGTCGAGATGTGCTTCAACGTGAGCGCAAACGTGAAGATGCGATGTTAGACCATCCCTTGCCAGTCAGCGCCTGGCACGGGTTACCGGAGATCGTACTGGGACCTACATGGACGGTAACCCCGTTAATCAGGCACTAGTCGGATTCAGTTAGCGTCATTTCTTCGCCTTGCCGACACCAAGTGAGGGATAACAGCCTCGCCGTGGCGAAGCTTCTTACCTCGTTGCCACCGTGCTCCCATGCTCCGCCAAGAATGCTTGGGCGTGAGCGAGTTGCGGAAGGCCTGAATCGGCGCCTTTCCAGGCGGCGACAAATTCGGCGTATTCGCTGGCAGCAGCTTTAGCGTCGCCTGCTCTTTCACTGCTTAGCGCGATGCCGTAGAGCGGAAAGCCGGATTTGGGCCGTTCGATCAGCGCTTTCTGATAGGCGGCTTTTGCATCGGTCCACGCCGAAGCGCCCAGCATGGCCGCTGCCTCGGTTTCGCCGACCGGGCGGATGTAGCTGGGCGGCTCGCGATAGCCTAGGTCTTTTTCTTCCTGCGCTGCCTGTGCGAAAAGTTTCTTCGCGTCGGGGATCTGATTTTTCGCGGCGAGCACGCTGGCGCGCAGCTCCAGCGACATGATCGATAAATTGCTCACCAGTGGTTTCGGCCAGGCGTCCGGCATTACCTTGATCTTGGGAGCGTTCTCGTCGTCCTTCTTTTTCTCCTTGTCCTTCACGGCGTCTTCGTCTTTTTTCAGGCGTTGTGAGATGCGCCAGAGTTCGGCGTCGAGGCGTTGAGAGACTTCCTCCGCTTTGGCCAAGTTGTGCGCTTCGACGGCTTGCATGCCGGTGGCAAAATCGGTGAGCTGCCGCGACAGAAAAGCCAGATTGGGTTGCGTTGCCGGAGGCTCGCCGCCGGCCTTCAGGAATTCCAGGGCTTGCGACCAATCAGCCGTGCGCATCGCAACAGGCAATCGGGGATTGAGCCGCGTCATCCCGTCCCGCGGCGACCACGGATACAACGTTGTCTCCAGCTGACCATGTGCCTGCTTGAGTTTGGCTGAGAGTTCCGTGGCTTCCTCTAGCTTTCCCTCTTCCATCAAATTGGCGATGGCGTACATCGTGTTATGGGCGTAATTCCAGTCGTCGTCTACTTGCACCTGATAGGTTTGCATGTAGCGCTCGTCGGCTTGGGTCGAAGCCGCAAAAGACCGTTCCGCGCGAGCGTAGTCGCCGGTCCGATAGTAGATGTGGCCGGGCATGTGCACCATGTGCCCGGAAGTTGGAGCCAATCGTCCGAGAATATCCGCGCTGTGCAACGCCTGCTCGGGTTTTCGGCTCGCCTCGACGGCATGAATCCAGTAATGGTTGGCAGCGGAGTTCTCCGGCTCGTCCTTCAGCACGCTCTGCAGGATTGCCAAAGCTTCCGTCGTGCCCTTCTTTGGGTTTCCGTCGTCCTCGTAACCTTCCTGCAAGGCTTCCGCCAGAAAGATGCGTGCCTGCGTGTCCCTTGGTGAGTGCTTTACCAGCCTCCGCCATATTCGCACTTCTTCGGAGTCGCCGTCCTTGTCGTTGTCCTTCTTGTTTTTCGTTTCGGCCTCGTGGGCCGCGCTCGCTTCGATGTACAAACGCTCGGCCTTGCTCGCATGACCCTTAAGGCCGACTGCCTTGGCCAGGGCAGCGTCCGCAAAATGCTTGCTGGAGCTGCGGCGGAAAGTCTCTGCCTGGTACAGCCCCCAATAGCACATGGCGCATTGTGGATCGACGCGAATGCCCTGCTCGAATGCGCGTACCGATTCGTAGTCCCAGAAGTCGTGGAGCAGGTTCAGCCCCTGGTCGAACCACATCTGTGCTTCGGGGCTGGCAGTAATTTTCAGGTGCACATTGCCGATGCCGCTGAGCTTCTCAGCCGGCGGATACTTATCCGGGGGCGTCTCGTCGATAGTTTGCCCCATGCTGTGGCAAGGCATGCCACCTTGAGCCGACGCTGACGGAGCGATTGATGGCAGCGAAGAAATCGTCAAAGCCGCAAGGGTCAGCGACAAAGCCGAAATCGAAGTGGAGCGCGAATTGAGCCAGATCACGAAGCCTCCAGGAACCACGCGGAGAGTATACTCCCAGCGCGCGCCGCTTAGGATGAGCGGTCAGGCTCTTCGCGCCCCTGGTAATCAGGCACACGGTAGCGGTCCGCATCTAGACGGACGTACGATCACCAAACCGAGTCTAAGAAATGAACTCAGAAGTGGAACACCACGCCAGCTGAGATACGCGGCTGATTTTGCGTTGCACCGTGCAACTGCGTTCTCACGTAATCAATCTGAAAAAGTCGCACGGACACAAACGAAATTGCTTTAACGTCGATGCCTGCGCCAAATGCGCTGGCGAAGGAAGTATCCGCGCCGAGGCTGGAAAAACCGCTGCACGCGGGAATTCCTACGGGACAAGGACCGGGGAGGGGAGGAATCTGGTCCTGAGATTCCTTGGCCACTCCGAGCAGAGCGTGCGCAAACGGCGAGACTTTCGCAGGCAGCGAGATTTGCGGACCAAAAAGAAGGGTATGCTCCCGCGCATTTGCATTGTTCAGCGTGCCGTAGGTCCCGTTGAAATCCGCGACCGCTCCAAGGAAAGGTAGCATCTTGTATTGGCCGGAAAACTCCCAGCCGTTTAGATTGGCATTCTGTGAGACCAGGGTGACGGGCTGAACGGGGCAAATTGTTATACAAGTGGTGAACTCCGCCTCTCGTACGGAGGCACGAAAATAAGAGTAGCCACCGTACAGTTCGAATTTATCCTGCGCTTTGCAGAAACTTGTGAACCATACTGCAGCTAGGGTAAAAATAAAGAATCGAATGAGAAAGAGCAAACGAGACGAATTTAGACTCATCTGACACCCCACAAGTACCAGTGGAATACGCCCCTAAAATGCGATGCCAACACTGAGCAGCGAAGTTGCCAAAAATAAAATGAGCTTTGTGTGATGTTGCGCACACTCGTTGACACTCGGATACGCGGGCTATTCGGCAGTCAAGACTTTCGCTTTCCCATGGTCTGATAGTTCGCTCGGAGTTTCGTCATCAAGGCAAACACACAGCGGCACGCGAAACCGGAAATGTTCGGGCTAGTACCGACTTGGGAGGTTACCCCGTTAATCAGGACTCAGGGCCACTGGGGTGGAGCGAAACTGGTCTCCGATACAGCGGAAGACGCCTTGCGAACCAGGTGCGGACGGCCATGTTGTCAGGTCGCATGCAGGAACGGAACTCGTTATCCGCTTCTGAAGCGGCTCTCGAAGGAAAGCAATTTGCCAGTTCGAGTTTGACAGATCGCGTTTTGCGGCGCCTTCACCCCGCCGCCCTTTGAAAGCTGCGCTCTGTTCCGAGACGCACACGGACGTCGATAGTGGTTCCACCCAGTGGCTTCGAATCAATCACAATCCTCCCTCCCACCAGTCGAACTCGCTCCTGCATACTTGTGATGCCCAGACCTCGGTCATGCATGGCTGCTGCGACGTCGAATCCCTTGCCTAAATCACTCACGGTGAGTTGAATCTCGCCAGACTCTTCCCGAAGTTGTACGTCAACCCTTTTCACCCCACTGTGCTTGACGGCGTTGTGCAAGGCTTCCTGTAGAACTCGAAAGAGGCATAGCGAAATTTCGGGCGGCAGTGAGTTTGGCAATTTAGAGCTTTTGAA
>DASPTU010000022.1:0-46548 GCA_035623255.1 Terriglobales bacterium | reverse complement strand
CTGACGGCCGAAGTCGATGTAGTGCACCAACCGTTCATATCCCTGATAGCAGCCAATGCAATCCTCTTCGCTCTTGCCAAATTCGATTGCCCCAAGAGCGGCAAAATACTGCGCGTTTTGTGGGACCTTGATCAGCTCCTCCGGTTTGGCGCCTTCCGGGACGGCAACTTTCCGTTCCTGCCACATGCGCGGAATGTTGGCTTGCCATGCCTCACGCATGCCCTTAACAAAACTGTTCGGGCCGCCCAGCAACAACACGTGTGGACGCAGCGTATGACCACGCGTAAGAACACTGAGATTTTGCAGAACGATGGCTTCGAACAGTGATGCCATCAGCTCATCGGGCGGCGTCCCGACCTTCTGCAGGCTGTTGATGTCGGTTTCTGCAAAAACTCCGCACTTCCCCGCCACCTTGTGGAGCTTGATTCCGTGATACCCCTGTTGGCAAAGCTGTTCCGACGGAATCTTCAATTTGGCGTTAATCTTGTCGATGACCGCGCCGGTGCCGCCGGCACACTTGTCATTCATGGATGGGATTTTCTTCTTGCGCCCGGTCTCCTCATCGTCCTTGAAGACAATAATCTTGGCGTCCTGTCCACCCAGCTCGATCACGGAATAAACTTCGGGATGCAGCTTCTCCACCGCGAGCGAAACCGCGGTCACCTCCTGCACGAACTTCGCCCCGATCTGGTCAGCAATCGAGCCCCCGCCAGAGCCGGTCATGAACATGCGCGTGTTATGCCGATTGATACCGACCTCAGCTTCCATGCGTTTCAGAAACTCTAAGGTCTTCTCTGGTTGCTTGGTTTCGTGGCGTTGATAGTCACACCACAGCATCTTGTCCGTAGCCGCCTCGGCCACTACCGCTTTCACCGTCGTGGAGCCCACGTCGAGACCGACCAGGAACTTGGTCTGGTGGTCATGCGGTTTTAAGTGCTCTTGCGGCTTAACTTGCGCCGCACACACCGGGTGCCTGTGCTGTGTCGCCTGGTGATCGTGGTTTCCTTCGTGATCGTGCATTCAGTCCTCTGACCCTGTTTTCATGGAGCGTTTCTCAACGCCGTTGCCGGTTGCCGACTCCTGACCCCTGACCGTTGTTTTCTCAGTCTCCGCTCGCGGTCGCGGGTACCGCCACTCCCGTCACGTGCGATTTCTTCCAAGACTGCGTGCTCTTGTCCATGCGGTCGCTGACGTGCAAGACGAACTGCGCTGCCGTGCCCGCGATTCCTTCACGATGCGGAACGTGGTACAACGGCCGCTGCAACTCCGGATGTTCGGAGATGTACGCGCGGATTTCCTCCAGGCTCTTGCCGGTGGATTTCAAACACTGCTCGAATTCCGCCTTGGCCTTGACCTTGGCCTCGCCGAGCGCCATCTGCACCCGGCTGTGCGCGTTGACCTCGCCTTCGCCTGAAGTCTCGATCGGCAGGAAGATCATGTCCTTAAACTTGTTGATGACCGCCGACTGCACTCCATCCGACTGTGATGACGGCATGCAGCCAAACGGCTTCAACGCAAGCACCATGTGGCAGAGCTTGTGCACGGTGTAATACACATTCTTGCCAACCTCAAGGTGTCCCTCACCGCCGCGAGCGAACTGGTTGTAGAACGGATGCGCGAGGTCTGCCAGTTCTTGCTGGTTCACCAGATGATGCGTGATGCCACCCATGTTCTTGATGGTGCGGTGATAGAAATAATTCCACGCTTTCTGACCAAAGCCGATGCCCCACAGTTTCTTGCGCAGCCCAAAGTAGTTGGCCATGTGCTTCTTGAATTCATGCCACTCCGGATTGCGATGCGGGCGGTTCACCGGCCACTTGGCAATCGCATGTGCTTTGGCCTGGTACATCAGATACGCGACCCATGTGGCAATCGGTTCGACCATCACCTGTGCGCCTTCACGCTCAAGGAACTCAAACATGTGGAAGTTGCCGTCGCCTTCGGTGGTCTGCGCCCAGAACTCGCCCGTGATCTTCACCATCGGCTTCACTTTAGTGCGGTCGACCTCGATGTTGTCGATGCGCTCCCGCGCCGCATGCAGCGCCTCGAGATAGTCTTTTCCCCACATGTGTTCATGCATCTTGCCGAAGACATTTGCGGTGTTCCTGAGCACTTTGTTCTTTTTGAACTTTGGTTTCAGCCATTCCGGCGCCCGTTGTTCGATCTCGAATGAGTCACGGTTCTTGAGGTCGTCGCACAACGCGCCAACCATCTGGTGGAATACCCGATCGGTTTCGCCTTTATTCACCTCGAACGGGCGAATCTGGTAAATCATGTCGTTGATCACGTCTCCAAGGTGCAAGGCGTTCAACATCCCCAGGCCGAAATCAATGGTGAATTTCAGTCCCGGCTCGCCTGACGCTGCTTTGATGCCATCACTATCTTTGAAAAGCAGGACGCGGAAGCCATCGAATCCGGCATTCTTCAGTGCGAAGCGATACTCGGCCTCATACATGCCGAAGCGGCATGGCCCACAAGAACCGGCAGTGAAGAAGACATAATTGTCCAAAATCTGCTGGCGCGACACGCCTTCTTTTTCCAGGAACTGGAGGTACTGCACGAGATTCCCGACCGTGAAGTAAGTCGGATTGCACTGTCCGTTGTTCCCATACTCCTTGCCCAACTGAAACGCCGGAACATCGGGAACAGGCAGTTTTTCGCAACGATAGCCGCAGCCCTGAAACACCGCACGGATCAGGTCCTCGTGCTTCCAGGTGAATCCTCCGAAAAGAATCGTGACACGGTTTCTCTCGTCGGCAGTAAAGGCGCGTTCGAATGGACGATGAAAATGATCGGGGCGGTCCAGCCCGGCGATCTTTCGCAGGCGGGCGCGCTCGGCATCCAGCCGCTGCTTGATATCGTCTTCCTTCTGGATTTGGATAAGATTAGTCGCCATTATGTTCCTCCGGCGTGTCTGGTTTGTAGGCATGGCGCTGAAGTGACGATGGCAGGTCAGCCATCGAGGGGAGCTGCTGAAGGAGGTAGGCATCCGCAGTCGAGGTGCCGCGGACCCTGCTTTGCGCCTGCACCTGCGAAGTACTGTCGAACAGCATCAGAACTCCTTGCGCTTGCAAAAAAAGGAGGTTCGATGTTCACGCCAGCGAGAGCCGTTTCGACCCTCGGGGCGTCCGAAAAATAAAAAGCTATTTCTCAGTACGCCTGAGAAATGCCCCAATGAGAAGAAAGTGACCTACGAACTTTGCTCAAGCGAAACTTCCGGTGACACCTTGAAATCCGCGCACCGCTTGCTTGAGCACCCAGCGAATGACCCTTGCATCGTTGTAACAGAAACCGAGGTTGTGATTCAAGGTCGAGAAGCAGTGGGTCTGGCAAGATTTCTTCATCTTGTTCAATTGTGAGACTTCAAAGTTGTGATTTTCGATGACACCCCAATCGTGGGTGGCCGAGTACATCGGGAAGCAGGGCGCCAGAGACCCGTCCACGCGGATGATGATGGAATTCTGCCCGGCTCGGCAGTTCCAGGGCTCCACCTTGCCCCGCATGAAGTCCTTCATGTCCTGCAACCGCTTCACCGAGTTCACCATCTTGTAGCCTGATTTGTTCTTCTCGATGATCCAATCCACCAGCCCATTCACTTCCGGCCAATTCTCAGGATAGATGAAGGTGTCGTTGGCGTCGTAGTGCTTGAAGTGATTCTGCTCAATCATCGGCGATTCGTTGAGGTGATAGTCGGTTGCGATGCCGTGATCGTGGGCGATTTCCGTTAACTGCTTCACGTCTTCGAGGTTGTTGCGGCAGATGTTGATGTTAAAGAAGACCGTATAGCCGTACTTATATTGCTTGCGAACCAGGTAATCGAAATACTTGCGCACCGGATTGAGCGCCTTGGGAAGCCCGGGTCTCTCATTGACCGCATCCACCGCGAAATTAAAGATGGCAACGCCCGCATCCGCCAGCCGGTCGATAACATCGGGCCGCAGCAGGCGAGCATTGGTAGGCATATAAATCCAGAACCCTTTCTTGGCAGCGTAATAGCACGCCTTATGCACTAGCTGAGGCCGAAGCAATGGTTCCCCGCCCATGAACGCAAGCACGCGGCATGTGGTCGAATGCAGCCAGTCAATCGAGCGCTTCGCCACCTCCTCGGTCATTCCCCTGACGCTGTTATCGAATGCCCAGCAGTAATGACAATCGAGATTGCATTTCCATTCGGTAAAAAGATACGCAATGATGGGGTGGAATGGCCCCGGCAGAACCCGGGACTTGATATAGGGGAACAGCCACCCATTCATCGCGCGGTAAACCAGCGGAGCGGTCCAGCGGCGCTTCCCGGCACGCGCCCGCGCCAGGTTTTCTTCATAGTTGTCATCTTGTGCGAGTAGATCAGGACGCTGAGGAAATACCGGTTCAGGAAATTTCTCTTCCACTTTGTCGGGAAGCAGAACTGGCCGGGGAATCGGGGCTTTAGTCAACAAATCGTGCAGTTGTACGTCCAAGCGGAATGTCGTTGCAGCTTGGTCCTCACGCAATTGCTCCTGAAGCGCGGGCATCCTTCTCTCCTTTCCTGGTGCTGGACTGTAACTTTAGATGACAACCTCAAATATGTGGATGTACAAAACTTTTACAAACTTCCAATATTGCGCGAACGTGGGCCGGACGACGTTTGATGCAATTTGAGACACTCGAATTTGCGGTTTCCGTGGGTGCCTGAAGTACTCGGGCTTGCTCCAAGCTCTTAACCGCGGGCTTCTTGTGGCACCACTCGCAGCTCCAGCTTTTCTGTCCACCGCAGCACGGTGACCGAACTGCTTACTCCTACGCGAGCTTCGGTCAACAACCGATAGAGATCGTCAACTCCGGCCACCGGCTTGCCATCGAACGCGACGATGACATCGCCTTCCCGAAAACCTGCCGCCTTCGCGGGGCTACTCTCCGCTACAGACGTAACCACCACTCCGCTCTCTCGCGGAAGGTCGTAAAAACGCACCAAACGCCGATGCAGCAACGTCGTCTGTACTTCCACCCCGATATAGCTCCGGCGTATTCTTCCTTGACGCAGCAGAAGGCTGGCTACGTATTTTGCTGTGTTGATCCCGATAGCGAAGCAAAGTCCCTGGGCGCCTAAGATCGTCGCTGTGTTGACACCAACTACCCGGCCATCCGAGGTGACGAGCGGACCGCCTGAATTTCCCGGATTGAGCGAGGCATCCGTCTGAATGACATCCTCAATCAGGCGGCCTGAGTACGAACGCAACGAGCGCCCCAGAGCGCTGACCACGCCCGCAGTCACCGTGTACTGAAACCCGTAAGGATTGCCGATCGCAATCGCCAACTGACCGACACGAAGCCGCTGCGAATCGCCCAACGGCGCGGCAGTCAGGCTGGGGGCATCAACGCGGACTACCGCCAAATCTGTCGCCGGATCATCGCCAATCATTTGGGCGGGAAATCGCCGTCCATCCGGTAGCGAAACAGATATGCGGCTGGCATCATGAACGACATGGCTGTTGGTCAGGATCAGCCCGTCCGGCGTAAATACAAATCCGGATCCGCCGCCTTGCCGCTCCCGAGTTTCACCGGAACGCGTTTTGGCCGTCTGAATAACGTCGATCTTGACGACCGAAGGACTGATTTTCTCCGCCGTGCTGACGACGGCTTGAGAGTATGCATCGAGCAAACCGGCGTCATTAGGAGCGGCCGATGGCTGCGCATTCGCGGGTGATTCGCTAACATCTGCCAGCAAGTGAAGATTACTGCTACTCACAATTGCTAGAGATGATGGGACCGGCAACTGGGATTCATGACACAGTTCACGGCGCAGGTCGCAGCCGCGTGGCTTGGTTCGGTAAGATGCACGTGTTCGATGCACTCTTTAGCGCATCGCTCAATGCCGCGCCCAAAGCGGCCAGTTCTTGAACAGTCATCAGTTTCTGCAGGCCTTCAAAAAGCTGGCGTTCTTCTTTTCGAATGTGTTGCGCCAGCTTTTCGACCAGCATCGCCAAATTATCCTCATCCAGCCTCCGGTTTGCCGCTCGCGCGAAGAAATCGCGCAGTACCGAGTGTTCCGCCCGGAGTTCCTGCACCAGGCTCACGAGCTCGTCTATTCGGCTGGCGGCCGGAAACAGTTCCTTTTCCTCGGCCGAGAAATGCACCGCAATTTCGTGCTCAAAGATTGTCTGAAGCTCCGCCTGCCACGCCTCCAAATCGACATCGTGGGCCTGCAGGGCACGATCCAGACGCACACATAGAGCCAGAGCATGCTGATGCTGATGTGACAACGGGATCAGGTTGTTGTCGCGAAGCATTAGCTCCCGCTAGCGTTCACCGCGAGTTCAGTTTACCGCCGCATTGGCCCCGGCGTCGCTGGCGGCCGGTCGCAAGGTTAGCCAATCCGTGCGCACACGCTCCCATTCCTGGATAAGCATTCCATTGGCTTCAAAAAAACTGCGGATACGCGGCCTTTCCCAACCCACAACATCTTCGAGGATTGGCGCGAGAACCGAGAGCGCGCTGTTGCTGAGTACAGTCCGTTTGGCCACCTGCGAAACATGTTTGGCCTCCGAGACGGCAATCGTAAATCCGTCACGAACGTTGACATGCAGCATCACGTGAACGTCTGAGCTGCCATCGCCCACGTAAATGATGTGATCCGGGCCGATTTGCTGCTGGCTCTGCAGCGTATCGAGGACCGCCACTTTCCCATATCCCGCCGTCGCCCGAACGATCGATCGAATCTGCCCCGAGTCGGTGTAACGAAACTCTGTGCCATAGATGTGATCGCGAGGAACGATTCCCTCCAACGCCGAGTGAATTACCTCGACCGGCGCGGCCGAGAGTACGTAGAAATCAAAGTGGTAGCCGTCAATCCCGGCGTTCAGAATCTGGTAAAGCAAGGCTATGTTTTGCTTCAGGCGAATCCGCTTTCCGACCTCGTAAAGATGCTCCCGCCGTACCTTGCTTTGAAATTCGGGGTCGTGCAAAAGCAGGTAGGCCAGTTCCGCCCCTTGCTGCACCAAATTGAGTTTGGCCATGCCTTCGGCCTTTTGTTCAAATTCCGTGGTCGGAATTCCTGCTAACTCCGCCAAGACGTAACCCGAGTCGTTGAATGTCAGCGTCTGATCGAAATCACTGGCAAAAAGGTAGTACTTTAACGGTTTGTCGCTCATGTCCTCATTAGATTCGAGCACAATTACGAAAAGATTAAAAACTGCATAAAAAAAATTAATAGTAATTATCTTAAATGGCACACTACGGCGTCGCTTTACTAAATTGTTGGCAGCATTCAAAATGATTGATTCACAGGTGCACGCGGCTGAAAGTTGTAAGGTGGTGTGATAGTGAGATAAGGAGCGAACTCATCATGGCAGCAACCGGAGAACTTATTCGTTTAATGAACTATGTCGACGATATTGTCGCTACTTTGCGCCGGATCAGCGCTTCCCTCCCCATGATGGATGCTGAGGAGAAGAAGCGCTTGGCAGAACATCTGCGCGCGGCCAACTCTCACTTCGTGAGCATCCTTGGACAACTGGAAAAGGGAGGCCAGTAGTGGCCAAGGTAGGCACTATCGCGGTGATTGGGGCGGGAACCATGGGCCGTGGCATCGCCCACATGGCGGCCCTGGGTGGTTACCGGACCGTCCTTGAGGACTTGCTACCCAACGCCCTGCGCAAGGCTGAGAGCGAAATTCGCGACAATCTCGACAAAGCGGTCGAAATCGGCAAAGTTTCGGCGACAGATGCTCAAGCCGCACTTGCTCGGTTGGAATATGCGGGCAGCGTCGAGGAAGCGGCCCGCGAAGCTGATCTTGTCATTGAAGCTGTCCCGGAAGAACTGGAGTCGAAAATCGAGATTTTCACCCTTCTGGACAAGATCTGCCGCCCGGGAACGATTCTCGCTTCCAATACCTCCTCGCTGAGCATCACCGAAATTGCCAGCGTTACGTACCGCGCGACCAAATGTGTCGGCATGCACTTTTTCAATCCCGTCCACAAGATGAAGCTGCTCGAAATTGTTCGCGCGCTCGAGACCGACCACGAAACCCTTTCCGCCGCTGTTGAGGTTGGCCGCCGCATGGGCAAAGATGTGGTCGTCATCCGGGAGTCGCCCGGTTTCATCACCAGCCGGGTCAACGCCATGATCGGCAACGAGGCGTTCTGCATGTTGCAGGAGGGGATTGCATCTGCGCAGGACATCGACAAAGCCTTGAAACTCGGCCTCAATCATCCCATGGGGCCATTTGAACTTGTGGATCTCGTCGGCCTGGATACCCGCCTGCACATCCTCGAATACCTCCATAAAACTCTCGGCGAAAAATATCGCCCGGCGCCGCTGCTGGTGCAGTATGTCAAGGCCGGCCGCCTGGGACGTAAGTCCGGACGTGGCGTCTACGAATATCCAGAGAAGAAGGCAGCTGACAACGAGCCGATGGGTAAGGCGGGCGATTAGGCCCCTCGATCGAAAGATTCTTGCGGGCCTTCGTCACCTTCGTGGTTCGAAACAGATCGACCCACGAAGGTGCGCGAAGTCACTCCCTCATAACAGACTGACACTGCTAGTTTGTTTTGTTAATGTCCTGCCTGGCTTCCAGCTTCTTCATGCCGGGCTCAAAAAAGATCTTCTGGTTGTCCGGTGCGCCATCCCGGGCAAGTTTGTATTCCTTGAGCGCATTGTCGAAATCCCCCTGGGCAGAATAGATTCGAGCAACGCCATCGTGCGCCAACCAATCATTGGGATCCTTCTTTTGGGCTTGGCGATAGAAATCAAACGCCTGGTCCTGCTTCCCTTCCTGCTGTACCTGACGCCCGTAAGCATAGAGCTGCGCGGCGGTTGCCCTGGCGAGCGCCTGGCTCTTGGCTGTAGCCGCTTCGTCCTTTCGGCCAAGAGCGTCGAGAATTTGCGACTTTGTCATGTAATTGTCGAACCGCGGCTCGGTGCGGATCGAAGTCTCCTCGTATTTCAGCGCCTCATCCAGGTCGTACTTTTGCGCCAGCAGGTAGTTGGCTGCGTCGTCCCATCCTTCCCAGGTGTATTGCGCCAATCCTTGAAGCTGGTTGGGCAAGCTGGCCTTGACGATGCTGTTTACATCGACCGAGACCTTGAAAGGCACCGCAACTTTCTCCCAATACAAGGTCGCGACGGCTGAATCCTTCTTGACGTCGTTAAAGTCGAAAGTGAGCACCTCATGCATTTCTGTGGCCTGAGGTTTGACTGTGACCCGAAGGGCGTCCTCGGCTTCGTTGTAGGTGAAGCTGCCCCAGGCCGTGTGGACCTTCGAGAAAATCACCGTCCACTCATTCTCATTGGGAATCATGTGCAGGCCGTAAATCCCCTTGTCCAACGGTTTGCCTTCGATGCTTACTGCGTCCGTGAACTTAATGGTGGTGTTCTCGTTCGCCCCGGCACGCCAAACTTGCCCGTACGGAACGACCTTGCCCCAAATCGTCCGGCCTTTGACCTGCGGGCGATGATAGTTAATTGTTATGTCAGTGATGCCGATACGCTGTGTTAGGACTGAGTGCTGACTGTCACGTGGAATGTCCAGCAGCGCCGACTGTGCCCATGCGGCCATCGCGCAATACGTTGCCAGGACGACCAAGGTCATAAACCACAACTTTCGCATGACTACCTCCTCTCCATTCTCGCGAAGTACTCGCAAACCAGCGATTAGACGGAGGGACGCTACAGAGGGTAGCCAGTTGTAAAAAGTTGTTAACTCGTCCGCTAAAATCATTGGGTGTCTGAGTCAGCGAACTCGCGTCTGGAGCGTGTGCTTGCGCAACTGCGCTTGTACGAGCATCCGCTATTGGATTTTGCTGCGCAAGAAAAAGGAGAAAGAGTTGAGGTCATCATTCGATTCAAGAACCCCTGCGTTCCCGTGCACACCTATTATTTTGAGTTGCATCCTCGTGATTTGGACCATCCCCAGTTCGAGTGGACATTCCAGCGCCAACTCTATGATTGCCTGCACGATTACCTGATTGAAATGTTCACCCGCACTCCCCAGAATCGCCTCGAACGTCAGCGGGAAGGCTTGTGACCCTCCGCGAAAAAATCATTCACGAAATTCGTGAATGCGGCTTTATTCCCTTCTCCCGCTACATGGAGCTTTGCCTCTACGACCCTGAGCTTGGCTACTACTCGCGCCATGCCGATCAGTTTGGCAAAGCCGGAGATTTTTATACGTCCAGCGACGTGCACGCTGTGTTTGGACGACTCCTGGCTCGGCAATTCGAGGAGATGTGGCGCCTCCTGGGATCACCGGCGAGAATCGAAATCCTCGAACTGGGCCCGGGGCGAGGCCTGTTCGCCCAGGATGTTCTGGACTGGTCGCAGAAGAAGTTTCCGGAGTTCTTCGCGGCAATGCATTATTCGCTCGTCGAACGCTCTCCGGCCCTACGGGAGCGGCTGAAGAATTCTCTCCATGAGCATTTCGTAACCGGGAAAGCCTCGTTAGCAGCCTTCCCTTCTCGCAACAACGGCCAGTCGGAACCTCCGGCGCCCATCATTATCTTCGCCAACGAATTCTTCGATGCGCTGCCGGTTGAGGTCCTGAGTTCCGCCGGTAAATTGCGGGTGGGCGAAAACGACGGCCACTTGATCGAAAACTGGTCGGCCGCCACCGCCGAGGAACTTTGTTTTCTGGATCGCTACGCCGTCCATCCTGAAAATCATGAGCGAATCGAGGTTCCGCTCACCTCACAAGGCTACATGGCGGAAGCGGCAGCATCGGTTGATATTGGCTTCATCGTTGCCATCGATTATGGTTACACCCGGGATGAGTTGCTGGCCGGTCGCCATCGCGGCACCATCACCGCATACAGACAACGCTCGGTCAGCGCAAATCCCTACGAGGCTCCCGGCGAGCAGGACATCACTGCACATGTAAACTTCACCGCTCTGGCCCACGTTGCCGAGCAGCAAGGCATGCAAATTCACCCTCTACTCACGCAGTCGCAATTTCTACTCGGTATTGGTGAGCACAATCAATTTGCCGATGCATTTGAGGAATGCCGTGTGCCGCAGGAACGTGCCAAGGTCGCCCTTCAACTGAAACATCTCGTCACGCCCGCCGGAATGGGAGAGACATTTCAGGTGCTGATCGCAAGCAAAGGGATGCAGCGCGAAAAAGTGTCAGCCCTCAGCGGCCTCTCTTTCGCCAGGACCCGCTCTTAACCTCCGTGACATCGGTAACGTACGTTGGTGTATGTCTGGCATCGCACCGATGTGCATTGCACTCGGCTGGACTGTGGCCCAGAATTCCCCCATGTTTCATCGCTACCAACTCATCGCCGGCATGTTCGCCGCCGCATGCCTCCTGTTGGCCGCCGGCGTCCTGGCTCAGTCTGCTAATGATGACACCCGCTCCCGTGAGAACCAGCTGATTGCTCTCGAGCGCCTTTGGAACGAAGCGCAAGTGAGCCGCGATGCAAACGCCCTGGCCCGTATGATTGGCGACAAATTTGTCAACACCGAGTGGGATGGCGAAGTCAGCGAGAGAGGAAAATTTCTCGCCGACATTGCAGACCCGCGCTTCAAAGTCAACGCCCTCAATATCCAGGATGTGAAGGTGATTCTTTACAACGACACCGCAGTGGTGGCCGGCATCTACCACACCAAGGGAACTTACCTCGGCAAGCCTTACGAGCACGTCGGACGCTTCACCGATACCTGGGTGCTCCAGGACGCCCGCTGGCAATGCGTCGCCAGCCACACTAGCTTGCTGCAGAAGTAGGTCAATTACGGTCTCGTCATCTTCTCCGGTTTTACCACCTGATCGAACTCTTCCCCGCTGAGATATCCCAGTTTCAAGGCAGCTTCCCGCAAGCTCGTGTGCTCGACATGAGCGGTGTGCGCAATCTGGGCCGCTTTGTCATACCCGACTTTCGGCGCGAGCGCGGTCACCAGCATCAGCGAATTCTTCACGTACCAGTCGACCTTGGCTCTGTCGACCTCGATCCCTTTGATCATGTACTCCACATAGCCATGGCTGGCGTCCGTCAGCAGCGTCACCGAATGCAGAAAGTTGTAAATCATCACCGGCTTGAAAACGTTTAGCTCAAAGTTACCCTGCGAACCGGCGAATCCGACCGCAGCTGTGGCGCCATGGACCTGCACGCAAACCATGGTCATGGCTTCGGCCTGCGTGGGATTCACTTTTCCGGGCATGATCGAAGACCCCGGCTCGTTCTCCGGGATCGAGAGTTCGCCCAGGCCGCAGCGTGGGCCTGAAGCCAGCCAGCGAATGTCGTTCGAGATCTTCATGAGAGAAGCCGCCAGCGTCTCCAGCGCGCCCTGCGCAAATACGATTTCGTCATGGGCCGAAAGAGCGGCGAACTTGTTTCCGTGCGATCGGAATGGCAGTCCGGTCAACTCGGCAATCTTCTTGGCCGCCCGCTCCCCGAACTCGGGGTGCGCATTCAGTCCCGTACCGACAGCCGTGCCTCCAATCGCGAGATCGTACAGTCCCTCCAAAGCCTGTTCGAGGCGCTTAATATCGCGCTCCAGCAGGCTCGCCCAGCCTCCGAATTCCTGGCCGAACGTCAAAGGCACCGCATCCTGCAGGTGAGTGCGCCCGATCTTCACGATGTTCTCGAATTCCCTCGCCTTGGCGGCTATGGCATCCCGGACTGTCCTGATCGCCGGAATTAACGCATTCTTCACCCGCTCACCAGCAGCGATATGCATAGCAGCGGGAAATGTATCGTTTGATGATTGCGACATGTTCACGTCGTCGTTGGGGTGGATCGGCTTTTTCGATCCCATGACGCCACCAGCAATTTCGATCGCCCGATTCGAGATCACCTCGTTAACGTTCATGTTGGTCTGTGTGCCGCTTCCGGTCTGCCAGATGCGAAGCGGAAATTGGTCGTTGAGCTTGCCGGAGATGACTTCGTCGGCAACTTGCACAATCAACTTGGCTTTATCAGCAGGAAGTTTCCCGAGGTCCAGATTTACCAGTGCGCATGCTTTTTTCAAGATGCCGAATGCACGAATCAGCTCCGGTGGCATGGTGTCGCAACCGATATTGAAGTGCAACAGCGAACGTTGGGTTTGGGCACCCCAGTAAACATTGGCCGGGACTTCAATCTGCCCCATGCTGTCGGATTCGATGCGGGTTCGTGCGGCGGTCTCAACAACCGTGGCCATGGCGCCCTCCTCAATGCCTGTGCAGCAGGTTCACAATAAAATTATAGTCCGCACCTTTGCTGCTGACTCGCCTGTCTGACCAGCCCGCCCTGCCGGTCACAAGCCATAACAGTATTCGCGTGCTAGAATCGTTACCTTCTAAAGATCGCAGCGCGTTCCGGGCGCGCGCAGCAGCAATTTCAGGGTCCGTTGTCGTGAGCAAACTCTCAGAAGCAATTCAAATTCCCGACACTCTCCCGCGTGCGCAAATCGACTCGCGTTCCCGTACGCGTGTCGACGTCTTGGTCATCGGCGCCGGGCCCACAGGACTCGCCTGCGGCATTGAGGCCCAGCGTGCCGGCTTCAAAGTCGTGGTGGTCGACAAGGGTTGTTTGGTCAATTCCCTGTTCAACTATCCCGCCCACATGACCTTCTTCACCACGCCGGAACTCCTCGAAATCGGCGATATCCCGTTTACCAGCGCCCATCAGAAGCCCACGCGCGAAGAAGCGCTCGAGTACTACCGAAGAGTGGTCGAGCACTATCGTTTACAGGTTGCGCAATACCAATGGGTCAAAACCGTCGTCGGGCGGGACGGCGACTTCCAGATTACAGCCACCGACCGCATGGGCCGGGTCTACGACTACCATACCCGCAAGTTGATCGTCGCCACCGGCTATTACGACATGGCCAACCAGATGAACATCCTGGGTGAAGACCTGCCCAAGGTTTTTCACTATTACAAGGAGCCACACCCCTTCTTCAATCTCGATGTTGTAGTGATCGGAGGCAAGAACTCGGCAGCGATTTCTGCGCTCGACCTGTGGCGGCATGGCGCACGGGTCACGCTGGTTCACCGTGGCGCGAAGATGCATCACCACGTGAAGTACTGGATTCTGCCGGATATTGAAAATCGCATTCGCAACGGTGAGATTCAAGCGTACTTCAATAGCTCAGTGCAGGAGATTGGCGCGGACTATGTCGTGGTCTACACGCCGCAAGGCTTGGTGCATCTCAAGAACGACTTTGTGTTTGCTATGACGGGATATCATCCCGATTACGATTTTCTCCGCTCGATGGGCATCGAGCTTTCGGCAGACCTCTGCCGCCCCCTCTGCGACCCAGTGACCCTGGAGAGCAACGTTCCTGGAATTTATGTTGCGGGAGTGATCGTGGCAGGTTCCCGAACGAATGAGATTTTCATCGAGAATGGTCGTTTTCACGGCCAGCAGATCGCGAAAGACCTGCAGGACAAGCTGGGCGGCAGCTCTGCCTCAGCCGGCATCCTCTCTCCAACATAACCGCCCGTCCCGCGATGCGACATCAAGGATCCCACAAGTGGCATAATCGTAACTCGATGCCGCAAGGCCTCTACATGTCCGTCCCGTTTTGCCGCAACAAATGCACATACTGCAATTTTGCCTCTGATGTGTTTTCCAAAGCGCTTTCCCAGCCCTACGTCGATCGCCTTTGCCATGAACTGGAACAAGCTCACTCCACGGCTGAGGAGATGGGCGGCACGTTCGATCGCGCCATCGATACTGTTTATATAGGCGGCGGTACACCCACGGTCCTGGATATATCTCAGCTTCGCCAGCTTTTTGTCACCATTTCGCAAATCTTCGAGGTCGCTCCCGGCGCGGAAATTACGATCGAGTGCGCACCCGGCACGCTCACCCCCGCGCTGGTCGATGCTCTGCGAGATTTTCGCGTCAATCGAGTAAGCCTTGGAGTGCAGTCGTTCGTGGATCAGGAGGCCGCCTGGGTTGGGCGCTTGCACAAGCACGAGACAGTTCTTGAAGAGATTTCACGGCTGCGCGCAGCTGGGATGTCCGAGATCAATGTCGATCTGATCGCCGGATTGCCGGGTCAGACCCGCCAGAGCTGGGACTTTTCCCTGGATCAGGTAATCGCTACCGAAGTGCCACACGTCAGCGTTTATATGCTCGAGGTCGATGAGGATTCCCGTCTGGGCCGTGAGCTTATAGCCGGCGGCACGAGATACCACGCGCATTTCGTCCCTGACGAGGATCTCACAGCTGACTTGTACCTCAGCGCCTGCGAACAGCTGGAAAAGGCCGGAGTAAACCAATACGAGATATCGAATTTTGCCCGCCCCGGCTACGAGTCAATGCACAATTTGAAATATTGGACCCGCCAACCGTATCTCGGCTTCGGCTTGGATGCTCACTCGATGCTTGAAGTGAGGAGATGTGCGGAGGCGTGCGGATCTTCGGACCGTGTACATGCCGTCCGTTTCTCGAACCCGGACTCGCTCGAAGCCTACCTGGCCGGAAAGTGCGGTAATCGGGCCGTAGTGAATCAACAGGCTGCAATCGAGGAGACTTTTTTCTTAGGGCTCCGCTTAACGAACGGTTTGGATCTTCAGAAAGTTACGGGCGAATTTGGCCAGGACGCCATTGCCGGGTTTCGGGGCGTGATAACGGAAATGGTCGAAGCCGAACTGATGGAGCGACACGGAAACATCATCCGCCTTAGCGCACGCGGCAGGCTGCTCTCAAACGAGGTTTTCGCGCGATTCATATCAGTTCCCGTAGCCTGACCTGGTACTGTCTTAAACACTCGGTATTTAAGGCACTGCCCCTGACCTAAAGTGTTCGCGACACCACAAATTGTGGCTATAATCGAGCGGTTTCGTCGACGAGGTGCGTTATGGGTCTTTACTCTCACTACGACGGCGCGCACAACCATCCGGTAAATCGCGCGCTGCACATGATTGCCATCCCGGTCGGGTTTTCCTCGCTCGTGGTCGTCTGGTTCCACTGGATCATCGGCCTTCTGCTGATTCCGACTGCGTTTGCGCTGGCCTGGCTCGGACATCTGATCGAAGGCAACAAGCCGGCATTTCTCACCAATCCTGTCCACGTCTTCGTCGCTCCGGTCTGGTTGACACGAAAGCTCTTTGGCGCCAAAAAACAGCCTTCCCTGGGGAACTCAGCCTCACAGTAATCAAGCTTTGGAGGTCGGCACGAAACGCAACTGCGACGCTGAGGTCATCACCCACTGCGGCAATACCCATTGACACGCGAGTCAATTCGCCGCCCGTTCCGTTCGTCACTTCCGCGCTCTACTTCCCTATGTTCTAATCGAAGGTTCCGCATCGAAACCAGTTCGTTCGAGCTGCACTTACCTGTATCGGAGGATTCTTGGATTTCCAACTGAGCGAAGAACAGCTGCACCTGAAAAAAAGTGTGCGCGAGTTTGCCGGGCGCGAAATCGCCCCCCACGTGATGAACTGGGACGAATCGGGTGAATTTCCCCTGGCCACTATCAAAGAACTCGGCAAGCTCGGTCTGATGGGAGCAATTTTCCCCACCGAATACGGCGGCGCGGGAATGGGTTATGTCGAATACGTTACCGCGGTTGAAGAGCTTTCCCGCGTGGATGGCTCGGTCGGCATCATTGTCGCTGCCCACACCTCGCTTTGCAGCAATCATATTTTTCTCGTGGGAAGCGAGGCGCAAAAGAAAAAGTACATCAGCAAGCTGGCCACCGGGGAATTCATCGGCGCCTGGGGGTTGACCGAGCCGTCTTCCGGATCGGACGCCGGCAGCGCACGAATGACCGCTGCCCGAAAAAGCGGCAATTGGATTCTCAATGGCACCAAAACCTTCTGCACAAATGGCCATTATGCCGACGTCCTGGTCGTGATCGCGGTAACCGATCGCGCCGCCCACACCCACGGTCTTTCGGCGTTTATCGTCGAAAAAGGGACGAAAGGTTTTCGTCCGGGGAAAAAAGAAAACAAGCTCGGGCTCCGGGCCAGCGACACTGCGGAGCTGATCTTCGAAGACTGTGCCATTCCAGCTGAAAATCTGCTGGGCAAAGAAGGCGACGGATTCATCGACGCCATGCAGGTGCTGGATGGCGGCCGCATTTCCATCGCGGCGCTGTCCCTGGGTATGGCTGAAGGGGCTTATGAGGCGGCGCTGAAATACTCGAAAGTGCGCCGGCAATTCGGCAAAGCGATCAGCGAATTTCAGGCCATTCAGTGGAAGCTGGCCGACATGGCGACCGAAATCGAAGCGGCCAAGCTGCTCACATTTCGCGCGGCCTCGATGAAGGATGCGGGCCTCAAAACGACTCAGGAATCCTCCATGGCCAAGCTTTACGCCAGCGAAGTTGCCGTCCGCTGCGCCAATGAAGGCGTTCAGATTCACGGCGGATACGGCTTCATCAAGGATTATCCGGCTGAGAAGTTCTATCGGGACGTGAAGCTGTGCACCATCGGCGAAGGCACTAGCGAAGTGCAGCGCCTGGTTATCGCCCGTCAGCTGCTGAAAGATTAGGGGACATGATTTTTGGTGGTATACTTTATGTATGACTAGCAGTAAGAGCAATCGTCATCCTCGCGGTATGCGGGGCAAACCAGGCACCCGTAAAGAGAAAAGGACCTTCTCACTGTCTGTTGAAGCATTAGCGTACTTAGACGCTCTTGCCGAAGACTACCGCTCCGCCTCCGAAGCGCTAGACAGTCTTATACGCGAGAAACGGGCCGAAGCGGAAAGGAACCGGGTTTCGGCCAGCATTCGCAACTATTACGATTCAATCAGCGAGGACGAGCGCGAAGAGAACCGCGCTTGGGGAGAATTTGTTGAATCGCAGCTCGCGGAGGAGTAGGCGATTATCTTTGCCGGCAAAATACCGCGTCGTGGGGAAATCTGGTTCGTTCATCTTCCAACTGACCCTCCCGATAAAGGCGCACGGCCGGTAGTGATCATTTCTACGGACGACAGAAATTCTCATCCCCGTGCCGACACTGTATTAGTTGTTCCTTTGAGCACTTCGGTCGTGAAGAATGTGGCTACTCATCTCTATTTGTCGTCCGGGGAAACAGGGCTCGAGCAAAGCGTGCTGAAGGCCGAAGACATCGCGGTCGTTCGAAAGACTGCGTTACATGAGCCGCGATACAAGCTCTGTAATTTGAGCAACCAGCGAGTGTGCGAACTGGTCGAAAAGATCAGATATGCAATGGGTTGCTAACCTCCCAGCTGTGACTGTGCACAACGGCACCAGCGAAGTGCAGCGCATGGTGATCGCCCGGCAACTGCTGAAAGACTATGTGGTCCGTTCGCTTCCTGCGTGCCCTGGCCAGTCACTTTTCTTCGGTCTTCGGCCCTCGTACCCGTTCAAGGAGCTGCTCAGGAAGGCAGTCAAAGTTCTGCGCAACCTTAGGTGCCGGCACCGTGTCGTGCAAAGCTTCGCCCATGAGCGCCAGCACATCGTGGAATTCGTCGGGAAGGTTTTGTTGCGTCCAATTGCGCTCCCATCCTTCAGCCAGATCGAAGAACATATCAACGGCCCAACAGTTCGCATTCGTTCGGCCTGGCCCGCTTAGATATTCAAGCAGTGCCACAAGACTATTCTTCAAACTGGCTAGGTCCACTGGCATCGGCACGATAGCGCAGTACACCTGTCGAAGAAGGGGCTGTAATTCTGGCGAAGCCCATTCACCACTTTTCGCACGCGCCACCTTCCTCCAAGCTTCCTCGAATCCTGCCCTCGGGTGACTCCAAACGTGATATTAAACGAACAGGGGCGAAGGGAACCGTACTCTCCCCTCCATACGTTTTTGCTTTACACTGCATCTTTGACCCACGACTTCCAACCTCTTATCAAGCACCTGCGCGATGGCGATGCTCGGGCCCTCGCCCGCGCCATCAGCACGGTCGAAAATCGAAAGCCGGGATGGACCGATCTGTTGAAGGCACTTTTCCCGCAAACTGGCAAAGCCCGCATTCTCGGACTCACTGGAGCGCCCGGTGCAGGCAAGAGCACATTGGTCGATCAGCTTGCCAAGCACTATCGCAAAGAAAATCGTTCGATTGGCATCATCGCCGTCGATCCAACCAGTCCTTACTCGGGAGGGGCAATTCTCGGTGACCGCATTCGCATGCAGGACCATTTTTCGGATCCCGGAATCTACATCCGCAGCATGGCGACTCGTGGCTCGCTCGGCGGCCTGGCACGCGCCACTGCGGATGTCGCCGCGGTGCTCGATGCCTCCGGCCGCGATTTGATCATGATCGAAACTGTCGGCGTCGGCCAGGACGAGATCGACGTAGTCCGTCTGGCGGACATCACAATCGTGATCCTCGTTCCCGGCATGGGAGACGATGTGCAAAGCATAAAGGCCGGTATCATGGAGATCGCCGATATTTTCGTGATCAACAAAAGCGATCGTGAAGGCGCCGAGCGAGTGGAGCGCGAGATTCGCGCATTGCAGTCCCTCGCCTTACGTAGCGACACCTGGACTCCGCCAATCGTCAAAACGGTGGCAAGCGAAGGCAAGGGCACTGAGGAGTTGGCCGCGGCAATTGCGGAATACGAGGCCCATCTGCTGAGGGAGAATCTGGCTGCGCAGCACAAAACGCATAACTGGGAGCAGCGGCTGGTGGAGATGTTGCGTGACGCGCTACTCGATAAGGCTCGCCAGCAATTGGCAGACGGCAGCGTGGCACGCTACGCGGCCGAAGTCGCTGAGCGCAAGCGCGACCCCTATACGCTGGTGGAAGAGATTGTGGGGAAGCTGGGCCAGGGGTGAGCCAGGCTTTTACAGAGTTCGCGGGCGAGGGGCCCGCGCCACACGGAAAAAATGTTCAGGATTGATCATCTCGGCATTGCTGTGAGGTCCGTGGCGGCGGCCAAAGGAATCTACGAGAAACTTGGCTTGAGTGTTTCTCCGGAACAAGTCGTCGAAGCCGAGCAGGTGCGGCTGGTCATGGTCCCCGTCGGCGAGAGCCGGCTGGAATTGCTCGAACCGACCTCCGAGCAATCGGCAATCGCGAAATTCATCGCCAAGCGCGGCGAAGGTTTGCACCACGTTTCGCTCCGCGTCCCCGATTTGTCGGCCGCCGTAGCCCGTCTGAAGAAAGACGGCGTCCGGCTGGTTTCCGACGAAATCAAAATCGGCGCTGGCGGACATCGTTACGTCTTTGTGCATCCTTCAAGTGCTGGCGGCGTTCTTCTGGAACTGGTCGAGTCAAACGAGAACAAGAAATGAGACCCGCCAGCAAACTGAACATGAGATTCGGGAGCTTTAGCCACGTTTGGCCCTTCGACAAAAATGCTTCTGCTGGCCATTGACACCTCTGGGAAGTTCGGCAGCATCGCGCTGGCACAGTGCGGTCCCGAGGACGAATGCCGGATACTCGAAGTGCTCCCACTCATCGGTGGCACCTTCTCGGCACAATTGGTCCCGCAGATCGCTGCTTTGCTCAAAAAACACCGGGTCACGAAGCGCGACATCGGCGGTTTTGCCGCAGCCTCGGGTCCAGGTTCGTTCACAGGTTTGCGAGTGGGACTGGCAGCAATCAAAGCACTAGCCGAAGTCCTCAACAAACCAATTGCCGCGGCTTCACTGCTGGAGGCAGTCGCAGAATCGGCAAATTCGAGTGGCCGAGGTTTGGCAGTACTCGACGCCGGTCGCAAGGAAGTCTACGTCGCCGAGTTCGCCATGCAAGGTGGGCGGAGCCATCTGGGCATGGAAAAGCTCATGACTCAGGAGGAATGCATCAATTCCGGAAATGATGCTCTCATCGTCACTCCCGATGCGCAGATCGCCGAAGCCGCGAGACATCGTGGATTGAAGGCCAAGCAGATAGAGCGTCCGTGCAGCGACGCGATCGCCCGCATTGGCTGGCGCAAAATTCGTGCTGGCCAGACCATATCGCCGGAAGAACTGGAAGCCAATTACATCCGCCGGTCCGACGCCGAAATTTTTTCAAAAAGCCGCCAGTGATCCAACCCCGAACTGTCCGTTCGAGTTCCGGGGCATCTCTTTCGGCTGATGGCTACAATCCACTTGGACCCTCATGGCGCACTTCCGCATCCGTCCCGGTACTGCAGCAGATATCCCCACTCTCATGAGTCTGGAGAGACAGACACCCACCGCCTCGCACTGGTCGCTCAAACTCTACCAGGCCGCGTTGGCCGAAGAATCGACTCGAACCGTGCTGGTCATCGAAAGCGAAGGCGCCCTCCTGGGTTTCCTGGTGGCGCACGCCATCAAAGATGAATTGGAGATCGAGAACATTGCGATCGCCGAAGCAACTCGACGCCAGGGAATGGCGACCCGACTAGTGGAAAAGTTACTGGAATCCACCCCTGGCCAGGCTCTGCGAAAAGTCTTTCTCGAGGTTCGCGAGTCCAATTTCGCCGCCCGCGGCCTTTATGAGAAATGCGGCTTTGTCCGAGCCGGGTACCGTCCGCGTTATTATCGCGACCCGGAGGAAGCCGCAATCTCCTACCAGTTCACCATCTCCTGATTTGCACTGCCCCCTGTGCATTCTCCTGCAGGCCACTGGAAATGAAGGACATTAACGGTAACTTGTAATCGGAAAATCGCGTTGAAGCGGTTCGGGTCCTGTGGTAACTTCTAGCTGTCTACAACCCGGTTAGGAGGTCTGGTTGATGCTAACTGCCAAAGACCAGCTCGTCGCCAATCACGAAGAGTTCCGGAGATTGGCGATGGAACACACGCAGTACGAAAAACGCCTTGATTCACTCACCCAGAAACGCTTTCTCACCGACGATGAAAAATTGGAAGAAGTGAGGCTGAAAAAGCTGAAACTCCGCCTGAAAGATCAGATGCAGCACATCGAGCGGCAGTTCCAGCAGGCAAACCAGGTCGCTTAATTTCATCGCCGTTGAAGGCGGCTAAGGTACCGCAACGGGGAATTATGTACAAAAGCAGGGCGCGCAAAAGCGCCCTTTTTTATTCGAGTTAAGCCCAGGGCCTGCTTTGGTGGACGCGTGAACTATAATTGAAAGAGCTCCCCCGATGGTTCGCGACGCTTATTTCTACGCTATTCCTTTGCTGGTTGTAGCTGGGCTGATCGCATGGCTTGCTGGCCCTGCCTGGGCGTGGCCTGCTGTTCTGCTGGCGGCCTTTTTTCTCTGGTTCTTTCGCGACCCGGAGCGCCGGATCCCCGACACTCCCGGCGCGCTGGTTTCTCCGGCGGATGGCAAAGTCACTGTCGTCTCCCAGGTTGCCGATGGAGGGACGACTTTTACTCGAATCAGTATCTTCCTGAGTGTCTTCGATGTGCACGTAAACCGCTCACCGATTGCAGGAACTATCAGCGATGTCCGCTACCGCAAGGGCAAGTTTCTGAATGCTATGACATCGGCCTCTGCTGAGCTGAATGAACAAAATGTTGTCAAAGTAGAAGGCGAAGGTCACAACGTGATCTTCAAGCAAATAGCTGGCTTGCTGGCGCGCAGAATTATTTTCAACAAGCAATTGGGAAATCCCGTCGAGCGCGGTGAACGCATAGGCATGATCAAGTTCGGGTCCCGCGTCGACGTCCTCATGGACCCCTCCGCCAACGTTCAGGTCAACGTCGGAGATCACGTGAAGGGTGGCTCGAGCGTGCTGGCCTACCTGCCTGTCGAACGACAACTGATACCCTCCGCCGAGCACGCGGCGCAAGGAGTTTCATAAATGGATCCCGAACTTCCTGACATTCCACGGCGTCGCCGGGAAGATCTCCCGCCGAAGCGCTTGCGCAAAGGCATGTATATACTGCCTTCTCTGTTCACAACCGCAAATATTGCCCTCGGTTACTACGCCATCCTGCAGGTCACCCACGGTACGCCCCAGGATCCCTCGCATTTCGATAATGCCGCCAAAGCTATCGGAATTGCGGTTCTAGCTGACGGCCTCGATGGCCGCATCGCGCGTATAACTCACACCGCCAGCGATTTTGGCCGGGAGCTTGATTCCTTGGCCGATGTCGTCACCTTCGGAGTAGCGCCTGCTTTGCTGGCCTGGATGTGGGGCTTCCGGCAATTGCCGAGCTTTCTGGGATCATCCGAACTAACGGGAAAGATGATTCAGCTTGGTGCCATCGCCAGTTTCTTGTTTCTTATCGCCGGCGCCAGCCGCTTGGCCCGCTTCAACATCACCACCAATCCACAGCCATCCAACCCCGGACGGCCCGGCAAGAAATATTTCGTTGGCATGCCGATTCCCGCCGCTGCCGGCGTCATCGCAGCCGTTGTTCACTTTTCGGCCGGCGATCCTATCAGTTCCCTCTGGAGTTGTGTGACCTGGATGCTGATTATCGTCGCCGCAGGCTATTTGATGGTTAGCACCTGGCGCTTTTACAGCTTCAAGGATATTGATCTGCGGGCGCGCCAGCCTTTTCGCGTTATTGTGCTGTTCGGACTTCTGTTTGCCGGCCTCTGGTTCTTTTCCCAGTGGCTGCTGTTTATTGCCGCGCTTGGTTATATGGCGTCTGGAGTCATCTGGCGCTTGCAGTGGGTCTTTCGCCGCAAGCGCAATCCACCACCTCCACCCTATCAGGAGGCCTCCCAGGTCCTGTGAGCTCAAACGTCAAAACACCGCCATCGTCGCGTAGTGATCCTGGCCCTGCGACCGGGCTCTACCGGGTAGCCATCGTCGGTGCCGGCACACTCAAGGGGAAGGAAGTGGCCGAGGTTCTGGACGCCCGCAACTTCCCTTCTGTTGATGTGAAGCTGCTCGACGATGACGAGTCACTCGGCCAACTTGAAGCGGTGCACGATGAAGTCACGTTCATCCAGAGAGTGCGGGCCGATGAGTTCCGCAACATGGATGTCACATTCTTTGCCTCGGATCCTGATTGCACTCGGAAAAACTGGAAAATCGCTCGCGATCTAGGCAGCGCCATCGTCGATTTGTCGTTCGCTCTGGAAGACGAGCCGGAAGCTGCTGTGCGTTCACCGTGGATCGAACGCCAGTTGGGGCATACACTGCCCCCTCAACTGCAACCCGGCCCCTCGGTGATCGCCCATCCCGCAGCCGTGGTGATGGCCCTGCTCACCTTGCGCCTGCAAAAGCGTTTCAGCCTGAAAGGGATCGTCGCCACCGTGTTCGAGCCGGCTTCCGAGCACGGACAGAAAGGCATGGACGAACTGCACGAGCAAACTGTGAAGCTGCTCTCTTTCCAGGAAATGCCGAAGAACGTCTTCGATACCCAGGTCGCATTCAATCTGGTGTCCCGCTACGGTGAGCACGCCCTCCCAGCTCTTTCCACCATTGGAAACCGGGTTGTGAAGCACTATCAAAGAATCGCGGGGAAGGATGCACCCTTACCCTCGCTGCTGCTCGTCCAGGCCCCAATTTTCCACGGGCACGCCTTCGCAATCCATGTCGCGATTGATGAAGTCGCCGACATCGAGCAGATCTCGCGAGCTTTGGCCGGAGAACATGTGAACCTTACGCATGGCGCCGAGGATGCCCCCACCAACGTAAATGCTGCCGGACAGGCTGATATTCAAGTCTCTGTCCTGCCGGACTCCAACCAGCAAAACGGATTCTGGTTGTGGGCCGCCTCGGATAATCTGCGGGTCGCGGCCTCCACCGCTGTGGAATGTGCGGAAACGATCGTTGCAACGCGCCCGCGAGGCACCATTCAATGACATATGGGGCGCGGGTGCCGTCGCCCGCGAGAGCCTTTCGCAAAGCCGCAGTCATCGGCGAAGTTCTGCTCGGGTTGTTTATCGTCGCCTGCGGCTATCACCCAGCCGGGCATAATACGGCAATTCCGCAGGACGTCCGTACCATTGCGATTCCCGCCTTTGTCAATCAGACTCACACTTATAAAATCGAGCAGATGCTGACAGCAGCGGTGGTCCGCGAGATGCTGACCCGAACCAATTATCATGTCATCAGCAAAGCTGATGACGACGCTGATGCCACGTTGCGGGGTACCGTGCTTTCCACATACACCACGCCGCTCACCTACGATTCCACTACCGGGCGAGCGGCCAGCGTGCTGGTGGTCATTTCCATGAGCGTTACCTTGCAAGACAAGCAGGGCAAGATGTTGTACCAGAACCCGTCCTATCTGTTTCGCGAGCAATACGACGTCTCGCGCGATCCAAACGCTTTCTTTGAGGAAGATACTCCGGCATTCCAGCGGCTTTCCCGTGATTTCGCGCAAACTCTCCTCTCCAACATCCTGGAGGGCTTCTGATGCGGGCCTTTGCACAGGCAGACCGCTTTGTCTCCGAAGTGCAATCCCGCAAGCTCCGTCCGGCCTACGTTTTTGTGGGTGACGAAGTATTCTTCCGCAAGCGCTGCCGCGAAGCCATCCTCGAACATCTGGTTCCCTCCGAGCTGCGCGACTTCAGTCTTTTCGAATTCGATCTGGGCGAAACGGATCTGGCCGAGATTCTCGATCGCGCCCGCACCCCATCCCTCATGGCGCCCTTCCAGGTGTTCTTTATTCGCGGTGTCAAGAACCTGTTTGGCCGGGGATCAAATGAAGAGAAACTGGCGGCCCTCGAAAACTATTGCAAAGACCCCAACCCCGCTGCCGTCCTGATTTTTGTCGCCGACCATATCAGCATTCCAGCCGACGCGCGAAAAATCGAGCTCACCGACAAAGAGCGCTACGAGCGCATTCGCGAGACCATGGGTGAGTACTGCGCGATCATTGAGCTGGCGCGCGTGGAGGAAGGCGAGGCCGTGCGCTGGATCGACCAATATTGCGCCACACTCGCCGTGAAAATCGATCCCGATGCCGCGCGTGAGCTGGTGGACGCGCTCGGCGGCGACATGATGATGATCTCGAATGAGCTCGAAAAACTGATTCTCTACGTCGGCGAGAAGAAGCGCATCACGTTGGGCGACGTCGAAACTATGGTTCTGGCGGCCAAGCAGCGGTCGCTCTACGAACTCACCGATGCGATTTCCGCCAAAGACCGCGTGCGCGCTCTTTCCATGCTCGACGCCATCCTGACAACCGGTGAAGGCGACGAAGCCGCCATCGGCCATCTCTACATGCTGGCCAAGACCTTCCGCCAGATGCTTGTCATACTCGAACGCAATGTGCGCGATCAGCGCATGTTGTGGGCCGCTTTGTGGCAGGGCTTCCGCGTGCCTCCATTCGCCGCCGATGACATCATCAAGCAGGCCCGCCGGTACAAATCGAAGAGGGAACTGACACGGGCGATTCGACTGGTAGCGAAAACCGACTTGGCGCTGCGATCAAATCCTCCCAGCAAGCGCCTTGTGCTTGAAAAGCTGGTGCTGGACTTGACCGCCGAGCCGAAAGCCGAGGTTCCCGGGTGGTCCCAAGAAGAGCTGCCAGTCTAGGAGTGCCAAGTCACAACGTCCAATTAGATATGGACGCTCCCGCCTATCTCGACCGCATTTCCTACACCGGATCGCTTGAGCCTACCGCCCCGGTTCTGCGTGCCCTCCATCGCGCCCACATGCTGGCTGTCCCGTTCGAAAATCTCGATATCAAGCTCGGCCGGTTAATTATCTGCGATGAGCAGTCAATCATTCGCAAGATCGTCGGCCAGAACCGAGGCGGGTTTTGCTACGAACTGAACGGGGCATTTGCTGCCCTTCTTCGAGAGCTCGGCTTCAACGTGACCCTGCTTTCAGCGAGGGTAGCTCGCCAAGACGGAAGTTATGGACCAGAGTTCGACCATCTTACTTTACGCGTCGATCTGGACGACCCTTGGCTTGCCGACGTCGGATATGGCGACTCCTTCCTTGAGCCTCTTCTCCTGAAACTCGACACTGAGCAGCCGCAAGTCCCCAGAAAGTTCCGCATTGTGGAGGAAGAAGGCTCGCTGCACATGGAAATGGCCGAGCCCAAAGCCGAGTGGACAAGGCAATATCTATTTACTCTGACGCCGCGCCAATTGGCCGACTTCGAGGGTATGTGCCATTATCACCAAACCTCGCCGACATCTTCTTTTACGCAAAAAAGCA
This sequence comes from Terriglobales bacterium, assembly GCA_035623255.1. Classification (GTDB taxonomy): domain Bacteria; phylum Acidobacteriota; class Terriglobia; order Terriglobales; family Acidobacteriaceae; genus JAFAGX01. Next base: position 19,721 of record DASPTU010000022.1, on the reverse strand, counting down.
TTTGCTCCAAAGCAACCCCGTCCGGGCGGATTACCATTGCCGATCGTAAACTCATCATCACGCGAAACGGCATGAGGTACGAGTCAACTCTGGATTCTAATGAACAATGGCGGCTGGCCTTGAAGGAACATTTCGGGATTGAGGTCTAAGTCATGCCTGATTTGAACACCTTTGAAAAGCAGCTCTGATGAACTCTTAGAAGCGTACATTCCGGGCCTTGAACGGAATTTTTACGACGGCCTGCAGCGGCACCGGCTCGCCGTTTCTAAGAGCAGGAAGGAACTGCCAGCGTAGAAGAGCCGTTCGCGCGTACTGCTCCAGCCGGTCATCGCTGCTGCTCAATACCCGCACATCACTCACCGAGCCATCCGTGCGGATTACGGCGCTCAACTCGACTGTTCCCTGCACATTCTCCCGCATCAGCTCCAGCGGATACCCCGGAGCAGCCGCCCGGGTAATCACGGGAGCAAAAAGATCGCCTTGCTTTTGCTCTTGCTGCAATTCTGAAAAATGCATTACCAGGCTGCCGCCCGCAGAGTTCAGGTTCGGCGCATTCAGCGTCATCGAATAGGACTTGCGGGCTCCAAAGACTTGCCGCTCTGAGTCGCTTTCCTGCGCGGCCGAAATCTCCGCAGCGAGAGCTCGCCCGGCAGTCGCCCGTGCTACGACCGGTGGATCTGGATCGGAGCTTCGCGGATCGTTCTCCGGCGAGCCTGCTCCGCTCGAAGGGCTGCTCTGTGCTTTAGCAGTGCCGACGAACAGTCCGGAAGGGGCACCTCGAACGCTCTCTCCTGAGCGAGGCCCACTTAGCCATTTATCCACATGACTCGAGAAAGCCTCCGGTGCCCCGGTACTTCCCGTGTGCCCGTTGGGAGTTGCTGCGAAAACACCCCGGCGGTTGCCATTCGGCGCCTCGACAGGAAAGGTAGGTGGCTCGGGATGAAGGCTCAACGCAATCAGCCGCCCATCCTCATGCGCTCCATCTACTCCCTGAACACTCGGAGGTGGTGGTACAACACTCGCCCCAGAGTTTCCTAGAGAATTCCTGGACAAGTTGGGCAAAGCCTGTTGCTCGTCCACCGGCAACTGTGGCGCGGGAGCCACGACCGGCGCAGGCCCAACATTCACATCACTCACTTTGCGGAGTGCGGCCATCTGGATGCCGGGAGGCGGCGCAACAATCGCAGGCTGCGGCATGGCAACCGTCCGCGGGCTGGCGGCAGCGCTGACTTCTGGCGTCGGTGCAATGACAGAGTTCGGCAAAACGGGCACCCGGTAAGTGTTAGTCTCGCTCACGACCGGTGGCGGCGCGACGACAAATGCGGGCGAAGCCGGAACTCGTACTTTCGCGATGCGCGTGACCGCAGGGACTGCAGGAACAGGCAAGGCCGGGGTTGTCTGCTCCCAAGCTACAACGTTTGGCATCCGCACGTCGCGATTCAACTTCAGAGCGGGTGGGGTCACAATTGTCTGTCGACGGTTGTCCGGTTGCGGAGGCACTGAAATAATCGGCTGCGGCGCATAAACTGGATCACCTGGCTGCGGTGTTGCCGTGGGCGAGATGCCGGTGTTAAGTGGTGGAAGGTATTCGGACAGGTCATACCTGACCACGTCTGAGGTTCGGAACGCCATCGTCGGTGCGGCATGCGGTCGGGGCCACACTTGAGCGCCGCCCCAGACCAGCAAGATCCCCGCTAGATGAAAAGCAGCGGATTGCGCAAACCTCGCAAACGGAAGCCGTCTCTGCACGAAGACATCAATCCAGAAGTCACCCGGAGTGGATGACAGCTCCAACAGCGGCTCGTGGTGTGGCCAAACCAGATCAAGGAGATTGCGTGCGAATGTCTTGTGCCAGGGATCAATTCGGATCAGAAATTCAGGCGCTGCAACCGGGTTCATCGCTCGGCGTAGCGCGTTCTCAATTAGCCGGAAACCCGGTTTCATACGCGGTATCGATCTGGCCAGAGTTGCTCAATTATAGCTGGCGAATATCCGCTTACGAAGTAGCCGCGAGTTTCGGTACTGGTGCAGTTTGATTGTCATCCCGAGCAAGCTGCCTTTGCACAGCGAGGGATCCGGGCGATCCGCGCCAAGCGTCGCGTTTCCTGGGACGCAATAATCGCGCGCTTGGATCGCTTCCCTTGTCGAACTGCACCACTTCCCGAGTTCCTCCGGCATCGTTTCCATGCTGTAATATCGTTATGAAAATTTGGGCGCTCCTTTGCCACTCCTTAATTGCTTCGCTACTCATAGCGCAGAATGCCACACCACCACCCGACGAGAACTACTCTGGCATGTATACGTTCTTGCAGGAGGGCGAGTTCGTGCAGATCACCGTCGAAGATTCGGGGCGGGTTGCGGGCTTTATTTCACGCTACGGGGATGGCGAGAGCGATCGCGGCACTTTTCTCAACCAATTCTTCAAGGAGGGAAATCTCACGGGTCAGAAACTGATCTTCAGCACCAAAACCGTGCACGGTGTGTGGTTTGAGTTCAAAGGAAGAGTCGAGAGAGGCAGCGCTCAAACCCCGAATGACGAAGGTTTTCACATCCTGAAAGGGACCTTGATAGAGTTCCGCACCGACGCGAACAACAAGACTTCTTCCAAATCCCGCGATGTCGTGTTCAAATCTTTTCCGAAATCCGTGGAGCCCGGCGCACAGAATTGAGGTGGCCTGCCGGTTCCCGCCAACAGAAATGCGTATTGCGATCAGCAACAGGGTCCGAGCTACGCCGACTTGCTTAGTGTCGATGCCGGGTGGCCGATAGGAGCACTGGCTCTCACAGTCGTCCCCTTATTGGAGGATCGGATTTCAAGTCTTCCTCCGAGCTGTTGCATGCGCTCATGCATTCCTCGCAGCCCTACGCCCAGGGAGGCAGACCAGTCGTCTTCCGAACCCGGCAGAAGCTTCGCGGGGATTCCTTTCCCTCTGTCGTCGATTTCCAGGGTTACGCGTCCTTCCTTCGCCGATAGCCAAACACTGGCTACAGAACTTTCAGAATGCCGGTGGACGTTAGTCAGGCTCTCCTGAAGTACCCTGAACAGCGCCAGCTCCAGCTCAGGTGACAGCCGCCCAAAATCCGGACTTATTTCAAACTTAATTTCGATATTGCTGCGTTTTGAAAACCCTTCAAGATACCAGGGAATCGCCGATTTCAGACCGACCTCTTCAAGCATCGGGGGATAGAGGAGGTAAGAGATTGTGCGCATCTCCTTAATCGATTCCTCAGCTAGACGTACACAATCTGCTAGCAATTTCGTCGAACCATTGAAACTGCCTTCAGTTGCCGAGTACAGCGAATCCAGATTCATCTTCAGTACTGCCAGATACTGTCCCAAACTGTCGTGAAGCTCTCTGCCAATGCGCCTTCGCTCTTCATCTTGTGAGCGCAGAAGATGCATCGAGAGCTCACGCAGAGAGCGCTCTGAGGCCGCCAGCCTTTGCTCCGTTGCTTTGCGCTCCTCTACCTCCGCGGCGAGTGCAGTGCTGGTTTGGCGCAAAGCCTCATCCACGCGCATCCTTTCTGTAGAATCGCGCGTCACCTTTACAAACCCGATTAACAGCCCGCTTTCATCCTTAATCGCCGTGAGCACCACGTTGGCCCAGAACTGTGAGCCGCCCTTGCGCACGCGCCAGGCTTCGGTTTCAAACCTGCCCTGCTCCGCCGCGACCCGCAGTTCATGTTCGGGCTTTCCTTCTCTCCTGTCTTCCTCGGTGAAAAACAAAGAGAAATTCTGGCCGATGACCTGCGAAGCCGCGTATCCCTTGATGCGCTCTGCCCCCTGGTTCCAGCTGGTCACACACCCTTCCGGATCGAGCGTGTAAATGGCGTAATCCTTCACCGCCTCCAGGAAATGGCGAAACCGCTGTTCCGACTGCATTAAATTATTCGGTGTTTTCTGCGATGTCATTTATTTCTGTTGACGTTTTACTTTAGCAACAAGACATTCCCCAACAGATACGCCCGAAAGCATTTCGGTTTTCAGAAAATCGATCTCGCGCCGTGACCGATCCCCACAACCTGGCGGATCGAGCCCAATCATAGTGCAGCTACCGACGCTAATTGGCAAATAACAGTGATTACCGGATGCAGCACAAGCCGGACCAACTTCGAGGAACGCGTCAGCAATTGAAATACGAAAAGGGTAGTCGTCTGCCGAATTTAATGCCTCACTCCGCCAAATTCAGTTCACAGCCGGAGACGTAATCTACTTCGCCCTTTCCCGAATCGCTTTCTCCGTTTCTACTGCCTGCTGGCGTACATCATTTGATATATCCGGCAATTCCCGTTCAAACGGCAGCACGGCAGCGATGTCCTGGGGTTGGCCAATCAGATAAAGTGCGCGCAACGCCTCCCATACTTGCTCACCACTGGGATCAATGGTCGCGACCCCCTCCCCGGCGGCCACAACCTGTCCCACTTGTGCTCGCAGTTCGCGCAGGCGTCCAGTAATCGGCGACCGAATCTCAATCGTCCGCTCGCCGGATTGCAATTTGGCGACAATTCCCCCTTGACGAATCGCAATTCCAACCAGATCCGTGTCAATGACTTTACCCGCCTGCGGTGCCGCTACGCTCGCCGGCTGCAGGAGTTCAAGGATTTGGGGTTTCCCAATCGGATCCCCAAAGCGCACCAGCGAGAGGGCTGCATTGCCCCGGACTGTCAAAGAAGCATCGTTGAGCATCCCCAGCAAAGCTTCATGAAATCCCGGGCCGCCAGTGTCCTGGCCCATGACCCAGGCGTCGGTGTTGCGCACTTCCTCAACTTTGCAGGTAGCAAGCTGTGCCACCTGCGGATACCATCGCGCGACCGCGGGGTCCTTGCGCGCCATGCGTTCCCCGATCTGCACCAGCGCATGCTGAATATGCCGCGGATGCTGGTCATCCCGGAGATAGGAATCAAGCTGTTTGTCAGAAAGGCGTCGACCAAACCAGGTGTTCCACCAGAAAAGGAACGGCATGAGCACAATGAGCCATCCCGTCACAAAAAAGAGCAGCCGGTGTCGGGAGGACATGCGGGCGCGGGGCTTGACTAGGTGGGCCGGAGGAAAAGACGCCATGAGAAATTCTGCCCAATATAACAGAACTAAGCCTCGGCACCCGAGGCAGGCCTACTTCCGGTAGTGGTGTAGTTTGATTGTCATCCCGAGCAAGCCCCTTTTGCGCAGCGAGGGATCTGGGCGATCCGTGCGAAGCGTCGCGTCCTTTGCGACGCAATAATCGCGCGCTTGGATCGCTTCCCTTTCGAACTGCACCGCTACCCTATGTCTTCCGAAGCGAAAGCTACGGTTGCGCATGCACCGTATCCTTTTCGGCCTCGCTCAAGCAGGCTCTGACCTTTTCCAGCAAACGTGGGAAGAGGAACTCCTTAGGCAACCACAAGGTCACGTGCTCACTTTCGAGAGGCTCGTATGCTGTCATGACAATGATGGGAAACTTCGAGTTTTTGCCGCGGATCTCCCGAGCCAGATCGAGACCGCTCATTCCCGGCATGCGAAGGTCGGTGACCACCAAATCGAATTCCTGCTCTTCGAAAGCTTCAAGCGCTTCAGCCACGCTGCTTGCAGGTACAGCATGATAGCCCTCCGTGCGCAGAATGTCGCAGGACAGGCGGCAGAGCATCTCGTCGTCATCCACCACGAGAATCTTCTTCATGACGCCTCCTAAACGGCCGACGCGGCTCCGACGCTGGCTGTCGCTCTGCTGAAGCCCAGGCTGCCGTCTGGTTTCAAATTCACCGTGACACACTCGCCGCTCTTGACCTGCCCTGTGGCTACCAGGTTGGCCAAGCCGTAAACGATGTTGCGCTCTATAACCCGCTTCAAGTGCCGCGCCCCATATTTAGGGTCCGTGCCTTCACTGAGCAACCAGCGCTTGACCTCAGGAGTGCAGCGAAACGTGAAATGGTTCGGGCCGACCGCCTTAGCAATTCGCCGCTGCACCTTCGCCAGCTCTAAGTCCAAGATTTTCCCCAGTTGTTCTGGTCGAAGCGTCTTGAACACAACGACTTTATCCAGACGATTCATGAACTCCGGCGAAAATTTCCTGCGCGCGGCCTCGGTTGCTGTGCGTGCGATCTTGTCATCAAAATTTGCCTCTGCTGCGGCCGGCTGGGTAGCAAAACCAATGCCGCCTTCCGCAAGACGGCTCATCTCGGCAGCGCCGACGTTGGAGGTCATGAAGATGAGACACTTCGAAAGATCCACCTGAGTGTTGTCGCCAAGGGTCAAAGTTGCCTTGTCAAGAATGCCTAACAGGAGCTGCCAAAGGGCTTCCGATGCTTTCTCAATTTCGTCGAACAACAACAGCGAAAGCTTTAACTTCTCGGTGTGCCACCGAGCCAATGCCTCTTGCGTAAGCAGCGGCGGAGTATGCATGTGCCCGATATAGCCGGGCGGTGAGCCTATCAGCTTGGATATCTCGTGATGCTCTTGAAATTCGGCACAATCAACCTTGATGAAAGCGCGTGAATTGCCGAACAGGGCCTCGGCCAGCACCTCTACCACATAGGTCTTTCCGGAGCCAGTCGGTCCAAGAAAGAGCAGATTCCCGACCGGGCGATCAGGAGAACACATGCCTACGGTGAATATTTGGTAGAGTTCGACGACCGCATCAACCGCGGCGTCTTGGCCCACGATCCTGGCACGAAGAAATGCTTCCAATTCCCTTGTGCTCTCGCCTCGGCGACTGGCATCGAGTGATTCAACATCATCTAACTGCGAAACCGCAGGGGTAATGTCGGCGCCGATGCTGTTGGACATAACACTCCCGCTCTCAACCTGAGGCGAAACCTTCCTCCCTCCGCTTACGCCGAGTGCATCAACACTTCGGCGTTTCTCGTCTCCAGCTTTTCCAATATCCGCTCCAGCAACTTCTCTTTGCCTTTGAGAGCTGCCTTGAAGGCGTGGTGTTCGCTTCTGGAGATCTCCCGCAACAACTCGCGGTGATGCTCCTCAAGGATTTCCAACAACAGTTCCCTTTCGCTCGAGCTGAGTGTCAATTCCATAACTCCTCCCACACTTCAGATGCATCACCTGCTCCACTCAACTGCCCACCAAGGGCTCAGGCGGCTTCTGCGGCGCGTTTCACGGCTGCCAGCTTCATCACCTTCGGCCGGACCAGCTTTTCAAAATCCTCCCACGCAACTCGCACCAGCTCACGGTGCGAACCTGCATTAAAGGCGATCTCTTTGTCCCGCGCTAACCCTTCATCGGCAAACACTTCTATCCCATATAGATTGCCAAACGGAGGCATGGCGCCGGTTTCGCAATCCGGGAATTTGTCCCTGAACTCGTCTTCACTGGCCAGCTCCACATTCCTGGCGCCGGTTGCGGACTTCAGCAGCGCGAGATCGACGTGCTGCGAGGCTGAAACCACCGCCATGGCCAGTGTGTTGTCGATTTTGACAATCACAGTTTTGGCCAGCTCCTTGCCCGGAATGTGTGTGAGCGCGGCAATCCCATTTGCGGTGTAGGCCACTGAATGAGAAATGACGATGTATTTGATCCTTTGACCATCAAGAAATTCCTTCAGCCTGGATAACGGCATCACAGCCTCCTCTCTCCACGCATTTGCATGTTTCCACGTTCAGGCTCCGCAGCACTAAGCCTGCGTTCGTTATTGGTGCACCTAAGAACGAAGTGCTCAATGTGCGCCGACATTGCGTGCGACGATGCCGCTATGACACGCCTCACACATAGTCTGCCCCTGGATCTGGTTCAGTCGTCGTTCGACCTCCACGGCAGTTGGACTTTTAGGTTTGCTGGATTGTTGTTGTTCCGCGAATCTCAGCAGATCCTGCATGAGCTCCAGCTGATTCGAAAGCTGCTTGCGAACCAGCGGATCTGCAAACCAGTAGCCGGTGCCTTCCGCTTCGGCCTTGGCGACCCGGTCCCGCAGGCTCTGCAATTCCGCTTTGTTCAGATCGACCTGGTCCAGCGGCAGCACTCGAATTTCCGCCCGCCGCCACATGCGCGAGCCGTTGTACCCGCTCCACAGATCGGTGACACCCGGGGCTGGCCGCGCAGGAACCGGAATATTCGAGCTCTGCTGGGAGGATATACCGGATGCGAGAATCGCAACTGAACATACCGCAAACAGAAAGGCCGGGAGACGCATAGACACCCCCTTCTGCTGCTTACCCGAATTCTGAACCCATTCTTCAATTCCACAGCACAAATCGAAAGTGCAAGGCGCACAACCAGCTGTGACATCCGCACCTGAACGGCATCTCAGCATTTTCAGGGTCACCACCGCCGGTGACGCGTGTCATACCCCAAGTCGAGCCCTCGGAATACGGTGAGCTTGAGATCGAACCCTGTCGCAACGAGGCCGCTATGAGCGTCGTGCTGGATGAACATCACGTTTCCGACGGTACAGTGAACAAAAAACCGTTCGTACTCGATGGACATTCGCTCCACATCGAAGATGTCGTCGCGATTGCCCGCGATCGTCGCCCGATCGCGCTTCACCCTGACGCCATGGCACGCATCAACCGCTGCCGCGAACTTCTCGAACGCAAAATCCGCGCCCACGAGATCATGTACGGCGTGAATACCGGCATCGGCGAGCTCTCCGAGGTCGTGCTCACCCCGGACCAGGTCGAGAAATATCAGAAGTATCTGCTCTATTCCCATGCCGCGGGTTGCGGTGAACCTTGCACTGAGGAAAATGTCCGGGCCGCGATGCTTTCCCGCCTAAACACACATTGTTGGGGACACTCCGGCATCCGGCTGGAGATCGTTAACACGCAAATCGAAATGCTGAACCGGAAAGTAACTCCGGTCGTGTGCCAGAAAGGTTCTGTGGGGGCCTGTGGCGACCTCTCGCCCATGGCTCAGATGGCGCTTACCCTCGCGGGGGAAGGCGAAGTCTTTTACAGGGGAAGAAGACTGCCGGCAAAGGATGGGTTGGCCGAGGCCGGAATCGCACCGGTAACCTTCCGCGAGAGAGACGGTCTGGCTGCCATCAATGGTTCCAATTTCATCTGCGGAATGGGTTGTCTTGAACTCTACGATGCCGAGCGTTGGCTGAAGACTCAAGAGGTCGCATTGGCGATGACACTGGAAGCTCTCAACGCAAACATGAAGGCTTACGATCCCAGAATTCATCTGGTGCGCGGATATCCTGGCGCGCAGGAATGTGCGGAGAGAATCCGCAAGCTCACCGAAGGTTCCGAACTTCTTAAACTGCCCGGAAAGAAAGTGCAGGACGCGTATTCGCTGCGCTCCAGTCCGCAAGTCATCGGAGGCGCCTGGGAGGCCTGCAAGTGGGTTCGTTACATGCTCGAGATCGAACTGAACCACGCCGCCGACAATCCAACCTTCTTTCCGGACGAGGAATTAGTTTTGACAGGAGCGAATTTCCAGGGCACCCCTATGGCATTCGCTCTCGAGCTGCTCGGCATGTCCGTGACCACGGTGGCCGCGCTTTCCGAACGCAGGCTGAATCGATTGATGAATCCGCATCTCTCGATGGGCCTGCCCGCGTTTCTGACCAGGGGCGCCGGAATGTTCTCCGGACTGATGCTTTCCCAATACACCGCCGGAGCTCTGGTCTGCGAAAATCGCGTGCTCAGTCATCCCGCGGCAACAGGATCGATTCCCGCAGCAGCCGATCAGGAAGATTTTGTGTCCATGGGAATGACGACGGCGATCAAAACCCGGCAGATTATCGAGAACGCGTGGTACATCGTGGCAATTGAACTTATGGCCGCCGCGCAAGCCTTCGATTTCCGCTCTCCGGTCCAACCCGCACCGGCCACACACGCGGTGCACGACGTGATTCGACAGCACGTCCGCACACTGGACGAAGACCGGCCCTTGCACGGCGACATCAATCGGCTTGCCCAGGTCGCCAGAGACGGCACAATCCTGCAGGCAGCTGACGCTTGCCTCACCTGACGACACTTTCGATGTACTCGGTTCGCCCCAGGAAGTGAGCAATCCCCTCTCTCCCGCATGTCACTCCCATCCGTGACCGGAATCACTGATGGCGCTCAGCAAAAAGGCATGCAATAGGTCTGATGTCGGTCATCGGACCAATCCCCTCGAACAATTCGAACAACCCAGACCTGAGCAACCTCGAGTTTGACGCCATTCGCAAGGATCGAACCAAAGTCTATGAAGCGGTAGCCGAGCAGATTCAACGCCGCATCGTTGAAGATCTCGAGCCGGGTGATGCCCTTCCGCCGGAACGTGAACTGGTACGCATGTTCGGGGTCAGCCGTAGTTCGATCCGTGACGCGATTCGCAAATTGGAGTTGTTGGGCCTGGTCGAACCCCGCCAGGGTGCAGGAACTGTGGTGCGTGAGCCCTCGGCCGACGCGCTGTCGGTCCCGTTCACTGGCGTGCTCCTGCAAAAGCGGAAAGTGATTGCCGACCTTCTCGATTTCCGCGAGATGCTCGAGCCGCCGCTCGCCCGCCGCGCTGCCCTGCACGCCTCGCCGACGCAGCTCGCCGCCATGGAAGAGATTTTGCATCGGCAGGAATCGAATCTGCATTCCGGCAAGATCGCTATCGAAGAAGACTCCGAATTCCATTATTCCATCGCGCTCGCGGCGAAAAATGCGGTGGCGCTGAAGATTATCGATGTGCTCATGGATCTTCTGCGCAAAACCCGGGAACGCAGCCTGCAAACCGAAGGACGTCAGCAGAAGTCCCTCGCCGGTCACCAGCGCATACTCACTGCCTTAAAAAAGGGAGACGGCAGAGCCGCGGAGACCGCCATGCGGAAGCATTTGTCTGAAATAAGAAAAATCGTTTTGCACAAGCTTTAGAGAAATGGAGGTTGAAAAATGGGCCAGCTATTCGCGGTTGAACTCATTTACCGTGGAGTCTTTCAAAAGACTCTGGCGAAAAACATAACGCGTGGCATTGTTCTGGCTGCGCATAACGAAGGCAAACTGGGGATCTCTTTTGGCCGTTATGGGGATTCCCCGGAGCGCAACGGCATTCCCGCGAAGAGCTTCGCCATCGTCGCCAGCGACGAACAGACGCTCGAAGCCGGAATGGCGCAGTACGAACCCAAGCAGGTCGATCTGACCGTAGTTCTGGATGACACGCTCTGTAAGGGCGCCGAGTCCTGGGCCTGGTATGGGCTGCAGCCCGTGCATCATGCGCTAAAACCAGGACGCACTCTGATTGTGGTTTCTCTGCAAGATGCGCCCACGCTCCTCAAGCTGATTCATCGCCGGGAAGAGCCCTACAAGCTGGGAATCGTAAAAGGGGTTACCAGTTTCTCCGGCATGTGGGTCTACAAAGATGATCACACCGACGTTCGCATTCTCGGCGCGATCGCCAAGGCGTTGCCGGAGTTGGTGAGCCTGAAATCGGTAGAGAAATTTATCGAAGACAAGCTGAAGAATCCTTTGAAAGTCACATCCGCTCACACCGCCTATGACCGCTTCAGCGCGATTGAGATAACGCCCGGTCAAGGCAGTACGGAAGAGCTTACACATTACACCTTCCCCAAGTGGGAAAACATGCGACTGGGGGTTTCGATCAAGGGTCAACCCCAGGGCGGCCCCTTGGAAGACCCGATTACCCGGCAAGTCGGCGGATTCCGGCCGGTGCGCAATGAACTCTTCAAGAAATACACCACGCGCAGCTTCCGTCCGCTGGTCAATTTCAAGACCTGCACCAAGTGCACATTGTGCTGGCTGAATTGCCCCGATGCTTCCTTCGATGTCACCCCGGATGGCACCTACGATGCCGATCTCGAAGGCTGCTGCGGCTGCGGCATTTGCGAAGCCGTTTGTCCGGTGAAGGACTGCATCACCATGGTTCCCGAGTCCGAGTTCCACGATAACGACAGCCAGTGGGTGAGATTCAGGAAAGATCAGGATGCCTACCTCAAGTGGCTGGAGAAAACCATTGAATCCGCCGAGCCGATCGAGAAGCGGTCGCAAGGCTTCCGTTATCGCGGTCAGTACAAAGAACAAATTCCAGAGGCCCTGGAAATCGCAAAAGGCTAAGCCCCGCAAAGGCTGAAACAAGACAAGGAGATTGAAATGGCGACACTAACAATGCCTGTTGAAGAAAGGAAGCAAACGGTTGAGCAGGAAGCCCTGATTACCGGCGCCGAAGCCATTGCGATTGCCTGCAAGCTGGCCAATGTGGACGTAGTCACGGCTTATCCCATTCGCCCGTACGACACGGTGATGCAATACATCAGCCAGCTCGTGGCTGATGGTGAAATGGATTGCGAATACATCGTGGCCGAGGGCGAACATTCACAATTTGAAATCGTCAAGCATGCATCGGTCTGCGGCGCCCGCGTGTTCTGCGGTTCGAGCGGCGTGGGCTGGATGTATGCGATGGAAGCCCTCACCGTGAGTCCGGCGTTGCGCGTTCCCATGGTCTGCATGGTCGGCAACCGCGCGCTGGACGACCCCGGAGCCTTCGGCGTAGAGCACAACGATGCGCTCGCCGTTCGTGACCTGGGCTGGCTGCTGACTTGGGTCGACAGCGCACAAGAGGCGCTGGACACGGCCCTGATTGCCTATCGCGTGGCAGAGGATCGCCGGATCTTCGTGCCTCTGGCGATCAGTTGCGACGGCGCGTTCCTCACCCACTCCCAGGCGCTGGTCAAGGTTCCAGCCGCGGAGCAAGTGAAGAAGTTCCTGCCTCGCTATGATCGCGGCGATCTGTTGCTCCATCCCGACAACGTCATTTCGGTGGCCCCTCAGGCCAACGAGGACTGGGTGATGGAGATCCGCCGTCAAAACTTCGAAGTTACGGAGCGGGCCTGCGACGTGATCCGCGAAGTCTATGCCGATTTCGAGAAGACGTTCGGCCGTAAGTATGGCAACCCGTTCTTCGAGGAGTACATGACGCAGGACGCGGAGGTCGTACTGCTCGGAATGGGAACGCTGTCAACACCGGTCAAAGTCACGATCCGCAAGCTGCGCGAGCAAGGCAAGAAAGTCGGTTTCGTGCGGCTGCGTTGGTTCCGGCCATTTGCCGGTCCGGAACTGGCGAAGTGCCTGGAGCGGTTCAAGGCAATCGGCGTCATCGATCGTGACTTCTCGTTCGGTTCGCCGAATCTGAGCGGCGTCGTCGCTACCGAAGTTCGCTCTGCCATGTACACAGGTGCAAGCACCAGACCGCCGGTACTGGACTTCATCTGCGGCCTCGGCGGACGCGAAGTCAGAGTTCCTGACGTGGAGAAGATGACCGAGATCATCTTCGAAGCCGCGAAAGGTAAAGCGCAACCCTTAACTCAATGGATCGGGCTGCGGGGCTGAGCCGGAAAGGACAAGAACAATGAGCACAACTTTCTTTGTAGATGAAAAACCGACCCAAACGCTGGAACCTTTCAAAGGAGTGAAGAAGGTTCCGCACGCGGAATATTACACAGCCGGCCACCGCACCTGTCAGGGCTGCGAGTCTGCCCAAATCATGAAACTCATGGCCAAGGCTGCAGGCCCGAGAACCATCGTCCTGGGCGCCACCGGGTGCATGTACGTGGCTAACACGTCTTACTACTCGACGCCTTGGGGCGTTCCCTGGATGCACACCCAACTGGGCAGCGCCGGTTCCGGAGCACTGGGTGTCGCGGCAGCCTTACGGGCCCAGATGCGTAAAGGCGCCATGAAAGACGAGCCCATCAACGTCATCGCCTTCTGCGGCGACGGGGGTGGCGCCGATATGGGCCTGAACGCCATCTCGGCGACGTTGACCCAGCCCGAATACAACCTGCTGATCCTGCTCTATGACAACGAAACCTACGCCAACACGGACATCCAGGTCTCCGGGACCTCGCCCTGGGGCGCGAACACGTCATTCAGCACGCCCGGCAAGGTAAGGCGGATCATGCATAATCGCTGGAAAAAGAATGTGGCGGGATTGATGCTTGCAGGCCACCCGACCTGCAAGTACGTGGGAACGATCTCCACCTCGTATCCGCTGCAGGCGATGAACAACATCCGCAAGGCGCTGTCGGTCGGCGGGCCGACCTTCATTCACTGCTTGAACCCGTGTCCGAAAGGCTGGGACTTCGATCCCGTGCTTTCTTTCGAACTCGGAGAATTGGCGGTCAACACCGGCATTTGGCCTCTGTATGAGGTGGAATGCGGCAAGCTGACGCTCTATGGCAAGACCGAGGCGATTGCAAAAGGCAGATTCCAACGTCTACCGGTACGGGACTATCTGCTGAAGCAGGGGCGGTTCGCCCACTTCACCGAGGAAGATATTGCGTTCTTCCAGACCAAGATAGACGAAATGTGGAACACCTGGATGGTGCCAGGAGTGATCCCACTCCAGAAGGAACTCTGATCCCTAAGACCCGCCTCGCGAGAGGCGGGTCTGCTTCCTTCATTGCGTGCTCACCGCAGCACTGATCGGCAGCAAGGCTGCTTTTAACTGCGCTACCGTATGCTCATCGATTGTTGTGTTACGTACAAGTCGCGCCTGAATCTGAAACTCCGTCAAAGCCGATAACGTGCACTTTCCTGCCATCCCATCTACCGGCCCGGGATGAAAACCTAAGTATCTGAGATACAACTGCACCGCGCGGATGTTGAGATCGGGCAAAAGTCCGGACAAATATTTTTGAGACTCCGCATTCAAGCGAACGTCGTAGCAGTTCGTTGCGTAGTCCGGCCCATTGTAGCGACGAGCAAACGTCGTCCAGTCGCGGGCCTGCAATGCCACCTGCAATTCCCTGCCGATCAGAAAGTTTCCTATTGCCTCGAGTTGATCGTTCTCCGATCGCAACATTGCAGTCACCATATCTTCGACACTTCTGTAACCCGCGGCGGCAAAGTCCTCGCCCATGATTTGCCCAATTCCCCACGACGTACTTTGCAAAGCCGCATTTCGATTCAATCGCGTTGCGAGATTTAGGCGTTCGTATTGATGGGCGCCCGGAGCGCCGTAGCCGCCCGCACAAGGATCGCTGATCCGCCCGTCATCAAACTGACCCGCAGTCAAGCGATGAAACACATGCCGTTCATAGAGAATGCACGGCCTACGGTCTGCCAGATATCCGCACGCCGATGTTTCCACGGCAAGCACGGTCCAGATTTCGGGCGCGAATACGCCCAGCTTGCTGGCGACCGCAGCCAAACCGTCGTTCGACAATGCCCACGCAGTTCCTTGAAACGGAATTGGCATCAATCAACCGGCGTTCCGCTTGCACCAGGATGAGCACCACGCGTGCCCGCGCATGCTGGGCGTGCGCATGCGGCTGACAGGGCGATTGCAGCGTGTGGTCAATCGGCGAAGCGATAACGGCCGCTCTTTCGACCATGAAACATAGCGTCCGAGTCATCAAGCGAAATCGCGATTACCCGGTTTCCGATTCCCGCAACGGGAATAGCTTCCAACCCCTCCCCCAGGACCCACCGCTCCCCCAGCGACCGATGGCGACGGTTGTACAATTCCCTGCATCCAATCGAGATTGATCTTGGACCCAAATTCGCCCTTGGTGAGACTGCAAATCGCCGGCAGCATTACCATCGGCCTGGCAACCTTTCTATCCGGCACTCTCGCTGCCCAGCAAACTTCATCGCCCGACGGCCGGCAGCCCCGAACCGAGCAAGCTCAGTCCGCGCCGGAACACCAGGGCACGGGCGAAGAATACGGAAAGCATCACATCCTTTGGGTTATCCCCAACTATCGTGAGGATGAGGCTCAGGCGGAATTCAAACCGCTAAGTAGGGGTGAAAAATTTAAAATCGCGTTTGACGATTCATTTGATCCAACTGCCTTTTTGGTCGCGGCTATTTTTGCCGGTACAGCCATGGCGCAGCGCCAATATCCCGCGTTCGGTAACGGACCGGAAGCGGTTGCGAAATATTATGGCGGCGCTTTCGCTGACCAGTCTATCGGCAATCTGCTCACGGAGGCAGTGCTCCCGATCGCCCTCCGCCAGGATCCTCGTTATTTCACCAAGGCAAAAGGTGGAGTCTTCAAACGTACGGCCTACGCCATCAGCCGCGAAGTAGTCACGAAAAATGATAGCGGCCGCAATGCTTTCAACACTTCGGAGATTCTGGGCAATGGTATCGCGGCGGGAATTTCCAATCTCTACTATCCGGCAGCCGATCGATCGTTGGGAAATACGGCCAACAAATGCGGACAACAAATCGGCCTCGACACCGCCTTCAACATCATGAAGGAATTCTGGCCCGATCTGCGCCACAAGATCTTCGGCAAGCAACCCCGTGATTCGACGCCGCCGAACGAGTAGCCGCTATCGCGGCGTCCAATGGGGATGGGCCGTGAGCAATCCGTCTACAAAACAGATGTGGTAAGCCACAACCAGGCCGAAAGCTAGACTCAGAAGTCCAGACGCCATTGCCAGGTGCCGTGAAAACTTCAAACTTTGCTTCACCAGGTGGAATGTCGAAGCAATACTCATCGTGATGAGCATCATGCCCGCAATCGTGCCAATGCCGAACACAAGCAGATAAGCGATTGCCCAACTGGAGTTACGTATCGTGGTCAACACGAGGAGCGCTACCGCGGCAGAACCGGCCAGACCGTGAACGATGCCGATCAGCAGCGGACGCACCGGCCGGTATACACGGGCTTTCCCAAATAATCGATCCAGCCACGCCACCGGCGTGTTCTCAGTGGAATGGGAGTGCGAATCGGGTCCATGACCGTGCGCATGGCTGTGCACGTAATCGCCATGACTGTGAACGTGGCTATGAACTGTGGCTGATCCGACATTGGCTTCCAGTGCCGCGGTTGGAATCGCTCGTCGGAAGCTGACCACGTTCATAATGCCCAGAATGATGAGCATCAATCCCACCGCAAGCTCCATGCTCAGGCCGACGCGCGGCGGGATCACCATGTCAAACAGAATGATGGCGGCGCCAACCGCAAAGATGGTCAAGGTATGACCCAGGCCCCAGAACGCCCCAATTCCGGCGGATTTCCATACGCTGCGCTCGCGGGTCACGATGGTGCTGACCGCAATCACGTGGTCGGGGTCGGTGGCGTGGCGCATTCCCAGGAAAAATCCGAGCGCGATGATGGAGAAAAGGTTGATCAACTCTGGCCCCAGAACCGAAAACTTTCAGCGCCTGATTAGGATATCGCCGTTGCGTAAACGGAGAACGATTGGCTGCTTCAGAAGGGCATGGGGCCCACTTCTTTTTCAATCTCAGTGGTCGCAACCATCACGATCGCGTCCCACGGGCAGCCATCAAGAAAACTTCCGTCCGGGCCTTTGCTCGTACATTTCTTACACCCGATGCAGAGAATCGGATCAACCTGGATTCGCCCGAATGGCGGATGGTCCTCGTCCGGAACCCAGAACATGCAGTCTTCAATCGGGCAATATTCCACGCAAGCCGGCGAACCTGCGCACCCCGTACAGCATTCAGTGATGACCGCCAATTCTTTGGGTTTCTTCTTGCGGGGAGTCAGGGTGCCCTTTGACTTTGGCTCACATTTGAGTTCCTCGGGCACCATCCCGAGGGCCTTGGCTTCCGCGGACATGGCGCAAATTATAGCATTCAGCAATCAGCACTCAGCATTCAGCATTCGGTACTCAGGGGTGACCTCGAGGTTGAAAACTTCCGAAGACCGGACGACCGCCTGACTTCCGAGTGCTAAGTGCTGACTGCTGAATGCTTGTTCACTCATCACATCCCCCTCCCCCGATTCTGCTATATTGGCCCATCAGGAGAAGCAATCATGGCGGGAAAGAGCGTCAACAAAGTCATTCTTGTCGGCAACCTGGGCAAGGACCCTGAAGTCAAGTACACGCCGCAGGGAACTCCGGTAGCAAAACTCACCTTGGCCACCAATGAACGCTACAAGGACAAGAACGGGGAATGGCAGGACCGAACCGAATGGCACAACGTCGTGTTGTGGCAGCGCCTGGCTGAAATCGCCGGCGAGTACCTCAAAAAAGGCGGCAAAGTTTACATCGAAGGACGGTTGCAGACCCGCTCCTGGGACGACAAGCAAACCAACCAGAAGCGTTACATGACGGAGATTGTTGCCAGCGACCTCGTTCTTCTTGGCGGACGCGGCGAGGGCGGAGATTTTGCCCGCGGCGCGGCTGCCAGTAGCAATAGCTTTGATCAGCGCACGCCGGAGCCGGAACCCGCAGCTGCCGCCACTCCCATCAGCGACGAAGACATTCCGTTCTAGCATGACTGTTTTTGTTGTCGATCGGACGAGCGCCCATTACCTCCATAGCCAAGACCTGATCTTGCAGACCATGCTGTCAGACAAGGCTGCGCGCACAGCCGCGTATTCGCGGTTCGATTGACTCTTACCGACAGCTTCACTAAGATGCGTCCGCAATTCCATGTTCGATTCCACATTTCAAATCCAGGCAGTCACGTCAGAAGGAGTTTGAGTTGGCGGCAGGAAGCTACGACATCATCACGGTAGGGGGCGGAATTGCCGCATCCACATTGGCCAAAGCGATGGCCGAGCGAGGCGCTAAGGTCTTGGTGTTGGAGCGGGAAAGGCAATTCAAAGACCGTGTCCGGGGAGAGGCTGTTGTGCCTTGGGGCGTGGCCGAAGCGAATGAACTTGGAATTTGTGGCCTGCTCAAGGAAAAGTGTGCCCATGAAGTGCCTCAGGTCGAGGCTGGCTCGGGGTTACGAGACCTTAGAGCGACGACGCCGCAGCAGTTACCTCTACTTTCTTTCCCGCACCAGGTAATGCAGGAAACCCTGCTTGCCGCTGCGGAAAACGCCGGCGCAGAAGTGCGGCGCGGAGTTAGCGTTGAGCACGTCGAGCGCGGAGTCGAACCGGTCGTGGTTGTTGAAGGGCACAGCCATGAGCG
Organism: Terriglobales bacterium; assembly: GCA_035623255.1. Lineage (GTDB taxonomy): Bacteria > Acidobacteriota > Terriglobia > Terriglobales > Acidobacteriaceae > JAFAGX01. Next base: position 960 of record DASPTU010000022.1, on the reverse strand, counting down.
GATATCAGCCCGTCTCGTGGTTGCGGCCGATGGCCGCGGCTCTGCAGTACGAAAATGGACTGGTTTTTCGGTTTGCGAACAAAGCAATGACTACTACATGGCCGGTGTGTTGCTGACCGACGTACACGCGTCCAGGGAGATTTTTTATGCTGTGTTCAATCCTGAGATTGGCACCTGGAACGGTCTGATTCCCCAGGCGGGCGACCAATTCCGGGCATACTTTGTTTATCCCAAGACGATGGGCTACCGTCTACAGGGCGAGTCCATGGTCAGTCTATTCATTCGTGAATCCGCGAAAGGTTACGCTCCGATGGCCGATTACCTCGCCGACGCGAAGAGTATCGGGCCCTTGGCCAGCTTCGATGCGAGCGACAAATGGGTGGAACACCCTTATCGCGATGGCGTTGTGTTGGTCGGCGATGCTGCCGCTACCAGCGACCCCACCTACGGCCAAGGGCTTTCCTTTGCCATGTATGCTGCGCGAGTGCTTCGCGACGAACTTACGGACAACTCCGACTGGGAAGCTGCAGGACACCGCTACGCCGAACAGCATCAGCGGAATTTTCATGCCTGCCACGTGGTGGAGGGATGGTTTCGCACCCTGTTTCAGGATCCCTTACCGGAAGCTGCGGCACTGCGGACGAAAACGATGCCCTTGATTGCCGAGGACCCCACCCGCGTTCCTGATCATATTCTTAGCGGTCCCGGCTTGCCTTTAAACGAACAAGTGCGTGCCCGGTTCTTTGGCGAATGCTGAGTTTCCTCAACGCCTGACTAGCCGCAACTCAGAAACCAGGAGATCTTGTAGCTGACGATGAATCCATATCACGCAATATAAAAAGGCGCCCACTTTTGCGATAGGTTGTGTGTTCGCATCGCCAACCTAGCGAAGAGGAGCGCCTCTATGCGTGAAGAAAAGTATATCGGCATGGACGTTCATCAGGCCACCATCTCGGTTGC
>DASPTU010000021.1:0-3013 GCA_035623255.1 Terriglobales bacterium | reverse complement strand
TCTGCCTGCTATTGGGTCTGGCTTTAATCACGCGTGACCATGCCGTAGGCGAGACCAAATCTGCTGCGGATCCCGGTGTTCGCAGTGGCGCGGTAGGCGCGGGTGGTCCGCTGCCGGGTCTCACGGCTGATGAGACTGCGTTCTTTCTCGATGGGCAGGCGAGATTTGCCGAAATCGAGGTTGTAGCAAAGGGCTCGAATAACGGCCTTGGCCCGCGCTTTAACTCAAATCAGTGTTTTTCCTGCCACTCGCAGCCGAGCATGGGCGGGACGAGTCCGGCGAAGAACCCTCTGCCCGAAGTTGCTGTCTTGGATGGGGCGAAGAACTCGGTGCCATGGTTCATCGTCTCTAATGGTCCGATTCGCGAAGCGCGATTCAAGTCGAGCAGCGGTAGTGCGGACGGGGAAGTGCACGATCTTTTCGTGATTACGGGGCGAGCTGACGCTCCCGGCTGCAATATCACCCAATTCGATTTTCTGCCCGCGGGAAATCCGCTCACGGGCCAAGGCGGCAACCCAAACATTATTTTCAGAATCCCGACCCCTGTGTTTGGTGCAGGACTGATTGAAGCGATTCCCGACTCGGCCATTATCGCCAACATGCAAGCCAACACATCGACGAAAGCGCAACTGGGTATTCACGGGCACGCCAACGCACATCTCAGCGGAAATGTGAACTTGATTGCGAACGACGGAACTATCACTCGTTTCGGGTGGAAGGCGCAGAACAAATCTCTTCTCATGTTCGCGGGGGAGGCCTACAACGTTGAGATGGGAATCTCGAGCCAGCTATTCCCGCAAGAGCGTGACGAAACACCCGGCTGTGTTTTCACCCCCACTCCGAATGACACCCTGAATTTCACAACTACTCCTGTGACCGGCGGCAATTCGAGTGGAATTTCGAACCCGGCAGTGATCTCGGACATCGAAGCGTTTGCCAATTTCATGCGCATGTTGGCTCCACCCACACCCGCTCTACCCACGGAGTCCAGCGAAAAGGGGCGCGATTTGTTTGGGAGGGTTGGGTGTGCGCACTGCCACACACCATCGTTTACAACGGGCTCAATGATAGCCAGCGGGTCCTCGACCGGTTCGAGCGCTGCTCTCTCCCACCAAACTGCCAATCTCTATTCTGACCTGCTGGTGCACCACATGGGAGAAGGCTTGGCGGACGGAATTACGCAAGGTGGTGCAGGCCCCGACGAGTTCCGAACGGCTCCCCTCTGGGGCATCGGACAACGCGTCTTCTTTCTCCACGATGGGCGTACGTCCAATCTAGTTGATGCCATCCGCGCTCACAAGAGCCACGGTAGCGAGGCCAATAGAGTTATCGAACACTTCAATAAGCTAACCGTTCAAAAGCAACAGCAAATCATCGATTTCCTGCGCTCGCTTTAGGTAGGTACGGACAATTCATCAACCGCTAATGAGCGGTCCCGGACAGTCCGCAGTTTCTCGCTATGGTCAGTTCTGAACAGGACCTCCAGATCAGTCCTGTCCCCAGCAGGATCAATGGGCGTTTGCGGTCAACTGACGAAAACAGATGAGATGAGAAGGCCGGCCTCCGAACGGGATGCTGTACGCTCCCAAGTTATCGACGCGCTCGAAGCGCAAGAGATAAAGGAGACCGGCAATGAAGAAGGTTAGCACCGTAGCGGCAGGGCAGGGCAGAAATTTCTCGCGACAGAAACTTACCATCGGGGTGGATTTGGGGGATCGTTCGAGCTACTACTGCGTGGTGGATGAAAACGGTGGCACGGTGGTGGAGCAAAAGGTCTCCACAACACCCAAAGCGCTGCAAGCGGTGTTTGGGGCAATAGTGCACAGCCGAGTCGCCCTGGAGACTGGCATGCATTCGCCGTGGGTAAGCCGATTACTGACCGGGTTGGGGCATGAAGTAATCGTGGCGCATGCACGCAACGTGCGATTTGATCGGAGAGAGCCGGAGGAAAGACGATCGCCTGGATGCTCAGACTCTGGCGCGGCTGGCTAGGATCGATCCGCAGTTACTGTGTCCAGTGAAGCACCGCAGTGCGAAAGCGCAGGCGGATCTGACGATGATTCGGGCGCGAGCTGGGTTAGTGCGCGCACGCACGGCATTGGTCAACACAGCACGGGGGCTGGCGAAGTCTTATGGCGAGCGATTACGCGGGTGCAATGTGCGCAACATGAATCCGGAAAAAGCCGAGGGGCTGAGCCCGGAACTACAAACGGCACTGCAGCCTTTGCTGGCAGGAATCGAAGTGCTGAGCGAACAAATCCGCGAGTACAACGAGCGAATCGAAAGGCTGGCGCAGGCGAGTTACCCAGAAGTGGCGCTGTTGAAGCAGATCAAAGGAGTGGGCACGCTGATCGCAATGACGTTCTTGCTGACGCTGGAAGATCCGCATCGCTTCCGCAAGAGCCGCGACGTGGGGTGCTACTTGGGACTGCAGCCGGGGCGAAGGAACTCCGGACAGAGCGAACCGCAGATGCACATCAGCAAGGAGGGCGACCCGTATCTACGAACGCTTCTGGTGCAAGGTGCGCAGCACATCCTCGGACCCTTCGGGCCTGACTGTGATCTGCGGCGCTGGGGACTGAAGTTGGCGGAGCGCGGTGGAAGGAACGGGAAAAAGCGAGCGATCGTTGCCACCGCAAGAAAGCTAGCCGTGTTGCTGCATCACCTCTGGGTCAGCGGAGAAATGTACGAACCGTTGCACAACCGCAACCGAGCCGTGCTGCTGGCAGCGTGAAAACATTCTGAGAAGAAGGAAAGACAAAGCCGAGTTCCGGTGACTGCGTCAAACGCCTGGCCCAGCTTTTATCCGTGATGTTGAAAGCGCAGGTCGCCAAACAGGTAGCAGCACCGGCTGAAACGAGAACACTCAACTTGCACCGAGCGAACATCGCTCATCGAGAGTGCGGATGGAAGGGTGGCGACAGTCTAATGACTCGGCTGGAGAAAACCCTTGTTCAACAAAAAACAAAACCAACCCACTTGACTTCGACCGGCCTTCTCATGGAAGGCGTTA
>DASPTU010000020.1:0-2242 GCA_035623255.1 Terriglobales bacterium | reverse complement strand
CACGTTCCTGCCAACTGCTTCGACGTGGCCGGCCACATCAACGCCGGGCCGGCCTGGCCGCGTGACTTCTGGTTTGCGCAGACCGAACACGATGCGAAAAATGTACGGCACGCCTTTCAGCTCGCCGCAGTCGATTGGATTGACCGAAGCCGCGCGAACTTTGATCAGTACTTGATCGTCGTCAGGAGCTGGTTTTCCAATTTCATCGCATTGCAAGACATCGGGTGAGCCATAGCGGTGATACACAATCGCCTTCATCGGGATTCTCGTCTTCACGGCTACTGAAGGCTAGTCGCCCTCAAGCCATTTCGCGAGCATGTCCAATCAGCTAAGCGTGGTCAGCCCACAAAGCAAAGAAGTCTCTCGAATCTGCCGAGCCTTTGGCCTTACATCGGATGGAGTCAACCAAGAATAGACGAGGTTGTGAGCATGCGCTATAAAGAGGGGTATTCAGACATTTTAGTGGGTCAAGCTGAGAGAGTTCATCCTTTCCTTCCGTGCGCAATTGTTTCAGACCGGTCCTCGCGGTAAAGGATTCGCTACGCCGCGCCTGGAAAGCGGCGCGTCCTTGACCGCAGCGGGCCGCTCTGAACCCGCTCCACTATGGAAGGAATGGGAAGGTGGGAAGGCGTTCCGGGGACGCTGCCTCGCTGGGCGGCAGAGCGGAGAGGGGAATAGGTCATGCGACAATCGTTCCATGCAAGATCGAGAACTGTATCGTCGCATTCTTGGCATCGAGGACCCGTGGCAGGTGGAGCGGGTCGAACTAAAACTGGAAGCGGGTGAGATCCACGTGTATCTGGAGCATGCACCCGAGGCTAATTGGTTGTGCCCCGAATGTTCTGCCTCCAGCCCGCTCTATGATCATCAGGGGGAACGGTGCTGGCGACATCTGGACACCTGCCAGTATCAAACCATTCTGCACGCCAGCCCGCCGCGTACGGCCTGTCGCGAGCACGGAGTGAAAGTGGTGGCCCTGCCTTGGGCGGAAGCGGGCTCGCGCTTCACTGCTTTGTTGGAAGCTCTGGCGATTGCCTGGCTGAAAGCCGCCAGCCAGAAAGCCGTGGCCCAACAGTTGCACCTGAGCTGGGACGAGATCCACGGCATCATGGAACGGGCGGTGCAACGCGGACTAGAACGGCGCCAAACCGAGCCGATCGTGCATCTGGGAGTCGATGAGAAGGCCTTTCGTAAAGGGCACAGCTACCTGACCGTGGTAAATGATTTAGACCGCAGTCGGGTCCTGTATGTCGCCGAAGGGCGCGAGCAAAGCAGTTTGGATGGCTTCTGGGGAACGGTGAGCGAGGAACAAAAAACCGGCATTGCAGCGGTCGCCATCGATATGTGGGATCCCTATGTGGAATCGGTGCGCGTGCATTTAGCCGAAGCGAAACAAAAGATCGTGTTCGACAAATTTCACATCGCCAAACATCTGGGAGAAGCGGTTGACCGAGTGCGTCGCAAGGAACACAAGGCACTGAAAGCGGAGGGCGATGAACGTTTGACCGGAACCAAATACGACTGGCTGCGCAATCCCGTCACCATGGACCGAGAACAGAAGCGAGACTTTGCCCAACTCCGGCAAAGTCAGTTGAAGACGGCGCGCGCCTGGGCGCTGAAGGAAACCGGCATGGCTCTCTACAATTACGTCTACGAGAAACCAGCCCGCAAGCATTTCCATTGGTGGTACAGCTGGGCGGTTCGCAGTCGCTTAGAACCGATGAAGCAGGTCGCCGGCATGCTGAAGCGCCGCTTCGAGAACATCATCACCTACCTGCGCCATCAGATCACGAATGCCACCAGCGAATCCCTCAATGCCAAGATCCAATGGGTGAAATATACAGCTCGAGGATTCCGCAACAAACAGAACTTCATTAACGCGATCTACTTTCACTGCGGGGGGCTGGACCTTGCTCCCTGACCCACTACAAAGCCGGAAGAGGCTAAAAGGGAAATTCGAGGTTGCCGGAGTTCACTTCTCTAACGACAAGATTCAGACGAAGGTTGATGCCCTGAGCATGCGAAGCCAGGGAAAGCCGCAGCTTGCCAGCAACGACGTCCCCGACAACGTCAAATCCCGCTTTGGAGGCAACTTTGTCCTGCGGGACTCAGTCCTTAGTTTCCCTAACCTCGTGTTTCAAATGCCGGGTACAAAGGTGGACCTGGCGGGAAATTACAGCCTCGACGGAAAGCAATTTGACTTCCACGGTCATGCCCGGTTCGAGGCCAGACTGTCGCAGAT
>DASPTU010000019.1:0-25248 GCA_035623255.1 Terriglobales bacterium | reverse complement strand
GGTCAACTCGCCATAGGAGACAGACTGCCTGGACCGCGTGTTGGTAATTCTTCCGTTCTCGGCTACGAGCGACGAACGATCAGCGCGCCAGTGCTGAGCAGCCAAATCGATGAGATTCTCACGGGCAGCCGCCGAAGCGTTTCGAAGTTGCGGACCCATCGTCGGCGTGGTCCGGCTGCCGAACGTGCCCATGTCATATGGCGTCAGCGACGTGTCACCCATTATCAATTGAATAGACTCGATGGGAGCCCGTAGCTCCTCGGCCACCTGTTGAGTCAACGATGTGCGGATGTTCTGTCCGACTTCTACTTTGCCGGTGTAAACCGTGACCTTGCCATCTCCGGCAATATGGAGCCATGCGGAGATGTTTTGGGGAAGTTGCTCCTCGTCTCGGTCCCGATGTCGCGCGCCCGATTCCTGAGCCATTGCAGGATCGGCGCACGCGCAGACCAGCATCCCTCCACCCAGCAGTTTGAAGAAGTCGCGTCTGTGCAGTTCAAAACCGTAGCTGAATCGTGCTACAGATTCGTGCTGCTCTCGCTCAGAGATCAGTTCGCGGTTTGATTCTTGCGTTAAAGTAGTCATACGTGCTTCGCCGACGCTGCCTGCTGTACCGCTTCGACTATTCGCGGGTGGGTCCCGCACCGGCAGACGTTACCTTCCAGTGTGCTGATGATCTGCTCGTCCGTTGGTTGCGGATTCTTGCTCAGCAATCCCACCGCAGCCATAATCATGCCAGAGGTGCAATAGGCGCACTGGAACGCTTCCGCTTTCAAAAATGCTTCCTGGACGGGATGGAGTTTGCCATTCCGCTCCAGCCCTTCGATCGTGGTGATTTTCTTGCCCGCAACGACACTCAACGGCGCCTGGCATGATCGTGCCGGCTTGCCGTCGAGCAGCACCGTGCAGGCGCCGCACATGCCTTCGCCGCAGCCATACTTGGTTCCGGTCAGGCCCAGATTGTCGCGCAGTACGTAGAGGAGTTTGGTATCGGCAGGAACGTCGAGCTTGTGTTCAGTTCCGTTGATCAACAAGGTTGCGGGCATACGGCAGCGGGTTTAGAAATTATATCGCCGCTCGCAGCCGAAGCGGAGGCTGTCGAGTCAACGAGTGGTAACGCCTGATGACAGCACCTGTCCGATCAATACAACCTGAAACTGACCACGACGTGGATGTCGGAAACGACTGGCTCCGTTCCGCACATCGCGGGCTTAAATCTCCAGCTTTTCAGTGTCTGCACTGTAGCGTTGTCCAGCGAGCGGACCGCGCTGCCAACAAGATGTATGTCAGTAACAGACCCGTCGGTCAGCACAGTCATGGCTACGGTGGTGTCGCCCATCATTCTGTTTTGTCTAGCTGACGTCGGATACATCGGATCCGGGGTCTTTACAGGTATCGCGTGCTTGAGATCGGCACACTGGCGACGTTCAATCGCACCTTTCGGTGGAATGAGGAGTGAGTCATCAAAAGGTTCCGTGGCCAGACTGTCCACGTTCGCTGTAATTAGCTTAATTCCGTTCACGCGAAGTTCGAGCTTGCGCGGGTAGCGATGCGCTCCGAAGTCGAGGTAGTCGCCGTACGATTCGCTCCGTCGCTGATCAGGTGGTTCCTGCCAATCGTCGCTGAGAATTTCGTGAGTGGCTGGGTTGACGCAAATTTCATGCGGCCACTTGACATTTTCCTGTTCCACTCGTAGACAGCTTATCTCGATGCCACTTTCGATACGTTGCTTTTGTTTCTTCACGATAAGATCTTCAGAGCCCTCTGCGAACTCGAGCAGCTTGACGAGTTCACCGACTCGTACTGGCGTAAACTCGACGTTACGGCTCGTGTAGAACTTCTCCCCATTGCGGATCTCGATTTGCTCGAAGTCACCCATGACGACCTTGCGCCACCATCGGTCCTTTGCTTCCCACTTCAGCGTCAGATGCCCTTGAACCGGCACGTTTATCTGGGCGGTGAAAGTCACATCAACTTCGAAAGGGCTAGTCTGATCACGGCCGAGACTTGCCTGCTGTTTAGCCATGATTAGTAGCTGCTGTGCAGAGGGGTCTGCACTACCCAAAGCCTGAAGGCAGCCGAGCAACAAAGCGGAGATTAGCAATTTTGGATGCTGCATGCCGCCCCACAATCGTAACGCAAGGCCCAATCGATTCTAGTGATCGTTGATGTAACATCGAGGACTGACCCAAGCTTTCCCGCTTTGAATATCAGGGCTGCCCCACCGCGAGTGTTCTGCCCACGCTCACACAGTCCCACCCTTCGCCAAAAACCGGCGAAAGGGTGGGGCAAGCCCTAACAGAGACTTGATCGGAAAGGATGGGCCAGCCACCGTTCTGCCCACGCTGACCCGATGCCACCCTTCGCCAAAAAAGGCGAAAGGTATTCTTCCCTCCCGGTAATCCCATTAGTGAACTTTCCACAGGCAATCGCAAGTAGATTCGCCTTTCTTTCGCTTCCAAGCAAAGCTATAATGAGGCGTTGTCATCCTCAAGTTCTCCCAGGAGCTCCCGCGATGGCTGATGAACGCAGCAAAGCAATTGATCTGGCCTTTTCGCAGATCGAAAAACAGTTTGGCAAAGGCTCGATCATGCGCTTGGGATCGAAAGAAGCCATTGTGCCGATCTCGGTCATTCCCACCGGCGCAATCTCGTTCGACGCAGCGCTCGGCGTTGGAGGCTTTCCACGTGGCCGCGTCGTAGAAATTTTCGGCCCGGAATCTTCCGGAAAAACCACGATTGCTCTTCAGGTCATTGCCGAAGCGCAAAAAATGGGAGGCATGGCAGCGTTCGTCGACGCCGAGCACGCCCTCGATCCCGGCTACGCCAAAAAACTTGGCGTCGATGTGGATAATCTGCTCGTCTCTCAGCCCGACTACGGCGAGCAGGCGCTGGAGATTGCCGAAACTCTCGTCCGGTCGAACGCAATTGATGTGCTGGTCGTGGACTCAGTCGCCGCCCTCGTCCCCAAAGCCGAACTGGATGGCGAGATGGGCGACAGCCACATGGGCTTGCAAGCACGCCTGATGTCGCAGGCTTTGCGCAAGCTGACGGGAATTGTTTCCAAATCGCGCACCTGCATGATTTTCATCAACCAGATTCGCGAAAAAATTGGCGTGATGTTTGGCAATCCGGAGACCACGACCGGCGGCCGTGCTCTGAAGTTTTATGCTTCGGTGCGCATCGACATTCGCCGCATCGCTGCGATCAAAGAGGGCGATCAGGTGACCGGCTCACGAACCAAAGTTAAGGTAGTAAAGAACAAAGTTGCCGCACCATTTCGTGAAGCCGAGTTTGATATCCTGTACGGGGAAGGCATTTCGCGCGAAGGGGATTTGCTCGATCTCGCCGCGAACCACAATATCGTGGAGAAGTCCGGTTCCTGGTTCAGTTATAAAGGCGAGCGCATCGGGCAGGGACGCGAGAATGCCCGCCAGTTCCTCAGGGAAAACAAGGACATACTGAACAAGCTGGAAGCCGAGGTTCGCAAGCAACTGGGATTAGCGCCTACCAGCGCGCAAGCCGCCGCTTCTTCCGCCCAAACCGCGACAACCGGCGCCCGAGTCACAACTATGCCGACGGCCACTCCTGAGCCGGCCAAAGTGGCGGCCACGAGAAGATAATCTCTGTTCCTTTTTTTCAAGAACCGCCGCTGACGGCGGTTTCTTATTGTCTCGAAAATGCGATCTCATGTGGCTGGAAATGCATTTTCCACAATGCTGCATCAACTGTCCCTTCCCTGACATTGCTCTGATTCAGCCCGCATCACGCCCAGATTTCTGTAGCGTCGAACATCGCGCGCACCTGCTGCACCAATTCTGGTCACGCCCTTGTGGAGTGGCTGCACTGCGCTGCGTTTTAAGTACATGCGCGTTCCGTTTTTTTATTGACTCTAAAAATAGAGGGTGTAAAAACACACTCGTTCTTTGACACGTTCTAGGTTTTCCCGGTTGGTGCAGCGTCCGGGACTCGAGCGAAGTCACCTTACATCGCAAGATGGCAAGGAGGGCTAGTGAGGGTCTATAGCTAAGCGCTGGTTGAGGCGAACAGGAACACAATGTCAAAGGCAGGATAGAGTCCCGAGGCGTTGAACTGGTTTATCCGGTTGGCGGTAAGCCCGGAGCCCGAGCAAAGATCGCAACCGTCACGACCCGCAAGGTGAGTGGCAACAGCAGGTCGGCAAGGGTCTAAAGCGAGCTACTGGCCGAGACGAATAGGCTCAACACCACCTCGGGGCTCTTATTTCTTGTGATAACCACAAGCCAGTCCGGCAGAAACATCGGCCGCCTGGTCAATTTTCAGCTCGCAATCGACAGTCCCTCTTCTTACTAACGACTGGCCTTCCCCAGTTGCTACCCAGGGAACCAGACCACCCTCGATTCCGTACATCTGGCTAGGGGCGGCGTTTACTCGGCTCACAGAAGCCCCATCGGGCCGTCCAATGAAGCGGATGATTCTCCGGGACCTCATCAGCGATGTGCTTAGAACCCTGTGGGCTCACAAACTACGCACGTTTCTGACTATGTTCGGCATCGCTTGGGGAATCGTCTCCATCGTTTTGATGGTTGGGGCAGGCGAAGGCCTTCGCGTGGGTCAAGCCAAAGTGGCGGCGACCCTCGGCAAGGACGTAATGATTGTTTTCCATGGCCGCACCAGCCTCCAGGCGGGTGGAACGCGCGCCGGACGGCTCGTTCACTGGGAGGATCCGGACATCCCGGTCGTGCAGTCCGAGACGCCGGATTGCCAATATGCCATCCCGGAGCTGGAGCAAGACACCGTTCAAATTCACAGCAATTACAACAATGCAGCATTTACCGTGACTGGTTCTCTGCCGCCATTCGGGGAGATTCGCAGCCTCGATGTGGCGCAGGGCAGGTTTTACGACTGGGACGATCAGCGCGACGGACGCAGGGTCGCCTTCCTGGGCAGCGATGCTGCGAAACAGCTGTTCCCCGGCAGAAATCCCGTCGGCGAAAACTTGTACCTCAATGACTTTCCTTACATCGTGATTGGAGTTATGGCGACCAAGAAACAAGATTCGAGTTATGACGGCTGGGACGTGAACAAGATATTTGTCCCATTCGCGGCGATGCGCCGCGATTTTCCCGATAAACCGCCCGGCACTCCAATCACTTTCGATCAGCTCCTGGTCACACCGAAGTCGGTCGAGCAGCACACTGCCTGCAAAGAAGAAATTCGCGCCGTCTTGGGACGCATGCACCACTTCGATCCCAACGACAAAGAAGCCTGCCCCATCTGGGACACGGTTCAAGAGGCACAGGCGTTCCGCACCATGACCGATGGCATGAAGTACTTCCTGGGCGCCGTGGGTATCGTGACGCTGCTCCTCGGCGGTTTGGGTGTGATGAACGTCATGATGGTAGCAGTGCGGGAGCGTACGCGTGAGATTGGCGTGCGCAAAGCTCTCGGCGCGCCCGCCCGAACCATCCTGAAGCAGTTTTTCTTTGAGGCGCTCCTGATCGCATTTCTTAGCGGCGGCATCGGTTTGGGACTGGCATACGGCCTCTGCTTTCTGGTGGATCAACTACCAATGCCAGATTTCTTTGCGGGCCTGTTGCCGACATGGACTTCTGGAGTTGTCGCCTGTGGGCTATTGGGAAGTTCTGCGGTACTGGCTGCACTCTATCCCGCTCGCAGGGCGGCATCGGTAGATCCAATTGAGGCGCTTCGATTTGAGGCTGGAGGGTAGGACTTTGTAGCCCTTTTTGCCGTAAACACACTATGCTCACCGAGATCATTCGCGAAGCGTGGATAGCGTTGAAACGCAACACCACTCGCAGCCTCATGACCATGCTGGGCATCGTTTGGGGAATCGCGACCGTGACTTTGCTGATTGCCTACGGCAGCAGTTTCCGCCAGATTCTGGCGAATAGCTTCGATGCATTCGGAAAAAGCGTCGTGATTTGCTGGCCGCAACAGACCAGTGAGCAGCCCGGTGGTCAACGAGCTGGCAAGAAAGTTGTCTTCGAGCAAGCCGATCTCGAAATGGTGAAAGAGACTGTGCCACTGGTGAAGCACGCTTGCCTGGAGACCGTAAGAAGGCCAGGCATCGCGTATGGCGATCGTATGGTCGGGACTGCTCCCGTACGTGGAGTTTGTCCCGCCTACGGAGAGATGCGAAACGAAGTGCCCTCAGAAGGGCGCTGGATCAATGCCAGCGATTTCCTTGAGCGCAGGCGTGTGATCTTTCTCGGGGGACGCCTTCGTGAGCAGCTGTTCAGTGGTCGTCCGGCAGTGGGCGAGACCGTTCTCGTTGCCGGCGTGCGCTTTACCGTGATCGGCGTGATGACCCGTAAGATCCAGCTCAGCAATTACTTCAGCAGTGACGATGAATCGTCATGGATCCCTTACACTGCGGCGGGAGATTTGTGGGACACGCGTTATGCCGCCGTCATGGTTTTCGAGCCGATTGCCCCGCAGTTTGAGAAACAGGCGATGGCGCAGGTGTTGGCAGCGGTCGCCACACGACAGCAGTTCTCACCTACCGACAAGAAAGCCATTCAGATGTTTGGCCGTGATGAGTTTCGGCCGATCATCAATGCCATAACCATCGGACTTCAAGTATTGCTCACGTTTATCGGGACTCTGACACTAGGCATCGGTGGCGTGGGCGTTATGAATATCATGCTGGTGTCGGTCGACGAGCGCATCCGCGAGATCGGCTTGCGACGTGCGCTTGGAGCGCGAAAGCGTCACATCAAGTTTCAATTTCTCGCCGAAACGCTGCTGATCATGCTGCTGGGCGGCGCCATCGGCGTTCTGCTTTCTTATGCTATCGCGGCAGCCGTGGGTACTTTGCCGCTCATGGGGCCGCTATTCGAGGACGAATCGGGCAAGGCCGACATTCATCTCCAGATCTCTCTCTTGACCGTAACTCTCTCTACATTGGTCTTGCTGCTGGTTGGAGTCATCAGCGGCTTGATTCCAGCCCTACGCGCGTCGCGGCTCGACCCGGTCGAAGCATTGCGATACGAATAGCAGCCACGTCTGCGTCGCATTCCAAGACTATAATCCTCACATGAGCATGATCGATCAGATTCAAAACGACATTACCGCCGCCATGAAGGCGCGGGATGAGCACCGGCTCTCTACCTTGCGTATGGTAAAAACTGCACTTAAGAACCGCGAGATCGAAAAAATGGCGCCGCTCGATGATAAAGAGTCCCAACAAGTGCTCAGCACGCTAATCAAGCAGCGCAAGGAGTCGGTCGAGCAGTTTCTTAAAGGTGGTCGAAAGGACATGGCCGATAAAGAAGCGGCTGAAATCTCGCTGATTGAGACTTATCTGCCTAAGGCAGCCAGTGAGGAGCAAATCGTAGCCGGCGTCCGGGCCGTCATCGGCGAGATGAATGCGCCCACCATGAAAGACATGGGATCCGTGATGAAAAATGTAATGTCCCGTTTTTCGACCGCCGGGATTCGCGTCGACGGCAAACAAGTCAGCGAGGCGGTGAAGCGCGAACTCACTCCCAAATGACCTCTAAACATGCCCCGCAGCTCTATTTACTTCTCTGCAGCTCCCTATATGCTTCACTTTTCGAAACTCCCATCTGTTTTGCCAATTTCTTGAGCGCAGTCTTTTCATCGAGCTTCTGTTCGGTCATGAGGCGGCTCATTTGCTCACGAATACCGCCAGACGAGCTCGCGGGTTTCTTGTCCGGTGCCTCTGCCTTCCCTATAAGCAGCGTGATCTCGCCCTTAACGCCCCCCTGCGTCTTTAAAGCCTCGTGCGCCTGATCGGCGCGTCCACGAAGAAATTCCTCGTGGCGTTTTGTGACTTCACGCGCGATCACGACGTGTCGGTCGGGGCCGAGTACTTCGACAACATCCTCGATCGTGTCTTTCAGACGATGAGGCGCCTCATAGAAAACCTGTGTCCGCGGAGAATCTCGAATAGTTTCCAGGAATTTGCGCCGGGCCCCGCGTTTCGGGGGCAGAAATCCGCTGAAGCGGAAAGAGTCGGTGGGTAATCCGCTCGCAACCAAAGCGGCCAAAAACGCAGACGCTCCCGGAACCGGAACCACGGGTACATGATGCCGAATAGCCAGCGTAATCAGCCGAAAACCCGGATCGGAGATGCCTGGCATGCCGGCATCGGTCACTAGCGCGATCCGCGCTCCTTGTTCAAGCTCAACCACCAGCTCAGGAGCTCGCGTCATTTCATTATGTTCGTGATAGCTCGTGGTACGGGTGGCAATGCCGTAATGTGTGAGAAGTTTTTGAGTCTGGCGCGTGTCCTCGCAAGCAACCAAATCGGCGGAACGCAGCACGCGCAAAGCCCGGAGAGTAATGTCCTCGAGGTTCCCAATTGGTGTTCCGACCAGATACAGACCGGGCTCCAGGCTAAGCTCTAGCTCGGCATCCTGGCTCGGCTTATGATTCACATCGGCCATGCAAAGCGAGTCTACCACCGCGGCTATGGTTGCATCTGTGTCGTAAATTGACGGGTACAAGCGACAGTCCCTAGAATCAAGCACAGGAATTTGTTTCGGGGTCCATGCCACTCTACGAATATCAGTGCGAGAAGTGTAATCACCGCTTTGAGCGAATCCAGAAATTCTCCGATCCTCACGTCAAGAAGTGTCCGAAATGCGGCGGTCCAGTAGAGCAGTTGCTTTCCCCTCCCGCCGTGCAGTTCAAGGGTTCGGGCTGGTACGTGACTGATTACGCCAAGAAATCCCCTGGCCCGGCAGGCAGTGATTCATCTTCGGCGAAGCCAGAATCGGGAGGAGCAAAGAAAGAAGAGAAACCGAAAACCGAGACCCACAAAAAAGCTGAAAAGAAATAGCTCTCAGCGCCAGGTCACGTCGTACCCCAACGCAAACAGGATCTGGTTCTCGAACTCATATTCGAGAATTTCCCGAAAATTGCTTTCCGAGGATTCCCACGAAGCAGCATACGTAACCTGCGCCGGCTCATAGATCGAGTAAGCCGTTGTGTAACGCACCTTGCAATTTTGTGGACAAGCAATTAGGCCGGTAGGGTTCGCACGATCAAGCCCAGTAGCAGCAGCCAGGGCACGCGAAGAAATATCTGTTTCTGGCTCAACGGTTAGCTGGTGGGGCATGATACTGAACGCTCGAGAATCGCCCGGTAGCATTTCCGGAGTGCTACCCGCCTGCAGTGGATTGAGGTTAATCTGGGCCGCCAAACTGTTCTGGGCCGCCGACCAGATTCGCCACAAATCAGCATCCGAGTGCTTCGTCTGATTCACAAACCCAACCGGGGTTTTGGGAGTGTCGCTACCGCAACCGATCAGAAAAACAATCAGCCCTATAACACGCACACTTCGACCCATCTCTCACCTCTGGTGAATTTATCGGCAGAATGGGGAAGGGCTTTAGAACTCGGGTCAGTTCGGGTAAGTAGCACTATTATGGGCGGCGACCAACTTTCCTGCAACCGTTTCTGCGCTGACCTGTACATAGTAAACTCGATAGGTAATGAAACTGGGAAAGTGGATCGCTCTGGCCGTGGCTGCGGTCATTCTTGCGGAGGGCATTTGGGGAATTCTTGTTTCCCTTACCAGAAGTTTGTTGTTGCCCTTGCTGGCAAGAGTTCTTGGCGGAGATTCCAACTCGCCGCTATACCTGGGCCCAGGCCAGGTCAATGTCCCGGATCTTTTCGCATCGATTCTGCAGCTTTGCCTCGCTGGTATTGTATTTCTGCTTTTGCAAGCTTGGGCCGGGAGAGCCGAAGAAGTGAGGAGTTTGCGTCCCGCGACAAACGCTCAACGACCACAAGCGCCGACGCCTTCAAAACCAGTCCCAGATGCGGCCATGGCCGCGGTCGCTGTCCCAACAGCAACTCCAGCGCCACCAACCCCGGTTTTAGCACCGCCGGCCCCCGGTCCAGTCGCCGCGATACAGACAGTTTCTCCCGCGCCGCCGAAGCCGGTCCCAGCCGTCCCTGCTGTCACAAGTAAACCAGAGGAAAAACCGAAAATCGCCGAGAAGCCTGAGAAGCCCCGCGAGGTTTACTACAACATAGTTGGCGAGCCTCTAGGTCCGACAGAAGACGAATAGCTCCGCACCTGGCCGCATCACACGCGGCAAAATCCGCGCAAGCTGTCCTGTAACCGGACTACTTTTTGACGGTTTCGGCTTTGGCGTACTTGCGGCGGAATCGTTCCACGCGCCCGGCCGTATCCACCAGCTTTTGTTTGCCGGTAAAGAATGGATGGCAATTGGAGCAGATTTCTACGTGGATATCGCCCTTATGCGTCGATCGAGTGGTGAAGCTGTTGCCGCACGCGCACATGACACGCACTTCGTGGTAAGCGGGATGAATGGCTGCCTTCATGATCTCTTGAACCCCTTCGTGAACATTTGATTCTAAAGGCTGCCTAAAGGACTCCGCAACCCGTTGCAACAACTCGGTGTCATCGTGAGGAAGCGCTGTTTGCGCAGCGAAGTTGAGGCAGTTGCGCGACGCCTGAGCCGCGCGCCGAGATCCCGAGTGCAACGAGGGAGCCCATTGCATCACGCGTTTGGCTCGCTTCCTTATTCAGACTGCACGACTGCCTAACAGCACCTTCATAATCGGCCGGCGATTTTCGATCCAATGAGTTTCGCTGCCTGGGCGTCGTTGCCGGCCAAACGCAGATCGATATTCACCAACACATCAGCCTTGCGGATCATCAACCCTGAACCCATGGGCTCGACGTAGGCCTCGTCTCCCAATCCCGGCACTGGCGTAAAGGTATCCATTCCAGCGCCGACCTGCTTCATGGCGCCGTGGGTAATTTTCATAAGCATAGCGCCGCCCTCCCAGGTGACGCTCATGGCGACCTCACGCTGGTCGTTTCCAGCGAACTTGAACTCGCAATGGGAACCGCTGCCGGTGACACTTGCCACCGGCATTTTGAACGCCTGGCTTACTTCCGCCTCCGTCACCAGTGCACAGGCATCCTTCTTGCCTTGGTATGGCGCGTAGTTTCCCGCAAACTCGTGGGCGCGTTTCTTGATTCGGTATCCGATGTAGAGGCAGCTGCCCGCCGCCAACAACATAATGAAAGCGATCACCCCCAGGATCACGACAATGACCTTGATAGCACCCCCACCGCCCGCAGGTGGTGGTGCGACGGGCGGCGTTGCTGGGGCTTGAGCATTGGTTACGGTTTGCCCGCATTGCGCGCAGAACTTTACGCCTGCTTCGAGCTTGCCTCCGCAATTGCTGCAAAATGTCGGCATAGTCTTCCTTCCCGAGCGACCGAATGCAACTGTTTGAGGGGCTTGGCCCTAGCTCGGCGCAAAATAGGGGTCGATGATGAGAGAATTGCCCCAAGTCGCTATCTTGGCGCACATCATGCCCGCTGACGAAGCACTCGTCAAGACTGTGGTAGATAAATGCTCACTAGCAATTACATAGTATGCTATTCTATTCCACTCCACTTCATTCTATTCTATTCTATTCTTGCTCTAGGTGGGCCAGTTATGAGAGACGCAGATCGGATCAGAATGTACGGAAAAGAAGCGTATGTCCTTCCGGCGCGACGCCGACACGAGAAGCGGTTTTCGATCAGGGCAGGCGATGTAGTTCGTGAGCTGCGGATGAGCGGTCGCACACCAGCGGTCTGTAGTGCGCTGAAGAGTCGCGAATTCCTACAACAGAACAATCTGCAGTTAGTTGAAAGAACTGGCCCCAACTCAGGTATGAGTACGACTGTTACTTACACCTACGAATTTATCGACGAAATGCCTTTCTCTACAAAAGAGGACCCTTGGATGCGTCTCCGCGGGGCGCTGAAAGATGTTTTTGCAGAGTTAGGGGGCGGCGAGCGCTATGCAAGGGCCCAGCGAGATAGTTTTTATGATGCACGGGAGAATAAGTGAGCCGAATCTATTGGGGCACGATGCTCTTCATCTATTGGCTGGAGAACAATGCCCAGTTCGCAGAACGTGTCGGTGCGATTCGCGCTCGCATGGAAGAACGCGGAGACCAGCTGATTACCAGCGCCTTCACAATAGGAGAAGTTCTGGCGGGGCCGTATCGACTGGGCAATATTAAGGCTGCTCATGAGATCAAGCGCTTACTGAGTAGCGCAGTTTCTGAGATCGTCCCCTTTACGAGTGACACTGCCGATCTCTACGGTCGGATCCGCGGAACCTTGGCTATTCCTCCCGCGGATGCAATTCATCTGGCCTGCGCCGCGCAGGCGAAGACTGATCTCTTCTTGACCAATGATAAGAATCTGACTGGCAAAATCGTACCCGGCATTCAGTTTATTGCCTCGCTCGACTCGCAATTCTTTTGAATCGGAGGCTGAGATCTGGTGGAGGCGGCGCGGGGCGAAGTTGAGGCGTTCAGCGGCCGTGAGCGCAGCGGGAGTCCTCTGCCGAAATCCTAAGCGTTGCGAACGATCCGGGAGATATGAACTGGTGGAGGCGGCGGGAGTCGAACCCGCGTCCGAAAATGTTACTGGTCAAGAGCCTACATGCTTAGTCGGCGTTCATGCCCTGGGCATTACCCCAGGACGTTCGCGGCTCGCGCTCAGAACGGACAAGAAACGCGCTCCGCTAGTCTGAAGATCTCGTCCCCTCAACCCAGACGTAGTTGATGGCACCAGCCCGCTGTGCGACGCCCTTCCGCAGCCCGCAGGCAAAGCCGCGGAGGACGGCTACTTAATTAATTAAGCAGCGAATGCCATTTCAGGTGTGGCATTTCTAGTTTTGCACGCGATTGCGGGTGTGTGCACCCCGGCATGCCTCTTGGCCGCAAGCATCTCCGTCGAAGCCGTGACGCCCCCATTTCGGGATAGGCCCTCAAAGATCCACTTCCAGACTAGGTTCCGCAGGTCGGGAAGTCAAACACCCCATTAGATGACGAAGGTACGGCGCCGGAATCACGCGTAGTTCCGGCAGAAGGCTAGCGGAAAAGTTGTTCCTCGGCGGCTTGCGGGCAGTCACTTGCACGCACCTCGCGAAATTTCGTTGCTTCCGTCGACCCGTGCCGACAGTCAAACTAATATTCCATTTTCTTTGCGGAGGCTCCATGCAGGAAACCCCTCAGCAGTACACTCAGCGCATCATCAGTAATCTCAATGGCAGGGAACCACTCCGGGTACAGCAGGAGACGCCTCGACGGTTGCAAAAAGCGATCCAATCCCTGAGCAAACCCCAACTCACGCGTCGCCCCGAACCGAGCAAATGGTCAATCGCAGAAATTCTGGCTCACCTGGCAGACGGGGAGCTGGTCGCGAGTTGGCGGATGCGGCTGGTCATCGGGAGCAACGGTGTCCCGATCCAGGCCTTCGATCAGGACGTCTGGGCGGAAACCTTTGTGTACTCAAAGCGTGATCCGAAGGTTTCGCTGGAGACGTTCCGCGTACTTCGCGAGAACAATCTGCGTATGCTCAAGGCACTCCCCAAAGAATTGTGGGAGAACTACGGCATGCATTCCGAGCGCGGCAAGGAAACGATCGCCCATATGGTGCGCATGTTTGCCGGACACGACCTGAATCACGTGGCACAGGTCGAAGCAATCGCCAAAGCGGCGCGCAAAAAACGGAAGCGAAATTGATGGCCGATGGGCTTGTGCAAAAAGCACCAAACTTGGTCTATCTCAATTCACAAAAAGCAGTTATATTTATTCCGCTCCGCGATTCGCTGACGACAACTGACCTGGGTTGATGGCGCGGAAGGCCAGTTCCACCATCTCGCAGGAAGAGTTGTATCCATATTCCGACGAGCCAGTCCGCGCTGCACTCGACGACGCGCGTCTGGTCGACTTGGATGTGGAGGAGGAATCACCTTTCCTCCGCGCGCAGAAGCGCGTTTCTGTGCGCCGGAACTCTCTCTCGAAGAAGGCTGCCACTTACCTTGGCTGGGCCCTCCTGGCCACGGTCATCTTGTTTCTAGGCAGTGTGACGGTGGCTGCTGCCTATCACTACGGTGAACACTCATGGAGGTTCCGCGTCGAGTCAAGTGATGACATAGAAATCACTGGCCTCGAAGATGTGCCCCGATCACAAATCATTGAAGTCATGGGTGGCGATATTGGCCGCAACGTTTTCTATGTTCCGCTGGCCCTGCGAAAAAAGCAGCTCGAGCAGGTTGCCAGAGTTGAATCGGCAAGCGTGATGCGCTTTGTGCCTAACCGCCTCAAGATAGAAATCCACGAGCGCACACCCGTGGCCTTCGCGCGGATCGGTTCCAGGATTTTCCTGATCGATAGCAACGGCGTTTTGATGGATCTCCCGGTCGCGGGCAAAAAAAAGTTCTCTTTTCCAGTGGTCCTCGGAATGAGCCTCGCCGAGCCTCAATCCATGCGGGCGCTGCGAATGAAGACCTACAACCAGTTGATCGCGGAGCTCGATTCGACGGGTGCGCACTATTCTCAGAGTCTCAGCGAGGTTGATCTTTCTGATCCCGACGACGTCAAGATCACGGCTGACGATTCCGCTGGCCCGGTTTTGGTTCACCTGGGCGCATCCGACTTCCTGGACCGTTTCAAAATTTACGTGACCCACGTACAGGAATGGCGGCGCCAGTTTGCGAGGCTGGATTCCGTTGATTTGCGTTACGAACATCAGATCGTGGTCAATCCCGACTTGCAGGGTACGGCCAGACAGTCGGCGATGTCGCCCGCAGCTGTCCGTGCTGCCATGGCGGCCGGCGTAAAGCCCGCCGCTCTTATTGAACACGACGTCACGAAATCATCTGCCGCGGCAAAGAACTCTTCGCCGAAAACTGTTCCGGCGAAGCGCGTCGTGAAGCATCGGCACGGAAAAGCAGCGGGAAAGCAGCTCACGTCAAACGACGCTGTCACTGCGCCTGCGGCGATCACTACAACGCGAGCTGCAAACCAGAAACCAGCAGTAAGCGCCACTTCCAGGTTGAAGAAACCGAGTCCGGCAATTCTCAAGGGGCAGCAGTAGGGATGGGTAATCAGTACCGGAGTTTTATCACAGCGATCGATGTAGGAAGTGCAAAAACTTGTGTGCTCGTGGCGGAAGCCAGCGATAGCGGCTTGCGCTATCGCGGGCACGGGCTTGCTGAATCGCGGGGCTCGCGCAAGGGAATCATCGTGGATTTGGAGAAGGCCATCGCGTCGATTCAGAAAGCAGTCGAGCAAGCCGAGGATGTGAGTGGCGCTCCTATCGAGCACGCCCTTATCGGTGTGGCTGGGACACATGTGCGCGGGGTCAACGCCCATGGCGGACTCAGTTTTGGTACCCGCGCCCGTGAGATCGCCCGCGAAGAAATTCGCTCAGCGGTTGACAAGGCCCGGGCCATTTCTCTTCCTGCCGACCGTGAAATTCTTCACCTGTTGCCGCAGGAATTCATTCTCGACCAGCAAAGCGGGGTACATGACCCGCTCGGCATGATGGCTATGCGACTGGAAGTTCGTGTCCACATGGTGACCGCCGCCACAGCCGCGACGCAGAATGTCATCACCGCAGTCAATCGCGCCGGCGTGCACGTGGACGACACCGTTTTCGAACCCTTGGCCTGCGCCGATTCTGTGCTCCGCAATGACGAACGCGAACTGGGCGCCTGTCTCGTGGAAATGGGCGCGGGATCCACCAGCTTGATCGTTTTTCAGGAAGGCGCCGTCATTCACAGTGCCGTCATTCCCATCGGTGGCGATCACTTTACCAGCGATCTTTCTGTCGGATTATGTACGCCTCTGGCCGATGCCGAGAAAATTAAGAAAGCATACGGCAATGTGGTCGTTACCCTGATCCCGGAGGCGAATGAAATCGAAGTCCCCTCCGTCGGAGACCGCCCATCGCGATTGATCTCGCAGCGCATGATCGGCGAGATTCTCGAGCCCCGCGCCCGTGAACTGTTTGAAATGGTTCGCGACAACCTGCGCCAGAGCGGCACTTTCGACGTTTGCGTAGGCGGGATCGTGCTCAGTGGCGGCGCTTCGAGGTTGGCCGGCATCGTGGATGTGGCTGAATCGGTGTTGCGCCGACCGGTGCGACTGTCCTGGCCTATGCCACTCGCGAGAATGCCGGCAAGCCTTGCTGAGCCGGAATATGCCACTGCGCTGGGAATGGTCTTTTATGGACATCGTTCGCGCTTGGCGCGGGGAATGCAAGATACGCGCTGGAGTTCGAAGTTAGTGAATCTGTTTGCTCGAAAGGGAGCCTGAGAGTCAGCAGTCGGGAGTCAGGGGTCAGCAAGAGTGGACGCCAATCTACGCCGGAGTCGACATGAAAAAGGAAAATGATATTCGCATCAGCTTCAACGAAGAGGCCCGCAACGATGCCAAAATCAAAGTCATCGGGGTGGGTGGAGGCGGTGGCAACGCCGTGAACCGCATGATCGATGCCGGCGTCGAAGGCATCGAGTTCATTACCGCAAACACCGATCTCCAGGCTTTGCGCATGTCACGCGCACCCATGAAGATCCAGCTGGGTGTGAAACTGACCAACGGTCTGGGAGCTGGGGCCAATCCCGAGGTCGGGCGCAAGGCTGCGCTTGAAGATTCCGACAAGATCATTGAGGCTCTCGAAGGCGCCGATATGGTTTTTGTCACCGCCGGCCTCGGCGGCGGCACGGGTACCGGCGCGGCGCCGATCATTGCATCCCTGGCCAGCGAAATGGGCGCGCTCACCGTTGCGGTGGTTACCAAGCCATTTGCCTTCGAGGGTAAGCGCCGCATGTCGCAAGCCGACCGCGGCATTGCTGAGCTTATGGAAACCGTCGACACCACCATCGTCATCCCTAACGAGAAATTGTTGGCGGTGGCGCAGGATGCCGGCTTCTTTGAATCCTTCCGAGTAGCCGACGATATCCTTCGTCAAGGGGTGCAGGGCATATCCGACATCATCACGATCCCCGGCATCATCAACCGCGATTTTGCTGACGTGAAGGCCATCATGTCAGGTATGGGTTACGCCGTGATGGGCACGGCTACGGCGAATGGTGCGAGGCGTGCAACTGAGGCTGCTCAGAAAGCAATTGCTTCACCGCTGCTTGAAGCCGGGGCCATCGATGGAGCGCGCGGTATTCTCATCAACATCACCGGCTCCGCTTCACTCAAACTCGCCGAAGTCCAGGAAGCCTGCACCATCATCCAAAGCGCCGCAGACGAAGATGCCAACATTATCTTCGGCGCTGTTATGGACGAGAAAATGAAGGATTCGGTGAAGATTACCGTCATCGCCACCGGCTTCAAGGATTCCGACGTGCGCCGCCGCAGGTTGGAGGCACAAACCACATTCACATCGCGCCGGGAGCAGGATTTCCCTGAAGCTGAATCAGAAGTCGACCCATTGCCGCCGCCTCCACCGCCCATGGTGATGGACGGAGCAGCAGCTGCGCAGCCGGTCACCGCAGCTCCTGATGGGCTGGATGCGATGCGCACTGCGATGATCGCCAACTTCGAGCAGTCCGATCTCGACGTGCCGGCCTTCTTGCGCAAACGGAACTAAGCTGGCCACGCGTTCTCCTGTCGCCACGGAGCAGGTCTGCGCCTGCTCCTTTTTTCCTTTCTCAACCGGGAAACGCCCTTGTCGCGTATCTGCACAGTAATCACCCCAAGTTACCAAAGGGGGATGTTCCCCGGAGAAACGATCACAACTCCTGCGTCCAGAACGAGTTATCAAAATAGAGACCAGCTTCTCGGAGCCTTACTTTTCTATTGCGAAATTGCGGAAAAGTTTCATAACATCAGGCAGCAGCAACGCAGGTGGGTGGCATTGATCATCTGCTGCGGGGCTTGCCAGCGGGTGAAATTCCGGGGATAGGTGTAGGAAGTGAGTCTGGGAAAACTTCTTCGCTTCGTCGTTCTAGCAATCTCTGTATTTCTACTTTGTGAACTTTCCATCGCTGCCACCGTTAGCACCCGTTCACTAACGCGTCGCAAGAGGTCGCAGGTCAGCGAAAGCCAGCAAGCCCGGCGGCACATGCATCGGCTGGTACGAACCCGTGCCACCACCCGGTCGCGTCGACGCCACCACTATTACGAACGCTTCTCTACCAGTTCATACGCTCAGGATATTGCTGAAGCTGACGTCATTGCCGGGGAAGATCCCATCGTTCGCCAAGCCGCGCTCGATTCCCTGGGGAATATGAATGGGACACTGGTTGCCATTGAGCCTACCAGCGGCCGTGTTCTTGCTATGGTCAATCAGAAACTCGCCCTGTCCAGCGGTGCCCAGCCCTGCTCCACCATCAAGCTATCAGTCGCTCTTGCAGCTCTGAGTGAAGGCATCATAACCAAGGAAACAGAAGTTCGGCTTGGCGGCCGCTATCGGATGAATCTGACCATGGCCCTGGCCCGCTCCAACAACGCGTATTTTGAGACCGTCGGGCGCGAACTAGGATTCGAGAAGGTCGCTTACTACGCCCATCAGTATGGGCTCGGCGAATTGGCCGGCTACAACATTCCCGGCGAGCAACTCGGTACCTACCCTGATCAGGAAATTTCCCACAAGCTCGGCGGCGTCGGCAAAATGTGCTCCTTTGGCGAAGGCATTTCGATGACTCCCCTTCAACTCGGCGCTCTGGTGAGCGCGATTGCCAATGGCGGCACGATCTACTATCTGCAGCATCCCACCACCCCTGAGGAAGTCGCTGACTTCGAACCGCACGTGAAACGGCGCCTGGATATCGCTCCTCTGATTCCTGAAATCTCTGATGGCATGGCTGGAGCGGTCAGCTACGGAACCGCCCGCCATCTACGCGTCAACTTCAACGAAGAAGAAATCCTCGGCAAGACCGGAACCTGCTCCCATGCAGGAACCCGCTATGGGTGGTTTGCTTCGTACGCCAACACCGATGTCGGCCGTATCGTTGTCGTAGTTTTTCTCGAAGGCGGCCGCCCGACCTATGGTCCCAAAGCTGCGGAGATTGCCGGAGAGATGTATCGCAATCTTTACGATCACAACTTCTTCGTTCCGCGCGCAGTGCCGGCGGCAGATGTGACCGTCAAGCCGATCGGGACCTCGAACTGACTCGCAACTGAGAACTGACGTTCTAGTATTCAGCCAGCTCTTTCATGGCTCGGAAAAGATCGTCGGCCTGCGGGAGAATTGCGTCTTCTAAGATAGGTTGGTAAGCGACAAAAGTATCCTTCGCAGCGACCCGGCGCACCGGGGCATCAAGCTCCTCGAATAATTCGTCCGCGATTCGAGCTGCGATTTCCGCACCATAGCCCCAGCTCAAGGTATCTTCGTAGGCTACGATCGCCCGGTTGGTCTTGCGCACCGAAGCGGCAATTGCCTCCCAGTCGAACGGATTCAGGCAGCGCAAATCGATCAGTTCGACCTTGACTCCGTGCTCTCGCTCCAACTTTTGAGCCGCCTGCAACGCCCGCGGGACCACCGCACCATAAGTTATGAGTGAAATATCACTCCCCGGCTGCACCACCTTTGCTTTCCCAAATGGAATCATGTAATCCGGTCCCGGATATGGTGCACGCCCGAAGGTCTCGCGATATAACCGCTTGTGCTCAAGAAACAAAACCGGATCATCGCACCGGATCGATGTCCGCAATAGCCCCGCGGCATCGAGCGCATTTGAAGGGAAAACGACTCTTAGTCCGGGAATGTGGGTGAATACGCTTTCCCCACACTGGGAGTGATAAATCGCCCCACCCGTCAAATAGCCGCCAATCGCCACGCGAATCACCGTCGGTGCTGAGAATCCGTTGTTCGAGCGCCAGCGGATCAGCGGAAGTTCGTCGCGCAGCTGCAGCATCGCCGGCCAGATGTAATCGAAAAATTGAATTTCGACCACGGGCTTGAGCCCGCGCGTGGCCATCCCAGTCGCACGTCCGACGATGCTCGCTTCCGCAAGCGGGGAGTTGAAAACGCGGTCCGATCCAAACTCGTACTGCAACCCGGCCGTCAGCTTGAATACCCCCCCTTTGCCCTTGATCTGTTTGGCCCGCAGATATTGTTCCCGGCTGCAATCGGCCACATCCTCGCCGAAGATCACGATTCTTTCGTCACGCCGCATTTCATCTCGCAGCGTCGCGTTAATCAGATCAGCCATGGTCTTCGGCGCCGGTTTCTTGCCATCGGATGCCCCACTCGGCGCGGGTGAAGTATCGAATGCGGACGCGGTGGGATCCAAGTACGGCGAATAGACGTATTCGGTTATTGAATCCGCAGTAGGTGGAGCTGCTTCAAGAGCCCGGTCGACAGCAGACTGGAGATCTTCTTCCACCTGCTTCTCCAGCTGATTGATCCCTTTCTCATCAAGAATTCCTTCCCGCAAGAGAAACATCTGCATGCGCGTGATCGGATCACGGGTAGCATCCTGCTGGCGCTCGGTATCGGGACGATAGAGCCTCTCGTCATCAGACAGCGAATGCGAATAGGGGCGGATCACATGCGCGTGGATAAAGGCAGGTCCGCTCCCGGCCCGGCAGTGTGCTGCCGATCGCGCAAAAGCCGCATACGTCTCTACCGGCTCGGTGCCGTCTACCTCCTCGAAGTGAAAATCCGGAAAGCCGGCGACGAGACGCGAGATGTTGCCTCCGGCGGTCTGCACTTCCACTGGCACCGAGATGGCATACTCGTTGTCTTCCACGACGAAGATTACTGGCAGCTTACGATTGGATGCGTAATTCAGCGCTTCCCAGAATTCACCTTCGCTGGTGGTGCCATCCCCGAGCGAGACGTAAGTCACCTCGTCCCCGTGAAACCGAACTTCCTTGAACTCTCGATAATCCCCACTGGCCTTTTTTGCGGACTCGGGATGCGCGGCAAGATAGCGCCCCGCTTCGGCGCATCCCACCGCTTGTAGAATTTGCGTACCGGTGGGAGACGATTGCGTCACGATGTTCAATTTCGGAAAACTCCAATGAGACGGCATCTGCCGGCCGCCGGAGCTCGGATCATCAGCCGCGCCGACTGCCTGCAGTAGCATTTCGTATGGAGTCTCGCCCAAAGCCAGAGCGAGCGCCCGATCGCGATAGTAAGGATAGAACCAGTCGTATCCGGCTTTGAGAGCAAAAGCCGCCGCTACTCCCACCGCCTCGTGTCCCGCTCCGGAAATCTGGAAAAAGATACGTTGCTGGCGTTTTAGCAGGATCTCGCGGTCATCCAGTTTGCGGGAGGTGTACATGATCCGGTAGGCGTCGATAAGCTGTTCGCCGGACAATCCCTGGTACTTACCCGCAAATTTTTCATCCGCAGCCGGTTTGGAGTAAACTTTCGTTGCCATCCTCTAGTCTTCTCCGCGCACGCAAACGTTTATTGTAAATCCAGCCTTCGCTATCGGAACAACCGCGGGTAACTTTCCAGTTCCCGTCTGACCGCTTGCAGGCCGCCTTTTACGCAGAACCGCCACGCGGCTATAATCGCGCCTTCTTGTTCCCGGGAGGAAAGCGTGAAACGACACAAAGTAGCATGGCTCTGCCTGGTTCTGGCAGCTCTGTCGTTGTTTATGGGTGCGCGATATGGCCAATCGCCCGCTTCCTCAGCTAAGTTCAACCACAAGGAAGTCATGGTCCCGATGCGGGACGGTATCCATCTGCAAACCGCAATCTTCATTCCTGCTGATCAACATGAACCTCTGCCCATTCTCCTGCTCCGGACACCTTATGGCGTGCCCGACAAATCCGAAGATCTGGAAAAAAGCCCGGGCCTCCAGGCATTGATCCCTGATGGATACATTTTCGTCTTTCAGAATCTTCGCGGACGTTTCAAATCGGAGGGAATATTCAGGATTTCCACGACTCCGCCCGACAAAAGTGACCCTAAAGCCTCCAGCGAGTCCAGTGATGCCTACGACACGGTTGATTGGCTCGTAAAGAACGTTGCCGACAACAATGGCAAAGTGGGCATTTTTGGAGTTTCCTATAGCGGCCTGACGTCCGCACTGAGTCTGCTTGAACCGCACCCGGCACTTAAGGCAATCTCCGAACAAGCTTCCCCCGCTGATCAATGGATGAATGATGATTTTCATCGTTACGGAGCGTTTCGCTTGAGTTACGGCTTCGAATACTCCGTGATGGAGGAAGCCAGCAAGACCGAAAACATCCACTTCAATTTCGACACCTACGACACCTACCAGTGGTATTTGAATCTAGGCCCGCTCTCCTACGCGAATTCCAAATATCTGCATGGCCAGATCGGCATGTGGAACAAGTTCATCGAGCATCCCAACTATGACGATTTCTGGACGAAAGAAGCTTTCGTCAATGC
Organism: Terriglobales bacterium; assembly: GCA_035623255.1. Classification (GTDB taxonomy): domain Bacteria; phylum Acidobacteriota; class Terriglobia; order Terriglobales; family Acidobacteriaceae; genus JAFAGX01. The sequence continues at coordinate 3,117 of DASPTU010000019.1, read as the reverse complement.
GTACGGCGAGGACACGGTTCCAATCCTGAACGTGGCCGGCTGGTGGGACCAGGAAGATCCACAAGGGCCATGGACGATTTATGCCAAGCTGGCGCAGAACGATCCCAACCACAACGACTACATGGTCGCGGGGCCATGGAATCATGGAGGCTGGCGCCGAAAAGACGGCTCAAAGCTGGGCGAGGTAACGTTCGGAGGACACAACACGTCGGCGGAATACCGCGAAAATATCGAAGCTCGGTGGTTTCGATATTGGCTGCATGGAAGTGGCGAGCGCCCGGCGTGGAAGGTACAGACCTTCGAGACTGGATCAAACCAGTGGAGAACTTACGCCTCTTGGCCGCCCACCGGTGCCAAGCTTACCGATATTTATTTGCAAGCAAACGGCGGTCTCGACTTCGCTCAGCCGAAAAATGGAGCGGCTTACGCAGAATACGTTTCCGATCCCCTCAATCCCGTTCCTTACCGCAGACGCCCCATTTCGCCAACTTATCCGGGCGGCGACTGGCCAGAATGGGAAGTGCAGGACCAGCGCTTCGTGGAGCATCGCACCGATGTGCTCACCTTCGAGAGCGCACCACTCGATCATGATCTAAGAGCGGCGGGCGAATTCAGCGCCGACCTGTTCGCATCCACTTCTGGAACTGACAGCGACTGGGTTGTGAAGCTGATCGATGTATACCCGGAAAACTACGAGTCGAAGGAATCCGACAATAAAGACGAGGACGACAAACTCCCGCCCGGTCAATATGCCAGGAACCTGAATGGCTATGAGTTGATCATCGCCGCCGAGGTAGTGCGCGGGAGATTCAACAAGAGCTTCGAACATCCGGAGCCGCTCACGGTCAACAAAGTCACAGAATTCAAGATTCCCCTGCGAAGCCATGATCATGTGTTCGTAAAAGGACATAGGATTATGGTGCAGGTGCAGAGCACATGGTTTCCGATAATCGACCGCAACCCGCAGACGTTTATGGCGAATATTTATCAGGCCAAGGATACCGACTATGTGAAAGCCACTCAACGTGTCTATTTCAGCTCAACGGCGCCATCGCACGTGGTCATACCTGTTTTGCAGTGAGATTTCCACTAGCATGAAAATGCCCTGGGCTGAGAAGCCGCTTTGTTTATTTCTCGGCACGATCGAGGCAACCCGCACGAAAGGAGCGATCGTCGAGCCGATGAAGGTTCTTGATCATCGCCGGCGTCAGCAGGGGAAAGTGCCGGATCGTGAACAGATATTCGGCCACAAACCAAAGATGCTTTTCCGTGGTCATCCAATGGCGATCATCGAAGCGCTGGAGATTGACGGGACGAGAAAAAGTTCGTAGTGAACGTTCGCGGCGGAGATTGAAATAAACATCAAAATAGCTGATCGCCAATTCGCGCAAAGAGCGGTACACCGGCTCGCGGTAACGGCAGCCTGTGTAGTTTGACTTGGCGATTGCGCCCCAATGACCCCGCGTGCGGTAAATCGCCACAACGTGGTCAGTGTCGTGTTCCGCCTCAAGATCGAACACCAATGGAGGATATCCGTTCGCGCGCAGCGCTGCAGCAGCGAACATCGCGCCTTCAAAACAGTGTGATGTGCCCTCGCGCAACACTCGCCGTGGTGACCAGGCGGTATCGGCGAGATGATAGGGCATGTGGTCGAGAAATCGCTGAATGCCGTGTGGATCTTTGAGGCTGCGTAGCTTACGGATCTCCGCTGGCGTGAAAGCGCCTGTGTCGCTGGTCATTGGGTTCGTGCGATGATTTTGGTCCTCGCTGGTTTCATGCGCGCCTCTCTATGGAAGCTGACTTCGCCGTCGAATTGGGAGCGGACGATGAGACGCTAGAGATACCTTGGGCCAGCCCCAACAACGGCCCAAGATATCACGATCTCAAGCGTCACGCGGAGTACCTGCCGCGGATCGAAGAAACCACTCGTGTGCCCGAGTTGGGGCAGTTCCTCACCGCTCTGAATTCCCCTGGAAGTACGCTCGAAACCGCCAAGTGCGACGTATGGTCGAGCAGCGACATGAATCCGGATGAAGACATCTTCGGCGCTACGCACAAGTTCTGTTCTTATGTGGATGTTCTATTTTCGGACGAAGCCAGCCGCTTCTCTTTTGCACAGCACGAGCAATTCGTCAGGGATCTGGTGGAGCTTCTCAGGAAGGCTCCGGAAATTCCAGCTTCCACTGAATTCTTGATCCGCCGCTGCTACTACCACTCCGCGGCCAGCACCCGCGACGGCTTCTATATAACCTTTTATCTATTCGGCTACGGCAATGACGAGCTCCAGGCCAGACAGCGCTGGACCGTCGCCATAGAACTGATTGAGAACGCGATCAAGCAGACGGCGTCCTCGAGTCATTAGCGCATGGTGTGAGCATTTAAAATCTTTGTGTGGGGATTTCGCCAAACCAGCTTTCGGACTTTGTCCCGCGCCCGGTATTTCGCGGTGGGCACATCCAGACACTGGCTAGCTTCTTTCTCCCCCGGCGGATTGTTCTCCCATCTCCGGAAAAGCGCTACATTGAGGTGGAATCTGGCGTCTCTGTGCTCTGCCATTGCCACTGGCAACCGGACCGGCAAAATGCCTTGACCATCGTTGTTGTGCACGGACTCGAGGGTTCCAGCGATTCACAATACATGTTAGGCGTGACCGCCAAGGGCCTGGCTGCGGGCATGAACGTTGTCCGCATGAACCAGCGCAATTGCGGAAACACCGACGGCCTTTCCCCCACTCTGTACCATTCTGGGCGTTCTCACGATGTTGCCACAGTAAGCCAGAGTCTCATTGATCGTGATGATGTGCGGCGCTTCGCGCTGGTGGGTTTCTCCATGGGCGGGAATCTCGTGCTCAAAACCGCCGGCGAGTGGGGCAAAGATGGACCAGGGCAGTTCACAGCCGTCGCCGCGGTTTGTCCCTCGCTCGACCTTGCGGCCTCTGCGGATGCATTGCATTTACCCACAAACCGGGTTTATGAGCTCTACTTCATCTGGAAATTACGCCGCCGCTTCTTGGCCAAGGCGCGTCTTTTCCCGGAGAAGTTCGACACCAGGCGCTTGCGAGGGATCACCAGCCTTCGCGATTTTGACGACAAGATTACCGCTTACTACAGTGGCTTT
>DASPTU010000018.1:0-13095 GCA_035623255.1 Terriglobales bacterium | reverse complement strand
GGCGGGGACGGAGATGGTGATGCCGGGAGACAACGTGGCGCTGGTGATTGAGCTGATCACGCCGGTGGCGATGGAGAAAGGGTTGCGGTTTGCGATCCGCGAAGGCGGCCACACGGTGGGCGCTGGCACCATCAGCGAGATTGTGCAGTAAGCAGATGTAGCGCGGACATTCCTGTCCGCGCGACGCGGGCAAGAATGCCCGCGCTAAACAATGCTCAGCGACAGCAAGTGCAGAAGTCAGAAGGAAGAATTCAGAAGCAAGGAGATTGCAGAAGAATAATCAAGAAGTAAGAAGCGTCGATGCCGATACTTCTGCATTCTGAATTCTTACTTCTGAATCTTAGAGAACCGTTTCTCAGTTTTTAGTTCTCGGTTCTCAGTGAGGGATCAGCGAATGCCCCGAGAGATCATTACGTTGCAGTGCGGCGAGTGCAAAGAACGAAATTATTCGAAGACCAAGAACCGGAAGACGACGCCGGATCGGCTGGAGCTGAAGAAGTTTTGTCGGCGTTGCCGGAAGCATACGCCGCACAAAGAGGTGAAATAGATTTGGTAACTGAGTAATTGGGTAATTTTGTAATTTGAGATTTCAATTACACAATTACCCGATTACAAAATTACTCAATGATTTCAGGGGCGTAAGCTCAACGGTTAAACTGCCGGTCTCCAAAACCGGACTTGGGGGTTCGAATCCCTCCGCCCCTGCCAGAGTTGGCAGGATTAAGCGGGAATAGAGGCCGAGAGAATGGCGAAGTCAATGGCGACAGTGATGAGCGACGAAGGGATCGGCGGCAAGATTAAGTCGTGGCCGGAGCGGGTCAAGACCTTCTACAACGATGTGCGTACGGAGATGAAGAAAGTGACGGCACCGTCGTTCAAAGACGTGCGGGCGACCACAACGGTGGTGATAATCACTGTCTTTCTATTCGGGCTTTATTTTTGGATCGTTGACAACACGATCGGCAGCGGGATCAACTACCTGTTCAAGTACTTGACGCATCGCTGAACGAGGGAAGGACGCAAGTTTGCAGCACAATATGGTGGAAGAGGAAAAAAACGAAGGTGGATCTGGCAGTGCCGAGCCGCCGCCGACTGTAGAGGGAACTGTTTCTCCTCGCAATCCAAATATGAAGTGGTACATCATCCACTCTTATTCGGGATTTGAACGAAAGGTGAAGGAGTCTTTGGAGTCGCGGGTCCAGGCGTTTGGTTTGCAAGACAAGATCGGGAAAGTTCTGATACCGACCGAATCGGTGACTGAAGTTCGGGGAGGAAAGAAATATACCAGTGAGCGGATGTTCTATCCCGGCTATGTGCTGGTCGAGATGGACATGAACGACCACGTGTGGCACGTAGTGAAGTCGACGCCGCGAGTGACAGGATTCGTCGGAACCGGCCAGCAGCCGACTCCACTATCGGAAGAGGAAGTGCAACACATTGTTTATCGAGTGGGAGAGTCAAAGGACAAGCCAAGACTCAAAGTTAAGTTCGAAAAAGGCGAAACGGTACGCGTCACGGAAGGCCCGTTCGCCACGTTTCAGGGCGTTGTTGATGATGTGAATGAAGACCGAGAAACATTGAAGGTGATGGTGACGATCTTCGGGCGATCGACTCCCGTGGAGTTGGAATTCGGACAAGTAGAGAAAGTCGCATAAGCAAGGAAGTGCGCCAGACGCGCGACTGTGCGCCCTCCGGCGCGTTCGCGCGGCGCGCCAGATCCTTCGACGACGAAAATCATGTCGCCTAAGGATGACAAGGTAAAGAAATCATGGCAAAGAAAGTTACAGGTTCGGTGAAGCTGCAGATTGCGGCGGGCAAGGCAACGCCGGCGCCGCCGGTTGGCCCGGCGCTAGGTCAGGCGCAGATCAACATCATGGAGTTCTGTAAGCAGTTCAATGCCAAGACCAGTGCGAAGGAACTCGAGGGGCTCATTATCCCGGTGGTGGTGTCGGTCTACAACGATCGCTCGTTCACGTTTATCACCAAGACGCCGCCGGCGTCGGTTTTGCTCAAACGGGCGGCAGGAATCGCGAAAGGCTCAGGAGCTCCCAACAAGGACAAGGTGGGAAAGGTCACCGCGAAACAAGTGGAAGATATTGCCAAGCAGAAGATGCCGGACCTGAATGCCGCCTCGGTGGGCGCAGCTATTAAGAGCGTGCGGGGAACCGCGCGATCGATGGGAATCGAGGTAATTGGGTAATTGAGAAATTTTGTAATTTGGTAATTGAAAGTTACCGGTGCGGCCGTTGGAAGTTCAAATTACCAGATTATCCAATTACGAAATTGCAACATGTCATCAGACCACGGCTCATCAAATCACCGGTCAGCGGTGGGAGACGGAGAAGCAAATGAAAAAAGCAGGTAAGAACATTACGAAGGCGCGGCAAACCGTCGAGAAGCGGCCGTATCCGCTGCAGGAGGCGGTTCCGCTGCTGCAGAAAGTCAAATACGCCAAGTTCGACGAAACGGTTGAGATCACGATGCGGTTGGGAGTTGATCCGAAGCACGCGGACCAGATGGTACGCGGCACGGTAGTTCTGCCGCATGGTCTGGGGAAATCGAAGCGCGTGCTGGTGATTGCCAGCGGTGAGAAGGTCAAAGAAGCTGAGCAGGCAGGCGCGGACTTTGTCGGCGGCGAAGAGATGGTCGAGAAGATCAATAAAGAGAATTGGACCGACTTCGACGCATTGATTGCAACTCCGGATGTGATGAAGTCGGTGGGCCGGCTAGGCAAAGTTCTCGGTCCCAAGGGACTGATGCCGAATCCGAAGACGGGGACGGTCACATTTGACATCGCCCGAGCGGTGCAGGAGGTCAAAGCCGGCAAGGTCGAATTTCGTACGGACAAGACAGCACTGGTTCACGTGCCAGTGGGAAAAATGTCCTTCGCGCCTGAGAAGCTGATTGAGAATGCGACGGTCCTGATCACGAGCGTAGTGAAGGCGAAGCCAACGGTGGCCAAGGGCAGGTACGTGAAGGGTTGCTACCTGAGCTCGACGATGGGACCCGGAATATCGATTGATACGGCGCCGCTGGAAGCAGCGGCGAAGGCGTAGAGATTTTGTAATCTTTAATCATGTAATTTAGCAATTGAGTCCGTCGATAGAGCAATTGCCGAGCCGGTTTTGGATTGCCAAATTACAAGTTGCCCGATTACTCAATAGAGGGTTTCGACATGGCAGTTAGCCGAGCAAAGAAAAAGGAGCAGGTCGACAAGCTGGGCCAGCAATTGGAGAAGGCTTCCAGCCTGATTGTAACGACCTATAGCAAGCTGACCGTAGCGCAGGATTATGAGCTGCGTAAGACGTTACGGAGCACAGGCGCAAAGTACGCGGTGGTCAAGAATACGCTGGCGGAGCGGGCGGCCAAGGGTACCAAGGTGGAAGGGGTGCTCAAGGACCTTTCCGGCGTGACCTCGATTGCCTATACAGAAGGCGACCCGGTAGCGCTGGCGAAGGCGCTGACGAAATACGCCAAGGACAACCCGGAGTTCACCTATAAGGCGGGTCTGGTCGAAGGCCGCGTGATCTCGATTGACGACATCAAGGCGCTGGCTACGATGCCGTCGAAAGAGGAGATGTACTCGAAGCTTCTGTTCCTGATCAATGCTCCGGCGCAGCGTTTGGTAACCGCCATGGGAGCGGTTGGACGGAATCTCGCGGTTGTGATTAATCAGGGAGTTGAAAAACAGAAGTTTGCGAACAACGCGCCGGCTGGCGCGTAGCATTACATGGATTTCGGGACGTAAAGGTCCCAAGAGTTTGGTTATCAGCAAGTCAGGGGTTGCGCGGTTCGTCTCCAAGTGTTGTCTGGCACGGCGGAACGGAGTAGCGCACTGGAAACCTGGCCCACGGATAACGAAATTGGACAACTGATAACTCGAATCGGAGAGAACAGACATGGCAGACTTGCAGCAGTTGGAAGAGCAAATAGTGGGGCTATCGCTACTGGATGCGGCAGCCTTGGTGAAAAAACTGGAACAACGGCTTGGCGTCTCCGCGGCCTCGGCAGCCCCAGTGGTCATGGCAGGAGGGGGCGCAGGGACAGCGGCGGGGGCGGCTCCGGCCGAGGAGAAGACCGAGTTCACCGTGGTCCTAAAGGAGGTTGGGGCCAATAAGATCAATGTAATCAAGGCCGTACGGGAAGTCACCAGCCTGGGACTGAAGGAAGCAAAAGACCTGGTGGATGGAGCTCCCAAGACGGTCAAAGAGGGCGTCTCCAAGGAAGAGGCGGAGAATATCAAGAAGAAGTTCACTGAAGCTGGGGCGACGGTCGAGGTGAAGTAGCCGTTGCTTGTGTGGGACCGGCCTTGGGCCCGGCAGGCGGGTCAGAGGCCCGCCTCGTGGCAGACAGAGGTCGTGAATATAATGATTTATGATCTGGTGAAGCTTTAAGAGTGGTGGTAGCATCTAATTAATAACACCGCTTTCTTAGCTTCACTGAGGTGATCGCGACTTACCACTTCACAGGACGAGGGAAGCGGGTGTGGTCGCAAAACGGGTTGGCAGACTGTTCCGCGGGCAGGGCGGAACAGGAACAGGCCTGAAACTACTGGCGCGGAAACGACACATTTCAATTGAGATCAAGCGCAGTTCACGGCGCCTGAGGGGATTCATGTCCTCGCGGGCGCGCGCCTATTTATTCAATCTTTCCTGCTTTTAATGGTCCCGGTGCCGTGTCAGCACCACGAAAATTGCGGCTCGCCGCCACGGGAGTCGCCTGAATATTCTGGGAGTAATTGAATGTCCAATAATGGATTCCGCAAGCGGTTTGACTTTTCCAAAATTCCGGCAACCATACAGATTCCGAACCTGATTGAGGTTCAAAAGCGTTCCTATGATCGCTTTCTGCAGATGGACAAGCTGCCGAGTGAGCGAGAAGACGGTGGTTTGCAGGCAGTTTTTCAATCAGTGTTTCCGATCACCGACTTCCGCAACGTGTCGCAGCTGGAGTTTGTCGATTACGCAATTGGGAACTGGGAATGCAAGTGCGGGCACCTGAAGGGGCTGCATCATCTTCGGACCACCTGCAAGAACTGCGGCTCGACGGTAATTACCGATCCGTTTCATCCCGGCGATGTGCTGTGTACCAAATGCGGTACGTATAACGCGAACACGCCAGACTTCTGCAATAAGTGTGGCGACCCGGTGGGCTTGCAACTGAAGTATGACGTTGCCGAGTGCGAAGAGCGCGGCATGACCTACTCAGCGCCGCTGAAGGTCACGATGCGTCTGACGATTTTTGACAAGGACGCAGAGACCGGGAACCGGTCCATCCGCGACATCAAGGAGCAAGAGGTTTTCTTTGGCGATGTGCCGCTGATGACCGATAACGGCACGTTTATTGTGAACGGCACGGAACGCGTGATCGTGAGCCAGCTGCACCGCTCACCTGGAGTGTTTTTCGAGACAGCGAATAATCGCACGTATTTCTTGGGCAAGATCATTCCGTATCGCGGGTCATGGGTGGAATTTGAATACGACCAGAAGAACGTGCTGTATGTGCGCATCGATCGCAAACGCAAATTCCTGGGAACGATCTTCCTGCGTGCGCTGGGCTTGCGTTCCAGCGAAGACATTCTGCGCACGTTTTACACGGTGGACCGGCTAGTAATCCGCGACAAAAAGCTGTTTTGGACGCTTGACCCGGCGAGCGAGAAGCCGACGAACTTGCTGGGAATGAAGCTGGCGCGCAGCATCAAGAACCGCTCGGGGGAGGAGATTGCGCACTCCGGCCGCAAGATTAATGCTGCGGTCCTGAAAGAAATTCAGAAGGCGAAAATCAGCGAGATCGAAGTCGACATTTCCGATCTGGAAGGCGCCTGGGTCGCGAGCGACGTCGTGGATACGACAACCGGCGAGGTTCTGCTCGAGGCCAATTCTGAACTAACCGCCGACAAGCTTTCGAAGATTTTCGATTCGAATGTGGTGGAAATGAGCGTCTTCTTCCCGGAGCGCGACGATGTCGGAACGGTCATCAGCCAGACGTTGAAGCGGGATTCGGTGACTACGCCGCAGGAGGCGCTGATCGAGATTTACCGCAAACTGCGGCCGGGCGACCCGCCGACGCTCGATACAGCGACGGCTTTGTTCCACGGAATGTTCTTTGATCCGCGGAAATATGATTTCTCGCGCGTGGGCCGGCTGAAGTTCAACATCAAGCTGTTCGAGAAGAACGATGCCACAAACCTGGAAAATCGCACGCTCGAACCCGAGGATTTTTACGCGACGATCCGGTATCTGCTGAAACTGCGCAAGAACATTGGCGCCGTGGATGACATCGATCACCTGGGCAACCGGCGGGTGCGGGCGGTCGGCGAGTTGCTCGAAAACCAATTCCGCATTGGCCTGGTCCGCATGGAACGCGCCATCAAGGAAAAGATGAGCGTGTACCAGGAAATGTCGACGGCAATGCCGCATGACCTTGTGAACGCGAAGCCGGTGATGGCTGCAATCCGCGAGTTTTTCGGCTCCTCGCAACTTTCTCAGTTCATGGACCAGACGAATCCGCTGTCGGAAATCACGCACAAGCGGCGTTTGTCGGCGCTTGGACCGGGCGGTCTGTCACGTGAGCGAGCAGGATTTGAAGTGCGCGACGTTCATCCGACACACTATGGCCGAATCTGCCCGATTGAGACGCCGGAAGGTCCCAACATCGGTCTGATCTCGTCCCTAAGCTGCTACGCGCGAATCAATGACTACGGCTTTATCGAGTCGCCGTATCGGCGCGTGAAGAACGGCCGGGTGATTGATTATGTGACCATCGTCAACGCCGGCGACAGCGACTTTAAAGTCGGCGATCACGTGGAAAAGCACGAGATCGAGAAGATTAATGCGGAGCTGAAGGAGCGGCGGAAGAAGCCGGCCGACGTCGGTCCGTATTCGTTCTATCTTTCAGCCTGGGAGGAAGACCGGCACGTGATTGCTCAGGCCAACGTCGAACTCGATGACAAGCTGCGGATTGTGGGCGACCTGGTGAACGCTCGTAAGGCGGGCAACTTCGTGCTCGTCAACCGCGAAGAAGTGGACTACATCGACGTCAGCCCGAAACAGCTCGTGTCAGTGGCGGCCTCTCTTGTGCCGTTCCTGGAGCACGATGATGCCAACCGAGCGCTGATGGGCGCGAATATGCAGCGGCAATCGGTCCCTCTGCTGAGGGCGGAAGCTCCGATTGTAGGCACCGGCATGGAAGGTGTCACGGCACGAGACTCGGGAGCGGTGGTGCTGGCGCGACGCAATGGAGTTGTGGATTCTGTCGACTCGGAACGAATCATCGTTCGTGTCGAGGGCGAACATCATCCGGGGCAGCTTTCGCGTGAGGTGGGTAGCGACATCTATCAGCTCACGAAGTTTAAACGCTCCAACCAGAACACCTGTATCAATCAGAAGCCAGTGGTGCAGAAGGGGCAGCATGTCTTGAAGGGGCAAGTCATCGCTGATGGTCCTTGCACGGATCACGGCGAGCTGGCTCTGGGACGCAACGTGCTGGTGGCTTTCATGCCATGGCGCGGCTACAACTTCGAAGACGCGATTCTCGTCTCCGAGAAGCTGGTGAAGGAAGACTACTACACGTCGGTGCATATCGAGGAATTCGAGCTTGAATCCCGCGACACTAAGCTCGGGCCCGAAGAGGTCACGCGCGACATTCCGAACGTCAGTGAGTCGATGCTGCGCAATCTGGACGAAGCTGGGGTCATCCGGATCGGTGCGACAGTGAAACAGGGCGACATCCTGGTTGGCAAAGTTACTCCGAAGGGAGAAACGCAACTCACTCCGGAAGAGAAGCTGTTGCGCGCGATCTTCGGTGAGAAAGCCGGCGACGTACGCGATGCCTCTCTCTACTGCCCGCCGGGTATTGAGGGCGTGATTGTGGACGTTAAGATCTTCTCCCGGAAAGGCCAGGAGAAAGACGAGCGGGCCAAAGCGATTGAAGCAACCCAGATCGCCAAGCTGGAAAAGAACCTGTCAGATGAAATCCGAATTCTTACCGATGAGCGCCTGAAGCGCCTCGAGAATATCCTGGGCGGTAAGGAAGTGCAGGCTGACCTGCACGACGAGCGAACCAACAAGCGCTTGCTGACCAAGGGCACCATCCTTGATCGCGACACGATTGAGCGGATTTCGACTCGCAACCTGAAACGAATCAAGTACGACGACAAAGATCCGCGGGTCAATGAGCAGATCGATGAGATCGAGGAAATGACCTCGCGCCAGATTGATGTGCTCAAGAAGATCGTCAACGAGAAGAAGGAAAAGCTTACCAAGGGCGATGAATTGCCACCCGGCGTAATCAAGCTGGTGAAAGTTTACATCGCGATGAAGCGCAAGCTGAGCGTGGGCGACAAGATGGCCGGCCGCCATGGCAACAAGGGCGTGATCGCGCGGATTCTGCCGGAAGAAGACATGCCGTACCTCGAAGAGGGAACGCCGGTGGAGATCGTGCTCAATCCGCTTGGCGTGCCATCCCGTATGAATGTGGGTCAGATTCTTGAGACTCACCTGGGTTGGGCAGGACAAGAACTGGGCAAGAAAATTGCCGAGCTTTTGGCGGAGAACTCCAAGGAAGAAGCAGTTCGCCGAGAACTGAAGGCCCTGTTCAAGGACACGGTGTTGGCTGACACGATTGCTGAACTGAGCGATGAGGAACTGATGGCGGTTGCTCCGACTTTGAAGCGCGGCGTGTTTACTGGCTCTCCCGTGTTTGACGGCGCAAAGGAAACAGAGATCAAGGCGCTGCTCAAACAAGCTGGACTGCCGGAGCCGGGCAAGACCTATCTGTACGACGGCATGACTGGCGACAAGTTCGAACAGCCGGTCACGGTGGGTTACATCTACATGCTGAAGCTCTCGCACCTGGTGGACGACAAGATTCACGCTCGCTCCATCGGGCCGTATTCGTTGATCACCCAGCAGCCGCTGGGCGGAAAGGCGCAGTTTGGCGGCCAGCGCTTCGGAGAAATGGAAGTCTGGGCGCTGGAAGCTTACGGTGCCGCGTTCATCCTGCAGGAGCTGTTGACGGCGAAGTCCGACGACGTTTATGGCCGAACCAAGATTTACGAGGCCATCGTGAAGGGCGAAGCTGCTATGGAGCCGGGCGTGCCCGAGTCCTTTAACGTGCTGATTCGTGAGTTGCAATCGCTGTGTCTGGACGTGGAGTTGATTAAGGCCGGTGAAAAGAAGCCGACCGTCGCGGCTGCAGCCGACTAACGTAGCTGTTTCGGCGTCCGAGTAGCGTGTGAGACGCACGACAGCCGGCCAGAGGGCAGCGCTACACGAAGGAATTTGGAAAACGGTTTCGCGGGGTTCACGCTCTCAACCGACGCGGAACAATAACTCGGTGCCGGGTACTTGATACCCGGTACCAGCAGAGAGCAGGAAGTGGAGGAACACCTTGTTTCGTTCGAGCCCCTTTGATCTGGCAAATCCTATTGCTGATTTCGATGCCATTCGCATCAGCCTGGCCTCTCCGGAAAAAATCCGAAGCTGGTCGCATGGCGAAGTCACCAAACCGGAGACCATCAACTATCGAACCTTTAAACCAGAGCGGGACGGATTGTTCTGTGCCCGCATCTTCGGCCCCGTAACCGATTGGGAGTGTCTGTGCGGCAAGTATAAGCGGATGAAGCACCGCGGTGTCATCTGCGACAAGTGCGGTGTGGAAGTCACGCTTTCCAAAGTGCGCCGCGAACGACTAGGGCACATCGAACTGGCGTCGCCCTGCTCGCACGTGTGGTTCTTTAAGGGATTGCCCAGCCGCATCGGGCACCTGTTGGATATCTCTCTGCGGGACCTCGAGTCCGTTCTGTACTTCGAAGCCTATGTTGTAGTCGAGCCCGGTGATGCGCCCGTACGTGAGCGCGAGGTCATCAAGGACGAGGCCAAGTTCCGGGAATTGGACCAGCAATATCGGCCCGCTGGCTTCAAGGCCATGATGGGCGCCGAAGCGATCAAGGAACTTCTCAAGCGGGTGGACATCGAGACCCTCGCGACTGAATTGCGCGAGAAAATGAAGAACGAAAACTCGCAGCAGAAGAAGCTCAAATATGCCAAGCGCCTGAAGGTTGTAGAGGCATTCCGCAAGAGCGGCAATAAGCCGTTTTGGATGATTCTGGACGTGATTCCGGTGATTCCGCCGGAGTTGCGCCCTCTTGTTCCTCTGGATGGTGGGCGCTTTGCGACTTCGGATCTGAACGATCTGTATCGCCGTGTTATCAATCGTAACAACCGCCTCAAGAAGCTGATGGATCTGCATGCGCCGGAAGTGATCGTTCGAAACGAAAAGCGCATGCTGCAAGAAGCTGTCGATGCGCTCTTTGACAACGGTCGCAGAGGACGCATCCTGCGTGGCGCCAACAATCGTCCGCTGAAGTCTTTGTCCGACACGCTGAAAGGCAAACAGGGCAGATTCCGGCAGAATCTGTTGGGCAAGCGCGTGGATTACTCCGGTCGTTCGGTGATCGTGGTCGGGCCGGAACTTAAGCTGCACCAGTGTGGTCTGCCCAAGAAAATGGCTCTGGAGCTGTTCAAGCCGTTTATTTATCACCGGCTGGAGCAGACCGGGCATTGCACCACCATCAAGCAGGCAAAGGAAATGGTGGAGCAGCAAGAACCGATCGTGTGGGACATTCTGGAAGAGGTCATCAAAGACCATCCGGTGCTCCTAAACCGCGCTCCAACATTGCATCGTCTTGGTATTCAGGCATTTGAACCGGTGCTGGTGGAAGGCAAGGCCATCAAGATTCACCCCTTGGTCTGTACCGCATTCAACGCGGACTTTGACGGCGATCAGATGGCGGTCCACATTCCACTGTCTCCGGAAGCGCAGGTCGAAGCCAGTGTGCTGATGCTGTCGTCACACAACATTCTGTCGCCGGCATCAGGACACCCGATCACCGTGCCGACTCAGGACATGGTGCTTGGCCTCTACTATCTGACGAAGGGCAAGCCCGGCGCGAAAGGAGAAGGCCGCGCCTTCGCCAACATCGAGGAGGTTTTGCTGGCTCTCGAGGCGGGGGATGTGGAGACGCTGACGCCGATCCGGTTGCGGTACACCGGCGAAGTGATCGACCTCACCCAGGCGTATGACGATCAGGACATCATTCACACCGAGCCGACGGCCTATGACCGGGCGTTTCTCAACACCACGGTCGGGCGCGCCATTCTGAATGATCATCTCCCCAAGGGCATGCCATTCATCAACGGCTTGCTCAAAAAGAAAGGGATTGGCGCGCTGGTCAGCTTCTGCTACCTGACGTACGGGCTTGAAACCACAGTCAAGATGCTCGACGAGGTGAAGGAACTCGGGTTCCGCTTTGCGACCCGGGCCGGACTCTCGATTGGCATCGACGACATGGTCATTCCGGACAACAAGAAGACTCTGGTTCGCGATGCCGAGAAGCAGGTGGTGAGCGTCCAACAGCAATACCTGGATGGGGCCATCACCAACGGCGAACGTTATAACAAGGTGATTGAGATCTGGTCGGCGATTACCGAGAAAGTTGCCGATGAGATGTTCGCCGAGATGCAGCAGCGCGACAAAGAGGGAGCGATCAATCCTATTTACGTCATGGCTGATTCGGGCGCCCGCGGATCGAAACAGCAGATTCGTCAGCTCTCGGGAATGCGCGGCTTGATGGCGAAGCCTTCGGGCGAAATCATCGAGTCGCCAATCACCGCCAATTTCCGCGAGGGGTTGACGGTGTTGCAGTACTTCATCTCGACGCACGGGGCGCGTAAGGGCTTAGCCGATACGGCGCTGAAGACTGCTGATTCCGGCTATCTGACCCGTCGTCTCGTTGACGTGGCGCAGGACGTCATCATCAGCGAATACGATTGCGGAACGGTCGATGGAATCTATGTCTCCGGTATCGTCGAAGCAGGTGAAATCATCGAGCCGCTGCGCGACCGAATTGTGGGCCGCGTCTCACTCGAGAAGATCAAAGACTACGACGGCAACGTGGTCGTGGATATCAACCAGGAAATCACGGAAGACCTTGCCGGTGCGATTCAAGCGGCAGGTATTGAGAGGGTGAAAATCCGCTCGGTGCTGACCTGTGAATCGAAACGCGGCGTCTGCGTGATGTGCTATGGGCGCAACCTGGCGTCAGGGCGTTTGGTCGAACTGGGCGAAGCTGTCGGTGTGATCGCGGCGCAGTCGATCGGCGAGCCGGGAACGCAGCTTACGATGCGTACGTTCCACATCGGCGGCACGGCATCGCGAGTCTCCGAGCAGTCGCGACTGGAAGTTAAGAGCAACGGTACAGTTCGCTTCATTGGTTTGCAAACGGTGAAGTCGAAAACTGGAGACCTGGTGGTGATGAATCGCCAAGGGTCCATCGCGGTGGTCGACGACAAGAACCGCGAACGCGAGCGCTATTCGGTTGTGTACGGCGCGCGCGTGAAGGTCAACGAAGGCGACCAGGTCAAGCTGGGCGATGTGATGGTCGAGTGGGATCCCTATACCTTCGCCATCCTCACCGAAATCGGCGGCACGGTGCAGTTCAAAGACCTGCAGGAAGGGGTCACGCTGCATGAAGAAGTGGACGAAGTGACGGGATTGTCGCGTCACGTTGTGGCCGATTCACCTGATGAGAAGCGGCAGCCGACGATCGTGATCAAAGGCAAGACCAGCAAGCGCTACCTAATGCCATCACGCGCTCACCTCATGGTGGCCGATGGCGATACGGTGCATCCGGGAGATGTGCTGGCCAAGATCCCGCGCGAAACCACCAAGACGAAGGACATCACCGGTGGTCTGCCGCGCGTGGTCGAACTGTTCGAAGCCCGTAAGCCACACGAGACTGCGGTCATCAGCGAAATCGATGGCACGGTCAAGTTCGGCGAGGTTTCGAAGGGTCAGCGCAAAATCTACGTGATCGCGGACAATGGCACGGAAAAGGAGTACTCAGTGCCACGCGGCGTGCACATCAACGTACAGGAAGGCGAGCGCGTCAAAGCGGGTGAACCGCTGATGGACGGCCCGCTTAACCCGCACGACATCCTGGCTGTGCTCGGCGAGAAGGAACTGCAGGCTTACCTGGTGAACGAAATCCAGGAAGTCTACCGCTTGCAAGGCGTCAACATCAGTGACAAGCAC
>DASPTU010000017.1:0-11305 GCA_035623255.1 Terriglobales bacterium | reverse complement strand
TGCTCGATGGATGGCCGGACGCCGGCGCGAGCCGCGAGGTGAATGATCACCTCGGGACGGATGCGCGCCAGAGCCGTCTGAAGCTTCTCGAAATCGCGGATGTCCAGTTGAAGGAAATCACAATTTCCTGCTCGGCGGATGTCCTGAAGATTGGCCTGCTTCCAGATTGGATTGTAAAAATCATCCAGGTTATCGATGATTGTGAGCTTTGCGCCGCGTAGTAGCAAAGCCTCGGCAAGGTGGGAGCCAACGAAACCTGCTCCGCCGGTGAGGATAATCGGGCTGTCTAATTGGGTCATTCCGTCCTGAATTGGTTGCCGCAACGGATCTTCGGGTGCGGTTGGCCGAGTTTCCGCAACAGCCCTCTAGAGCCAGTTAGCAGAGGAAGCAACAAACAATATAGGCGTTTTCGAGTCAATGTACAACCAACGTTCAAAGAGCAAAGTGGTCTCTGAACTGTGCGAATCCAAATCAGGTTGATCCAGCGAGGGCCACGTGTTTCTTCGTGAAGCGGTGCTTGGGCTGGCCCTCGGGCCATTCGTCTACTACTTATTGACGCTCTGGGCCTCGTCCGTCTATTTCCGAGGCAAACGAAGGGCGGTATCTAACCAGTGTGTCGAAGCGCAGCCGGTGAGCATCCTCAAGCCAGTTCGCGGTTTGGATCGTGAGGCTTACGAGAACTTCGCCAGTTTCTGCAGGTTGGACTATCCGGAATACGAGGTCCTTTTCTGTGTGAACAGCGCGGATGACCCAGCAGTGCCGGTCATTGAGAAGTTGCAGCGTGATTTCCCGGAGCGAAATATTCGCCTGCTGATCAGGGCGCCCCATCTTGGGGCAAGCGGAAAAGTCAACAAGCTTTGCAGACTGGTCCAAGAGGCGAGCCATGACCTTCTCGTTATCAGCGACAGCGATGTGCGCGTCGAACCGAACTACCTACGCGAGGTGTCGGCCCCGTTCAGCGATCCGCATGTTGGTGCCGTGACGGTTTTCTTCCGGAGCGTCACCGGTGGGGGTGTGGGTGCGACCTTGGATGCAGCGGGTTCTGCGGTCGAGTTTGCCGCCAGCGCTTTGCTTGCCCAAACGCTCGAAGGAATTCATTTCACTCTAGGCGCCACTATGGCCGTGACCAAGAAGGTCCTCGCTGAAACCGGGGGATTCGAGGCATTGGTCAATCACTATGTTGACGATTACGAACTCGGGCGACGAATCAGCAAGCTCGGTTATCGGGTAGAGCTCGCGGCCACGCCTGTTTGCATGGTTTATCCCCGCGAGAATCCGTTTCAATTTCTTCGCCACGAACTCCGCTGGACTATAGGATTACGCAACGTGCGGCCATTTGGTCATGCCGCCATTGGTTTGACACTGGGTTTTCCGTGGACGGTTCTGGCGGCTTGGGCAGCACCGACTGCAACAATTGCCTGGCTATATGTTTTTGCTTACCTCGCGTTGCGCTTCTCGGTTTACTTGGTCATCGGCGTCTGGGGACTGGGCGACCCGGTAGTGCGGAGAAAGTGGTGGTTGGCTCCAGTGCGCGATGCGGCGAACTTTGCCGTGTGGGTGACGAGTTTCTTCTCGAATAGGATCTCCTGGCGCGGCCTTGAATTCCGCGTGAAAAAAGGGATCCTTATCCCTCTCGAGGGACGAATCCCAGATGCCACGACGTTTCCAGTGCAGAAGGCACCAAAAAGCCCTCAGGCGGAGGTGCTCGATGGCTCACTCGGAAGATCTACAGTGTTGTTGGAACCGGCGATCGATTTTGCCGCAAGTCGAACGCCTCGCTGCGACCTTGGGCTAGAGAAAACGCACGAGGTCGGATAACGCAAATCCCTTCGCAAATCGACATTTGCGCGTCGACCGATCAGCTCCCCCCGTATCCTTGCCGCTTCGAGCGCTCTCACCGGTCTCACCTCGCCTCCCAACCTCGGCCCAACTCGTAACGGTCGGTACCTCCGCATCTGATGTTGCCGGGATAGACCACTAGTGCCTAGGGGCGCTCCTCCACGCCTCGAGGTTATCACTGTCCGTGACACTGCCTGTGGCAGCCACAACAGAGCGTTATGAGGTTTTCCAACGCGTCATCGCCTGCGGCTCCAGCGGATGCGCCTTGGCCAGCCGGTGCCGCCGTCTATCAGCTTGGATGTTTGCTCGTCCTAGCGCAAAATCGTCCTGACAAGCGCCGGGGCCTGTGCATGGAGCATCCTGTCTTCGGGACGAAATGGAAAATTGCAAAACGAACTAGCATAAGTGCTTGTTTTGCAAGAACATAGTTTTATTCCTTTGAAGGTCGGGTTAGCAAAATTGGCTTTGTGCAAAGGGGAGCAGACGCCTGGTCGAAGGCCAGTCTCCCGTTTAGTGTGCTGCCTTGTTCGTGACAATTGCCTTGCCGCCGGAGCGGGCGAGAAGGAAGACGGTCTTCGGATCTAGTGTTCGAACGCCCTCATCCAGCTTTTCGTTTTCAGTCCACAGAAACACGCGCTGGGGGCCGTTCCACAAAAGTTGAAACGATTCGCTATCGTCAAAGATTTGTGGGGCATCGGGAAAGTATGAACCGTACCAGAGATTGGCGCTGCGGCCGTTCAGAATGCGGACCTGGTGGCCAGTGTAGTAGTTCAGGGTCGAACCGCCTTCGTATTCCCCGTTGATTTCGATGATGTCGCCGGGCTCGTAGACACGGGCTATCGCATCCGCCAGCGGTTTGGAAGTCAAAATCGGGCTGAAGGTGACGAGCGCCAGGTGAACGGCGATCAGCAGGCAGACGCTCATCGCGGCCAGTGACCAATCGCCGATATCACAGCGGGCGCGGCGGCGAAAGTACCAGTTGAGCGCCGATCCAGCGAAGACCGCAAGGCCAAATAAAAGAAGCGGCGTGCGAAAGAGCGGCATCACGCGGCGATTGAGATCGAGGAAGTGGCCGAGAGAAAGCGCGTATTGCTGGGATTCGGCCGGGCCGGAATGCAACAGATCAGCAATATCTCCAGCGGGCGCTGAGGCGGGCGAAGATAGCGCCAGAAATGCCATCACGATGCAGGCAAGCAATCCAACGGCGGCGAGAGCCACGGAGCAAGCATTGGCCCAGCGGCGCAGCGCATAGTTGTCCGGGTCAGCTTGTTCCTTGGCCATCGAGCTGCCGATGACAAGGGCAAGGGCGGGCAAGGCGGGAAGCACGTAGTATTCCTGCCGCGTGGAGAAGCTGAAGAAGAGAATGATGAAAAGCGCACCGAGCGTGAACACTACTCCGGCGCGCATGGCAGAAGATTCGGACCATCGGGAGGGCCGAAAGAGCGGAACTTCCTTGAGGGCTTGCGGCAAAAAAGTGGACCAGGGAAACAACCAGACGATCACCAAGCCCCAGAAGAGGAGGAGCGGAACAGTGTCGTAATCGCGCGGCACGCGCTTGTTCAGGTAGCGCAGGAAGTGTTCGTTGATGAAGTAAAACCAAAAAAAGCCGCGAACGCTGCCTTGCGTTGGGTTGCGCAGTCCGGCGAGGATATGCCAGGGAGCGGCAATGGCCAGGAAGACCAGAGAGCTGGAGATCAGCCGCATGCGAAGGATGTGGCGCAATTGTCGCGTGAGCAAGAGATAGACGACGATCGCAGCAAAAGGGAAAACCAGTCCAATTAGGCCCTTGGTAAGCACATTCAAGGCGCAAGCGGCCGCAAATCCCCAGCAGGACCAGCGCGAGGGCCGCTCGTTTTCGAAGGTAAAGAGAAAAAAGCCGAGACTCAAAGTGAACCATAAGCCGACCAAGACATCCGGGATCAGGAACCGCGTAAAGATGTAAGGGCCCAGTGCCAGACTGGCCGCAAGCGCAGCCCAAAAGCCAGCGTCGGGAGCGAAGATTCGCCGGCCAACAAAATACACGGAGCAGATGAGAGCTAGAACGCCGAGGGCAAGGGGAAGACGGGCGGACCAGTCGTGGACGCCGAAAAGCGAGAAGCTTCCAGCTATCGTCCAATAGAGCAACGGGGCCTTTTCCAGATAGCGAATGCCGTTGACGTGGAGTGTCACCCAGTCATGACGGAGCAGGATCTCGCGAGCGGCTTCCGCGTGCACAGAGTCCGCATCGTCAAGCAGGGCTGGGCGGAAAATCGCGGCTCCATACACAAGCAGCCATAACAAAAAGAGCATGCCGAGGTGAAGGGAAAGTCCCGGAATATTGCGGGCGTCATCCCGCATGCACAAGCTGCTCGGGAAAACGAATTAAGACGGAGGGAGCTCTACCGTACATAACGAGGGATTGTAATGGATAATGAGAGAATAGCAAGTTAACGGCTATTCCCTCCTCAGAGAATCGGTTGAAACAACGGAGATTCGAATGACTCGGCGAGGCCTATTTGCTCGTTCGTGAAGCCATACTCGTGTTGGCACTAGGGCCATTTGTGTACTACCTGCTAGCGCTGTGGGCTTCGTGTGGCTATTTTCGCGAAAACAGAAAACAACGGGGCCAGCGCACTGGCCGCAAGCCGCCCGTGAGCATACTGAAACCGGTTCGCGGCCTGGATCGCGAAGCCTACCAGAATTTTGCGAGCTTCTGCCTTTTGGACTATCCGGAATACGAGGTCCTGTTTTGCGTAAATGACGCAAACGATCCAGCGGTACCGGTGATAGAAAAACTGCAGCGCGATTTCCCGGAGCGGAGGATCCGCCTGCTGATTGGCGCGCCGCACCAGGGAGCAAGCGGCAAAGTGAATAAGCTGTGCCGACTGGTAACGGAGTCCGCCTACGATCTCCTAGTGATCAGCGACAGTGATGTTCGCGTTGAGCCAAGTTATTTGCAGGACGTCACTGCACCGTTCGCGAAACCCGAGGTCGGCGCGGTCACGGTTTTCTTTCGCAGCGAAACGGCCGGCAGTGTTGGTGCAACCCTGGATGCGGCGGGTTCGGCGGTTGAGTTCGCCGCGAGTGCATTGCTGGCGCGAAGGCTGGAGGGCATTCATTTCACGCTCGGCGCCACCATGGCTACCACCAAGAAAGTGCTAGCAGAGATCGGCGGATTTCAGGCGCTGGCCAATCACTATGTGGACGACTATGAGGTGGGGAAACGCATCACGGAGTTGGGCTATCAAGTGGAGCTCGCCAGTACGCCGGTTTGCATGGTGTACCCGCGCGAGAGCTTGCTGCAGTTTTTGCGCCATGAATTGCGCTGGACGATCGGACTGCGCAACGTTCGCGGGCGTGGCCACGCCGCAATGGGACTTGTCTTGGGTTTCCTCTGGACGGTTCTCGCGATTTTGGCGGCTCCCACGGCGACGATCAAGTGGCTGTATGCTTTGACCTACCTCATATTGCGCTTCACGGTTTATCTCGTCATAGGTGTCCGGGAACTTCAGGATCCTGTCGTGCGGCGAAAGTGGTGGCTCGCGCCGGTGCGGGATGCGGCGAATTTTGTTGTTTGGGTAGCGAGTTTCTTCTCGAATCGCATTTCCTGGCGCGGACAGGAATTCAGAGTAACGAAGGGCATCCTAGTGCCTCTTCTGGAGCCAGCGGGGAATGGTGGCGCTGCTGTAGTTAAACGACAGCCCGGGCAGCTATCCTCGCTTAGGACGCTTGACGGAGCAGCGCCGGGAAGCTCGATGGTAATAGAACCGTCGATGGAGTTCGGCGTGCAAGGAACTCAGGACCAATGACGGTGCACTAAAAAGACGCTCTCATCGCGCCGCCAGGCCTGATCGAAGTGGAGGCGGCGCGGCTTATGAAAGTGGATTCGCTCGCTCCAAACTTAGACCGAAAAGGGACCCACTTCCCTACTGCTGTGCTGGGGCGAGTGCAATCTCCACACGCCGATTGAGTGCTCTGCCGTTTGCGGTGGCATTGTCGGCGACGGGACGAGTCGCGCCAAATCCTTGCGGAGTGAGTTGGCTTTCAGAAACGCCATGCGCATGCAGCCAAGTAACAACGGAGGCTGCACGTGCTTCGGAAAGAGGTTGGTTGCGCGCCGTGTCGCCCTGGTTGTCGGTGTGTCCTGCAATCATCCAGCGAGAACCGGGGCGGCTGTTGATGAGGCCGAGGACGGAGTTCAGTGCAGGCGCGCTGTCGGGCCTGAGTTTCGCGGAATCGGTATCAAAATGGATTCCATAGATGGTCGCCGAGCCGGTTTGCGCGATAGCGCGCTCGAGAGCAGCAGTGCCCTCGTCGTGACGGTGCAGTGGAATTTCAGCGCTCCCCGTCTCGCCAGCAGCAATATCCACAGGCAGCGAATTCGCGTCATAACCAGCGGCCGTCGCATTGACCACCACAAGACCCGCGGGCAATCCCTCTAGCTGGCATTTTCCCTGCTTGTCGGTGGGAGCAGACTGAAGAGCAGCAGTCACCGTCGCATCCGCGATCGGCTTGTGCTTGTCTGCATCAACGACGGTGGCCGCCAAGGAAACTTGATATTTGAACGTGTGAGGATTCACCAGAATGCGCACGAAATCGATCGCGTAGCCGTCAGGAACATGAGTCGTGGGATCGTCAATCAACAGCTTCACTGTGCCCGATTGCAACAGTGGCCAATATTCCGGAAGCAGTCTCAGAGTGACAAGCTTGCCGATCGGGCCAGTTTGGTCGAGCGCGTTCACGGAAGCTTCGAAAGAAGGAATCCGCGTGTCATTGAGCCTCACTTGGAAATGCGAGTTGAGCAAACGAACCTGAAAATCATCCAGGAACATCTGGAAGACCACGTCATTAATCTTCTCAGGCAAAGTGCCGACATTGAGCGTGATGGGCTTGGGCATGGAATCCAGGCGCTCCTGTGGAGGCGGAGCGTCGGGCAGGGGCTTCCCATGGATCAGAGTCTCGCTATAGCCGTCGTGCCCATCATAGCCCTTTGGCAAGCTGTTCCAGACATCCATCGGAGTAATGACCGAAGCGATCAGGATGCGATCCGTCCCATCCGGAGCACCTGGCCTTAGCTTCCAAGGAAAGGGATGCGGCGGAGTTGACTTGCCGGAGAATGGGTCGAAGTCTTTGGGCCAACCAAAGCCAAGATTGTTGATGTCTCCGGTGCGCACAACCAAGTCGGCCTCGGGTCCGTTGACGGTGCGTTCATATTTCAGTGCCCAATCCTTTGCCTGGTCCCCGGTTGCAGGAAGGGGCTCGGAAAGCGACCCGAGATTTACAGAGTTGGCCGACACAGCGGCAGTCCCTGTCGAACCCGTGCCCGCGCTGACAGGTGAGGGGCCGATCCCCTTTTTTGCGGCTTCTACTGTGCCTTTGTTGCGCTTGGTTGTGCTTTCGATTGCCGCCGCCTTCTCCTTCACGCGATGGAATACATAAGAAACGCCAGCGGATATGGCGAGTACAACCAGGACAAGAAAAATGAGAGCGGCGGCAGCGAGTTTTAGGATAGGGCTCGCTGACTTTTTTGTGGGAGTTCCCACAACGTGAGCAAATTCAGAAGCCGCGCCGCGTTGCGCGGCCATCATGACTTGCTTTCCTGAATCGCTGACATTTGCTCCCGCGGGATTTACGCTAATACTCGCCGCTCCGCATCTCGTGCAGAATCGCGTCTCCGCCAACAAGGGCGAGCCGCACTTCGTGCAATAACGGCCTGCGCCGGGGGGCTCGGCGACATTTTCGCACCACGTTCCGCACCTGGTGCAGAATGCATGGCGCTTTGCGATGGCCGCTCCACAATTTGGGCAGAGCATAGGTGTTACCTCTCGAAGGAGCAAAAGTCAGGCGCCGGGCGCAGGCTCATTTTTTGGTCAGTACCTCTTCGTAGTGGTCTTTTCGCACAGTGCCATCGCTATCTTTCGCTTCCGTATCCATAACAATTTTCACTGGGCAGCCGGGGCCAACTACCCAAACCGTACCCTTTTCGAAAGTGGTTCCCAGCAGCGCACGATCCGTCGCGTCCAGGCGCGCGGTGTCAACGGAGTATTTGACGGCATCGTATCCGTTCACGTTCTCTGTGCCTTCCCGCACCAATTCGGAACTCATCTTGTTCGCCATCATGAGTGAGGCGGGCATTCCAAAGCCCATGGATAAGTTCCCTATCTCCCTTTGCCACCCCCCGTTGTCGGAGCGCGAAGCGTGTACTGACTGAGAAGGGTTCTTTTGACCGTCCCTCACGCTGTTGATGGTGCCATCGAGCGTCGTAGGGGTGACGTCCGCTTCTTCCGTTATGGAAGCGGATTGGCCATTCCGGCTATAGGAATAATGGAAAGCCTCAGTCGGATTTCGCAGTCGATCAATGATGCAGTTCAAGTCAATCATGGGCGGCGGGTTTTGTGGCGCCACAGCAGTTTTTTCGTTTTGCGCTTTAGCCGTAGAAGGGCCGGAATTACACGCCGACGCGGCTAGCAATGCTATCCCCAACAGCGAGAACACCCATCGCTTGGAGAACTGATTTCTTTTTAGCCTCACTTGTCTCTCCTCTCAACGATTTCGCTACCCAGAAGCAAGAAACAACAAAACGGGGAAAGCTTCATAGCTAGCCGACCTGCCTTGCGGCAATTTCTCCGATAAAGGGAATGCGATACTCGCGCTGGCTGTAGGCCTGGTACATCAAATAGAGCCAGAACAGAAAAATCCCGAGGGAGATGATCAAGCGAACCGGGAGCGTGACAAATACCAGATAGCCGCTAATGCCAATCAGAATCCCAGTTAGGATCATCCAGACGATGCTGAAAGCAACGCACGCCACACTGAAGAGAATGGATTGCATGGCGTGGAAGCGCACGAAACGGTCGTTCTTGTACGGTTCCAGCAACAGGAAGATGATCCCGGTAATAAATCCAAGCAAGTACGTGAGCGCTCCGGCGAGATTTGGCGTTAGTCCGGAAACCGCCACGGTTCCAGCGTTCGCAGGTGGAGTTGCCTGAGGTGCGGGAGTCGAAGCCTGGCCAGTTGATCCCAAGGGTTTGCCACAACTTCCACAGAAACCGCCTTCTTGAGTTATCGAAGCACCGCAATGAGGACAGAATGCCATCGAGCGTGACTCCTTTCGTTTTTATTGCTTGCCGATGTTCTCGCACAGCGGGATCCCTGGGGGATCGATCTTCGTAAGAGACTTGTGGAAGATCTCCTTGCTCACTTTCGCGGCCGATTTGCCCCATACCTCGGCGGACGCCCCGACAGAACCAACTAAGCTAATGTCATATCGGGAACAGGGTGTGAGTACGGAAGTTCCGGTATAGCTGGAAGCGGAAGTTCCAACCAATTGGACATAGGCCGCGCCGTCGGTGCTGAGCGCGTTTTGCATGGTCTGCCCCAATTTGAATCCGCCGAGCGGACCGTTTTGGTAAGCATTGTATTGTTGCGGGCTCAGCAGGCGTTTGGCGATCTGGTCCGCATATTTGTCCACGATATCCGCAGCCTTCTTCATGTCACTCTTGTTCCATATCTTGACCAGGCCTAGCGTCAATTCGATGCGCGGAGCAGCAAACGCCACCAGCATGGCAAGAGGCGCCGTCGGTGAAAGTTCCTGATGTTCCACCAATTCAACTCCGCCAGTGATGTTGCCGCTGGCATCGATGTTTCCGGACTTGACGACAAAGTTCTGGTAGCCGTCATAGGTGATGCGGAATTGTCCCTTGCTGTACTCTTTACCTCCGGTGATCCCGGGGTGAATCAGAATGGCGGCGCTCACTTCCAAATACAGTGGAATGCCTCCCACAAATTCGGCCAAAGGAATATCGAGAGCGCCGGGCAGCTTGATTCGGCTTTCCTCGGCCATCACTCCTGGGGAATCCTTGGCAACCACCCACTGAAAATTCATTTGACCGTTGAGCCCTTTGAAGCTGGTGCGCATCTGCTGCAGGGTGCTCTGCTTCACGGCGATGGCTGAGTCGAAATCGAAATTGGAGATGTACCCCTGGCCCGTAATCATCGCCACAAAACCGCCTACGTTTTTCTTTGCAACCAGATCCAGATTGGTTTTTCCTTCGCCGGGAGTCGCTTGCAGGCTTGTTTCCCAACCTTCGACGAGAGACTTGGCGGCGCCTTTCAGCAAGTTTCCGTAGGCATCAACTGTGCCCTTGGATTCCGCACTGCCCATTGCAACCGATTCGGGACTCTGCGCATAAGCGGTTACTGGAGACAAAGGATTCAGGATCGAGAACCAGTTTGAAGGCTGGCCATGCTCAAGGGCCGCGCGAGGAACACCGAAGCGAACCGGGGCTTGGACGCTCATATCAGCATCCTGAAGCAAGTCGGCAAAGGAAGCCTGCTGGGTAAGCACGAGGATGCCGTCTGGCGTTCTCTCCGCACCAAGAACGGTTCTTGCCAGAAGCCCTTTGATCAGCAAGACGTCTCCCGCCCTTAGCTGCCGAGCAGTTTCATTGGAATCATCGAAAAGCAATCCGGCATCATTGCTGCTGACACCGAGGAGCGCTTTGGTTCCTTCGTCTTGCTCCATCACATGGACATTGGCTTGAAAGGTTCCCTGAAAGGACCCCGAGCCCTTTGTCAGGGTTGCGCCGGTTGCGCCCGCGCTCCCGGCTTGTCCGCCGGCTTGCCTCCCAGCTCCATCCTGAGACGAGTTGGCGCTTTCTGGCTTGTTTTTGTCGTGGGAACAACCTGCAAAGAGAAGAACAGCGCCAAACAGAAATGCCGCGTAACGCTCGATGGAGTGATTTCTTCTCGTTTTCACGGTGTTCACCTCTTTCGCTCGATTTGCGCGACGATAAACTACTGGTCGGCCGGAACCTGGAACGACCAGACCGAATCGAACATGAATCCATCACCCTGGTTACGTGCTACATCTCCACCGGAAAACTTTTTGTTCTTGGAGATGGGCCGCAACACGACTCCATATTCACCAGGGAGGAGCGAAGTGGCGGGCGAGATCTGATAGCGGCCGGAACCCTGCTTCTGGGATTGAATTTTGACGCGATCCTCGACGAACCCGGAATAAATCTCCCAATCCGTAGCGGAATTCGACAGCGCATCCTCTTTTCCGCGAGTCGCACCGACGAGCCGGAACGCGTTTTGAGCCGGCGTGAGCTTCACGAGCGCGGGCTCGAACTCATCCGGATTTATGCCGGGCACGTTTGAGAAATCCAAGGAAACTTGGGGTGTGTCCGTCTGCAGAACGGTGGAAGAAGCGGGATTAGAAACTCCCCAAACGTAGGTCACTTCCGGCTTGCGCTGCGCCAGGATTCCGGTAAAAGCTCCGCCGACCTGTCCCAACGTTCCACCGGCAGCGCCCATGTGGCTGGCCACTTGTGCCGTGGCTGTGTTCATAGTGGCCTGCATGCCCTGAAGCATCGCTGTGTCGCCCGCCAGCTTGGCCATGGAAACGGGCTTGTTCTTCGTTTGTGCCAATTGCGTCTTTTCTAATGAGAGTTTCTGCTCCGCGCCGTCTTGCACGACGCTAATC
>DASPTU010000016.1:0-19354 GCA_035623255.1 Terriglobales bacterium | reverse complement strand
CGTTGGCCCGAGCATTCAAATGTGCCGCATGGCGACGCTGAGAAGCGACGTTTCCGAGTAACTCATCCCTACCATCCGCTTTACCAGCAAGAATTCGAACTCGTCTCCTACCACCAGAACTGGGGCGAGAACAGGGTCTGGTTTCAGGCCACGAAAGATGGTCGTTTGCATTCCTTGCCGATGAATTGGACCGATGCCGGCGCGTTGGATCCTTTCGTGGCTGTAGCGGCGGGGCGATCGCTTTTTCGAGTGACGGACTTGATCGAACTGGCGAAGCAGGTTGCGAGATGGAAGCCGGAGCAAACACGGAGAAGTGTAAAGGAAAAGATGTCATGAGTGTAAAACAAATGTTGCCGACATATTCCGCGGGGCCCGAAGACAGCAAGGTCACATCAAGCAGTATTGACGTTACATTTTCAATGCTTTCCCGGCAGAAAACCATTGACAACACGCTTGGATTCGGCATAATTATGTTTACAGTAGTTGCGACGCCGAACCCAGACCCGGACGCGAATGCCGCGAGCGAAAAACAACCTCGACAAACACACAGCCCTACAGCAACAGGGGACCCTGAACCTGCGCCCAGAAGATGTGATCCATCCACTGTTTCAGGGCAGCGAGTTCTTCGATGCCCACGACTTGGTCCAGGTGAAATACGAGATGCTGCGACAGGTCCGTGTGGACAAGCGGCCGATTTCCCAAGCGGCCAAGGAGTTTGGTTTCTCCCGGCCGTCGTTCTATCAAGCCGAATTCAGTTTCGAACAAAGTGGCTTGTCTGGATTGCTTCCTGGGAAGCGCGGTCCGCGAAGCGGTCACAAGCTTACACCGGAGGTGATGCAGTTCGTGGTCGAGCAGCGCGGCGCAGAGCCATCACTGGGTTTCGCGCAACTGGCAGAAGCGGTGAAGCGGAAGTTCAACTTGCGGGTTCATCCCCGCAGCATCGAACGACAGCTTCTGCGGGAAAAAAAACGCCAATAAGCCCCTCCTCTCCCACTTCCGGACCACCGGATCAAGATGGATTGGTTGCCACGTACGAAGAGCTCAGGTGTCAGTTCTTGAATGGGCAGCGGGGGTCAGGGTTGATGTTGTTCCTGCGCGGTGGCATGCGGGAACTGATGAATATCTTTTCGCTTTCTGGTTCAGCACCTTCTACAAACCAGAGATCTACCAGCAAGCAACCGGCTGGGGCGAGTGAGCACACAGTTCTTCCTCAAGGCATGCGCGCCGAGGTCGTTCTGATCCTCGCCGGAATCCTGCTGCACAGTTGCCAGGAGTCACGATGATGACCTCAGACACACATCAGAAAGTGAAGGCGGCTCATCTTCAGCGGAATGCCTATCTCTACATCCGCCAGTCGACGCTCCGTCAAGTCTTTGAGAACAGCGAAAGCACGAAACGTCAATACGCGTTGCGCCAGAAAGCCGTGGCTTTGGGCTGGCCTGAGGATCGGATCATCGTCATTGACACCGACCTGGGGCAGTCGGGAGCTTCTGCCGCTGACCGGGAAGGCTTTCAACGGCTGGTTACCGAGGTGAGCATGGGGCGAGCCGGAATCGTACTGGGGCTGGAAGTGTCCCGCTTGGCGCGCAACTCGACCGATTGGCATCGCTTATTAGAAATCTGTGCTCTCACCCAAGCCCTGATCCTGGATGAAGATGGGGTCTATGACCCGGCGCACTTCAATGATCGCCTGCTGCTAGGGCTAAAGGGAACCATGTCGGAAGCAGAACTGCACGTTCTGCGCGCCCGCTTACAGGGTGGAATCCTCAATAAAGCCAGACGGGGCGAACTCGTGATGCGGCCGCCCATTGGATTGATCCATAACTCCGAAGGTAGATTGGTGCTCGATCCCGACAAACAAGTGCAAGATGCTGTGCAGTTGTTGTTGGATACCTTCCGCCGCACGGGATCGGCCATGGCCACGGTAAGGACTTTCCGAAAGGAGAATCTGCTTTTCCCCCGGCGCGTACATCAAGGGCCACAACAGGGAGATGTGGTATGGGGTGTACTGGGACTCAGTCAAGTGCTGCGTATTCTGCACAACCCGAGATATGCTGGCGCTTTCGTTTACGGCCGAAGTCACACGCGCAAAACTGTGGACGGCAGGTTGCATATTATCCACCTGCCAAAAGAGGAGTGGGACACGTTGATTCCGGAGGCCCACACCGGTTATCTCTCCTGGGGAGACTATGAGGAAAATCAGAGGCGGCTCCGTGAAAGTGCACAGGCGATGGGAAGCGACCGCCGTAAAAGCCCCGCTCGAGAAGGACCGGCGCTGCTCCAGGGGCTGATTTTGTGTGGCCGGTGCGGAGAGCGCATGACAGTTCGCTATCACAGCCGCGAGGGACGCTTATGGCCGGAATATGTGTGCCAGCGGGATGGGATCGAGCATGCCAGGCCGCTGTGCCAGAGGCTCCCCGGCGCAGGTATCGATCAAGCCATCGGTGAACTGTTGGTCGAAGCTGTCAGTCCAATGGCGCTCGAGGTCGCACTCAGTGTCCAGCAGGAGCTACAGCATCGCATCGATGAAGCCGACCGACTCCGTCAGAAACAGGTGGAGCGGGCGCAATATGAAGCGGACCTAGCACGACGCCGATACATGCGAGTCGATCCCGAGAACCGATTGGTTGCGGACTCGCTCGAAGCCGAGTGGAACAGCAAATTGCGAAATCTCAGCGAAGCACAGCAAGAACGAGAACGTCAGCGCGAGCAGGACCGAAAAGTCTTGAGCGAACCACAGCGAGCTGCGATTCTCGCCCTTGCCACTGACTTTCCTGCACTCTGGCGTGACCCAAAGACACCAGATCGCGAGCGTAAACGGATGATCCGTCTGTTGCTGGAAGATATTACCTTGCTTCGCAGCGAACAAATTACGCTGCACATTCGTTTCAAGGGTGGAGCAACTAAAACTCTGATCTTGCCGCTTCCTCTGAACTCATGGCAGCTGCGGCAGACGAGTCTTGACGTGGTCAAGGAGATCGATCTGCTGCTCGATCAATACACCTATCCACAGATCGCCGTCATACTGAACGAGCGCGGCTTACGTTCGGGGGCAGGCAAGGCCTTCACCTCTCGATTCATCGCTCGTATCCAGCGGAGTTACTCGCTTACACCGCGCTATGATCGATTACGAAAGGCGGGCATGCTGACCGTTGAGGAAATGGCTGAAGCGCTCGGAATCTGCCGACAACGAGTCACCGTTTGGAACCGGTATGGATTGATTCGGGGCCATGCCTATAACAACAAGAACGACTGCTTGTACGAACCACCAGGCGAGAACCCGCCGCGAAAAGCACAGGGCATTAAACTATCGCAGCGAGCCCTAACAGGTTGTATCGCAACGTATCGAGGAGGTGCAGTGTGAAGCGTAATCCTTGTCATAGGGGTTCGCGGGCCGGCTCATGCTGGGAATTATCCCGTACTTTCGCAACACGGCCACATAAATCTCCGACGCATACTGGACGCCGCGATCCGAATGATGCACCAGCCCGGGCGGCGGTTTCCGCTCGACGATCGCTTTTTCCAGCGCCGCCATCGGCAACCGTGCAGCTAACGTTCGGTCCAGCTCCCAGCCGATCACCTTCCGTGAGAACGCATCCAGGATCACTGCCAGGAACACGAAGTCGCGATGTAACCGGATATAAGTGATATCGGCCACCCATAGCTGATTCACGCCGGTGAGCTTCATTCGACTTGCCAGGTTTAGATATACCTCCAGCTTATGATCGGAGTCGGTTGTTACCACGAAGGCCTTCGGCTGCACAGCCAGCAAGTTGTCCTCGTGCATCAACCGCGCCACCCGCTTGTGGTTGACCAGCATGCCGCGGCGTCGCAGCTCTTGGCTAACACGGCGGTAGCCGTAGCGTCGCTTGTGCTCAGCGAAGATCTGCTGGATCGCTGACCGGACTTCCATCTCCTCTTCTATGGGTTCGTACTTTTGCAGGGACCGGTATAAGCCGGCTCGGCTAACTCCTGCCAATTGACACATCCGCTCGACACTTAGTTTGCCTTGCATCGACATCAACTCCCGGATTTGGTCGTAGATGCCGTCTCGCCAGATGGCTTGTTCCCCTGGCGTCGAGCCTCGACTTTTTGCAAGGCACCTTTGAAAAAATCGGCTTCCAGTGTTTTGTCCGCTACTAGCCGCTTCAGTTGCGCCACTTGGAGCCGGAGTTCACGCTCCTTGCCGC
Source organism: Terriglobales bacterium (assembly GCA_035623255.1). Taxonomy (GTDB): domain Bacteria; phylum Acidobacteriota; class Terriglobia; order Terriglobales; family Acidobacteriaceae; genus JAFAGX01. Next base: position 15,164 of record DASPTU010000016.1, on the reverse strand, counting down.
TTTCCGGTGGCGCCTTCCCGTCATCGATCACCTCGAACTGATCGCGCCACTTGTACAGCAGCCGGCGGTGCACACCGAGTTCTTCTGAGAGCGCGACAATGTTATCGCAGCCCTTTAGTCGCTCGACCGCCATTTTCCGGAACGCCTTCGGGTACTTTCCCACTCGTCGCTTGGCCACTCGCAGTTCCTTTCCCTGCAAACTGTGCCAATTCAGAGTGTCTCAATTTTGGGGTTCAGTCCAGCCGAGAATGCGATTTCGTTAGAACCCAAGCATACGCTGCTAAGTGATTCTGCTGACATCGCTTAGTTGGTGGGCAGTGCAGGACTCGAACCTGCGACCTCCTGCTTGTAAGGCAGGCGCTCTAACCAGCTGAGCTAACCGCCCGTTGCATGGCTTCATTGATTCTAGATCACTTTCGCGAATCGCACTGCGCCGGACTGCCCGTTTTTGGTGCAGGCTGTGTCAAAACTGTGTCAAAATCCATCAGCTGAGCCCTCGCTGTGTCAAAACTCACGTTTTCTTCGTTGCTAGCACCGTCTCGCACTCATTCGTCTCGGAAATTTTCAGCCGACATGCCGCTTACTGTTTCGTTCACTTCCTTGCTGTTTGGATGGCCAGCGCGGGCTTCGGCAGCGGCCACACCACGGACACGAGCCACGCAATCACTAGGCCGACCACACAACCGAACAGCACGTCGGACACGCGGAGCGCACCTGCTTGAAGTCCTCGAACCCTAGAGTGGTGTTCTAGCCCTGCTCCGATGACGAATGCCGCAGTAATCGGCGCCTGCCGCCACATGGTCTGAATACGGACGACATAAGAGGAAAGCAAAACCGTCACCGACATCGCGAGAGGAAGAGTCAGGGCCCTCATGCCGCCTAGCGCAATGAACAAAAGCCCGACCGCACAGCCTACCAGCGTATTGATGATACGGGAGCGGAATGTCAGAACGGCCTGCCTGATCTCCGCATCGCTAGTCGCAATCATTGAACTGATAGCCACACCGGATTCTTTGCCGCAAACTTGTGAACGGTAAGCCACAGCACCGCCGTTGCAATGAAGATGCTGACGGCATAATGAACGCCATGCATGTTGCCTTTGATGAGACGCTCGAAAGCTTTCATTATGTCTTTGCCCATTCAGCAGAAAACGAAATTTGTGTGACTAGAGAAGCGAGCTTATCCATCGCGTTATCGCCTCTTGTCGATTTTGTTTGGCCTAGTCATGGCTTTGCAACGGATTGCCATGCAGGCGATAGACCCTCTCGGTCTTGGTGGTGCCAAGAGAGAGCCATGGCTGCACTGCTGCTGAAGAGTGATGAAATATTGTTCGCGGCCTTGCGAGGCTTCAGCAACGCGACCAGTTCACCGGGAATCGGAATCTCGCGTTCCTTGTACGCCTTTAGAGTCCAGTTCCGGTCAGGCTTGAGCGATACCTTACTATGGCATGCCCCAGGGTCGATGTTTTTGCAATAACAATACATTGCTTCCTGTTCGCGCACCCCGGACATTAGAAAGAACCTGAACCAACCCAGTTCCTCATCGTTGCAAGCCTTGAAGAACCTTTCCAACTCTTCTCATTTCTACCTCCCGCCTAAAGGAGAACCCACGAGGAGATCGTAAAGAAAGGATGTATCTGAGCGGCGAAGGACGGGCAAGATGCCCGTCCCCTGTGGTTATCTCAGTTTTCTACAGCTCGAAGTGAAACACATCTACTATCTGGAAATTCGCCCGGTTGAGCAGAACAACGTGACCTCCGATCAGTACGTGCGCGCAGTCAGGCGGTGGCGGAGGCAGCCGACGTTCCAGCTCTTCGGGGCATGGGAACGTCCTCGAGCGCAATCCCGGTGGTAGCGTCCCCCGTACGATTAGCTGCCTCTCCAGTCCAGGTGGCAAGCGGTCACGATCCCTCAAGCCAGGCGGCAGGTGACCGTGATGCTCGGCGTACCAGCCGCGCATCACCTCATGCTCTCGGTCGCCGTAGAAGTGATCTCGGCCCCGATCATGATCCTCGCGGATTTCCTCTCTATCGTGCCCCCAGCCATGGTCGTGGCCATGGTCCTCCTCTTGGGCAAATGCCAAGTTGCAGCCAAACGCGAATATGGCCGCGATAAAGATGTGCAAGCAGGTCCTCAGTCGCATGAAGCCTCCCCAGTCTTGTGAGCTGCTGACAACCCAGAGTAGCCGGGTGTCAGAAGACGAGACAAAGCACGAGAGTACGTGTACTCCGGACGCGACATAGTCATTCCGCCATGAAGAAATCCGCAACACAGTGCCTACAGAGACATTCATCCGATTTCGTGAGCCATTACTTTATGACGATTCCTAGTCCACGTGCTAAACCGCACCAGAAACAGATTCACTCCTGAAGGGCTGACCCCGAGAACGGCTGGCCGCTCCGGCAGGTGCCGCGACGAAAGACAGAATGAGAAGGAGTAGGCGTAGGTTGTATGCACGCAATGCACAGGCTCAAGGCTGCGTTTACAACCTGGAGGCGCCGCGATCGGCCACCGCTCAATGTAGTTGGATTTGAGGACCGCGGTCGCGGAAGAATGGGTCGATGTCTAAGAGGAGAAGGTGCATCGCGATGGTAGGCCATAACGCGGTTCGGAACACCCGCGCTCAATGTTTGCTCCGATCCTCGCTCGAAACTATCCCTGATCCCTCTCGAATAGTGACCAGCCTATCACAGGGTACCGATGCATAACTCTCCCGGTTCCCATTCGGCCACACGATGTCTAAGTCGCCAGAAGTTGCGGAACCTAACCCAAAGTGTAACCGAGGATCATTGGAGGAGTAAAAGCTCGACTGGCTGAGGACCGACCGTGCCTGCACCTTGCCACCGTAGCGCGCCAGCACGCGCGCCCCGATCGCGCTGCGGTTCGACTTGGTACCGATTAGCTTGACTTTCAACCAATGGTGGTTCCCCTGAATGTCATTTCGTAGAAGCGAGGGAGCTTCATTCAGGTTAACGATGAGGATATCGACATCACCATCATTGTCGAAATCACCGAAGGCACAGCCACGACTGGAATGTTTGCTGGCAAGTCCTGGGCCGGCCTCGATCACCTGCGCGAAGCCTTCCTTACCAAGGTTGCGAAGAATGGTCCGCGGACACTTGTCCGGATAGTTCGGAAGCTGCTTTTCAAGCTCGGGATACACGCTCCCGGAAACAAAGAAAATATCGGGCCAACCATCATTATCGAGATCAACAATGTCGGTGCCCCAACTGATGTATTGGCTCTCCGTTCCCAGCTTCGCTGCGTAGGTCTTGTCCTCGAAGTTAGCCTTGCCATCGTTTTCGTATAGGACATTGGTGTCATCGGCAAAATTGGTTTTGAATAAATCCAGGTGTCCATCCAAGTTGTAATCTCCGACCCCTAAGCCCATCCCGGCTTGCTCCTTACCGTCCTCATTGAAGGCAACACCGCGGGCGATTCCCTCCTCTTTAAATCTTCCATCATGCTGGTTCATGAACAGAAGGCTAGGTGTGGAGTCACAAGCGACATAAATGTCGGGCCAGCCGTCTTCGTTGAAGTCTGCAGCAACTACGGTCATGCCGTAACCCGGCCGTGCCCCGGCGATTCCAGCTTGTTGGCTGACATCCGTGAAAGTACCGTCACCGTTGTTCCTGTAGAGCGAATGTATGCCGGGCGTTAGACCACGGGGGCCGCAATTAACGGGAACACCTTTCCATGTGCAGTTAACGTTGGCTCCTGGTTTTGGCACACGCTCAAAATCGAACTGCACGTAATTCGAGACAAAAAGATCGAGGTGCCCGTCCCGGTCGTAGTCGACAAAGCTACAGCCGGCTCCCCATCGGGTTTGCTCGTTCCACAACCCGGCCTGCTTGGTGACCTCGGTGAAGGTGCCGTCGCCATTATTTCGATAAAGTTTGTTTTGTCCGTAGAAAGTGCAGAATAAGTCCTCAAATCCGTCATTGTTGTAGTCCCCGACGCAGACTGCAGAGGCCCATCCGGACGTGCCCAAACCGGCCTTTTCCGTAACGTCTGTGAAGGTGCCATCGCGGTTGTTCCGGTAGAGCCGGCTGGTGGTGCCCTGGGGCACTCCACGCAAGCGGTTGCCGTTGAGGATGAAAATGTCCATCCAGCCGTCGTTGTCATAGTCCAAGAAAGCGCAGCCGCAGCCCACGGTTTCCAGAATGTAATCCTTGTGATCGGACTCGCCGTAAAGTACCGGTTGGGTAAGTCCTGCCTCCCTGGCAATATCGGTGAAGAATGCGCCGAACGTTCGATTGGGAGCAGTCAGCTTGGCTCGAGCCTCGGTCGAGCCCTGATTCGAGCGTTGCCCAAAAGCTGGAAGCAACGCGCTTGCCAGTGCACTTCCTGAAAGATGTACAAAGCCACGTCGAGTCAGGGCCATAAGGATTGAGATCAGTTTCTTAGCGCAACTCGGTCGCTCTCCGGGCGTCATCGTCCAACGCCTGGTCAACGGGTCGGGAATCTTGAGCCTCTCGCTGGTACAGCCTCTCGAACTCTGCCAGCGAGTGTTGAGATTTCTCTGTCTCTCCCAGCTTGCCATACACCCGAGCCAGCTGGTAATAAGCTGCGCTCAAATCCGGATCGTCCTTCACAGCCAGCTCCAACTCCTGAGCCGCTGGCCTCAATTGCTTCGAACTGACCAAGAGTTTTCCCAGTTCGTAGTGCGACAGCCCGTAGTCCGGTTTTAGCTGAATGGCTTTCCGAAAGGAATCTTCCGCTTGCGCGCTTTCATTTCTGCGCGCCAGCAGAATGCCAAGGTGACAATGAAGTCGGGCATCGTTCGGCTCGAGTGCAATGGCCCGGCGCAGGCATCGCTCGGCCGCATCGACCTTCCCCAAGTTGGCTAAAGCTATGGATTCCAGAAACAGAGCTCTCGCTGATTTAGGATTCAATTCTACAGCTCGTGCCAGGTTTTCTTCGGCCTGCTCGTAGCGCCTAAGGAAGTAATAGCTGACGCCCGCCAGGTAGTAAGGTTCGTCCCAGTTGGGAGCGAGCGCGCTCGCCTTTTGTGCCATCACGAGCGCTTCGTCCTGCTCGCCTGCACGTTGCAGCAAGCGGGTCCGAAGGATCAATATTGGGGGGTTCTCCGGGGCCATTTCAAGGGCTAACTCGGATTCCTGATCCGCCTCCGGGAAGCGGTGGGCGATGTAGTATGCGCTGGCGCGCACGTAATGATCGTCGGACGTTTCCGCCTTGGCGATAGTGTTGAGCACCTCATCAGCCTGGCCCGATTGCAGGTAAGCCATCGCCAGCTGGTGACGGATCTCGGCGTCGTCGGGCCGGGCACGGCTGGCTTGGAGCAGATAGGAAGCAGCGTCTTTGGGTTGACCCTTCTCGAGGAAAAGCTGGCCGATGGCAGCCACCCATTGAAAGTCTGAGCCGAAACGCTTTGCCGACTCGCGGGCCTCGGTGCGCGCTTCATTGACTCGCCCGGACTCGAGTTGAGCGCGAACGATATTGAAGCAAACATCGGCACGCTGAGGATCGAGAACTCTTGCTTGGCGTAACTTGATCAGCGCCCCGGAAGGATCCCCCATTTCTAAGAGCACGACGCCCAAGTCGTACAGAGCATCGGCTTGACGAGGATCCAAGCTTACGGCTAGCTCGAGCTGAGTGCGTGCTTCTTGCAGCTTGTGTTCCTTTAAGTATGCGAGGGCCAGATCGTAGTGGCCTGAGTATGAGCGAGGCTGCAGCGAGAGTGCCCGTTGGTAATGCTGAATCGACTCGTCGATCGCACCCCCATGAAATTCGGCGAGTCCTAACCGCAAATACGCCTCGGCACATTGGGGATCGACTTGCGTGGCGCGATTCAACCCTTCGAGAGCAGCAGCCGAATCTCCGGCGACGAGCGCCGCCTGAGCTTGCGTGATGTAGGAACGTGCTTTCACGCAGGTTGGCGTCGGCTGCTCTGCCCCGGCACTGGCGAGTTTCCAGAGCAAGAGGAGCCAGGTCAACCCGAGACATCGTGCGTACCGTCCGGCGATCCAAAGGGGACCTGATCGAAGCCGTCCCGACGCTTCACAAGCGTCCCGAATCCCAGAAATCTCAAGGCTCCGCACGGATCGAGAATATCACCAGATGAAAATAGATTTCATCTTGACTGTTGGTTTGGCTTCTGAGTATCGTAATCGACGTTTTCGACTCACCCTGTTCCCAAGATTCCGCCAGAGGTGCTTCATGAAGCGCCGGTCACCGTGGCAGTTTGTGGGTTGTGCCTTTGCCGCCGTTCTCTTCTATGCCGCACAAATCCTCTACGCCGAAGTCACCGGTACCATCCTGGGAACGGTCTCGGATTCCAGCGGTGCGGCCGTTACCAGCGCAACCGTGACCCTGCGTAATTCCGATACCGGGTTGGTTCGCGCGTTGAAGACGACCTCCAGCGGCACCTATCAGTTCGTTAGTGTCCCCGTCGGCACTTATTCGGTCCAAGTTGAGGCCCCAGGATTCCAGACGACTGCTCAAAATGGCATCACGCTCGATGTGAATCAGAAGTATCGTGCCGACTTCAACCTCAAGGTAGGAGCCGTCAACGAGAAGATTGAAGTCAATGCCAATTCCGCCCAAGTCGACACCACCAATACCCAACTTGGCGACGTTATCGGCGACAAGAAGATGACCACGCTGCCGCTGAATGGCCGCAGCTATATTGATTTGATGGGGCTGCAGGCGGGGGTGGTGCCGACAGCCTCCGACGATGCTGTCAATGACCGGCCGGTTTCGGGGAACGGCAATTCTGGCCAAATGTCGGTCAATGGAGAGCGGGAATCGGCCAATTCTTTCCTGGTGAATGGCGGCGACGTAGAAGAAAGCGTCAATAACGGCGCATCGGTCGTTCCAACTCTCGATTCGATCCAGGAATTCCGCGTCCTCACGAGTTCATTCAACGCCGAATACGGGCGGTTTGCCGGGGCAATCGTCAATGTTGTCACCAAGAGCGGGACCAACGACGTGCACGGCTCGGCGTATGAATTCCTGCGCAATAATGATATGGACGCGCGCAGTTACTTTGATCCTACACGCGGCCAGCTCCAGCGTAACCAGTTCGGTGGCACCATCGGGGGGGCGATCTTAAAGAATAAGCTGTTCTATTTCGGCGACTACCAGGGAACGCGTCAGGTGCAAGGAGTCTCCTCGGGCCTGGTTCCCGTCCCATCGGAGCTTGAGCGAAGTGGCGATTTTTCGGACCTTGCAACGACTGGGTTCGGCACTTTCACGGACTCGAATGGAAACCCGACAACAGTTCGCGGCGGGACTGGTCCAACACAGTTTCCCGCCGTATTGAGCCAGCGTCTCGGTTACACGGTCAAAGGTGGGGAGAACTATTGGGTTCCGGGCTGCACTACTTTGGCCCAGGCGCAGGCAGGAGTGTGTGTATTTCCAGGAGTAAATGGCCCCGTCATTCCTAAATCGGCCTGGTCCACAGCCGCTGTGAAGACTCTGCAGTTTATCCCCACACCGACCGGAGCCACCGGTGGTCAGCCCTTCTTTTCCAGTTCAGCCTACAAGTCTAATGTGCGCGACGACAAGTTCGGAGTTAAGGTTGACCTGAACATTGGCTCCAAGGGCACTCTCTCCATCTATTACCACTTTGATGACGCCACTTACCTGGCTCCCTACAATCCGCTCTCGAACCTGCCAGGCTTTGCGGTGGTCACGCCATCGCGCGCGCAGCAGGTCGGGGTGAATTACACGACAATTTTCAATTCTGGGACGGTCAATGAGTTCCATGTGGGCTATACACGCTTCGCCTTCCTAAAGAACACACCTGTGGAGGGACTCGGCAATATCACTAACTTTGGGTTTGTGGAAGGTGGTCTGGGCATCATCCCCTCCAATCCAAAGTATGTAGGTGTACCGTCCATCGGTCTGAACAACACAGGCGCACAGTTCGGACTGCCTGACGGTGTCACTGGTCAGTACAACAACACCTATCAGATCACCGACAATTTCACTAAAGTGAAGGGCACACATACTCTTAAGTTTGGCGGCGACTTCCGCTACATCCAGGTCAACGAGCGCAACACGTACACACCGAACGGCTGGTTCACGTTCTCGGGTGGCGAAACCGGTAACGATTTCGCTGATTACCTACTGGGTGCCCCGGATTTCTTTAACCAGACTAGTCTTCAGTTCTTAGACTCGCGCACCAAGTACTACGCTCTTTATGGGCAGGACACCTGGAAGGCTCGGCCCGATCTGACCCTCAACTACGGATTGCGCTGGGACACGAGCATGCCCTGGTATGACACTAAGAACAGAATTCAAACCTTTGTGCCTGGACTGCAGTCCAAGATCTATCCGGATGCTCCCAAGGGATTTGCGTTTCCCGGAGATCCTGGCATTCCACGCACGCTGGCTCCTACGCAATGGGACCGCTTTGCACCTCGGTTCGGAATCGCCTATTCCCCAGGCATGACGGACGGAATTCTGGGCAAAATTTTTGGTGGGCCTGGCAAAACCAGCATCCGCGCTGGTGCAGGGATCTACTACACGGCCATCGAGGACTTGACCCTGTTCAATGAAGTGGGCGATCCGCCTTTCGGGTTGTTCTACATCAGTCCCGTGCCGGTATACCTGGAACAACCCTATTCGTCGCGCACGGCGGCGAACCCTGGACAGCGGTTTCCCTTCACCATTCCGCCGCCAGGAGCCACCGGGATCTGGGATCAATATCTTCCCATTACTACGGCGCCTACCTACAAGACTACGAACAAGCTTCCTTATTCCGAACAGTATAATCTCACCATCCAGCGTGAAGTTGGCCGCTCAGCGGTAGCCACGGTGAGCTATGTCGGATCACTAGGCCGTCATCTGCTTTCCACCGTCGAGTTAAATCCCGGGAACGCCGCCACCTGCTTGTTGATCGCAACGCTCATGCCGGCGGGTCAGGGCTGTGGTCAATATGGAGAGGACACTATTTACACCACGCCGACCGGTAAAGTCTTTTATGGCACGCGGCCTTATGCCATCACCTCGGGCCGCGGATTGTCCCACAACCCCCCTCTGATGGATTTCTCCAGCAACACTTGGGAGGAGACAGAAGCCAATTCGCACTACAATGCACTGCAGGCCAGCATTCAAAAGGAGGTCGGCAGGTGGCGCTTCCTGGGCGCCTATACCTACTCGAAGTCCATCGACAACTCGTCCGGCTTCTACGACCAGATTGATCCCTATAACCCCAACATTAGTCGGGGGCTTTCCACGTTCGATATGACCAATAACTTCGTTCTTAGCTACAGCTATGACTTGCCTTTGACCAAGGCGGTCAGTGGTTTCCAAGGCAAGTTGCTGTCTGGTTGGACGGTCAGTGGCATTACACGGTTCACCACCGGCTTCCCCGTGACGCTCACGGAGAGTGATGATGCTTCTCTTTGCGGCTGCACCGGTGCGGATGTACCCAACTACAATGGCCAGCCGATCCATTTTCGTGACATTCGCAAAACCGGCTATTGGTTCGATCCATCTCCATTCTCAGCGGAGACCTTGGGGGTTCCCGGCAATTCCAGGCGCCGCTTCTTTCATGGTCCGGGCATAAACAACTGGGATTTCTCTCTGCAAAAGAACACCCTGCTAACCGAGAGAACAAGCCTGCAATTCCGGGCGGAATTCTTCAACATTTTCAATCACGCGCAATTCATGGGCGGCGCGAATGGCAACGATGTTACCGGCGATATTCTGGGCAATTTCGGTCAGGTTACAGGCTCTCTCCCCGGCCGGATTGGACAGGTAGCACTGAAGCTCTCTTTTTGAGTCTGTCGGAAGCCGAAAGCGGACCAGAGCTTTCCGGGCCAGTGTTCCGCTCCCCTCAGGTCCGCGTGCCTGTCGTGTGCTCACCTGGAACGTACCGCCCAAAAACGGAGCAGATATATGAAGAGAATCCTGTGTCTTGTACTGCTTCTCCAGTGCATGGTTGGGACGAGTCTACTCGCCCAAATGAACGGCGAGGCCGCCCGTGAGTGGCCCGTGGTCTTCCGTGACTCCCTGCAACACAGTGTCCTTCAATTCTGGATTGATCATGCTCAGGACAAGGAATACGGCGGCCTGCTGGGGCGGCTTAATCGGCGTGGTGAGCCGATCGGCTCAGGCAATAAATCGGTTGTGCTCATTTCGCGGGCGCTCTGGTCGTTCTCGGAAGCCTATCGCCGGTATCCCGACCCCGCGTATCAAACGATGGCGGCGGAGTGTCTGAAATTCCTGCGTGACAAGATGTGGGACAAAGATCACGGAGGCTACTACTTCATGGTCAGTCGCGAAGGCAAGATCGTCGATTCGACAAAACAGTTGAACCCCATGTCCTACACCATGGAGGGGCTGGCCGAATACGCCCTCGCCTTCCACGACGATCAGGTTGCCCGCGAAGCGCTGGACCTGTTCCATGTGATCGACGAGCATGCCCATGACAACCAATATGGGGGTTATCGGATCGCCTTCACCGCGGATTGGCAATTCATCAAAGATTATAAGGAGGGCCCGAATGCCGCCGGATCTTTTGGACGGAAATCTTACGACTGGCACTTGGGTCTCGTGGAGTCACTGGCCACACTTTACGGCGTAACCGGCGACGCTCAAGTTCGGGCGCGCCTGCAAGAGCTACTGGACATCTTTGTGAACAAGATCATCGACACCGATATCGGCTACGGCCGCTACTACTTCCACGACGACTGGAGTGTGGCCGATCGCGACGGCGACTCCAAGCAGTCTGAGTACGGGCTCGACTTGGAAGCCAGTTGGCTGATCGTGGAGGCAGCGCAACGTGTGGGGCGTCAACAGGACCCCAAGATTCGCCGCGCTAGCCTGGCGCTCGTTGAGCATGCTCTCCGCTACGGGTTCGACAAGGAGCACGGAGGCGTCTACCGCTTCGGTCCTGCCACCGAGTCAGCCACGAACAAGGACATGGAATGGTGGCAACAGTGCGAGGCCCTGGTCGCATTGCTGAATTCCTACCAGCTCACAGGCGATCTGAAGTATTGGCAGGCTTTTGATCAACAGGCCCGCTTCTTTATGGACCGCTTTAGCGATCACCAATACGGTGAAGTATATACTGCACTCTATCACGACGGCCGCATCGACGACACAAAAGTCGACCCGTGGAAGGCGCCCTACCATGTTACCCGGGCTTTTCTTGAGATCATCTCCCGCCTAGGCGGGACTCTCTGATGCACAAGGCGGGTAACCGGGTGCCGTCAGCTTGGATGGCCAACCACTCGACACCCCTATAGCTCGGGTCTGCTCTATCCATTGCACCTACTATGACCCTGATGTAGCTTTTCTTCATGAAAGCCATGCTGTTTCTTGCCGTCGTCGTCGTATGCGCAGGTGGTGAAGCTCAAAGCAAGCACGCCGGAGAGCGCGCGCGAGCCGCATCCCGGTTCAAGGTGCGGGCTGTATTGCCGCGAAGTTGGGCGGGGCACGCCCATGATCGTCCTGCATGGCGGCCCAGACTTCGACATCTCCTATCTTCTGCCTGAGCTGGATCGCCTCTCCGACAAATTCCATCTCATTTATTACGACCAGCGCGGTCGCGGCCGCTCGGCCGATTACGGGACGCCGAAGACGTTACGCTGGTCTGAAATGGCCGATCTCGATGAGGTCCGAGAGCATTTTCACCTCGAAAAGGTGGTGCTGCTTGGGCATCCCTGGGGCACGGTGCTGGCGCTTGAATACGCGCTTCGCCACCCAGAGCGTGTCTCGCGCCTTGTGCTGATGGATCCCGCGCCCGCCTCCGCCGCCGACATCAACCGCTTCCGCAAGGAACGGGTGGAGAAATGGCCCGTCCTAATGGAGCTGCGAAAGGCCATTGCAGACACTGCGGCTTACAAAGAGGGCGCTCCCGACGCCATCGTGGCTTACTATCGCGTTCACTTCGAACCCGCGCTGGCGCGATCAGAGGACTACGAAAAGCTCATGGTAAGAATGCAGGCGCGCTTCATCGAACAGGGAAAGAGGGAATTCTCAAGTCGAGAGCCATCGAAGACCGGCTGGTGAGTGAGACGTGGGCCTCGCCCAACGGCTTCGACCTGCATCCCAAGCTCAGGGGCCTGAACATCTCGGCGCTGGTCATCACCGGCGACCACGACTTCTTTCCCTTTGCTGCCGAGCACATGGCGCAAGCCATACCCAGTGCCCGCCTGGTGACGCTCACAGACTGTGGCCATTTCCCCTACCTCGAATGCCCCGCTCCTCTGCGAGAGCAGATTGACGCCTTCTTTCGTGGCAGCTAGTCGTGCCGATTACCGCTGACTCGCGCAGTGATCGCGGGCGCGTGCTTGGACCGGATGACGAGCTATCCGGAGATTAAGTCTTGGCGCCACTGCAAAGCAGCCCAGATTAGTCGCCCCTAACGGCGTAGTGTCTAGCGGCCAGATCGGCAGTGACCGGATCGTCGGCGACCCTTTCCTAAAGGCCTAACGAAAGGGTTGCCCGTAATTCACGAAGTTGCACAATGGTGGCCCAGAAGCTCAGAATCAACGGCGTGCAATCCCTGTACCAATCCGATCTGGCGTATGTACACGCGACGGCATTTGAAACCGTCGCCCGCGGAGCAGCAGCCGAGATTGTGCGCCGCCTGCAGAGTTCCAGTGTAACCATCCACAAAATAATGGATGTGGGCTGTGGTGCGGGACCACTAACCAGAGCACTCGTAGACGCCGGATTTGACGTAACGGGTGTGGACACTTCCGCCGAACTGCTGCGCATTGCGCGTGCAAATGTCCCGACGGCGCACTTCATCCACGCCTCTGCCTACGACGCCCCGATACAGGACTATGACGCGGTCGTCGCCGTCGGTGAACCTTTAACCTACCACTCCGAAGTCGTCGGCGCCGACCGTCTGATCAACGGTTTCTTTCAACACGTCGCCGACGCCCTGCCTCCTGGTGGCATATTTATCTTCGACGTGATTGGACTGGGACAACCTTCTCTCGCCAACCGGACTTGGCTTTCGGGCGACGATTGGGCGGTATTGGTCGAGACAACAGAGGACCAGAACGAGAGGAGTTTGATCAGGGACATACAAGTCTTTCGGCGGGTCGGTGACACTTACAGACGGAGCCATGAAGTTCACCGAGTCCGTCTGTTTGACATCTCCATACTCCGCCATGATCTTGCTGCTTGCGGATTCGCCATCGAAACGTCCCAGGCTTACGGCTCTCAACAGCTCCCTCCCCGTCGACATGCCTTCTTTGCAACCCGGCTCGCGGCATGAGACTCTTAATGGCGCACGGCACATGTGCAAAACCTCACTGCAGAGCGCGTCGCGTGTTGACGGCAACCATCCCCTGAGCACGTAAGGGAAGGTTTTGCGCCTCACCCCGAGCGTCGGATTGCGACTGCAGATTCGTGATAAACACTAGCCGACAAGCTCTAGCCGCTCCGTTGGGAGCGGTTACGCGAACCATAAAGTCGCGTGAGAGAGCTCAGTGGCCCTGGTGCTCGGCGGCATTTTAGAATCGCACTACAATCTGGCTCGACAGCTAAGGCCGTATCTTCCCTTGGAGCGTTCCTGCCCGACGACAAGCATGGCTCCGGTGTTGGCGATTACGTGGATGGTGGCGGGTATTGTCCTTGCAAAAGGAAATGGCCCGACCCCGATGGAGAGAGTGTGAAGTTTCGCTAGCCGGGTCGAGTCCGATTGAATTCATCAATGAGGACAAGGATAGCATGAAGTTCAGGAAAGACCAGGCGAAGCAGAAGCAGAGAAAACCCGCACACTCAGCGCGTGGCCCCGAGTCAGCGGGTTGGAACCAGATGAACCGCAAGCAGCGACGGGAGATGGCGCGGAGAATCCAGGCGGAAGACCTCAATCTGGAGATAGTGCATCCCGATGCGGCCGGCATTGATATCGGCAACGAATCCCACTACGTGGCGGTGCCTTTCACCCGAGACGAGCAACCTGTGCGGCGCTTCGGCTGCACCACCGCCGAGCTAAAAGCAATGGCCGCTTGGCTGACACAATGTGGGATTCGCACCGTGGCCCTGCAATCCACGGGAGTGTACTGGATTGCGGTCTACGAAATTCTGGAAGCCGCGGGCTTGGAAGTGTACCTGGTGAATGCACGGGAGACGAAGAATCTGCCGGGGCGTAAGACAGACGTACAGGAAAGCCAATGGCTGATGAAGCTGCACACCTACGGACTCTTGCGGAATTCGTTTCGGCCGTCCCAAGAGATTCGTACCATGCGGACCTATTGGCGGCAGCGTCAGGACCTGCTGCGGAGTGCGAGCCGACATATCCAGCGGATGCAGAAGGCACTGACACAGATGAACATCCAGCTGGCCAACGTATGAAGCGATATAACCGGGAAGAGCGGACAGGCCATTATTCACGCCATCCTGCAAGGACAGCGAGATCCCTATGAGCTGGCGGCGCTGTGCAATTACAACGTAAAGGCGAGTGAGGAGGAGATCGCACGCAGCCTGGAAGGCAACTGGCAACAAGATCTGTTGTTTCTGCTCCAGCAGGAACAAGAAGGCTACGAGTTCTGTCAGAAGCAGATGGCGGAATGCGATGCCCAGCTTCAGCACTATCTCACACAAAGGAAGGACCGAAGCGCGGGGGGCAACCTGCGGGAAGAGAAACGCAAACGACGCCAGCACAGGAACAATAAGAATCATCCGCAGTTCGACCTGCGCCAGCAATTATTTCGGACCACCGGGACCGACCTGACTCAGATCGATGGGATCGATGTTCTGACCGCGATGACGGTGATCAGCGAAGCGGGATGGGACATGAGCAAATGGCCCAGCGAAGACCATTTTGTTTCCTGGTTACGACTTTCTCCGGACAACCGAGTCAGTGGCGATCGGGTAATTGGCAAAGGGCGACTACCCACGAATAACCGGCTGAACGTAGTTTTGCGCATGGCCGCCATTAGCTTGCGGCAAAGCGATAGCTATTTGGGGGCACAATTCCGCCGCCTGAAACGGAGGTTGGACGCTCCCGTGGCGGTTAAGGCGATGGCAGCCAAGCTGGCTCGGCTGATCTATCGCATGCTGCGCTTCGGCATGCAGTTCGTCGATCAAGGAGCCGAGGTCTACGACGCGGCACATCACCAACGGGAAATCCACAATCTCAAGCGGAAAGCTGCCAGCCTAGGATTTCAAATTATTGAAGCTGCAGCATCCTAGACAAGGACAGCTTTCTCACGCGACTTTGTGGAGAGG
>DASPTU010000015.1:0-4171 GCA_035623255.1 Terriglobales bacterium | reverse complement strand
GAAGTTCGCCACCGAAGGCTGATTCCCGGCAAGATAGCCACTCTGCAGATGGTAGCTGTGGCTTCCCACGTAGCTTACGTCCACTTTCATGGTTTTGGTCAGTTCACGCTGCACGCCCACGTTCCACTGCTGGGTGTTGCCAGGCATGAGAGCGTGTGGATCGGTCTCGACCATGCCCCACTGCGTGTAGCTCGGGTTCTTCCCGATGGCGACTGACTTCCCGGGATAGCCATTGTCCCAGTTGAAGGCCGCTGCACGCAGGCCGGTCGGATTGACTATGTTCGCGTAGCCGTAGCCGGGGTCAAAGCTATACGGGATGGCGCCCCAAGTGTTCAAGTTCAGCGGAACATAGAAGATCGCGAAGCTTGCGCGAAGGACCGTCTTGGGAGTTACTTGATAGGCGGCGCCTACATGAGGAGCAAAATTCAGATAGTATTCTTTCTTTTCGAAGGACTGGCTTCCATTGCTCAGGAAGCCGAGCGCTCCGGGTATACCCTTGACTGGATCGATGAGGGTGGGGTCAAAGTCCGACCAATTGCCGTACTTTTCCTTGTAAGGGTTGTTGTAGTCCCACCGCAGATCAAGGTTCAAAACCAGCTTGCTGGTGACCTTAAAGTCGTCAGAAGCATAGAGTGAAAGGGCCTTGCGGCGACCGTAGACATCGATGGGAGTTCCCACCGAAGCTTTGTTGACATCACCCAAGAGGAAGCTCGCCCAGGCAGAGCCGACACTGGAAGCGTAAGCAGCCGTGGGGTTGCCGGTCTGTGCAGGATCGAAGGTAATGCTCATCACACCAAGGTCAGGGTGGCTGTTGAACTGCATGGCGCGAAATTCGCCACCGAACCTGTAGGTGTGGCGGCTCTTTACCCACGAAACGTCATCGTTCAGGATGATGGTATTCGCTGCATAAAAATCATTGTACTGGCTTCCCATCCCGCCCACGTTCCATGGCGTATAGCTGGAACCGTCCATGCTAATGTGCGGGAAATTGCCGGTGTAGGAACCCAGGCCCAAAGTCTCAGGCCAATTGCCTGTTTGCGACACCGCCACACTCGGGTTATAGAAGCGGTTCACAGTGAAGCGGAACGTCTGTAGGACATTGGACGAAAACGCATAGGAGTCGCCGAAACGAACCGCAGGGGCGTGGGTGTTGTGATGGTAGGAGTTGGCGAGGGGTCCCCCATACGGGACAAGGGGCGACCAGATGCCACCCTGATCGTTGAGGTAGCGCGGCTCGGCCATATAGATGTATGAGCCGTACATGTGGTGCCGGTCGGAAAAGTTGTAGTCGAGCTTTACGCTGACTTCATTGTTGTGCTGCCAAGGCAGCACGACGGCCGGCATGGCGTTATTTTGCACATTGGCCGACTCCGGCTGATAGTACTGCTTATAGAGAGCAATGATTTTTTGCGAAGCTGTACTGAACATGCTGGTCGGAATCTGGTTGTTAACGAAGACGTCGCCAGTTGCTGGGTTAAAGATGGCACCCTGGTAGATGGTGTTTCCTGCGCCGTCCGTTCCAAGAACCACGCTCTTGTTGAGCAATACGCTCAAGTCTCCGTTTAACATTGCCGTAGTGGGCACAGTGCCGTACTGCCCGCCCAAGCCCCAGTTGTTGAACATGTAGCGTTCAAAGGCGCTATAGAAAAACAGCTTATTCTTGAGAATCGGGCCGCCAAAGCTCACGCCCCAATCGGACATGTTGTCCGACGGACGGGTATACAGGTATGCATGCGTCGGGTCTAAGATCATGCTCAGTTTGTTGGCGGCGCTATTGGCGTCAAAGATCTCATTGTGCAAGAAGCCGAAAGCGCTGCCATGGTAATCGTTGGTACCCGACTTCATCTCGTAGCGGAACACGCCGCCGCCGGTGCGCCCTTCATCGGAGCGGATGCCGCTGGTTTCCACTTGGAATTCGCGAACCGCTTCCATCGGTGGCTGCGACTCGCTGATGTAGCCGCCCAGTTGCGCCACAGCCGACGTGCCGTCGATCATCACTTCCTTGGTCATGGCCAGGCTTCCGTCGATGTGCGAAGCGTAATCATGGTCGGCCGCGGCAGCGCCGGCGCCCTCAACGCCAGGGACAAAGGCAAACATAAAGGCAGCAAGGTTGCGGCCCCCTACCACGTTGAGGGGCAGTTCGGTGACCGCCTCATTGGACAGGTTTGTGGTGACCGCGGCAGTCTGCGTTTGCAATAACGACGCCTCGGCGGTCACTATCACGGTTTCCGTCGCCGGACCCAGCGTGAGCACGACGTTGATTTCCGCGATTTGGCTCACTTGGAGGGTGACGCCTTTGCGCTCGAAACCTTTGAATCCGGGCTTGATGAAAGTCAAAGTGTAGGTCCCAACAGGGAGATTGCGGACGTAGTAAAGTCCGTCGTCGTTGGTGACCACACTTTGTTGATCGTTGGTGTCTACGTTCTTTACTGTTACCTCAACTCCAGGCACAACTGCGCCCGAAGAGTCTTTGACCACGCCATTAATGGTTGCGCGATCTGATTGCGCTAGCGTTAGCCCGCAGCAGCAAAGCAACGCCACGCTGCAAACCAAGATTCGCCACTTCATACTTAGCCTCCGTCAAAATTCACATCAGAAACCGTTGCGCGTGCTCCTGGCACGCTCGTTGAAAAACAGAAAAACAGATACGAAGCTCAGAACCCGATTCAACGTGCACTGGCCTGAAGCCAACTCATTTCTGGTCACCTCCCGCCGAAATCGCGCCTTCGGCATTTCACCGTTCTTTGCGCGCGTACACCCGCACGTAGTCCACGAGCATCGCTTGGGGGAAAACGGTGCTTTGGTCCGGACTGCCGGGCCAGTTGCCGCCGACGGCGACGTTCAGCAAAATGAAAAATGGATGATCGAACACCCAGTTCGTGCCGGAAGGAAGGTCGCTGGGCGTTCTCGTTTCATACAGTTTGTTGCCTACGTAAAAGCGGACGGCCTTGGATTCCCACTCGATGGCAAAGACGTGAAAATCATCGCTAAAGCGCCCGCTGGGAAGGGCGAAGCGGCCCGTCAGCGGCGTCGCCCCGGAATACCCTGGCCCGTGCATGCTGCCATGCACGG
The DNA here is from genome assembly GCA_035623255.1 of Terriglobales bacterium. Taxonomy (GTDB): domain Bacteria; phylum Acidobacteriota; class Terriglobia; order Terriglobales; family Acidobacteriaceae; genus JAFAGX01. Next base: position 1,099 of record DASPTU010000015.1, on the reverse strand, counting down.
TGGACGGCTCGAAGCCGACGTTCTCCATGATGTCGATTTCGCCGCAAGCGGGCCATCCCTTGGTTGGAATGTCTGCGCCCAGCATCCAAAACGCCGGCCAGATGCCCTGGCCGTAAGGAATCTTGATGCGCGCCTCGAAGCGGCCGTAGGCTTGCGAAAACAGGCCCGCCGTCTTCAAGCGCGCCGAAGTGTAGTTGCGCGTAACGCCGTCCGGGCCTGTGTACGCTTCCCGGATCACGTTTATTACAAGATTTCCGTTCTGCTGTTGCGCGTTCTGCGGACGCGCCGTGTAATACTCCAGCTCGTTGTTGCCCCAGCCATGACCGCCGGTATCGAAAGCCCACTTGGCGGGATCCGGCGGAGAGCCGTTGGGACCGTTGAACTCATCGCTCCAGACCAGAGTCCAGCCAGACGGCGGAAGCTGTCCTGCAGACTGCGCAGACCCTAACCAGATAAGGAGAGTGAGCGAACAAGCCAGAAGTGCAAACACGCCACCGACTTGACCTGTAGTTAAGGGCCACCGCTGGCCGACGTGCACAGCGTGAATGGCCTTTGATTGCATTGCGTGCCCTTGCAAGGCGCACACGATTAGCGCGCCTTGCCCTCCGTCTTTCGGCATCCGGGGTGGTGGAATTTGGGCCGTCAGAACGCCTGGCAAGTGTCGGCGTCGGGAGCGATGCTTCGTGATTTCTGCTTTACGCTACTGTCGACGAAATCGCGCCGCAGTGACTGCGGGCATCGTCCGATGTGATGGAAGCCACAGGGCTCCTCACTCGATCAAAGCTTAATCTTTGATTAATCTTTGTGAAAGTTATTCCGGTTTGCTGATCACGCCGCAGGCGATTCGGGCTGGTGCAGCGCTTCCGGAACCGCCAGAAACGGCATGAATGACAATCGCAGTGCCGCCGTTGCTGAAGACAGAGCTTTCGTCAGTGCCCAGGGTGACGTTCGGAGCAACGGTGGTGGCGTGAGCCGTCCCGTCCGCGGCAACGATCAATGAAAAGTCAGGAATGTCGCCAGCGGGCATGCCCATGCTTTCGTGGGAATGGGCGCCAGCGAAGTGAGGACCGGCGGATTTAAAATCAGGTGGCTCGCACTT